>NZ_QSAV01000006.1:0-110268 GCF_003465495.1 Segatella copri | reverse complement strand
TGTTATGAGGGAGGTCTCGACAAGAACGGCAAGCCTGCCGACACGCGTACTCCAGCCCAGAATCAGGCTCTGTATTCACTTCTGGAGAGCCTCTGCCTCTCCTATCCAGATGCAGAGATACTGGGCCACCGCGATTTGCCGAACGTTCACAAAGACTGTCCGTCGTTTGATGTCAAGCGATGGCTGAAGTTGGTAGATTTCCACATCTAGCCGAAGCCAGAGGATATAGATGTCTAAACTAAGAAAATTACAAAAAAAGGGTGTGTCATGCAGTTATGACACACCCTTTTTCTGTTTTAAGAACATAAACGCAGGCTCGTAAGTCAGCTAGGCGTGTTAGAAAGAAACTCATCAACAAAAGATTTTCATATCCCATATTTTTCTTCCAGATACTCATCACGCAGTTCTTTATCACTTTTATCTGAAGCGAACATGCCGCCCATTTCTTCCCAACTGAACATTTTTGACTCAGCAGGAGCTTTCATATCTTCCTTTTCAGATATATCAACAACAATTTTTTGCAGGATTTTATTTACCCAATCCTCAATATTAAGTTTATCTTTTCTTGCAAAGATTGCCGCTTTGTCATATACATCTGGTCTTAATGTAATTGTTGCCATAATAATCTTTTTCTATTTAGCAATTGCAAAACTACATTTTTTTATTGAAAGTGCCAAATGAATTTGAAAAAAAATGCATTATTTTACTCTTTTTCCTCATATAACGGAATTTTTCCCGAATCCCTGCTTATCGTACAAATCTCTCAAATATACGCAACGACAGAAGAAAATTGGATTGCATTGTATTTATTTTTTAAGTTGATTCAAGCCCCACAGGTAGTATTCCTGCGGGGCTTTTTCTTTTTCATCGGCGTTATATGAACTATTTATCAGAAAAATCATATACGAAAATGGAAAAAATAGCATCAATTTGTAAGAATGTGAAAAAAAAAGTGCAGAATTAACATTTAAAAGAGGTTATTTTTCGAAAAATATGTTATCTTTGCAGAAGATAAGCTGCACTCGGCAATTTGAAAGCAAGCTTTCATTGCGCTCATTTGCATTATCTTTGCAGAAGATAAGCTGCACTCGGCAATTTAAAAGCAAGCTTTCATTGCGCTCATTTGCATTATCTTTGCAAACTATATATAGCAAGAACTTGCAGAAACATGCACAATAAAAAGCAAGAGTTTGCAGAAAAACTAGAAATAGAATACGAGAAACAAAAAATAAACTTTATGCAAAAGAATCAGTTTACCCCTAGCGCTTGCCGCTGGATTTTGCTAGGTTGTTGCCTCACCCCTCCATCCCTTGCCTCGATACAGGCACAGAATGTGAATGGGAACGCAGCAGCCCAAACAGAAATTGCTGTTAAGCAAGGAGTGATAGAGGGAAAAGTTTTCGATAGCGGTGACCATGAACCCATGATTGGTGTAACCGTAGCTATCGAAGGTACAACCAACGCCGTAACTACAGACATCGACGGACACTTCGAACTGCCTGTCAGGAAAGAGTGCAACATCGTACTCTCCTTCATCGGCTATAAAAAGACAATAATCCGATTTACAGGCAGTAACCATGCCGACTTTGCCCGCATCATGATGAAATCTGAAGCCCAGAGTATCAAGGATGTGGTGGTTACAGGTGTATACCGACGCAAGAAGGAAAGCTTTACCGGTTCTTCGGCTACCTTCAAGGGCGATGAACTCAAGAGCGTGGGTGCACAGAACGTGCTCCAGAGTCTGAAAACCCTGGACCCATCTTTCAAGATTATGGACAACGCACTCTCAGGATCTAACCCTAACAAGATGCCTGACGTGGAAATCCGTGGCAAGTCGAGCGTGGCGGGACTGAAGGAGGAATACGGTTCCGACCCTAACCAGCCGCTCTTTATTCTGGATGGCTTCGAAACAACCCTGGAAACCGTGATGAACCTCAACATGAACCGCGTAGCATCGGTTACGCTGCTCAAGGATGCCGCATCTACAGCCATCTATGGTTCAAAAGCTGCCAACGGTGTGGTTGTTATCGAGACCAAAGCACCGGTAAAGGGTAAGCTGCAGATTTCATATAAGGGCGACTACAGTCTGGATTTCGCTGACCTTTCAGACTACAATCTGATGAACTCCCGCGAAAAGTTGGAGTTCGAAAAACTGGCAGGCGTATACAAGGACAATACCAATGATCCGTTCAACCAGATCAAGTTGGATAATCTCTACAATTCCCGTCTGCGCGATATCGAGCAGGGCGTAGATACCTACTGGCTCAGTGTGCCTCTGCGCACCGGATTCACCCATAAGCACAACGTATATGCCGAAGGTGGAGAAGGCAACGTGAGATACGGACTGGGACTTAACTTCGGACAGGTGAACGGCGTAATGAAGGGCTCAGACCGCCAGACTCTGGGCGGAAACCTCGACCTGATTTACCGCACCGGCAAATTCCAGTTCAGTAACAAACTCTCCATCGACTATCTGGAGACCAACAACCCGACCGTTAGTTTCTCGGAATATGCCTATGCCAACCCATATTACAGAAAGTATGGTGCCGACGGCAAGATCAGCAAATATCTTTACTATCCAGAAGAGGGGCTGAATGACAACCCTGTATCAAACCCACTTTGGAATGCGCATCTCAACAACTACGACAAGGGACAGCGTTTCGGCTTTACCAACAACTTCATCGCCGAATGGTTTGCTACAGCTGATCTCCGTGTGCGTGGCAAATTCGGTATCACCAAGTATGATGATACCCAGGACAAGCGCCTCTCGCCAGAGCATACCGACTTTGATGACCAGGAAGCAACCCAGAAGGGACTATTCCAACACAGCCTGCAGAAATATCTCTACTACGAAGGCGACCTTTCTGCCACCTACGGAAAGCTGATAGCAGAGAAGCATCAGATAAACGCCGTATTGGGTTTCAACTTCAGCAATACCACCAGCAAGACCAATGGCTATTCAGCCACCGGTTTTACCGACGACCAGTTTGATGCCCCATCCTTTGCCAACAACTACCCTACAGGCGGCAAACCAAGCTACAGCGAAAGCATCAAGCATGCCTCCAGTTTCTATCTGAACGGTGGCTATGCCTACGACAACCGCTATCTGCTGGACTTCAACCTGCGCAACGATGGTGCCTCAATGTTTGGCACCGACAACCGGTTCCGTACCACCTGGTCAGTAGGTCTGGGTTGGAATATCCACAACGAAGAGTGGATGCAGGAGAACGGCATTTTCCAGATGCTCAAACTGCGTGCCTCTGTGGGTAATCCGGGCAACCAGAACTTCTCTGCCTACCAGGCCTATACCACCTATATGTTCAACAGTCTGATGACCAACGTATTCGGTACCGGTGTCATCATCAACAGCTTGGGCAACAACGATCTGGCATGGCAGGAGACCATCAACTACAACGTGGGAGCCGATATCACCACGCTGGGCAACCGTCTGAATCTGACGCTTGATTACTACATCAAGAACACCGACCCATTGCTCGCCATCATCACCACCCCAGGTTCTATGGGTGTAACGAGCGAGGCTCTGAATGCCGGTAAGCAGAAGACCAACGGATGGGAAGCCACCATCAAGTTCTCGCCTATTTATATGCCTCATGAGCGCATCAACTGGAATATCTCGCTGAGTGCCACCCACTCCAAGTCGAAATATGCCAACATCGGCAATGCCTTCAGCGCACTGAACGAGAGCGGAAAGACAGGACTCCACAACACCACCCGCTATTACGACGGCGGAAGTCCAACAGCCATCTGGGCAGTACGTTCAGCAGGCATCGATCCTGCTACCGGCAAGGAGCTGTTCATCAAGCGCGACGGCACCTATTCGTTTACCTATGATGCCAGCGACGAGGTAGTATGCGGCGATACCGAACCGGATGTAGAGGGACTGCTGGGAACCACCTTCTATTACAAGGGATTCTCATTCAGCTGTTTCTTCCGCTACCAGTATGGCGGCCAGCTCTTCAACAGTTCGCTCTTCGACAAGGTAGAGAACATCGGAACAGCCGACATCTACAACAACCAGGACCGCCGTGCCCTCTACGACCGCTGGAGCATCAACAACCGCAATGCCCAGTTCAAGGGCATCTCGATGGTACAGAAAACCGACAAGTCATCCCGCTTCGTAATGGATGAGAATACACTTACGTGCGAGTCAATCAATCTGGGTTACGAATTCCCGCTCAACATCGCCAAGAAGTTTGGCATGCAAGCTCTTTCCGTTCAGGCCAACATGAACGACATCTTCCGTTGGTCAACTGTAAAGGCTGAGCGAGGCATCGACTATCCGTTTGCCCGTACCGTGTCATTCTCAATAGGTGCAACATTCTAAACAGAACGCAATGAAAAAGATATTATATACAATGATTTTAGCCTGCAGCACGATGATGGTATCGTGCGACAGCTGGTTGGAAGTGAAACCATACGACAAGATATCGGAGGGCGAGCTTCAGAAATCAGAAGAAGGCTACCAGAAAATGCTCAACGGTATCTACATCGACCTCAACAGCGATGCACTCTACGGTCAGTCGCTGTCGGTAGAGATGATTGAGGTGATGGGTGGTGCATACGCCATCGGTACCGACAACAGCGTATGGGGCAACTACAAAGACCTCTCCAACTACCAGTATGGCACAGAATACTGGCGCAACCGCCTGGACCAGACCTGGAACAAGGCTTATGCGCTGATTCTGAACTGCAACAAGATTCTGGAAAGTATCGACCAGAACCAAGGTCTCTTTACAGGCGGCAACTATTATGCCGTAAAGGGAGAAGCACTGGCGCTGAGAGCGATGCTGCACTTCGACATGCTACGCCTCTTCGGTCCGGTTTATGCCAAGGACAGCGATAAGAAGGCGATACCTTATTATAATAAGCAGACCAACAGTCCGGAGCCTATCCTCACAGCCAAGGAGGTGGCAGAGAAGGTGGTTGCCGACCTGGAGGAAGCCCGCATCCTGCTTGCCAACGACCCGGTGAAGACAGAAGGAACCCTGATGAGCGGTTCGCAAGACGGTACGAGCAACTTCATGCGCTACCGTGCTCTCCGACTTAACTACTATGCCGTAGAGGCCCTTCTGGCTCGTGTGAATCTCTATATGGGCAATAAGACCGAAGCGTTCAAGTATGCCACCGATGTCATCAAGACTGCCGACCAGGGCATCTTCCCATTCGTAGACAAGAGTCTGGTTATAGGTTCGCCAGCCGACCCTGACCGCATCTTCTCTTCAGAGGTACTGTTTGCACTGACCAACACCAGCCGCAGCAAGATTCACAAGAATTTCTACGATCCGTCACGATTGCCAAACTATGTGTTCCGCATGGACGATAACCTGATGAGCAACATCGTATATGGCGGTGCAGCAACAACCGGCGGCTATCAGGACGACTACCGTTACCGTGCCAACTGGATAGCAACAGGCAGCAACCGTTATTTCTACAAGTATAGCGATATGGTGGCTAACGGAAGCATCCAGAACACGATGATTCCGATGATACGTCTGGGTGAGATGTTCCTCATAGCAGCCGAGAGCCAGAGCGACGATCTGGCAAAGGGAGTACAGTATGTCAACGCCCTGCGCAGAAACCGTGGTGTAGCAAACCTTCAGACCCTGACTCCTGATTTACTGAAGTATGAGTACATCCGCGAGTTGTATGGCGAAGGCCAGCTGTTCTATCTCTACAAGCGATTGAACTGCGACATCATCACCTCTTCTAACGCGAACAAGAATCCAAAGGCAAGCGACCTCATCTTCGTGGTTCCACTGCCTGACTCTGAGACAGAGAACTAGTTAAGAGTTTATAGTTAAGACTAATTATATACGATTTTTATATGAAATATCAGATAAAGACTCTATTGATTGGAGCGATGGCAGCCCTATCTCTAGGCTCATGTAGCGAACAGGAACCGGATGTTTTTCAGAACATTAACGGCGTTTACCTGAACAATCGCTCCAACACCAATATCCTACAGGCAAACACCAATGTGACCTTTGTCTATCAGAAAGGCGATGAGATGCAGGTGCCTGTCAAGATACAGCTGGTAGGCCGTCCTACAGACCACCCTCGCGAGATAGCCCTCACGGTTAGCTCGGAGGATGCACAGGAAGGCACAGACTACATCCTGCCGGAAAAGGCTGAGATGCCAGCGGGCGAAACCGTACTGGAATATATGATTACGCTGAAACGTACTGCCATCCTGAAAACTCAGGAGAAGCATATACAGGTAAGTCTGCAGCCTAACGAGAACTTCACTCTTCCTGTTACCGAAGAGACGACAGCCAACGGCGATGTGGTTTCTACCCTTACTTATCAGATTATCTTCTCTGACAAGTTTACCACGGCACCAAAGGCATGGAAGACCGATCTGCTCGGCGGTTTCACCCAGCAGAAGTTCGAACTGGCTTGCAAGGTACTCGACCTGGACCCAGCCGATTTCAACGACGATTCAAAGATGACGCTTGCCATGCAGAGCTATGTAAGTTCTGAGATGCAGAGCTATGTGAGAGAGCAGCAGAAACTTCGCAACAACGGCGAGGCATACGATGCCGATGCATTCGATGCAAAGGGCAATGCGCTGGCTTTCTATGGAGAATAAAAAAAAAACTGGAAGATTATGAGAAATTATAAAATAATGGCAGCGGCTCTGATGATGGCTACGATGATGGCAGGATGCTCGCAAGATGAGGGCAACTACGATTATCACAGTCTGAACGAGCCTACTATCACCGGCGTACCTGAGACCATCTCGGTACTCACCCATGCCAACATCGACCTCGACCCGAATCTGGGCGATAACATCACCAACCTCGATGCCTACAACTACGAGTGGAAGGTCATCAATAAGTCGGGCAACAACGAGGTAACCGTACTTGGCAACGAAAAACATCTCGTGCAGGAAATGACGCTTCCTGCAGGAGAATATACCCTCTACTTCACCGCAACAGAGAAGAAGACCGGACTCTTCTGGCAGCAGAACTATACACTCACCGTGAGCGATACCTCTTCAGAAGGCTGGATGGTGCTCTGTGATGTGAACGGCAAGACCCGTCTCGACATGATATCGAAGATTACAGGAAAGACCTATCTCGACATCCTCAAGAGCAGCGGAATGCCTGAGTTGAATCATCCATACAGCATCCAGTATGCGCCAAACAGCGGACATTCCGACTCTCCTTTCTATCTCTTTACTGCCGACGGAGCCACCCGTCTGTCAAAGAACAGTTTTGTATGGCAGAAGGATTACGACTTCAAGTACGAGGTAGCCAAGCAGACCAATCTGAAGCCACAGAGCATGGTATGCGACCAGAGCGGCATGATGAGAATGATTGTGAGCAACGGCTATGCATATTCGGCATCCAACATGGGTATCCAGGGACTCTTCGCTGCCGTCAACAAGCAGCCTGTTCTTGCACCAGCTGTAGGAGCCAACATCGGAGCATCCTCTTACGCATCCATCTATCTGCTTTATGATAATGTGAACAAGTGCTTCATGTCCTGCTGTCCATTCCTGCCGGGCCTTTCACTCTCTGATGTTTCCTATCACAGCATGAAGGATATGGAAGAGATAGCTACCGGATACAAGGGATCGGATATGATAACCGGCAAAGCCTTCAGCGAATATCCTACCGGCAAGGATTTCGTGTATATGGAGAATACGAAATATGACCCGGGAAATGCCAAGATGGGCATCACATATACCATCCTGCGCAGCGGAAAGAAATATGAACTGTATGGCATCCAACTGGGTGATATGCTCTGCTATGCCGACTGCACCTTTGCACTGGGTAAGGCTTACTACGGCGACTTGAGCGACTGCAAAGACATCACCAATGCCTCTTGCTTCGCCTTCAGTTCGCAGAAGAACTACATGTATTATGCTGTAGGCGGTACCGTTTATCGCGTGAACCTCTCAGAGAAACCATTGAAGGCAGAGCGCCAGTTCAGTTTCAACGGCGAAACCATCACGATGATGAAGTTTAATTTCTATCAGAATTCAGCTTCAGCCCATGATTACGATCTCATCGTAGGTTCAGAGAACAGCAATGGTTCGGGTACACTCCGCATCTACGACGGCATGAGCGCAGAGGGCGATTTCTCTAAGGTTACACCTACCAGCTATTCAGGCTTCGGCAAGATTGTAGATGCTACTTACCGTGAGCGTACCAACTAATCATCAACTTTAAAAAAGAAAGTAAAAATGAAGAATAGAATATTATCATTGCTTCTGTTCCTGCTGGCTGCAGTGAACATGCACGCCGCTGAGGGCATCACCATTAGATTTGACGTCAAGAATCCGGTGCTCTCCAATGTAGTACTCGTTTACCACATGAGCGTCAACGAATTTCCACTGACCGACGGAAAGGCTACCGTGCAGCTCGACGGCATGGATGCTCTCTACGCCAACGTTTATTATGGCGAGAAGACAAAGAACGTATATCTGCAGAAGGGCGATGATGTAACCATCTCGTTCGATGCCAACGATTTCGACAACACTTTCGCCGTAATGGGCGGCAACGAGAAGGCTATCGATTACTTGAACAAGATTCAGTTAACCGGCTTGCCTAATGAGGCTTACATCCAGCCTTGGAGCGAGTTTAAGGCTACCGTTGACAAGAAGATAGCTTCGATGAAACGCCTGCTGAAGGCACGCAAGTTTGCTGCCGACGACAAATTCCTGAAGATGGAAGAAGGCAGAATCACCTACTTCTATGCCAATGCCTTCCTGATGTATCCGGTAAGTCATACTTATCTCACTCAGGATACCACTTTGGTATTGGGTAAAGACTATTACGATACCCTGCGCCAGTATGTGAAGGAGGATGATGATCTCGCCGACAACGATGAGTATCGCAACTATATGATTGAGACAGCCCACGTATTTGATGAAGCGGGAAAGAACATCCGCCAACTCTATCCTAAGGTGCTTGCAGAGATGAGCTATATCGGCGAGAATACGAAGAGCGACAAGGTGCGCGAATCGCTGATTCATTTCCTGGCTTTCACCTATGTTGAAGGTAATGGCGTGGAGAACATCACCGATCTGCAGAATCTGTACTATACCTATGTTACATCGCCTCGCCTGAATGACATCTTCAAGAAGGCATGTGCCAAATGGGACAAAGCGGCTGTGGGGCGTCCATCACCTATGTTCAAGGGTGTGGATGTAAACGGCAAGGAGATGACGCTCCGTGATTTCCGTGGCAAGTACATATATATAGATATGTGGGCTACCTGGTGCGGACCATGCCAGAAAGAGTTGCCATTCCTCAAGAAACTGGAAGAGAAGTTCAAGGGCAGAAACATCGTTTTCGTAGGTCTTTCTATCGATCAGGACAAGGCGAAGTGGGCAGCCCGGGTAAAGAGCGGTGCACTGAGCGGTACCCAACTTTATATCGGTAAGGGCAGCAAGTTCCAGAGCGATTACCGCATCAGCGGCATTCCTCGCTTCATCCTCCTCGATCCTAACGGCAGAATCGTGAATCCAGACATGACCCGTCCTTCAAGCGAGGACACAGAGAAGATTCTGAACAGTCAGCCTGGGTTGTAGGAATAGAGTTTAAAAACAATATATTTATTAATTAATTAAAACACAGCACTATGAAAAAATTGATTTCAATGATGTTGATGCTTTGTGCATTCATCACTTTCTCAGCGTGTTCGTCAGACGACGATGGGCCTACTAACCCAGTAAGCAATGCAGTGGTTCCAACTTCTGCAAAGATTGGTGCCGAGGTCACAGTACAGGGTAGCGGTTTCGCTGCTGGTCAGACTCTTTATCTCCAGCCTGAGCAGGGAACTGAGGTTAACACCAATGCCAAGATGTCTTCTAACGGTGCAACCTTCACCATTCCTTACACCATGACTGAAGGTAAGGTAAATGTAGTATTGAAGACAGGTAATGATAGCTGGACATTGGGCAGCATGACTCTTCTTGCAGCTGACAACCCAATCTCTACCTTGTCATTGCCAGGCGAGATGGGTATTGGCGAGGAAGTAACCCTTACCGGTATCGGTTTTGCTCAGGGCGACAAGATTGTAGTTGGTGACAAGAAATTAGAGACAACAGTTACAACTGATGGCGTAAAGGTTACTATTCCTGCTGATTTGGCAGAGGGCGAATATGCCGTATCTCTGGTTCGCGGCAATGCTTCTTGGGAGTTGGGTAAGGTATATGCCTTCCAGAAACGCCAGATTGAGAGCATTACTGTATCAGATAATACGGCACTCAACATGTATGCCCCATACTTGGGTCTTACAGAAGGCGTTTTAACTCTCAACATGTCTTACAATGAAGATGGAACTCTCAAGGAAATTACTTCTAATGGTAATCTTGGTTGGGTTTTCAATTACAACGGGAAAACTGTTTCTGTAGAGAATAATCCTTATACTTATACTCTTGATGACCAGGGTCGCGTTATCAGCAGTACAGGTATGGATATGATGACAGGCGAAGATGTAACTTATACATGGAGCTACGATGCAAACGGTTACCTAACAAGCGTTAAGCAGGTAGGTGCAGCAGATGATGCTGATGTAAATTTCCTGAGCACTTATACTGATGGCAACTTGTCTGCTTATACTCTAAGTTTAACTAACGAGTTCACAACAAATAAGAGTATCCGTACATGTCCAAACACCGTAGAGCCTTATTATTTGCTGAACACCTTTAGCTGGTTAATGAGCCGTGATGACTTATTCCTTGGTTTCCTTCTCAACCGCAACGTAAAGGTATCTACCTATGTTCCAAATCAGGTAGTTGCTGATGATCAGGATATGGAGACAGGAGAAATGATCAAAGCCACAACAGGTATTGAGAGTTCATTTGAGAACAACGCTTTGACCATACAGAGCACAGGTGCTGCCATTTCACAGGCACAAGGCATTTATGCCAACAAGGTAGTTGTCAAGTACAAGAACAAGTAATCGGTTAAGCCTTTACAAATTGCTTAAAAGATACACAATAATCAAAGCCCGACAGGAAGCTGTAACGCTCTCCTATCGGGCTTTTTCTATCTAAAACTATTTCTTCTTCGGCAAACCTATCTTCTTGCCTACCTTGAAACGGTCGAAACCTTCGCCATAAACACCGATGACGGCACTCTGGCTGACAAAGGCGGTAGGATCTATCTCGTCGATAAGACGGAATATCTTCTGAGACTCACGCTGACGCGCCAATACAAACAGCATGTGGACATCCTTGCCACTGTAACAGCCATGACCATCCATCACCGTACAACCTCGGTCGGCAGCGGTATTGATAGCTGCACTGAGCTCCAGATATTTGTCGCTGATGATGAAGAACTGAACCGAACGGCGCAACGCATTCACCACATGATCTACACAGAGCGACTGCACAAAGAGGCAGACATAACCGTAAATCACCATCTCCCAATCGCGCAATACCAGATAAGAACTGGTGATGATACACAGGTCGCAAATCATGATGGCATGACCAAGGGAAATGTTCCAATACTTGTTGATCATCGCCGCTACGGTATCAGAACCACCCGTAGAACCATTGCAGGAAAGACCCAGACCGGCACTGCTGCCCATGAAGAACGCACCGATGACCGTTGCCATGAACGGCTGGTCGTGAAGCAGCGGCGTCATGCCTACCGTATGCGTCTCTATCAGACGGGTAGTTAAGGCAAAGATACCAACACCATAGATGGTCTTCAGACAGAACTTATAGCCCAGAATGCGGAATGCGATGAGAAGCAGGAACACATTGAGCGCCAGATAAGATACAGATGCCGGGATGCCAAATCCCCAGCAAAGGATAGAAGCGATACCTCCTACACCACCCATCGTGATATGATTGGGAAGTAGGAAGATGTTCAAACCGATACTACCTTCTATCATCGCCAGGGCAATGATAACGTAGTCGCGGATTTCATGAAGTTTTGTTTTTCTCGTCATATAAATATACGTATTTCTTAAAATGCGGTGCAAAGGTACTAAAAAATAAGTAAAAAAAGGGCAGCTACGTGAAATATTACTTAAAAAACCAATCTTTTTTATGAAACCGGCACCTTAATTCGAAAAGATTTCCTATTTTTGCAGAAACTATGCATTATTAATAATCAAAAATTTCTAGTCTATGGCTAATTACGAAAATGAAATCAACTCGTGGCCAGTCCTGAAAAACGGACTGCACTACAAATGGCTTGTCGACTACGCTGCATTCAGCGCCTTCGGTACTTTTGAACTCACAGCAGAGGAATGGGAAAAACGCGACCTTATCGTCAACTTTAAAGGTAACTCTGAGCTCACAACGGAGATGGACCATCAGGAAGCCCTGAAGAAGGCTATCGGAATGGTATCAGACAAGCTGAAGAGTCTTTTGGGCGAAGAGGCTGCACAGTTTACCCTGGTCTGCATTCCTGCAGCTCTTGAGGCGCATACCAAGCGCCGTTTCAAGGAGTTCAGCGAGGAGATATGCAAGGCTACGGGCATGACCAACGCCTACCCTGCCTTCAGCTACACGCATGATGTAGATGAAGATGGCGATCCTGTAGATGAACTCCATATCGACGAGGCTTTCTTCCAGGGCAAAAAGATTATTCTCTTTGATGACATCATCGCATCCGGCAATTCGGTAGCCAAGTTTGCCGATCAGCTGGAAGGATATGGTGCCAAGGTAGAACTGGCGCTAGCACTGGGAAAAAAGATTTCTGACGGATATGACCAGAAATAAGATACTATAAATTAATAGTTTTTCAGGCACGGATTACCGTGCCTAAAAAACACCGTTTATTAACAGAAAGCGATTTGCTTTCCCTTTTCTATGAACTCTGCATTCACGATGTCGATATCCTTCCACATCGCCATATCCGACTCCAATGCGGCAAGGCTTGAGATATCCTCGCCATAACTGAAGAGGCGCTCTATCATCACACCATAGGTAAGATGCTCTATCTTCTCTATCGGATGAAGAACCACCGATTCCTCAAAACTGCTTTTCTTTCCATTCCGGATTTCTACCAATAAACGGGCACGTAACAGTTCCTTAACCGACTGGTTGACAATCTGTTGAGGTATCTTCGTTAAATCATGAATTTCTTTCGGAGTATAAGCCTGTTCGCCCTGATTGAACCGACGACATACCAGATGCATCACTACCCCACAAACCTTGATGCGCTGCACCAGTTTCAGGTGATCGTACTGCAAATCACCATCATAATAATGGATGTTCTGGTTGGTATGGCAAAGCAAGGCGCCAAACACTACGATAGCCCACGAAATCTGAAGCCATAACAGGAAAAGCGGAATGGCTGCCAGCGAACCATAGATGACATTGTAGCTGGACAGAAAAACCTGCAGATAGATATATCCATACTGAAGTGCCGTCATGCAGACACCCGCCAGGAACGATGGAACCAAGGTACTGCGAACCCGAATATAGGTATTCGGGATGACATAATAGCAGAACACGAAGAACAGGAACATCGGAACAAAAGCCGCCAGATGAAGGATGAACGAAGGAATGGTATCGCCGATATCCGCTATCCTGTCTACATTATCCACCATATTCACCGTCCATACATTGATGCTCGAAGCAAAGAGAATCAGCAGTCCCAGACCAAACAGAATGGTAGGATATTCGGTAACAATCTGCTTCCATGAACGCTCGCCCGTATGCCAGATGTCATCGAAGGTAAGCTCTATCTTCTGCATCAGCGAAACGATGGTATAGAGAAACATCACGATACCCGTACCGATGATGTAGTTGCTCTGCGTATTCTCGATATAATTGTGTACAAAGTTAACGATGGTCTGCGCTACAACGGGCTGTGCCTCG
Source organism: Segatella copri (assembly GCF_003465495.1). Taxonomy (GTDB): domain Bacteria; phylum Bacteroidota; class Bacteroidia; order Bacteroidales; family Bacteroidaceae; genus Prevotella; species Prevotella copri_G. Next base: position 96,452 of record NZ_QSAV01000006.1, on the reverse strand, counting down.
AAGGTGGTAGAGAGCCAGGATTCGAGCAGAGAGGCATAGCCGAAACCACGGGCTATGACAAACATCATAGCCATGAAAGGTATCAGAGCCATGAAGGAGGCAAAAGTCAAGGCAGCCACATCCCTGGCCCACATATCCTTGAGATAGAAGATGCGACCGGCAAGCATACCCATCTTGATCCAAGACTTGAATCTGCCCCGAAAGTCTTTGATATTAGAAGAATTGAACTCTCTGATATCTTCGTAAAAACCTAGTATTCTGTCTATTACCCCCATAAGTTTAAAGTATTGGTTTCACGATAAAACATCAAATCCCTCCACAACACCACCGGGATGCCGTGAAGGGATTTGTCTTAGTATAAATTGCTTCTGTTCTATGGATTAATAGAACTTGAAGTAGTTGCGAGCATTGTTGTAAGAGATATCCTCTACCATACGAGAGAGGCTCTCCATGTCGTTAGGAAGCAAGCCCTTCTCTACATCATTGCCGAGGAGGTTGCAGAGCAAACGACGGAAGTACTCGTGACGTGGGTAGCTGAGGAATGAACGAGAGTCAGTCAACATACCTACGAAACGGCTCAGGAGACCCAATACAGAGAGTGCGTTCATCTGGCGGGTCATACCATCGAGCTGATCGTTGAACCACCAGCCAGAACCAAACTGGATCTTACCTGGGCAAGAACCATCCTGGAAGTTACCGAGCATAGTAGCGATTACCTCGTTGGCACATGGGTTCAATGTGTAGAGGATAGTACGTGTAAGCTTACCCTCCATGTTGAGCTCATTGAGGAAGCTGCTCATAGCCTTGGCTGTAGTGAACTCACCGATAGAATCGAAACCGGTATCAGCACCGAGCTTGTTGTACATCAGTGTATTGTTGTCGCGGATAGCACCATAGTGGTACTGCTGTGTCCAGTCGGCAGCGTGATCCATCTCAGCGCAAACCTTGAGGAATGCATGCTTATACTGACGGATTTCGAGAGCAGAAAGCTGCTGGCCACGCATAGCCTTGGCAAAGATAGTCTCAATCTGAGAATCTGTGTATGGCTCATCGTAGAACTCCTCGATACCGTGGTCGCTCAACTTACAGCCGTTCTCAGTAAAGAAGTCGTGACGCTTCTGCAAAGCATCAACCATATCCTGGAATGTAACGAGATTAACACCTGCTACCTCACCAAGCTTGTTCATATAGTCAGCGAAATCTGGCTTCTCGATGTTCATAGCCTTGTCAGGACGCCAAGCAGGAATCATCTTGATTTCGAAACCGCTCTCACGTGTCTGCTTGTGGTAACGCAGGTCATCGATTGGGTCGTCTGTTGTACAAACGCACTCTACATTGTAATGACGCATCAAACCACGAGCGCTGAACTCAGGCAACTGCAACTTCTCGTTACACTCATCGTAGATTTCACGGGCTGTCTTAGGGCTGAGCTGCTTATCGATACCGAAAGCAGTCTTGAGCTCCAGGTGAGTCCAGTGATAGAGAGGGTTACGGAAAGTATAAGGCACTGTTTCAGCCCACTTCTCGAACTTCTCCCAGTCGCTAGTATCAGTACCTGTGCAGAAGCGCTCATCTACACCGTTGGTACGCATAGCACGCCACTTGTAGTGGTCGCCGCCGAGCCAAAGTTCTGTAATACTCTTAAACTTGTGATCATTGGCTACCATCTCAGGGATGAGGTGGCAGTGATAATCGATAATTGGCATTTTAGCCGCATGATTGTGGAAAAGATCCTGTGCAGTCTTCGTGTCGAGCAGGAAGTTTTCATCCATAAATTGCTTCATAATTCGTTATCGTAGTTTTTAAATGTTTATTTATACATTTCAAATTGTAGCGCAAAGATACAACAAATATCGGAAAAAAGAATCGTTTAAGCGAAATATTTTTGATAATTTCACTTAAACGATTACGTTGGCTGTATTATACAATGATTCTTGTCTTATGATAGCTTTCACGGAACTCGCTTGGCGAGCATCCTTTCTTCTTTTTGAAGATGCGGTTGAAGTTGCTGAGATTGTTGAATCCGCAATCAAAACCTATCTCGCTGATGCTCTTCGCGGTATCTACCAACATGCGGGCAGCATAACCCAGACGCAGGTCGATGATATACTCAGAGATATTTCTGCCGGTATGGAGCTTGAAGAAACGGCTGAACGCACTGCTGCTCATGCCTGCCAGCGAGGCAAGCTCCGGCAGACGGAGTTCATCCATATAGTTCTTGGAGATATAATTCTTCACCTTCAGGATGCGCCGGCTATCGTCTTCTACCGTTACCTTGGCATAACTGCTGGAAGCCAGGGTGCGGGCATTTTCGCAGCGTGACAGTTCGTAGAGAATGGTCAGGAACTGCTGTACGGCATAGAAACCGTCTTTTACGGAACTTAAAGTATCGAGCATTCCGTATACCTTCATGATTGCCTGCATCGGGAATGAGAGTCCCTTCTTCGCTTCCTGCATCATACGGGTAATGCTGGCGTAGGGATTTCTTCCGAAGAGCGTTTCATCACTCATGGAGAAATCAAACTGGATGGTAATCTCACGAATATCATCGCTGTGGCATTCGTTCTGCTCCCATACATGCTCCAGATCGGGCGATGTGATGAGACAGAGATCATAGTCGCCTATCACCTCCTGCGAATCTCCAACGATTCTTCTTACTCCCTTTGCATTCTCTACAAAGTTCAACTCGTACACCGAATGGTTATGGATAGGATAAGTAAACTCCTTCTTATGCCTGTCTGCAATATAGAGCACATCTTTACCCATCAGCGGTGTTATCTCGTGTATGATTCTTCTATCTTCTGCCATGGTACTAAATGATTAATAACTAATCACTATTTTAGATATTCAAAGTCTTCAGAATGTCGCTCATTTTCTGCTTGGTTGCGATACGGGTAGGAACCAGAGGCAAACGGAGCTCGTTCTCGATGAAGCCCATATCATTGAGGAGCGCCTTTACGCCGGCAGGGTTACCGTCAACGAAGAGCAGACTGTAGAGCTCGGTGAAAGAATGATGAATCTTACGGGCTGGCTCATATTCGCCACGGAACTCAAGACGGATCATACGGCTGAAAGCCTTAGGCAGGGCATTGCCGATAACAGAGATAACGCCGGCAGCACCACTGGCAATCATTGAGAAGGTAAGCGCATCATCGCCGCTGATAACATCAAAATTATCAGGTTTGTTCTTGATAATCTCATCTACCTGCTCCAGGCTGCCACTAGCCTCCTTCACGGCTACCACATTAGGGAAGTCGCGGGCGATACGGCAGGTTGTTTCAGGCTTCATGTTGATACCGGTTCTGCCAGGAACATTGTAGAGCACGATAGGCAGCGGACTAACCTGGGCGATGGCCTTGAAGTGCTGATAGAGACCTTCCTGAGAAGGTTTGTTGTAGTAAGGACAGATACTGAGGATGCCATCGATGCCACTCCAGTCGGTGTTCTTGATTTCTTCAACGACAGCAGCAGTATTATTACCACCACAATATTTCAATATCTTGATGCGACCCTTGTTCACGTCTTTCACCAATTCTGTGATTTTATCTTTCTCTTCCTGTGTAAGACATGGAGCCTCACCAGTTGTGGCAAGGATGCAAAGGAAGTCTGCACCATTGTCAATTTGAAACTCTACCAATCGCTTGAGCGACTGATAATCAACCGAGCCATCGGTGTTGAAAGGAGTAATAAGGGCAACACCTAAACCCTTGAATATGTTCTGTGCCATAATCTATAATATCAAAAACGTTGGCAAAAGTACACAATTATTGTCAATTTGCAAAATAAAATTGAACTTTTCTTTCAAGATTGTACCATTTTTGAAAAAAATCTGTATTATTATACCATATTTCACGTTTTTTTAGTAACTTTGCACCCGAATTAAGCAAAGAACGTAGAACAAATCAAAGCTCAAAGTTCATAGCAAAAAACAAAAAAGTTCAAAGATCATCATGAGATACTTCATATTCTTCGGTTACGACGGCACCAACTACCACGGCTGGCAGATTCAGCCCAATGCCAATTCGGTGCAGCAGGAGTTGCAGCGCGCCCTCTCCATACTTCTGAGAAAGGAAATGGAGGTGGTGGGAGCAGGAAGGACCGATACCGGCGTACATGCCCGACACATGGCAGCCCACTTCGATACCGACAGGATTCCGATGGAACCCGACCAGCTGGTATACCGCCTGAACCGCATCCTGCCCCGCGACATTGCCGTATACGAAGTAAGGGAGGTAGCCCCAGAGATGCATGCCCGCTTCTCTGCCATCTCGCGCACATACCATTATTATATACATACGCAGAAAGATCCGTTTGAGCGCCATTATTCACTGCAGATGAACTATCCCCTGAATTTCGAGAAGATGAACGAGGCGGCTCAGCATTTTCTGCATCACGAAGACTATGCAGCGTTCTGCAAGGCGGGTGGCGACAACAAGACCACCATCTGCCATGTAACAGCCGCCCGATGGATACAGACCTCTCCTACCACCTGGTATTTTGAGATTACCGCCAACCGTTTCCTGAGAAACATGGTGAGAGCCGTAGTGGGAACGCTCATCGATGTAGGCAGAGAAAAGATTACGATGGAACAGTTTCTCGATATCCTGCACAACGGAAGCCGCAGCGATGCAGGCGAAAGCATGCCGGGTAACGCATTGTTCCTGGAAGAGGTAGGGTATGATTTCAAAGATTAAATGATTAGAAACACAAGGGCGCGAGCCTCATTCAACATTCAACATTTAACATTCAAAAAAATGTGGTTAGTATTAGCATTTCTCTCAGCAGCGCTGCTGGGATTTTATGATGCCTTCAAGAAGAAGGCGCTTTCAGGTAACGCAGTGATTCCCGTACTCTTTCTGAACACGCTCTTCTCATCGCTCATCTTCCTGCCGTTCATCGTGATGAGCTATACAGGAAATTCGCTGGATGGAACGATGTTTCATGTAGCAGAAGGCGGATGGGAAGTTCACAAGTACATCGTGCTCAAGAGTTTCATCGTATTGAGCAGCTGGATCTTCGGTTATTTCGGCATGAAACACCTGCCGCTCACCATCGTGGGACCTATCAATGCCACCCGACCGGTAATGACACTCGTAGGTGCCCTGCTGGTTTATGGCGAGGTACTGAATCTGTATCAGTGGATTGGTGTCATACTTGCCATCATCTCCTTTGCCATGCTTTCGCGCAGCGGCAAGAAAGAGGGTATCGACTTCAAGCACAACAAATGGATTTACTTCATCGTACTGGCTGCCGTTCTCGGTGCAATAAGCGGTCTCTACGACAAGTATCTGATGGCTTCACCAGAGAATGGTGGTGTAGGATTAGACAGAATGATTGTACAGAGCTGGTACAACATCTACCAGTGTTTCCTCATGGGAGCCATGCTGCTGATGATATGGTGGCCTACCAAGAAGAATTCTACCCCATTCCACTGGCACTGGAGTATCATCTTCATCAGTATCTTCCTTTCGGCAGCCGACTTCGTTTATTTCTACGCATTGAGTCTGCCTGGTGCCATGATCAGTATCGTGAGCATGATTCGCCGCGGTTCGGTTATCGTCAGCTTCCTCTTCGGTGCAGCCATCTTCCATGAGAAGAATCTCAAGGCGAAGTTCGTAGATCTGCTCCTGGTATTACTCGGAATGCTCTTCCTCTATTTCGGAACGAAGTAATGATTAGATAAAAAAAGTCTTGCAAGCATATAGCCTGCAAGACTTTTTTTATGTTTTATATTTTTACCAGATATGTGCACGCTTGTTCTTAGGAACAAAGAGCTTGTCGCCCTTCTTGATGTTGAATGCCTTATACCATGAATCCACCATTGGGAGGGCACCGTTCACACGAGCCTCGTTTGGAGAGTGAACATCCACGGTCATCAGATACTGCAGGTACTCAGGACGGGCATTGCCTGCCCATACACGTGCCCATGCCAGGAAGAAGCGCTGTTCTGGAGTAAATCCATCCTTCACACCCAACTTCTCTGTCTTCATCACATTCTGAAGTGCACGGAAAGCGATGTTCAAACCACCATTGTCACCGATGTTCTCACCCAGGGTCATCTGGCCGTTTACCTTCTTGCCAGCCAACTCAATCTTGTTGAAATGGTCAACCAGAATCTTGGTGCGAGACTCGAAATTCTTCTTGTCAGCAGCAGTCCACCAGTTGTGCTGGTTACCGGTCTTGTCAAACTGGCTGCCCTGATCGTCAAAGCCATGACTCATCTCATGACCGATTACACCACCGATACCACCATAGTTCATCGCATCATCGGCTGTAGGGTCGAAGAATGGAGGCTGGAGAATAGCTGCAGGGAAGCAGATCTCGTTGGTAGTTGGGTTATAATAAGCATTGATAGTCTGAGGAGTCATTCCCCACTCTGTCTTATCTACCGGCTTGTTCACCTTGCGGGCGATGGCATCCTTGGTAAAGAACTCAGAGATATTTGCCATATTCTCGTAGAGAGAAAGGCTGTCATCTACCTGCAATCCGCTATAGTCCTTCCACTTGTCAGGATAACCTATCTTGATGATGAAGTTCTCCAGCTTGTCCTTAGCCTGTGCCTTGGTAGCAGCACTCATCCATGTAGCCTCGTCGATGCGCTGTGAAAGCGCAGTCTGGAGATTGTGAACCAGGTCGAGCATACGCTTCTTGCTGCTCTCCGGGAAGTACTTCTCTACGTAAATCTTTCCGATAGCCTCGCCCAACACACCGCTCACGGTACTTACAGCACGCTTCCAACGAGGACGGTCCTGCTGAACACCGCTCATTACCTTGCTCAACTCAAAGGATACGGCACGGAAATCATCGCTCAATACGCTGGTTGCACCAGAAATCACCTTGATCTCTGCGTATGTCTTCAGATCATCCAGAGAGGTCTCTGCGAGAATCTTCTCAACCTCGTGGATTGGTTCAGGCTGACCCACGCAAATTTCCTTGAAAGCAGGGAAACCGGATGCCAGGAACACATTGCCCCAGTCGATGCCAGGATAATCGAGCACGAGCTGGTTGTAGGTCATCTTGTGATAGTTCTTGTCGATGTCGCGGAGCTGTACCTGGCTATAGCTTGCCTTAGCGATGCGGGTCTCAATAGCCATCACAGCCTCCATCTTCTTCTGGGCGGTAACCTCGTCGTTGCCTACCATCTGGAAGAGCTTCTTCATATAAGCCTTGTATGCATCACGAATCTTCTTGGTCTGCTCGTCATCGTTTACATAATAATCGCGTACACCAAGACCAAGACCACTCTGGTCTACCTCAACGAGGTTGTTGGCGGCATCACGAAGATCGGCGCCCACACCGATGCCATACATCATGGTACCCTCGCCACGGAAATCGAGCTGAGCGGTAACGAGCTGATACTCTCTGCGGTCCTTGATGGCTGCAATGCGGTCGAGAGTTGGCTTGATAGGTGCCCATCCCTCCTTGTTCAGGCGAACGCTGTCCATACGGAGGTTGTAGAGCGAACCGATCTTCTGTCCGAGTGACCCCTTCTGCTGTGGCTTGGAAGCATATTCAAGGATGATGTCCTGGATGCGCTTCTGGTTCTGCTCAAAGAGATCGGTGAAAGCACCATTGTCGGTATGCTCGGCATCGAGTGGATGATTCTTCATCCAGTTGCCTGCGGCATAGCGATAGAAATCATTACCCGGCTTGATGGTCAAGTCCATGTTGGTCTTGTCAATACCGGAGCCCAACTTCTCCTGCTGGGCAAAAGCAGTTGTTGCACTGAGCAACAATGCTGCGAATAATACTTTTGTTCTCATTATTGTTTGTATTTAACTGTTTCTTTTTTTATAAGAGCGAGACCTGCAAAGGTCAGGGCGCCATTCAGCATCAGAAGCTCATAGCCGAACTTATAGCCCACATACTGCGAGGTAAGGGTATCGATGGCGAAGCAGATGAGCGGACTGGCGATGCAGACCCATGGCGACCAGCGGTCGTTTACCTGACGCTTGGTGAGCAGACTGAAGGCAAACAAACCCAACAGCGGACCGTAAGTATAAGAGCAGAGGATGTAGATGGCATCTATCACGCTCGTAGAATTAATCGCCTTGAAAGCAATGATGAAGAGCATGAAGACGAAAGCCACCAGCAGATGCATACGCTTGCGGAGCTTCATATCCTCTTTCCTGCCCAATATATCCACACAGAGACTCGTAGTAATGGCGGTCAAAGCAGAATCGGCACTCGAAAAGCTCGCCGCCACGATACCGATGGTGAACAGTACCACTACCAGGTTTCCCATCACTCCCGAAGCCGCAAACATCGGCAACAGATCATCAGGAGCATCAGGCAAAGCCACTCCCTGTTTCTGAGCCAGCATCACCAGCAACACACCCAGACTCAGGAAAAGCAGATTGGCAGGCACAAAGGCAAAACCATAGCTGCAAACATCCTTCTGGGCCTCACGGAGCGACTTGCAGGTAAGATTCTTCTGCATCATGTCCTGATCAAGACCGGTCATCACAATCACTACAAAGACACCGCTGAGGAACTGTTTCCAGAAGTTCTGTTTCGACATCCAGTCATCAAAGACAAAAATACGGGAATGACTGTCGTGAGCAATCGCAGTGATCGCTTCGGAAGGAGTCATGCCCAACGCCGACATCACCTGACAGATAATGAGGATGAGCGCAGCAAACATACAGAGCGTCTGAAAGGTATCCGTCCACACCAGCGTCTTGATGCCACCCTTGCGCGTATAAAGCCAGATAAGCAGTACCATGACAGGAACCGTGACCCAGAACGGAACACCAATCCCATCGAGCACGAAACGCTGCAAGAGGATACAGACGACAAAGAAACGGACCGCCGCACCCGTCATCTTGGACAAGAGGAAGAACGAAGCTCCAGTCTTATACGAACGTTCCCCCAACCGCTGCTGCAGATAACCGTAAATCGTAGTGAGATTATACCGGTAATAGATAGGAAGCAAAAGAAAGGCAACCAGGAAATAACCCAGGATGAAACCGATGCACATCTGAAGGTAGGTCATATCCGTTCTCATCACCATGCCAGGCACACTGACAAAAGTGATGCCCGAAATAGACGCACCCACCATACCGAAAGCAACCATATACCAAGGCGAACGGCGGTTGGCACGATAGAAAGTTTCATTACTTGCCATTTTACGGGCAGTAAGATGACTGAAGAGCAGCAGCACACAGAAGTATGCCAGAACAGTGATAACGATAGCCATATTCTCTTAGATTTAAATAAAAACAAAAAACCTCCGAGATCACTCTCGAAGGTTTCTGCGGTGCGTACGAGACTCGAACTCGTGACCTCCTGCGTGACAGGCAGGCATTCTAACCAACTGAACTAACGCACCATTATTATTATGGAGGAGTCGAAATGTTCAAATGAAATTAGCGGTGCGTACGAGACTCGAACTCGTGACCTCCTGCGTGACAGGCAGGCATTCTAACCAACTGAACTAACGCACCAATCATGAAATCAAATTGAATGGCTTAGCGCTCATTTTTCATTTGCGAGTGCAAAGGTACTACTTTTTTTTGGTTCTACCAAATTTTTATGCAACTTTTTTACAGAAAATATTGAAAAAACATCGCATCCTCATATCCAACTGGGCTACAAAGCCATTGTTTCAGGATATTATTCCCCTCAAATCCAACAGATTGCAGCATTTTAGCCGCTTTTTGGTTTCTGATACCTACAATAGCATAAATCTGCTGAAGATGAAGTATATTCCGGGCATATTGCAACAAGCGTGACACAGAAGCCTTCGCGTAACCCTGCCCCTGAAACTCCTTTTTGATGACAATTCCGAGTTCGGCACGGTGATGACGGGGATCAAAATCTGTAAGATCCAGGATGCCCACCTGCTCATTCTGCTCATTCTCTACTATCAGGCGCACCTGATTGTCTACATAAATATCTGCCGAAGCACTGGTTATATAGTCGAGCAGCACCCGGCGCGAATATGGAACATTGGAAACACCCAGTTCCCAAAGCCGATCATCATTCTCTATATGATAGAGAAAATCTAGATCTTCCAACTCTAAAGCACGTAATCGAATATTCGGTTCTTTCATAAACTACACTTATTAATAATGTACGCGCGTACCTTATAAAATAGAAATAAATCTATCCTTATAAATAACCAAATTCATCCTTATCCATCACCTCCCTATCCGTAATCACCTTACCGATGTCCTTCGTATAGGTAGCCAGTTTGATATTCTCGTCAGATCGCTGCGCAAGCTGATGCAGCATCTCTTCATAGCTCATCTCGTCAGCATCAAACAATACCTGGTTTGACAGGTCGACATGAGAAGGAGAAAAGAATCCCAGACTCTTTCTGATTCTCGCAGTCATCATCTGCGTAAAGGCTACAGAGGCACGGGCATAGATGGCAAATTTGATAGGAATACTCAAGAGATGCGACATACCCGAATAATGTTTACGGAAGAAGATAAGCATCGCCTCGTAAAACACATGAACATAGCGGAAGCTCGACTTCTGAGTACTTTCACCTTTGTAATGCAGGATATCTACAGGCAGATAATAGTTCTGATAACCACCCTTCAAGATACGGTAAGAAAGATCAATATCCTCGCCATACATGAAGAAATCCTCATCCAGCAACCCCACCTTCAGCAAGGCTTCACGACGAATCATACAGAAAGCACCGCTCACAACCTCTATCTTTGCCGGCTTATCCCATGGAAGATAACCCATGTAATAATGACCGAAACTGCGATGCTGAGGAAACCGGCTGCACAACCCCATCATCTTATAGAAAGCCACCATCGGAGAAGGCAATCCTCTCCTACTCTCAGGAGCTGGTTTGCCATTGGCTCCCAACATCCTTACACCCAGAGCACCGGCATCAGGATGAGAACGCATAAAACTGACAGCATCCTTGAGAACATGCTCACCGATAATGGTATCCGGATTCAGTAAAAGAACCAGATCACTCTCGCTCTTGCGGATAGCAAGATTGTTGGCACGGGCAAATCCGTTATTATGCGTACAGGCTACAACATGGAGATTAGGATATCGGGAAGCCGGGAAACACTGTTCGAGATATTCCACCGTCCCATCCTGAGAATGATTATCAACCACGATAATCTCTGCCGTATCGCCACTTGCATCACCCTGCTGCCCACACTCCAACACGCCGATAGCTTTCTCTACCGAACGCAGACACTGGGCAAGATAGTACTTCACATTATAGCTTACTATGATAACACTGAGTTTCATATCGAATAGCAAATATTAGATACTGAGAGTTTAACCTTCCGCCTCTGTTGTTTCGTCCTCACATCTTCCGACAGAAGGATAAACAAAGAAGAGACAGAGAAAAAGGATGATAGCCATATATCCAAAAGCAGGCGCCATCGTCTGATAATACATAAACGTATTGATCAGCATTGGCAAGCAGAGCATATTCAGACGGGCAGTGCCCAGAGGAAGAAGTGCATCTCCCTTACGGGTTACCAACTGACGGTGAATAGCCTTGAAACTGAAGAGTTTGAGCGCCAGAGGAATAACGGCAATGGTAAGAAACTCCATCGCTACGGTAATCACATAGACCAACGTGACATCCCCTGCCAGATTAGTAGGTTCCAGAATTTCTGTCTCATAGAGCAAGACCAGCAGGAACCCTACCAACAGGACAAAGAGGAAATTGGTCATCAATATTCGTTGTACTTGTTTGATTTTCATTTTGTTGTCTTTTGTTATTGTCCAAATGGAGTTCTGTTCAGAATACTCCGTCCGAGGGTAACCTCATCTGTATACTCCAATTCATCACCCACCGAGATACCACGGGCGATAACAGAGAGTTTAACAGGATAATCAGCAAGTTTACGGGAGATATAGAAGTTGGTAGTATCACCCTCCATCGTACTGCTGAGAGCAAAAATCACCTCCTTCACCCCACCTTCAGCCACACGCTGAACCAGCGATTCTATCTCTATATCCGAAGGACCGATACCATCCATCGGCGAAATGATGCCGCCCAAGACATGATAGAGCCCGTGAAACTGCTGCGTGTTTTCTATCGCCAGTACATCCTGCACATTCTCGACAACACAGATGGTAGAAGCATCGCGCCGGGAATCAGAACAGATCGGACAGACATCAGTATCGCTGATATTATGACAAACTCTGCAGTATTTCACTTCACGCCGCATTCTGGAAATGGTATCAGCAAAGAGTTCCACATCCTCACTCTTACGCTTGAGCATAAAAAGTACAAGGCGCAAAGCTGTTTTGCGCCCTATACCTGGCAATTTAGAAAACTCCGCCACTGCCTTTTCCAACAAAGTCGAAGAAAACTGTTGTTGCATCTTAGCAGTTTAGAGATAAATACCAATACCCAGTTTCAAACCTACGGTAGAATAATCTACATGCTTCTTGAAACTCTGATCGTAGTAGATAGCTGGCTCGAGGGTAACCGACTTACCGAGGAAGAAAGCATAACCTACCTCTACCCCTGGCATGAAATCATTATAACCTCCGGAATGAGCCAACTTTACGCCGCCACCCAGATACAGACCATTCTGCTCGATATAATAACGTACCTGGGCACCGACAGAGAAATAATCCTTCACGCCTTCAAGACCAGAATGATTATATTCTACCTGCCCCAACAGCATCCAATCGTCTTCTACGAAGTATCCAGCCTTAGCCTGAATACCGAGATTGAGGTCCTGAGAGCCATTATAACTCAAGTTTAAGCCCGTCATCGACGCACCTATATACTGTTTTCCACTTTCAAACTGAGCATGGGCAGCTGTCGAAACGACAAGTGCCAATGCTGCAATAGCTAATTTTTTCATTCGTATCATATAAATTTACGTATATTGATTAATACTTATATATAAATCTATTGTTTCTTCTGATAACTGCGATACCAACCCAGGAACCAAACCAAGGCAATCACCAGAATGATGACACTGCCCGTATAAGCCAGGCTCTCACCCAAAGCCAAAGCTGTTGGCGAAATGAGCAGGAAGGTTGAACATATCACGGTCATAAACAAGGCAGGAACCAGCGTCATCACAAAAGGCTTCTTCTGCTGTACCAGATAAACCGTCAATGTCCAGAGAGTGAACACAGAAAGCGTCTGGTTAGCCCAGCCGAAATACTGCCAGATGATATTGAAGCCATCAGGATTCTCCATCTGCCAAACCAGAATGCCCACCGTAAGAGCAAACAACGGAACGCAGATATAAAGACGCTTGCGCATAGAGCGCTGCTCCAAACCGATAAACTCGGCGATAATCAGACGGGCACTTCTCAAAGCCGTATCGCCACTGGTAATAGGCGCTGCGACGACACCCAACAGAGCCAGGATTCCACCAGCCACACCCAACCAGCTGGAACATACAATTTTCACAACGGTAGGCGCATCGAAGTTCTGTATAAGCGACTTGCCGCCATCAAACTGAGCTATAAACTGCTGAGCGGCCTCAGGACTTACGCATTCACGCCATCCACCATAGTAGAAGAAATACATGGAAACCGTAGCCCATATCAAGGCAACAACACCTTCTGTAATCATGGCTCCATAGAAAATAGGGCGACCCATCTTCTCATTCTTCATGCATCGGGCCATGAGCGGACTCTGCGTAGCATGGAAACCACTGATGGCGCCACAGGCTATCGTGATAAAGAGGCAAGGGAAAATCGGACTCTTCTGTACAAAAGACTCCGTTCCCAACCAAGCCGGATTCTCATTGAGATTGCAACTCTGCAAATTGCTCCAAAGTTCAGGCAATGAAGGCCACTTCACAAAGAGACCTATCATCAGAGCACCCGCCATAAAGAGAAGCGAGAAGGCAAAGAGCGGATAAACCTTACCGATAATCTTATCGATAGGCAGTAATGTAGCAATGACGTAATAAACGAAAATCACCACAATCCAAAACATCTGGCTGCCCCAGAATGCATCCGTATCACAAATGCCACTCATAATGATAGCCGGACTGTATACAAACACAGCTCCCACCATCATCAGCAAAAGTACCGAAAAGACCAACATCACTTTCTTGGTGCGTCCACCCAAATACTTACCTACCAATTCCGGCAAACCTGCTCCACCGTTACGGATACTGAGCATACCGCTCATGTAATCATGCATGGCTCCAGCGAAGATACACCCGAAGATAATCCACAGATAAGCCACCGGTCCGTACCAGGCACCCATAATGGCACCGAAGATAGGACCCGTTCCTGCAATGTTGAGGAACTGAATCATGAAGATCTTCCAACTAGGCAGTACCATAAAGTCGACCCCATCGGCTTTGGTCACTGCAGGCGTAGGGCGGTCATCGGGACCGAACACATGCGCCACAAACTTTCCATAAAGAAGGTAACCCAATACAAGGGCGACCAAACTAATAACGAAACTGACCATTTTTCTTTTATTGCTTAAAATTTTCTCTCTTTTCGGTGCAAAATGCACTTTATTTTAATATTTCAACCGCAAAAGTAATATTTTTATTTGAAATAAAAAAAAATATTGGTATCTTTGTTGCCAAATTGTAAGATTATGAAGAGATTTAAGATATTTTTTATCGTTTTATGCTCTGTTTTGGCCGCAAAAGCCCAGAGTATCGTGTTCAATAACCAGGTGCCGAAACATGAAGTAAGAGCTGTATGGCTGACAACCATAGGAGGTATCGACTGGCCACACTCTTATGCCCAGTCTTCTTATTCTGCCGAAAAGCAGAAAAAGGAACTGACGGATATACTGGACCGGTTACAGCAGGCTAAAATCAATACCGTACTGATACAGACCCGCGTAAGAGGTACCATGATTTATCCGTCGGCATACGAACCTTGGGATGGATGTCTGTCAGGATTTCCGGGCAGAAGTCCGGGCTATGATGCCCTGCAGTTTGCCATCGACGAATGCCATAAGCGCGGTATGGAACTGCATGCCTGGGTGGTAACCATCCCTGTAGGAAAATGGAACGCACTCGGCTGCAAAACCCTCAGACAGAAGATGCCGAAACTCATCAAGAAGATTGGAGCCGACGGATACATGGATCCGGAAAACAGTCGGACAGGTGATTATCTGGCAAACATCTGCAGGGAAATTACACATAAATATAATGTAGACGGTATTCACCTCGACTACATCCGTTACCCTGAAACCTGGAACATCAAAGTGAGCCGGGAACAGGGACGCCGGTATATCACCAACATCGTAAGAAAGATTCACGATGCAGTGAAGGCTGAAAAACCTTGGGTAAAAATGAGCTGCTCACCTGTAGGAAAGTATGATGACCTGAGCAGATACCGGAGCTTTGGCTGGAATGCATACACGAAGGTCTGCCAGGATGCACAGGGCTGGCTCAAGAGCGGTCTGATGGACGAGCTCTTCCCTATGATGTATTTCAAGAACGAACACTTCTATCCGTTTGCCATCGACTGGCAGGAACAGAGCCATGGCAAGATTGTGGTTCCAGGACTGGGCATCTACTTCCTTGATCCGAAAGAAGGAAAGTGGAACATCAATGACGTGACGGCAGAAATGTATCACATCCGAAACCTCGGAATGGGATATGCATTCTTCAGAAACAAGTTCCTCCTGGACAACAAACAGGGTATTCTCGACTTTACCCAACGTTTCAATCCATACCCATCATTGGTTCCGCCGATGACTTGGGCAAGCAAGAACCAACCGGAACAGCCACAGCAATTATCGGTAATCACCACCGATAACAAGGTATCAGTTTCCTGGAGCAATCCTTCAAACTATACGGATGGCACCAAAATAGCAACCCCTTATATATATAATAATGTATACGCGAGCAAGAAATATCCGGTTGACATCACCGATGCACGCAACCTGGTTGCCGCACGAATCATAGGAAATTCGTTCAAAATAGAAAATCCTGACGCAAAACGTCTGTTTGTTGCCGTAACTTCAATGGACGGATATGGCATCGAAAGTCTGCCAACCCAAGAAAAAGAGGAAGAGATTCAACTTTTTGCCAAAAACACAGGAGCTGCGAAATTACTCGAATGTGACGGAAAGAAGGTATATCTAGCAGAAACCACCAAAAATCTCGTTTTTGACTTTCTGATGGTCGAAACCCTGCAAGGATGCGATATTCTGTACCTCCATACAAAAGATAACACGCTAGATGTTAGAAACTTAAAGGATGGTATCTACCGCGTGGTAAGCATCAACAAGAAGGGGTATAGACATACGTTAGGAACCTTCAAGATGAAGAAAAATTGATTTTTTTCGAAAAAAGTTGCGAAAAAATTTGGTGGAATCAAAAAATAGTAGTACCTTTGCACTCGCAATTCAGAAATGAGGCTTTTAAATGTTGCACCCTTAGCTCAGTTGGTAGAGCAACTGACTCTTAATCAGTGGGTCTAGGGTTCGAATCCCTAAGGGAGTACAAAAGATAAGAATTGGCTCCGTAGCTCAACTGAATAGAGCACTTGACTACGGATCAAGAGGTTCAAGGTTTGAATCCTTGCGGAGTCACTCTCCTATCAAAGCTTCACTGAAACAAACGGTTTTGGCTCCGTAGCTCAACTGAATAGAGCACTTGACTACGGATCAAGAGGTTCAAGGTTTGAATCCTTGCGGAGTCACCAACAAACAGTTGCACCCTTAGCTCAGTTGGTAGAGCAACTGACTCTTAATCAGTGGGTCTAGGGTTCGAATCCCTAAGGGTGTACAAAAAGAGCATTTCTTAACAGAAATGCTCATTTTTGTTTTATATTTCTCCCCACCATTTAATATCACCTTTAAATATCACTTTATATCTCTTTAAATATCAATATAAAAAAAGTTGCAGCCATCCAAAGTTTACACCCAGACAACCGCAACCAATTTACCAATCAAAAATATCTAAAATCTCATCCCGTCATCATCATACAACTCTACTATCAACAGAAGAGCCAGTAAAGAACTGCCAGCATGGCTATCATAACAACAGCTACCATTGCTTTAATCATGCAGGTAGCCACCTTCTTTAAGACAAACAGTCCTACAACAAGGACTACCAATACCAGCGCATAATATCCAAAATCATTCATATCACATTATTATATAGTATAAACTACCAATCAGTATTCATCACCCTATTAACGATCATTTTTTAATGCCCTACGGAATTCAGCCGGTATCGGAGTTTCAAATTCCATAGGCTGATGCGTTACGGGATGATAGAAACACAACACATAGGCATGCAGGCACAAGCGCTGGCATGGATCATCACTATTACCATACTTGATGTCACCACACACCGGATGCCCCATATCAGCTGTATGAACACGAATCTGATTCTTACGGCCCGTTTCGAGTTTGAACTCCACCAGAGAATGAGCGGTGGTACGCTCTAATGTATGGAAATGGGTAACAGCATACTTACCGCCATTATCCGTATCACTGCTGTAAGTAATATAAGCCTTGTTATCTTTCAGCCAGTTGGCAACGGTACCTTCATCTTCTTCCATCTCTCCGGAAACCAGAGCCACATATCTGCGGTCGTACACATTATGATGCCAATCATCCTCCAAAGCCAACTCCGTCTGCTTATCCTTGGCATAAATCATCAAGCCCGAAGTATCACGATCCAGTCGGTGGACTACATGCGCCTGGCAGTTCTGGCGAGTCTTATGAAAATAATCATCAAGCACCGTTTTCACATTCAAAGTAGAATGACCGGCTGCCATACTCAATATACCAATGTTTTTCTCGACAACAATCAGATATCTGTCTTCATAAACAATCTTAAGGTATCTGCTTTTAAATACCTCCTGATTCTTCTTTGTCTTGCTCACACTCACCTTCATACCCGGTTTCAGGGCATAGTCAAACTGGGTAATGGTTTTGCCATTTACCTTGATTCCCCTACCCTGCAGAGTCTGCTTCACCTTAGTCTTGCTAGGTCCCTTCACATTCTCCATCAGCCATTCCAGCAACGGAGCAGGCTTTTCTACCTTGTAATGGTCATATTCATTTGGGTTTCCGTAGCCATAAGCATTATTGGTATGCTTATTAAAATTTCCTTTTCTATTTTGTTGTCTCATATTGTTATCGATATCATTTTCTTAACATGAAAAACACAGAATCAATGCTGCATTTTCTCAGTTTCAGCCTACAAAAGTAAGACTTTTCTGCAAAATAACAAAAAGCCACCATGTTTTTAACTAAAAATTAGTAACTTTTGCCAATAAATCATTGTGTTTCAAATATTTTTTTGTAATTTTGCAGCTGAATTAAAGATATAATCAGAATAAAAGATATTTAGGAACAAATAATGATTACAGTACAAAATCTTGCGATCCAATTCGGAAAGAGAGTGCTTTACAAGGATGTAAACCTCAAGTTCACTCATGGTAATATTTATGGTATCATCGGTGCTAACGGCGCCGGAAAATCTACTTTCCTCCGCGCTATCAGCGGCGACCTTGAACCAAACAAGGGTACAGTAGAAATGGGACCAGGCGAGCGCCTTTCTGTCTTGGAACAGGACCACTTCAAATATGACGATTTCCGCGTGATGGATACCGTTCTGATGGGCCATCAGCCATTATGGGAAAACATGAAGGAGCGCGAGCGCCTCTATGCTAAGCCAGAGATGACAGAAGAAGATGGTAACCTCGCTGCTGAGCTGGAGCTCAAGTTTGCAGAAATGAATGGTTGGGAGGCTGAAAGCAATGCCGCACAACTTCTGCAGAACCTCGGCGTAAAGGAAGACCGCCACGACAAACTCGTTGGAGATCTCTCTAATACAGAGAAGGTGCGCGTGATGCTGGCAAAGGCACTCTTCGGCAACCCAGACAACCTCCTTCTCGATGAGCCTACCAACGACCTCGACCTCGACACTGTTGAGTGGCTGGAAGACTATCTCAGCAACATTGAACAGACCGTACTCGTAGTATCTCACGACCGTCACTTCCTCGATGCTGTAAGTACCCAGACCGTAGATATCGACTTCGGTAAGATTACGATGTTTGCAGGTAACTACTCTTTCTGGTATGAGAGTTCTCAGTTGGCTCTCCGCCAGGCTCAGAACCAGAAGATGAAGGCTGAAGAGAAGAAGAAGCAGTTGGAAGAATTCATCCGCCGATTCTCAGCTAACGTTGCCAAGAGTAAGCAGACAACATCCCGCAAGAAGATGCTGGAGAAACTGAACGTTGAAGAAATCCGTCCTTCAAGCCGTAAATACCCAGGCATCATCTTCCAGATGGACCGTGAGCCAGGTAACCAGATTCTGGAGGTAGAGGGACTGAAAGCATGCGACGAAGACGGAACAGTGCTCTTCGACAATGTAAACTTCAACATAGAAAAGGGCGAGAAGGTAGTATTCCTCTCTCACAACCCTAAGGCGATGACCGCACTCTTCGAAATCATCAACGGCAACCGAAAGGCTGACGCAGGTGACTACAAGTGGGGTGTTACTATCACAACAGCTTATCTCCCACTCGATAATACAGAATTCTTCCAGAGCGACAAGAACCTGGTAGACTGGTTGAGCCAGTATGGTCCAGGTAACGAAGTTGCCATGAAGGGCTACCTCGGAAGAATGCTCTTCAGCGGCGAAGAAGTACTGAAGAAGGTAAATGTCCTCTCCGGAGGTGAGAAGATGAGATGTATGATTGCACGCATGCAGTTGCAGAACGCCAACTGCCTGATTCTTGATACACCAACCAACCACTTGGACCTGGAGAGTATTCAGGCATTCAACAACAACCTGGTAGGTTTCAAGGGCAATATCCTCTTCTCTAGCCACGACCACGAATTCATCAACACCGTGGCAAACCGCATCATCGAGCTCACTCCATCAGGCACCATCGACAAGCTCATGTCTTATGATGAGTATATCTACGATGAAGCTATCAAGGAGCAGAAGGCTAAGATGTACGGATTCTAAACAGAAAGTTATTCTGCTGTTTTAAACAGCAACCACAAATTATCTTATAATTTAATAGTGCCAATTCGATGAGAATCGGGTTGGCACACTTTTTGTCAAACAACCAATAACAAGAATTATCATGTTTAAAAAATTTAAGACTATGTCAAAAGAAAAAGAAATCAATATAGAGGACGGAAACGTTCAGGAGACTGTTCAGAATGAAAATAATGAGCAGACAACTCAAAATGAAAATACTGAGGAAAATCAGAATACTGACAACAAGGCAGAAGAAGGTGACAACAATACAGACGCTGCTGACAAGAAGGCAGAAGAGATTGATCCTTTAACAAAAGCACAGCAAGAGGTAGAGGAACTCAAGAAACAGTTGCTCTATAAGACTGCTGAGTTTGAGAATTACCGCAAGCGTACCCTCAAAGAGAAAGCAGAACTGATTTTGAATGGCGGCGAGAAGACTGTAACTGCTATTCTGCCTATTCTCGACGACTTTGAGCGTGCCATCGCTGACAAGAGCGAAGACCCTAAGGCTATCAAGGAAGGTGTCCAGATGATTTTCAACAAGTTCGTAAAGACACTCGAAGGTCTTGGCGTTAAGAAGATTGAAACCAACGACAAGGATTTCGATGTAGATTTCCACGAGGCTATTGCTATGGTTCCGGGAATGGGCGATGACAAGAAGGGAAAGATCATTGACTGCGTCCAGACAGGTTATACGATGAACGACAAGGTGATTCGTCATGCCAAGGTAGCTGTAGGTCAGTAAGAAAGAAATATCAAGAATTATTTTTCAAAATCCAGAACATTCCATTAGAATTCTGCAAGAAAATTCAATATTTGAAATAAGCAAATGGCTAAGAGAGACTATTATGAGGTGCTGGGCGTAGACAAGTCGGCATCAGAAGACGAAATAAAGAAGGCGTATCGAAAGATAGCCATTAAGTATCATCCAGACCGCAACCCTGGCAACAAAGAGGCGGAAGAGAAATTCAAGGAAGCTGCCGAAGCTTACGAAGTTCTCCACGATGCCCAGAAGCGCCAGCAGTATGACCAGTTTGGTTTCGACGGGCCACAAGGTGGATTCGGCGGATTCGGCGGTGGTGCCAGCATGGACATGAACGACATCTTCTCTATGTTTGGAGATATCTTTGGCGGACACGGCGGTTTCAGCGGCTTTGGTGGCGGCGGTTTCGGTGGCGGCTCACAGAAGCGGGTTTACCAGGGTGGCGACCTTCGCGTAAGAGTAAAACTGACTCTCCAAGAGGCAGCAACAGGTGTTACCAAGCGCTTCAAGATTCGCAAGGATGTAACTTGCTCTGCATGTCACGGAACAGGTTGCGAAGGTGGTGCCCAGCCAGAAACATGTCCGGAATGTCATGGAAGCGGCTATGTCTTAAAAACGGTGCGCAGCATGTTCGGCATGATGCAAACTCAGGCTGCATGTACAAAGTGTGGCGGTGAGGGAACTATCATCAAAAACAAATGTAAGGAATGCGGTGGCGACGGAATCGTGAAGGGCGAGGAACTCGTAGAAATCAATATCCCTGCAGGTGTCGACAACGATATGGTTGTTACCGTTGAAGGAAAGGGTAACCAAGGCAAGCACAATGGTCTCTACGGAAACCTACAGGTAATGGTAAGCGTAGAAAAGAACGATGATTTCGAGCGTGTTGGTCAGGACTTATATCATAATCTTGTTCTTGACTTTGCAACTGCCACTTTGGGTGGCGAGGTAGAAGTCCCTACCTTGGATGGTAAGACGAAGATCAAAATAGAACCAGGCACACAACCAGGCAAACAGATTCGTTTGCGTGGCAAAGGTATGCCGGCTATTAAGGGATATGGTTATGGCCGTGGTGATATTATCGTCAATATTACCGTTTTCATCCCTACATCTCTGACCAAAGAAGAAAAGGATCTTGTTGTGAAATTCAAGGAATGCGATAATTTCAAAGCAGATAATGCAGAGAAGAAATCTCTCTTTGAAAGTTTCAAGAATCTCTTTAAAAAATAAACTGTAAAGAGCAATCCCCGAAGAGGGCGAACTATCTTCGAAAGAACGGTTCGCTCTTTTCGGGGATTATCTGTATATATAATAAGGTATAACATATAACATGAATTATCAAGAAACTGTTGAATATCTTTTCACCAGCACGCCGGTTTTTGAAAAGATTGGAGCCAAGGCATACAAACCTGGGCTTGATACGATGTATAAAATGGACGAACACTTCGGACATCCTCATAACCAATATAAATGTATCCACATTGCAGGAACCAACGGAAAAGGTTCATCATCCCATACCCTTGCTGCAATCCTGCAGAGCCAGGGCTATAAGGTCGGCCTGTTCACATCTCCACATCTTGTAGATTTCAGAGAACGCATTCGCGTAAATGGTGAAATGGTAAGCGAAGAGTATGTAATCGACTTTGTAGAAAACAACCGGAATTTCTTCGAACCGCTACATCCTTCGTTCTTTGAACTGACCACCATGATGGCATTTCAGTATTTTGCAGAACAAAAGGTAGACTTTGCCGTCATCGAAGTTGGATTGGGAGGAAGACTGGATAGTACCAACATCATCACTCCTATCCTATCCGTTATCACGAACATCAGTTTTGACCACACCCAATTCCTCGGGAATACACTCGGCGAGATTGCAGGCGAAAAGGCAGGTATCATCAAGCCACAGATTCCTGTCGTTATTGGCGAATGGAACGAAGAGACCCAACCTGTATTCATCAAGAAAGCCCATGAGCAGAATTCTCCTATCCATTTTGCACATGCAACTGACGCAGACACGAACTTCGAACTGAAAGGCAACTATCAGAAAAAAAACTTCTGCACCATATCCGCAGCCGTAGAATGCCTGAAGGAAGAAGGAATAGAAATCAAAGATGAAAGCATAAAGAACGGCTTCGAACATGTATGCGAGCTGACAGGCTTACGTGGCAGATGGGAAAAACTCAACGAGCACCCTCTCACCATCTGTGATACAGGACATAACCTTGCTGGATGGGAGTATCTGGAACCTCAGATTGCATCCATCAAAGCCGATACGAAACATATTGTCTTCGGAATGGTTGACGACAAAGATGTAGAGCATGTAATGGGACTATTAGAAAAGTTGCCAAAAGAAAGCACGATTTTCTATTGGACACAGCCATCAACCAAAAGAGCGATTCCTGTAGACAAATTATACGGATACGCGCAAAAGCACAGCTTAAATGGAACATGCTATCAAACTATCGCACAGGCATTTAACAAAGCAAAAGCAAACGCAAAAAAAGATGATTTTATCTTTATTGGCGGATCAAGTTACGTCGTTGCCGATTTGCTATCAGAATCGTTTTAGGATTTTTTAAATCAAAAAGTTCATAAAATATTTGTAATACTCATTTTTTTTTAGTTACTTTGCAGTACATTACTTAAACCAGAGTAAGGTAACTAAAAAAAGTGAGATATTATGAATACAGAACCAGCAAATAAGTGTGGTTTGAAAAGAGAAGATTTTCAGACCACAGTGAATGGCAAGAAGACTGATCTCTTCGTGTTGAGAAACAAGCAAGGCAACGAAGTTGCAGTGACTAACTATGGTGGAGCAGTCGTAGCCATCATGATGCCAGACAAGGATGGCAACTATGCCAACCTCATCCAAGGCCATGACAACATACAGGACGTCATCAACTCACCAGAGCCATTCTTGAGTGTGCTCATCGGTCGTTATGGCAACCGTATTAAAGAAGGCAAGTTCATACTTCACGGCAAGGAGTATCACTTGGCATGCAACGATGGTCCCAACCACCTGCATGGTGGACCTACAGGTTTCCACACCAAAGTTTGGGATGCAACCCGCATGAGTGATAGCGCTGTCGTGTTGAAATATACGAGCCCTTATGGTGAAGAAGGCTTCACAGGTGAGTTGACAGTTTGGGTAGCTTACACTTTGACCGACGACAATGAGTTCGTTATCAAGTATCAGGCTACAACCAACAAGACAACCATCTGCAACCTGACACATCACGCTTTCTTCTCAATCCAGGGTATTGCTAATCCTACCCCAACAGTTGACAATATCATCTGTGAGGTAAACGCAAACTACTATCTCCCTATCGATGAGTATTCTATCCCTACAGGTGAGATTTTGAAGGTTGAGGGCACACCATTCGATTTCCGTACACCAAAGCCAATTGGTCAGGACATCAATGCAGACAACGAGCAGATCAAGAATGGTCAGGGCTATGACCACAACTATGTATTGAACAAGACAGAAGAAGGTGAGTTGAGTTTCGCTGCCCGTATAAAAGACCCTGTAAGCTGCCGTACCATGGAGGTTTATACCACAGAACCAGGTTTGCAGATGTACACAGGTAATTTCCTTGCAGGTATCTCAGGACAGTTTGGTGCAACATTCCCACGTCGCAGTGCAGTCTGCTTCGAGGCACAGAAGTTCCCAGACACTCCAAATCACACCTATTTCCCAAGTTGCAGATTAAATCCGGGTGAAACATACACCCAGAAGACAATCTATAAGTTTGGAATTGACAAATAAATCAGAATAAATCATGGGGCAGGTACTCTCTAAACAGCACTTGCTCCATTTTCGCGCTTGAATGACAAAACTCATCCAGCGCGACAACAATCTTAAAGAGAAGTCTTAACGTCTTTAAAGAAGAAACAACCTCTTAGAAGAAAAGAGTAGCAACCTCTTTACCATAAAAGAGAATTAATAACCTCTTCAAAAAGAGTATAAACAAGCTTTTCGCAAATATTAATAACAAATAACAATATCAACTATCAAAAAAAATGGAAAACCAAAGTAAAAATGGCAATATCATCGCCATTATCACGATGATGTTCCTCTACGCCATGATTTCGTTCGTAACGAATTTGGCTGCTCCTATCGGAGTTATTTGGAAAAATGTATTCGCTGACAGCGGAAGTGCTAACATGATCGGTATGTTGGGTAACGCCATGAACTTCTTGGCTTACCTCTTCATGGGTATCCCTGCAGGTAAGTTGCTCACCAAGATCGGTTACAAGAAGACAGCCCTCACCGGTATCGCTACCGGATTCGTAGGCGTGCTCATCCAGTTCCTTTCAGGTAAGTTCGGTGCCGACATCTCAGGCTTCGCCGTTTACCTCTTCGGTGCGTTCATCTCAGGTTTCGCAGTTTGTATTTTGAATACTGTTGTAAACCCAATGTTGAACCTCATCGGTGGTGGTGGTAACCGCGGTAACCAGTTGAACCTCATCGGTGGTACATTGAACAGTTTATCCGGAACTTTAACCCCAATGCTCGTAGGTGCCCTTATCGGTACAGTTACTGCTAACACCAAAATGGTAGATGTGAACCTCGTGCTTTACATTGCCCTTGCCGTATTCGCAGCAGCATTCGTTATCTTGAACTTCATCCCTATCCAGGATCCAGAGATGGGTAAGACTACAGACAAGACTGTATTCGAGCATTCACCATGGGCTTTTCGCCACTTCAACCTCGGCGTTATCGCAATCTTCGTTTATGTAGGTGTTGAGGTAGGCATTCCTGGAACATTGAACTTCTACATTTCTGATACAACAGCAAATGGTGGTGGTTTCATCAATGGTACAGCCTTGGCAAATGCAGCAGCTATCGGTGGTTTCGTTGCAGGTACATACTGGCTTCTGATGCTGGTTGGTCGTCTTTGCTCCAGTTTTATTGCTGACAAGGTATCTAGCCGCATGATGATGATGATTGCCAATGGTGCAGGTATGATCTTTATCGTCCTCGCCGTACTTCTCGGCAAGTCAACAACAGTAGAAATGCCTGTATTTACAGGTACATCATTCCAGATGGTTACAGTGCCTATCGCTGCCATGTTCCTGGTACTCTGCGGTCTCTGCACTTCTATCATGTGGTCTTCTATCTTCAACCTTGCTACTGAGGGTCTTGGCAAGTATACAGCCCAGGCTTCAGGTATTTTCATGATGATGGTAGTAGGTGGCGGATTGATGCCATTGGTACAGAACTTCATCGCAGACAACGCTGGCTATATGGCTAGTTACATTGTGCCTCTCATCTGTATGGCATACATGTTCTTCTATGCTGTAGCTGGTTGCAAGAACATCAACAAGGATATTCCTGTTGATTAAAAACACGAAATAAATTAGCCCTAAGGCATATATAGTCTTAGGGCTAAATCATATAATCAAATCTTTAGTAACAACACAACAAAAACTTAACTAATTATGGATATTGAAAAAGTAAGAAGCCGATTCATCAAGCATTTCGATGGTAAAACAGGTAACATCTACATGTCACCAGGTCGTATTAACTTGATTGGTGAGCATACCGATTATAATGGTGGATTTGTTTTCCCAGGTGCAGTAGATAAGGGTATCATGGCAGAAATCCGTCCTAACGGAACAGATACCGTCATGCTCTACTCTATCGACTTGAAGGACCGTGTAGAATTCAAGGTTAATGATCCTGAAGGTCCTCGCGCTTCATGGGCACGTTACATCTATGGTGTTTGCCAGGAGATGAAGGCATTGGGCGTTGACGTAAAGGGTTTCAATGCAGCATTCTATGGTGATGTGCCTCTCGGTGCTGGTATGTCTTCATCTGCTGCTCTTGAAAGCTGTTTTGCTTTTGCTTTGAACGACCTCTTTGGTGACAACAAGGTTTCTAAATGGGATCTCGTTCTCGCAGGCCAGGCTACTGAGCACAAGTATGTAGGTGTTAACTGCGGTATCATGGACCAGTTTGCTTCTGTTTTCGGCAAGGAAGGTAAGTTGATGCGCCTCGATTGCAACAGCCGCGAATTTGAATACTTCCCATTCGAGCCTAAGGGCTATAAACTCTGCCTGGTAAACTCTAAGGTAAAGCACGAGTTGGCAGGTTCTCCATACAACGACCGCCGCAACTCTTGCGAAAATGTTGTTAAGCACATTGCAGCAAAGCATCCAGAAGCTAAGTTCGAAACTCTCCGTGATTGCACATGGGAACAGTTGGAAGAGGTTCGCTCTGAGGTAGGCGAAGAGGATTACAGCCGCGCTCACTTCGTATTGGGCGAGAAGGACCGCGTATTGGTAGTCTGCGATGCTCTTGAGAAAGGCGACTACGAGACAGTAGGTCAGAAGATGTACGAGACTCACTACGGCTTGAGCAAGGAATACGAGGTAAGCTGCGAGGAACTCGACTTCTTAAACGATGTTGCTAAGGAGAACGGTGTTACTGGTAGCCGTATCATGGGAGGTGGCTTCGGTGGCTGCACCATCAACCTGGTAAAGGACGATATCTACGACAAGTTCGTTGAGGACGTGACAGCTAAGTTCACAGCTAAATATGGTCACGCTCCAGAGATTTACCCTGTAATCATCTCTGAGGGTTCTCACAAGGTTTGCTAATATATACATTATATATAATATAAGGAACTGCAGTTAGTATTTGCTAACTGCAGTTTTTTTTTGTCCCAAATAAGACAAAAACAGGCGTTTTCATACAAATAGTGTTAAAAAGACACTTTAGAAGAAAAAAAGTTAGGGAAAACGCTTGCAGATTCGAAATAAAATTGTAATTTTACACCCAAAATGAATAGACAATAAAAAACAGCCTAAAAATGAGTACATTTAAGACCCTATTTATGGGAGTTGGTTTTGCGGCTATCGCTACCCTCTCAGCTTGTTCATCAAGCAGCAATGCAAGTCTCACACAATCTGGTTTGAATCCAGCAGATTTCGATTCAACAGTATTGGGCAAGAAGACTGAGTTAGTAACTCTCAAGAATGCAAGCGGCATGGAAGTTTGCCTCACCAATTATGGTGGACGTGTCGTTTCCATTTCCGTTCCAGACAAGGACGGAAAGCCAACAGATGTGGTTCTTGGTTACGATAATATCCATCAGTATGCTGACACCCTTAACTCTCCTTCAGATTATGGTTCTTCTGTAGGACGTTATGCCAACCGTATCAAGGATGCTAAACTTTCACTTGCTGGTTCAACCTATCAGTTGAAGGCAAATGATAATGGCAACTGCCTGCATGGTGGTGGTGCTACAGGATGGTTGAACCAGGTTTACGACATTACAGAGAAGAACGACTCATCCGTTACCTTCACTATCAATGCGAAGGATGGCGAGAATGGTTTCCCTGGCAACGTAACAGCAACAGCTAAATATACAGTCAAGAGTGACAACACACTCGACATCGAGTTTGGCGCTACAACAGACAAAGAGACCGTTGTCAACATGACCAACCACAGTTACTTCAACTTGAATGGCGATCCATCTAAGGAAGGTTTCGATCAGGTAATGTACATCAATGCAGATAAGTTCACTCCTGCAGATTCACTTTACATCCCAACTGGTGAAATCAAGAGTGTCGAGGGAACCCCTATGGATTTCCGTACACCTGCAGAAATCGGCAAGAAGGTTGATTATAACTTTGATCAGATTAAGAATGCCACAGGTTACGACCACAACTGGTGTTTGAACACATATAAGAATGGTAAGGGCGATGACAAAACAGTTTGCGCAAGCCTCTACTCACCAAAGAGCGGTATCCTTCTTGAAGTATTTACCAACGAGCCAGGCATTCAGGTTTACACTGGTAACTTCCAAGGTACAGGTATTGCCTGCAAGCATGGCATCAAGTATCCTAAACACGTAAGCGTTTGCTTCGAGAGCCAGAAATATCCTGATTCTCCAACCAAGATTGCTCAGGGGGTAAAGGATTGGACAGATGCCACATTGAAGCCAGGAGAGAAATACTATTCTCACCTCGCTTACAAATTCAGCGTTAAAAAGTAAGCTTAAGTTAGTTTGAAAGTTAGCGAACCGGCGGATAAAGTCCGCCGGAACAGCTAACATCCAACAAGAAGTTTTTGCAATGACAAAAAACGAAATGTGCTGGATAAGAAACTAACATAATAAGCATCCAATAAAAGAAAAGAATAAACAAATAATAATAAACAAACAATCTTATAGTAATTATGAATTGGAATTCAACAGAATTCGTATGGCTTGATTGGGCTATACTCGCCATTGGTGTTATCGGCGTAATTTGGGCTGTCTGGCACGCAATCGTGAAAGACAGAAAGGCTCAGAAAGGTGAAGACTCTTCTGCCTACCTCTTCGGTAAGGGTGAGCCATGGTATGTAATCGGTATGGCTATCTTTGCTGCCAACATTGGTTCTGAGCACCTCGTTGGTTTGGCTGGTACAGGTGCCAAGAGTGGTGTCGGTATGGCACACTGGGAGATGCAGGGTTGGATGATCCTCATCCTCGGTTGGTTGTTCGTACCTTTCTATCAGTTGCTCATCAACAAGATGGGTAAGATCATCACCATGCCAGACTTCCTGAAGTTCCGCTATACCCAGCGCACAGGTTCATGGCTCTCTATCATCACCCTCGTAGCTTACATCCTTACTAAGGTGAGCGTTACAGCCCTTACAGGTGGTATCTTCTTCGAATATCTTTGGGGCTTGAACTTCTGGGTTGGTGCTATCGGCTTGATCATCCTCACCACCATCTTCACCGTATTCGGTGGTATGAAGGGTGTGATGACATTGTCAACCATCCAGACTCCTATCCTCGTCATCGGTTCTTTCCTCGTACTCTTCCTCGGTCTCTCTACCCTCGGCGGTGGCAGCATCTCTGCCGGTTGGGCCGACATGATGGATTACTGCGGCAAGTTGAACAACGGCTACGGTACAACTCACATGTTCCACTGGGAGGCTGGTGACTCTATGTATCAGGAGTATCCTGGTTTCGTAGTATTCATCGGTGCAACCATCATCGGTTTCTGGTACTGGTGTACTGACCAGCACATCGTTCAGCGTGTACTCGGTCAGGTTCCTGGCGAGAGCAACGTAGAGGTTATGAAGCGTGCCCGCCGCGGTACTATCGCAGCCGGTTTCTTCAAGGTACTCCCTTGCTTCATGTTCCTCATCCCAGGTATGATTGCAGCAGCCTTGGCTCAGAAGGGCGCTATCCAGATGAACGAGACTGATGCAGCCTTCGCCATCATGGTAAAGACCGTTCTTCCTGCAGGTATCAAGGGTATCGTAACTATCGGTTTCATCTGCGCACTCGTTGCTTCATTGGCAGCATTCTTCAATAGCTGTGCTACCCTCTTCACCGAGGACTTCTACAAGCCATTGAAGAAGGGCATGTCTGAGGCTCACTACGTACTCGTTGGCCGTATCGCTACCGTAGTAGTTGTAGTTCTCGGTTTCGCATGGTTACCAATCATGATGAAGATGGATACTTTGTACAACTATCTCCAGGGTATCCAGTCACTTCTGGCTCCAGCCATGGTAGCCGTATTTGCAATGGGTATCTTCTTCAAGAAGATTACTCCAAAGGCAGGTGAATACACCATGATTACCGGTTTCCTCATCGGTATGCTCCGCCTCGTTACCAACGTTATTACTGACACAGGTAAGGCAACAATGGATGGTGCATTCTGGGATTACACCGCATGGTTCTGGCAGACCAACTGGCTCGTATTCGAGTGCTGGTTGCTCGTATTCCTCATCATCTTCATGGTAGTAGTAAGCTGCTTCACTCCAGCTCCAAGCAAGGAGCAGGTAGAGGCAATCACCTTCACATCAGACTTCAAGAAGTCTATCCGTGAGAGTTGGGGTGCCTTCGATATTATCGGTACCCTCGTAGTAATCGGCCTCTGCGCAGCATTCTACGCATACTTCTGGTAAAATATTATTCACGTCAGGAGTAAGAAGTGAGGAGTCTGGAATTTTCTCAAAGATCAGATAAAACTGTTTCTGTTGAAAAAATCCGCGATCCTTTCTTCTCCTTCTTACTCCTTGATTTTCCTCTCGAACCTGCTCTATGAAGAGCAAGCAAAAGAACACAACTATACATACATTGAATCATTACATCAAAACAGTAGAAAGACCATGACCCAGTTTTATAATGAATACTCCAAAGTATTAGTATCCGTCGATTGTATCATTTTCGGTTTCGACGGTAGCAACCTCCAGGTACTGATAGGCAAACGCAAGATGGACCCGGGAAGAGGCGAATGGTCACTCTATGGTGGTTTCGTTGGCGCAACAGAAAATCTCGAAGATGCAGCTAACAGAGTCATCCTGGAACTTACTGGAATGAAAAACCTCTATATAAGACAAGTAGGAGCTTTCGGCCGCATCGACCGTGACCCAGGTGAGCGAGTTATCTCTATCGCCTATTGCACTCTCATCAATGTGAAAGACTATGATGACAGCCTCCGTGTAGAACACGGATTGGAATGGGTTAGTCTGAACGAACTTCCAGAACTTTACTCAGACCACAAACTCATGATCCGCAACGCTATCGCACAGATACGCCGCCGCATCAATCATGAGCCATTAAGCTTCAAACTCCTCCCAGACCTCTTTACGCTGACACAGCTTCAGCATGTATTCGAGGCAGTAATAGGCGAAGAGATTGATAAGCGCAACTTCCGCAAACGCGTGAAGGATATCGACTTCATCGAGAAAACAGAACTCATCGATAAAGTCAACTCGAAACGAGGCGCCGCCCTCTACCGCTTCAACAAGAAAGCATACGAGGAAGACCCATCGTTCAACTTGAAATAGAATAAATAACTTAAAACAAAAGATATTATGTTAGAAGAATTAAAAGAAAAAGTGTTCAAGGCAAACCTTGATCTCGTTAAGCACAACCTCGTGCTCTTTACATGGGGTAATGTGAGTGGCATCGACCGCGAGAAAGGTCTGGTTGTCATCAAACCATCAGGCGTCGATTATGACACCATGAAGGCTAGCGATATGGTAGTGGTAGACTTGGAAACAGGTAAGGTAGTAGAAGGCGATCTGAACCCTTCATCTGATACACCAACCCACTTGGTTCTCTACCGCGCATTCCCAGAGTTGGGTGGCGTAGTTCATACTCACTCTACTTATGCTACCGCTTGGGCGCAAGCTGGCTTGGACATCCCTAACATTGGTACAACTCATGCTGATTACTTCCACGATTGCATCCCTTGCACTGATGCGATGACAGAGGATATGATGGCAGAATATGAGCACAACACAGGTGTTGTCATCGTTGACCGTTTCAAGAAAGATAACATCAACCCAGTTCATACTCCTGGCGTATTGGTTAAGAACCATGGTCCTTTTACATGGGGTAAGGATGCTGACCAGGCTGTTTATCACGCAGTAGTAGCTGAACAGGTAGCCAAGATGGCTTTCATCTCATTCTCTGTGAATCCAAACACCACCATGAACCCATTGCTCGTAGAGAAGCACTTCAACCGCAAGCACGGTCCTAACGCTTACTACGGACAGAAAAAGCACTAATTAAAGGGTGTTTCAAATAAAGATATTGAATCACATTAACAATAACAATTAATACAACAAACAATCATGATTAAAGCATTTGAAAATTTAGAGGTATGGTTTGTAACTGGTGCACAGCTTCTTTACGGAGGCGAAACAGTTAAGATAGTTGATGGTCACTCAAAGGACATGGTAGATGGTCTGAACAACAGTGGCATCATCCCAATCAAGGTAGTTTACAAGGGCACAGCTAACTCTTCTGCAGAAGTAGAGGCTGTCATGAAGGCTGCCAACAACGATGAGAAGTGCGTAGGTATCATCACATGGATGCACACCTTCTCTCCAGCTAAGATGTGGATCAAGGGCTTGCAGGCTCTCGAGAAGCCTCTCCTCCACTTCCACACTCAGTACAATGCAGAACTCCCTTGGGATTCTATCGATATGGATTTCATGAACCTCAACCAGTCAGCTCACGGCGACATCGAGTTCGGTCACATCTGCACCCGTATGCGCATCCCTAGAAAGGTAGTTGTAGGTTACTGGAAGAGCGAAGAGGCTCAGAAGCAGATTGCAACATGGGCTCGCGTAGCTGCTGGTGTTGCTGATGCTCACAACGTACGCTGCTTGATGTTCGGTATGAACATGAACAACGTTGCCGTAACAGATGGCGACCGTGTAGAGTTCGAGCAGCGCTTGGGTTACCATGTAGATTACTACCCAGTATCTTCACTCATGGAGTACTACAAGAAGGTAACTGATGCAGAAGCTGATGCTCTCGTTGAGGAATACAAGAAGGAGTACACCATCAAGATTGATGAGTCTGGCGAGGAAGTATATTGGGAGAAGGTGAAGAACGCAGCTAAGGCTGAGATCGCTCTCCGTCGTGTATTGAAGGATGAGAACGCAGTAGCATTCACAACCAACTTCGATGACCTCGGCGATGCTGACATCGACGATCCAAACTTCTGCGGTTTCGACCAGATTCCTGGTTTGGCTTCACAGCGCCTGATGGCAGAGGGTTATGGTTTCGGTGCTGAGGGTGACTGGAAGACAGCTTGCCTCTACCGCACACTCTGGGTAATGAACCAGGGCTTGGAGAAGGGTTGCTCATTCCTCGAGGACTACACACTCAACTTCGCTGCCGACCGCACATCTAGCCTCCAGAGCCACATGCTCGAGGTTTGCCCATTGATTGCAACAGACAAGCCAAAGCTCGAGGTTCATTTCCTCGGCATCGGTATCCGCAAGCAGCAGACTGCCCGTTTGGTATTCACATCTAAGACAGGTAAGGGTGTTAAGGCAACTGTAGTTGACCTCGGCAACCGTTTCCGTCTCATCGCAAGTGAGGTAGAGTGCATCGAGCCAAAGGCAATGCCTAAGCTCCCTGTAGCTTCAGCTCTCTGGGTTCCACAGCCAACCTTCGAGATTGGTGCAGGTGCTTGGATCCTCGCTGGTGGTACTCACCACAGTGCATTCTCTTACGATATCACTGCTGAGTACTGGGAAGACTTCTGCGAGATTCTCGGTATTGAGTTCGTCAACATCGACAAGAACACAACAATCAGCAGCTTCAAGCAGCAGCTCCGCAACAACGAGATTTACTACATGCTCAACAAGGCGTTGAGATAATTTAAGTGAAGAGTGAAGAACGAAGAGTGAAGAATTCCATTGCTTTTCTCTTTGTTCCTTACATTAAAGAAAGAATCAATAATGAGCGCAAAAACTATTATAGAATCAGGTAAGGCCATTCTCGGTATCGAGTTTGGCTCTACCCGAATCAAGGCTGTCTTGATCGACACCGACAACAACCCTATCGCACAGGGTAGCTTTGAGTGGGAAAACCAGTTGGTTGATGGTCTCTGGACTTACAGCATCGACACAATCTGGAAAGGTTTGCAGGATTGTTATGCCGACCTCCGCAAGAACGTGAAGGCTGAGTACGACTGCGAAATCAAGCAGTTGGCTGCCATCGGTATTTCTGCGATGATGCACGGCTACATGGCTTTCGGTAAGGATGAGAACATTCTCGTTCCTTTCCGCACATGGCGTAACACCAATACAGCCATGGCTGCAGCTGAACTTTCAGAGCTCTTCCACTTCAACATCCCATTGCGTTGGAGTATCTCTCACGTATATCAGGCTATCCTGAATGGTGAGGACCACATCAACAAGATTGACTTCCTTACCACTCTCGCCGGTTATATCCACTGGCAGCTCACAGGCAAGAAGGTTTTGGGCGTAGGCGATGCATCAGGTATGCTCCCTATCGACTCTAACACCAACAACTACGATGCAGAGATGGTAGCTAAGTTCGATAAGCTCATCGAGCCTAAGAACCTGGGCTGGAAGATTCTCGACATTCTCCCTGAGGTGCTGAACGCAGGCGAAGATGCTGGCGTATTGACCGAGGAAGGTGCAAAGAAGCTCGACCCATCAGGCACACTCCAGGCAGGCACCCCACTCTGTCCTCCAGAAGGTGATGCAGGTACTGGTATGGTAGCTACCAACGCTGTCCGTCAGCGCACAGGTAACGTCAGTGCAGGTACATCTTCTTTCTCTATGATTGTATTGGAGAAAGCCTTGAGCCAACCTTACGAAGTCATTGATATGGTGACTACTCCAGACGGCAGCCCTGTAGCCATGGTTCACTGCAACAACTGTACTTCCGACCTCAATGCATGGGTAGGTTTGTTCAAGCAATATCAGGAGTTGCTCGGTGTTCCAGTAGATATGAACGAGGTATTCGGCAAGCTCTACAACCACGCTCTTGAAGGCGATGCTGATTGCGGTGGATTGATTGCTTACAACTATATCTCTGGTGAGCCTGTAACAGGTCTTGCAGAAGGTCGCCCTATGTTCGTACGTTCTGCCAACGACCACTTCAATCTTGCCAACTTCATGCGTGCCAACCTCTATGCTTCAGTAGCTGTATTGAAGATTGGTAACGATGTATTGTTCAAGGACGAGAAGGTACAGGTAGATCGCATCACAGGTCATGGCGGTTTGTTTAAGACCAAGGGTGTAGGTCAGCGCATCCTCGCTGCAGCCATTAACTCCCCTATCTCTGTCATGGAGACAGCAGGCGAAGGTGGTGCATGGGGTATCGCCCTGCTCGCAGGTTATCTCGTTAACAACGAAGAGAAGTTGAGTCTGGCAGATTATCTCGACAAGAAGGTATTTGCAGGCAATACTGGTGTAGAGATTGCACCTACTGCCGAAGATGTAGCCGGTTTTGATAAATATATTGAAACCTACAAGGCTGGTCTTGCCATCGAAAAGGCAGCAGTTGAGAACAAAAAGTAAATAAACGATAAATACGTTTGTGGGGATTCCTCCTCCACAAACGTATTATACTTAAAATCGACAACAATTAATAAGAACAATGATGAAGAAACTATTCGCTACCACATTGCTTTCAACAGCAGTTGCATTCTCCGCACAAGCTCAGGATGTAACAGGAACAATCCATGCCAACCAGGGAACACAGAAAATCAATAAAGAGATTTACGGCCAGTTTGCCGAGCATCTCGGAAGTTGCATCTATGGTGGTCTTTGGGTAGGTCCTGATTCTAAGATTCCTAACACTCAGGGTTACCGCAACGACGTGCTCCAAGCCCTCAAGGACCTGAAAGTGCCTGTATTAAGATGGCCTGGAGGATGCTTCGCTGACGAGTATCACTGGATGGATGGTATCGGTCCACGTGAGAAGCGACCAAAGATGCAGAACAACAACTGGGGTGGAACCATTGAGGACAACTCTTTCGGTACACACGAGTTTCTGAATCTCTGCGAGATGTTGGGTTGCGAGCCTTACATCAGCGGCAACGTGGGTTCCGGCACTGTTGAGGAATTGGCAAAGTGGGTGGAATATATGACAAGCGATGGAGATACTCCTATGGCAAAACTCCGCCGACAGAACGGCCGCGACAAGGCTTGGAAGGTAAAATACCTCGGTGTTGGTAACGAAAGTTGGGGCTGCGGTGGCAACATGCGTCCTGAGTATTATTCAGATCTCTTCCGCCGCTACTCTGTTTATTGCCGCAACTATGACGGGAACCAGCTCTATAAGATTGCATCTGGAGCGAGCGATTACGATTATAACTGGACTAAGGTATTGATGGACCGTATCGGCAACCGTGCCAACGCCATCTCTCTACATTATTATACAGTAACAGGCTGGACAGGCAGCAAGGGTTCTGCCACCAAGTTCAACAATGAGGATTACTACTGGACCATGGGCAAGGCGCTCGGCATAGAAGATGTCATCAAGAAGCACGAGGCTATCATGGACAAGGCTGATCCAAAGAAGCAGGTAGCCCTCCTCGTTGACGAATGGGGAACCTGGTGGGATGAGGAGCCTGGCACTATCAAGGGCCACCTCTATCAGCAGAACTGTATGCGCGATGCCTTCGTTGCTGCACTCTCGCTGAATGTATTCCACCGCCATACAGAGCGTGTGAAGATGACCAATATCGCACAGATTGTCAACGTACTCCAGTCAATGATCCTGACAGATACAAAGGGAACAGGTCACATGGTTCTGACTCCAACCTATCATGTATTCAACATGTACAAGGACTTCCAGGAGGCAACCTATCTCCCAATGGATGTAAAGTGCGACTCTATGGATGTTCGCGGCGATGATCACGCAAGAGATGGAAGAAAGATTCCATTGGTATCTACTTCAGCAGCCAAGAAGGCAGATGGAACCATTGTGGTTGCTCTTGCCAATGTCAGTCTTGACAAGGCTCAGCAGGTAGAGTTTAATCTGGATGGTGCAGCTGCTCCAAAAACTGTAACAGGACAGATTCTTTCCTGCAACAAGGTGAGCGATTACAACGACTTTGCACACCCGGATGTAGTGAAGCCTGCAGTTTTTAAGGATGCAAAAGTAAAGAAAAACACCCTTAAGGTAAAAATTCCAGCAAAATCTATCGTAGTTTTGAAAATAAAATAGTATCTTTGAAGGCGAAAAAAGGAAGTATCCTTCTTTTGAGTAGCCTTCAGAGCTAGAAAAACAAGAATATTTCAGCAGAAATAACAACAATAATAAATATAAAATTATGAACGACATTAAAGTAATGAATCATGCAGCTGATAACATCCGTATCTTGGCTGCTTCAATGGTAGAAAAGGCAAATTCCGGTCACCCAGGTGGTGCTATGGGTGGTTCTGACTTCATCAACGTGCTCTTCTCTGAGTACCTGGTTTATGATCCATCTGATCCAACATGGACAGGTCGTGACCGCTTCTTCCTCGACCCAGGTCACATGAGCCCTATGCTCTATGCTGGTTTGGCTATGCGCGGTTTCTTCTCTATGGAAGACCTCAAGCAGTTCCGCCAGTGGGGTTCTGTAACTCCTGGTCACCCAGAGCTCGACCTTCAGCGTGGTATCGAGAACTCATCTGGTCCTCTCGGTCAGGGTCATGCCCTCGCAGCTGGTGCAGCTGTTGCAGAGAAGTTCCTCGAGGCTCGTCTGGGTTCAACCATGATGCAGCACAAGATCTACGCATACATCTCTGATGGTGCTGTAGAGGAAGAGATTTCTCAGGGTGTTGGTCGTATCGCCGGTAACCTCGGTCTGAACAACCTCATCATGTTCTACGATTCTAACGACATCCAGCTCTCTACAGAGTGTGGCGTTGTAATGAACGAGGATACTGAGATGAAGTACAAGGCTTGGGGCTGGAATGTCATCAAGATCAACGGTAACGACGTAGCTCAGATTCGTGAGGCGCTCGATGCTGCCCAGAAGGAGCAGGACCGCCCTACCCTCATCATCGGTAAGACCGTAATGGGTAAGGGTGCTCTCCGCGCAGACGGAACAAGCTACGAGGCTTGCATCAATACTCACGGTGCTCCTCTCGGTGGCGACGCTTACGTTAATACTATCAAGCACCTCGGTGGTGATCCTGAGAATGCATTCGTTATCTTCGACGATGTAAAGGAAATCTACGCTAAGCGTGCTGAGGAGTTGAAGAAGATCGTAGCTGAGCGCAAGGCTGCAGAGGCTGAGTGGCGCAAGGCTAACCCAGAGAAGGCTGCCCAGATGGATGAGTGGTTCAGCGGCAAGGCTCCTAAGGTAGACTGGAGCAAGGTTGAGCAGAAGGCTGGTTCAGCTACACGTGCAGCATCTGCTGCTTGTCTCGGTGTTTTGGCAGAGCAGGTTCCTAACATGATCTGTGCTTCTGCTGACCTTTCTAACTCTGATAAGACAGACGGTTTCTTGAAGAAGACCAAGAGCATCGTTCGCGGTGACTTCTCTGGTGCTTTCTTCCAGGCTGGTGTTGCAGAGTTGACTATGGCTGATATGTGTATCGGTATGATGCTCCACGGTGGTGTGGTTGCAGCAATGGGTACATTCTTCGTATTCTCTGATTATATGAAGCCAGCTGTACGTCTCGCAGCCCTGATGCAGGTTCCTGTTAAGTTTATCTGGACTCACGATGCATTCCGCGTTGGTGAGGATGGACCTACTCACGAGCCAGTTGAGCAGGAGGCACAGATTCGCCTCATGGAGAAGTTGAAGAACCACGCAGGTAAGGACAGCGTTCGCGTATTCCGTCCAGCTGATGCTGACGAGACTACAGTTTGCTGGAAGCTCGCTATGGAGAATGTAGAGACTCCTACAGCTTTGATCTTCTCTCGCCAGGGCATCGCTAAGTTGCCAGAGGGTACAGACTACGAGCAGGCTGCCAAGGGTGCTTACATCGTAGCAGGCAGCGACGAGAATCCAGACGTTATCTTGGTAGCTAGCGGTTCTGAGGTTTCTACATTGGAGGCTGGTTGCGAGGCTTTGCGTGCCGACGGCATCAAGGTTCGCGTAGTAAGTGCTCCATCAGAGGGCTTGTTCCGTGGTCAGAGCAAGGAGTATCAGGAGAGCGTATTGCCAAAGAACGCTAAGATCTTCGGTATGACTGCCGGTCTTCCTGTAACACTCCAGGGTCTCGTAGGCGCTAATGGTAAGGTTTGGGGTATGGAGAGCTTCGGTTTCTCAGCTCCTTACAAGGTACTTGATGAGAAGCTCGGTTACACAGGCGAGAACGTTTACAAGCAGGTAAAGGCTTTCTTGGCAGAGGCTTAATTAGCATAAACTAAACAGGAGTTGGAAGCTGGAGTTGGAGATCTTGCCGGATGGCAGATTTCCATTTCTGGCATCCGACTCCTTTCACTCTTTTAACATTAACCTTGTGAAGGATAAGGGTTTACACCGGTTTCTTCACTTAAAAACTTAAGTATTATGGAAGTAAAGACAGTTGGTATTGCATGCGATCACGCAGGTTTTCCATTGAAGCAATTCGTTTTGGAATATTTGGAAAAGAAGGGTTATCCTGTAAAGGATTATGGTACATACAGCGATGCGAGTGTAGACTATCCTGACTTCGGTCATGCTCTTGCTAAAGGCATTGAGAGCGGTGAAGTATATCCAGGTATCGGCATTTGCGGCAGCGGCGAAGGTATCGCCATGACATTGAATAAGCATCAGGGTGTACGTGCCGGATTGGCATGGTGCAAGGAGATTGCTCATTTGGTTCGTCAGCACAACGATGCCAACGTATTGGTACTTCCAGGTCGTTTCGTAGACAACAAGACCGCCGAGGCTATTCTCGACGAGTTCTTTGCCACAACATTCGAGGGTGGCCGTCACGAGCGTCGCGTCAAGAAGATTCCTGTTCAGCAGTAAAGTTCTGAATGGATTAAAAAGAATTAAGGCTGAGTCATCGCATGATGGCTCAGCCTATTTTTATGGAAGACGGACATACCAAGAAGATTTTTACGACACATGAACAACTTCAATAAATGCACACAAGCGTAAGATACAATCGCAGAATACGGAAGAAGTTGTCGGAAAAGACAGATGAAGTTGTCGGAAAAGATAGTATAGGTTATCGGAGAAGTTAACTCCGTAGGCCGCACAACAGCTGTTGTGCGCTTGCATAACAGCTGATATGCGCTCGCACAACACCTGTTGTGCATGCGTAGACCAGCTGATGGGCGCCTACAGCAAACCAACATTACTCGCTGATGTTTTTATCAATCATTTTGCCACAAAAAACACAGTCCTATTTGTTATCTTACCGGAACAACCCTACCTCAAAGAAATAAAAAAAGGGATGCCACACCAGGTGACATCCCCCTATGAGAATCAAATACTTATTTGAAGTTCAATCTTTACTTGCTCTCTTCCTCAGCCTTCTTGGTCTCAGGTGCATTAGGACCATAGTAACCATAGTAAGCCTGGTAACGGGTGTAACCCCAGTTAGCCTGAGCCTTCTCTGGATCGAGCTGCTTAGCCTTATCGAGAACCTTAATAGCCTCCTGGTAAACAACCTTGCGGCCGTTAGGATCCTGCAAGTTACCAGCCTTGCTGTTGTAGCATGCACCCAGATAAGTAAGAACAACTACGTTATCCTCCTTTGCAGCAAGAGCCTGCTTCAAACACTTGATAGCGTTGTCAGCATCGTTCTTCTGGATATACATCATACCCTTGTTGGCAAGAGCTACGAAGTTGTTAGGGTTCTTTGCAATAGCTGCGTCCAAAAGTTCAGTCTGCTCCTTCTCCATCTTCAATGAAGAGTACATAGAGTTCAAACCATCGAGAACAACCTCATTGGTCTCGTCCTGAGCAAAGATACCCTTGAGTTTGTTAACGTAGGCGAGAGAATCCTCGTGAGTCTTCAAGCCGTCCTTCATTACATAGAGCTTGAGGTTGAGGGCATCCTTAGCCTCCTTCTCACTCTTCATGGCGATGTCGCAATACTTCTCGCAACGGGCAGCATCCTTAGCCTGGTATGCATAACGGGCTGCAAAGAGAGCTACCTGACCGATATAGTCCTTCTCGCTATCCTTCTGCTTCTGGTCTACAGAAGCGAAGAGAGGCTCATTGTCTGTATCGAGGAATGCACCCCAATACTTCAATACCTCATCAGCCTTATTATTCTGAGCTGCAGTCTGACCCGCATTAACGAGCTGAACACGAGCACCCCATACACGGCTAGCGTTGTTGTTAAACTTAGGAGCAACCTTACCCTTAGCGTTAGGAAGCTGGTCGTACTTGTAGCACTCAATAGCATTGATCAATGCATTGTATGCGCCCTCAGACATAGCAGCCTCGTCAACCGGGTCGTTCTTCTTCATGATCTGATTGGTCTGCTGGATGCTCTGCTGGTCGTTGAACTGCTTCATAGCGAGATCAACGAGCTTGTTGTAAGCCTTGGCCTTCTCTGCATCGTTAGCCATCTGACCCAAATTCTGCTTAACCAAAGCCTCAGCCTCGGCATAAGACTTAGCCTTCATGACAGCCTTGAGAGCGTCACTGTCGCCTGCGAATGCTGATGTGGCACCTAGTACCATCATTGCAGCTACTAAAAACTTTTTCATTTTTCTTAATGAGTTTAAAAGTTGTTGTTATTTATTTTTTACGCGTCTTTTCTTTTATTCGAAATCTACGTTGCCCGAATCGGTATCCTCAGCTTCAGATGCTTCGTCAGCGAGATGAGCCTCAGCCTCAGCAGCCTCTTCAGCAGTCTTGGCACCTACGGTATCATTCTCTATCTCCTCGCTCTTCTTAGCCCAGGCAGAACGGCTCTCCTCTTCTACAGAAGCCTCGAGCTCAGAACTCATCACCTTGCATACGCTGGCAATGACATCATTCTTCTTGGCAAGATTGATGAGGCGCACACCCTGGGTAGCACGGCCCATGACACGGCAATCAGCTACAGCAAGACGAATCACGATACCACTCTGGTTGATAATCATGAGGTCGTTATCATCGGTTACGTTCTTGATAGCTACCAGTCGACCGGTCTTATCGGTAATATTCAGGGTCTTCACACCCTTACCGCCACGCTTGGTAACGCGGTAATCGAGTACATCAGAACGCTTACCATAACCCTGCTCGCTCACTACCATCACGGTTTCCTTCTCAGGATCGTTGACAACAATCATACCTACTACAGCATCATCACCCTCATCGAGGCGCATACCACGAACACCGGTAGATGTACGGCCCATTGTACGAATCTCGTTCTCGTCGAAACGGACAGCACGACCATTGCGGTTGGCAATAATCAGCTCGTTATGACCATTTGTCAGACGAACATCTACCACCTCATCGCCCTCTACGATGTTGATAGCAATCACACCGTTGGCACGTGGACGGGAATATGCCTCCAGACAGGTCTTCTTCACCGTACCATTCTTGGTAGCGAAGACTACGTAATGGTTGTTGATGAACTCTGCATCATTCAATCCCTTCAAGCGGAGGAATGCATTCACCTGGTCATCGCTCTCGATGTTGAGGAGATTCTGGATGGCACGGCCCTTGGAGTTGCGGTCGCCCTCAGGAATCTCGTAACACTTCAACCAGTAGCAGCGGCCCTTCTTGGTGAAGAACAGCATGGTCTGGTGCATGGTAGCAGGATAGATATACTCGGTGAAGTCCTTATCACGGGTACGGGCTCCCTTAGAACCTACTCCACCACGAGCCTGCTCACGGAACTCTGACAATGGAGTGCGCTTGATATATCCGAGATGACTCACGGTGATAACCACTGGGTCGTTTGGATAGAAGTCTTCTGGATTGAACTCATGGTCATCTGGCTTAATCATGGTACGACGTGCGTCACCATACTTCTCCTTCACCTCGTTGAGTTCATCCTTCATTACCTTCTTGCAGAGCT
Source organism: Segatella copri (assembly GCF_003465495.1). GTDB lineage: Bacteria > Bacteroidota > Bacteroidia > Bacteroidales > Bacteroidaceae > Prevotella > Prevotella copri_G. Next base: position 53,608 of record NZ_QSAV01000006.1, on the reverse strand, counting down.
CAGGATCGTTCAGAATCTGGTTCAAGTAGTCGATGGTCTTCATCAACTCGTTGAATTCATTATGCAACTGCTCCAGACGCAGGCCTGTCAACTGGCTGAGGCGCATATCCACGATGGCCTTACTCTGAAGTTCATCGAGTTCGAAGCGCTTCTCCAAGTTGCGCTGAGCATCAGAAGGAGTCTTGCTGGCTCTGATAATATGTACCACCTCGTCGATGTTGTCGCAGGCAATGATCAAGCCCTCGAGAATATGAGCACGCTCCTGAGCCTTCTTCAGTTCGAACTGGGTGCGGCGGATCGTAACATCATGACGATGCTCTACGAAATACTTCACACACTCCTTCAAGCTCAAAAGGCGTGGACGGCCATTAACAAGAGCGATGCAATTCACTGAGAATGAACTCTGAAGAGCTGTCAGCTTAAAGAGTTTGTTCAAAAGAACATTAGCATTGGCATCACGCTTCACATCAACAACGATACGCATACCCTGACGCCCAGACTCATCGTTTACGTTAGCGATGCCATCTACTCTGCCTTCCTTGGCAAGGTCAGCAATAGCCATCACGAGCTGCTCCTTGTTAACACCATAAGGAATCTCGGTGATAACAATCTTGTCATGGTTTTCACCACTTTCAATCTCGGCAGTGGCACGAACCACGATTCTGCCTCGACCCGTTTCGTATGCATCCTTCACACCCTGTATACCATAGATGGTAGCACCGGTTGGGAAGTCAGGAGCAGGGATATACTGCATCAATCCATCTGTATCAATGTCAGGATTATCGATGTATGCACAGCAACCGTCAATTACCTCACCCAGGTTGTGGGTAGGCATATTGGTAGCCATACCTACGGCAATACCATTACCACCATTTACCAGAAGATTAGGAATCTTGGTAGGCATCACGGTAGGCTCCTGCAAGGTATCATCGAAGTTGTTGGTCATATCAACCGTTTCCTTGTCAAGGTCATCCATGATATGCTCACCCATCTTGGAGAGGCGGCACTCTGTATAACGCATGGCAGCAGGAGAGTCACCGTCAACAGAACCGAAGTTACCCTGTCCGTCAATCAAGGTATAACGCATGTTCCACTCCTGTCCCATACGCACCAGAGCGCCGTAAACAGAAAAGTCACCATGAGGGTGATACTTACCGAGCACCTCACCAACAACACGCGCACATTTCTTATAAGGTTTGTCACTGGTGTTTCCAATGCCGAGCATACCGTAAAGAATACGGCGGTGCACAGGCTTGAAACCATCGCGTACATCAGGGAGGGCACGAGCCACGATAACTGACATCGAATAATCGATGTAGCTCGACTTCATCTCCTCCTCAATGTTGATCTTCATGATTCTATCATGATCCATTGTCTGATTTTCGTCCATTTCTTATATTAATGTATTATTGTTTATTCGTTACTTTCAAAACGCCTGTTTTCCATCCAGAAATCGCGTTTAAGGGCATTTCCTTGCGTTCTAAGCCGTTTTACCCTTTTGAAATTCCCGACAAAGATACAAAAAAAAATGATACTAAAACGCTTTAGAGGCGAAAAATCGCATTATTTTAGCATTATTTGTATTTTAACAATGCAAAAAAGTTGGCATATCATTTGCTATTATTGAAAATAATGTGTACTTTTGCACTGAGATTTTTTAAAAATATAAGCAAATATGATAAATCCGTTCTCACATATACAGGACATACTGAACAGAAGTAGCAAAGAAGCAGCACGCACCTTGGGAAGAGAAATCAGCGTGGAGCATCTGATGCTGAGTCTGATCAGCCAGAACGACAGCGATGTCAACAAGCTCCTGAAGGGCGCAGACATCAGTCCGATGGCTTTCAGCGGAGTCCTTAACAGCAAACTGGAAAAGCGTGTGGAAGAAACTCCTGCCGATAACGTGAAGGAGAACAGCCACATCCCATTCAGCCAGATAACAGACAGCATTATCAGAGACTCTATCCGCGAGGCAAACAACTACGAGCACTCCAAGATTGTAGAGCCAAGACATCTGCTGCTTGCCATCTTGAGAAATGACAAGAACCCTGTAGCCAACTGGCTGAGTCAACTGGGCTTAAGCTACGACCGTGCCATCGAAATGCTCTATCCTACTGACAAGGATGATGAGCAGAAGACAGAAGAGTCGAAGGATTTCAAAATGGAACCACAAACACCAGATTCAGAAACCCCTGATGCTGACAGGCAGGAGGAAGCAGAGAATCTGGAGATGGCAGGTGGAATAGAAGCAGAAGATGACTACAACGAGCAGAACGACATGATGGAAACTGACGAAGAGCCATTCGACATGGAAAAGGACCAGAACCCGATGAGACTGTCTACCCGTTCAAATGGAACTCCACGCAAAAAGAGCAGCACCCCTACCATCGACAAATTCAGTTTCGACCTGACCAAGGCTGCAGCCGAAGGAAAGCTGGACCCTGTCGTTGGCAGAGAGAAGGAGATTCAGCGCGTGCTTGAGATTCTGGGTCGCAGAAAGAAGAACAATCCAGTATTAATAGGTGAACCGGGCGTAGGAAAGAGTGCCATCGTAGAAGGACTGGCACAGCTCATCAACAATCAGGAAACATCACCTATGTTCTTCAACAAGCGTCTGGTTAGTCTCGACCTCACTGCCATCGTTGCAGGAACCAAATTCCGCGGACAGTTTGAAGAGCGCATCAAGAATGTCATCAAGGAACTGGAGGACCATCCGGAGATCATCATCTTCATAGATGAGATTCACACCATGATAGGCGCCGGTTCCGGCGAAGGAAGCATGGATGCCGCCAATATTCTGAAACCAGCCCTGGCAAGAGGTATCATCCAGTGTATCGGTGCCACCACGCTCGATGAGTATCGCAAGAGCATTGAGAAGGACGGAGCCTTGGAGCGCCGTTTCCAGAAGGTTATCGTTGAACCGACTACACGCGAAGAGACCCTGCTGATACTGCACAACATCAAGGAACATTACGAGAAGCATCACTGTGTGAGATATACAGACGAGGCTCTCGAGACATGTGTCAAACTGACAGAGCGCTATATCACCGACCGCCACTTCCCAGACAAGGCTATCGACGTGATAGATGAAGTCGGCTCGCGCGTACATATTAATAATGCAAGTGTTCCAGCTCCATATATCAAGCTGGAAAAAGAACTGAAAAAGATAATCAGCAAGAAGCAGCAGGCTGTAGCAAACCAGAACTTCGAGATGGCAGCCTCATGCAGAGATGCCCAGACCAAGATCGAGAAAGAGATTGAGGACATGAAGGCGCAATGGCAGCAGGGAGAGATTGGCGAATATGTTGAGGTGACAGCCGAAGACATTGCCAACGTTATCAGCATGATGACCGGCGTACCGGCCCAACGCATGGCAGAGGGTGAAAGCAAACGTCTGAAAGAGCTGGAACACAACCTGAAGCACAAGGTGATTGCTCAGGATAATGCCATCAACAAGATGGTAAAGACCATTCTGAGGAACCATGTAGGCTTGCGCGACCCTAACCATCCTATTGGCGTATTCATGTTCCTGGGTCCTACAGGTGTAGGTAAGACCTATCTTGCCCAGAAACTTGCCGAGGAAATGTTTGGGTCGAAAGATTCACTCATAAGAATAGACATGAGCGAATTCTCCGAGAGTTTCAACGCCTCACGTCTGGTAGGTGCGCCTCCAGGATACGTAGGCTATAACGAAGGTGGACAGCTGACCGAAAAGGTACGCCGCAAACCATACAGCATCGTATTGCTCGACGAAATAGAGAAAGCCAACAGCAAGGTATTCAACCTGCTCTTACAGGTACTCGACGAAGGCAGACTTACCGATGGCAACGGCCGACTTATCGACTTCCGCAACACCATCATCATCATGACCTCTAATGCAGGAACCCGCCAGCTGAAAGATTTCGGCAGAGGCGTCGGCTTTACTTCTGCAGGTATAAAAGGCGGATTGGCGATGGATGAGAAAGACAAGGAGTATGCCCGCAGTATCGTCCAGAAGAGTCTGAGTAAGCAGTTTGCTCCAGAGTTCCTGAACCGTCTCGATGACATCATCACCTTCGACCAGCTGGATCTCAATGCCATCAAGCGCATCATCGACCTCGACCTGGAAGGACTGGTCAAGAGAATAGAAGACTTGGGATTCCATTTCCAGATTACCGAAAAGGCAAAGGAGATGGTAGCCAAGAAGGGATACGATGTACAGTTTGGTGCCCGCCCACTCCGCCGCGCCATCCAGACCTACATCGAAGATTCCGTTTGCGAGATGTTACTCGATGGCACAATGAAGCCAGGCGATACCATCTCGGTAGGCAAAAATTCGAAAAAAGAAGAATTGACATTCAAGAAACTATAATCTGAAGAGGGACTATCCACTGGCGATAGTCCCTCTTTTATTATGAACCCGGTATAGCAACCAACTAACTTTAGTTAATAAGAGTTAACCACAAGAAAAGTTTAGGCAATAATTTCTTATTTCAAAAAATATTCATTACCTTTGCATCTGCTTTCGGGCAAAAAGCCATGATGGCTCAGTTGGTAGAGCAACGCATTCGTAATGCGTGGGTCGCGGGTTCGAGTCCCGCTCGTGGCTCTTTCTTGTGAAAGGAGTTAGTATTTTCCTTCGCGAGATTAGCACATCGGTAGTGCACGGGCTTCCCAAGCCTGTGAGGCGGGTTCGACTCCCGTATCTCGCTCAGAACATCAGTAACCCAGGGTTGAACCCTGGGTTTCTTGTTTTTATTAACATCTTTTCAGCCTTCTATAGCAACAAAATCACTTTTTTCGAGTTATTACATAAATATAACTAAGATAATAGAACAATAATGAAGAAACATATCATACTTGTACTGGCGCTCGTCCTGTCTTCAGGACCACTTTTCGCACAGAGTTCTCACATGACCGATGATCAGGTCATGAGCTTTGTGGTGAAAGAACATGAGCGTGGCACAGCCAATTCGCAGATTGTTACCAAACTGATGCAGAAGGGCGTAGACATCTCCCAGATTCGACGTGTACGCAATAAGTATCAGAAGATGTCGCAGCAGAACGAGCTCTACAGCACAACCGCTGCAGGAAATGCAGGCAACAAGAGAATGCGGACCAACAATGGTAAGCAAAGAGAAGATTACCAGGACAAGGACAAAGAGAAGCAGGCTTCAACCTATAGCAATTATCGCATCCAGAGCAAGCAGAACGACAGCTACAACTCATCTTATGATGAAACCAACCCAGATTATGAAGATTTCAACAAGGAAATGAACGCCATGGTACCCGATACAGCTACCATGGTAAAACAGCTGCAGGCTGAGCTCAACCAGAAGCGCAGTAAGGTTTTCGGCCGTGATATCTTCAATAACAAAGACCTCAGTTTCGAGCCAAATATGAACATCGCTACCCCACAGAACTATCGTCTGGGGCCTGGCGATGCCGTCATCATAGATATCTATGGCGCCTCTCAGAAAACCATCGAGAGCACCGTTTCGCCAGATGGTGAAGTAACCATCGAGGGTTATGGACCGGTCAGCGTTTCAGGCTTAACCGTAGCTCAGGCTAATGCCCGCCTGCGCAATACTGTGGGCAGCAGATACCGTTCAAGCCGCATCAAACTCACTGTAGGACAGACCAAGACCATCATGGTAAACGTAATGGGCGAGGTTAAGATTCCGGGCACCTATACCCTCTCAGCCTTCGCTACCGTATTCCATGCACTCTACATGGCTGGTGGAACCAACGATCTGGGTACATTGCGAAACATCAAGGTATACAGACACAACAAACTGGTAACGGTTGTTGATATCTACGACTATATTCTGAACGGCAAGCTGACGGGTAATGTCCGCCTTGCCGACAACGATGTTATCGTAGTAGGTCCATACGATTGTCTCGTAACCATCGCCGGAAAGGTAAAGCGCCCGATGATTTACGAAATGAAGAAGAACGAGAGTGTCAATTCCCTTCTGAAGTATTCCGGCGGTTTTACAGGCGATGCTTACAAGAAATCAGTAAGACTGAACCGCAAGACCGGCAGAGAACGTGCCGTATATAATATAGAAGAGTTCGACTTCTCCAGTTTCCGTATCGATGACGGCGACTCAATCAGTGTAGACAGCATCCTGCCACGCTACGCCAACACCGTAGAGGTGAAAGGAGCCGTATTCCGTCCGGGCATGTACAATCTGGGCGAGCAGATCAACAGCGTACGCACCCTGGTAGAGCATGCCGAAGGATTGACTGAGGAGGCATTCACTAACCGTGCCGTAATGCACCGCATGAAGCCAGACCGCTCACTCGAAGTAGTAAGTGTAGACATCGCCGGCATCATGAACGGCAAGACTCCAGATATTCCATTGAAGGAAAACGATGTTCTCTTCATCCCTACCCGACAGGAAAAGATTGTAGAGCGCACCCTCACCATCCGTGGCGAAGTGCAGTATCCAGGCGTCTATCAATATGCCGACAATGAGACCCTCGAAGACTTCGTCCTTCAAGCAGGCGGCTTGACCGACAAAGCTTCAACCGTTAATGTAATGGTAAGCCGTAGAGTAATGGATGCCAAGGCTTTACGTCCAGACAGTGTTATCGCCAAGACCTACACCCTATCTCTTAAAGACGGCTTCGTTATCGACGGCACCCCAGGTTTCAAGCTGATGCCATTTGATGAAGTAATGATCCGTCAGAGTCCGGCTTATGTAGAGCAGCAGAACGTATCGATTACCGGTGAAGTGATGTTTGCCGGTCTCTATACATTAGACCGTCGCAACGCCCGCCTGAGTGAACTCTTCAAGAAGGCAGGTGGAGCTACCGACCAGGCATATCTCAAGGGAGCCCGCATCATCCGCAAAGCCAACGAACAAGAGAAGCAGCGCATGGAGGCAGTATTGAAGATGCAGCGCGAAGAGATGCAGAAGAACCTTCTGCAGCTTGCCGCCAGCAGCAACAATGCCAGTGCCATCTCGCAGACCTCTAAGGATGTAGAGCGTACCAACATAGAGAAGTTCAATGTACCTAGCGAATACCCTGTAGGTATCGACCTTCCTGAGGCATTGGCGAATCCAGGCAGTGATGCCGACATCATCTTGCGCGAGGGTGACCGTCTGGTCATTCCTCAGTACAATGGTACGGTAAAGATCAATGGTGCCGTAATGCTTGCCAATACGGTAGCCTACGAAAAGGGCAAGAAGCCAAGCTACTACATCGACCAGGCAGGTGGTTTTGCCTCAGATGCATTAAAGAGCAAGGCATACATCATCTACATGAATGGTAAGGTAGCCAAGCTCTCGCATGGTGCCAAAGTGCAACCAGGCAGCGAGATTGTCATCCCAACTAAGCTGAAGCGCAAGATGAGTACCGCCGAAATGATGAGTATGGGAAGCAGCATGAGCAGTATCGCCGCCATGATTGCTACGATTGCTAATATGAGTAAGTAAGTGAAGTATGACGGCACTGAAACTCTTACCAAATGTCCTCATTTCAAAGATTCGAAGAAAAGTTGTAATTTTACAAGAAATAACATAAAAATAAAGAAAATGGACTTAAATACATTAATAAATGCTAGATTAGAAATGATGATGATGGGCAACGACAGGCCATCAAGCTCTTGCAGTACGCATGGTGATACAAGAAAAGAAGCTATTGCACAAGCAATAGAATTTCTCCAGCGCGAATACGAGTCTAATGAACTTGATGAACCATCCGAATATGGCTATAGAGTTAATGTAGAAATCTTAAAGAAAGGCAAGCCGAGATTCTAAAATAGTTTTTTGCCAAAAACTCGGAGAATCTGGGTAATCGTTGTACTTTTGCATAGAAAAATAAAAGTAGATAGAAAAATGAGTGAAAATACAGAATATAGTTATAAAACAGCAGATCAAGCATCCGCTAATCTCGTTCATCTGGTTTCTTTACTAAAAAAGAAACTTTTAGCGATCCTAATATTTACCTTTAGTGTGATGATACTGACTGGCATATACATTTTCAGTCTGCCAAGAACGTGGAAATCAGATACAATACTCTTGCCTGAATCATCAGCAAATTCGGTATCAGGAAATCTTGGGTCAATAGCAGCAATTGCTGGAATAAAAATGAATACAGGTTCAACAGAAGATGCTATCTACCCTGAATTTTATCCAAAAGTATTAGGCTCTACTATATTCCTTACCGAATTGCTCAAACAAGAAATAACCGTATCTCGCCTTCATAAGAAGATAAGCATCTTTGAGTATTTTGAAAATTGTCAGATTAAACCATGGTGGGGCAAATTATTCTATTCAAAGAAGGAAATTATAAACCCAAATATAAATCCTACACATATATCCAGACAGCAACAGACTATTGTTGATGCTCTATTTGGCTCGTTTTTTTGCAGTGTGGATAAGAAAACAGATATGATTTCTGTAAGCGTAACAACTCTTGATGCAGATGTTTCTGCACAAATTGCAGATTTGATCCGCAAAAGATTGCAAATATACATCACACAGTATCGTACAAACAAATCTCGTAAAGACGTAGAGTACACAAGAAAGATCGTTGCAGAGTCAAAAGCTCAATATATTAAAGCACAACAAAAGTACTCAGCTTATTGCGATGCCAATGAAGACATTGGTCTCATGTCTTTTACACAGGTTAGAGACCGATTAGAGAATGAGATGCAAATGGCATACAACATGTATCAACAATCAGTACAACAGATGCAACTTGCTCAGGCAAAACTACAAGAACGAACTCCAATATTCGTTACGATACAACCTGCAGCTATACCATCTAAGCCATCTGGACCGAAACGAATGATGACAATGGCTCTAATGTCGTTTTTAGCCTTTTTCTGTAGTTTTTCGTTCTTTATGGTCAAAGATATATACAATCAAAAAATGGGACATGCAACCAATAAAAATTAAACAACAAATTTCAACAAACCGCAAGGAACTGGTTGATACCTTATATCTTATGATGTTACAAGGTATCAACCAGCTACTTCCTATTTTTGTGATGCCATATCTCATGATAAAACTCGGTGCCACAGGTTATGGTTATGTTGGATTTGCTCTGTCTGTTATACAATACCTGATTATCATTGTTGATTTTGGATTTAATCTCAGTGCAACCAAACATATAGCAATGGTAAAAGATGACTATGTTGAACGGAGTCGTGTTTTTTGGAATGTAATTGCAGCCAAATCAGTATTGTTAACTGTTTCAGCAGTTATACTTGGTACTTTGCTTGTCGCTGTACCCACTTTTCAATTCTACTCTAGAGCAATCATCGCTACATTTCCAATGCTACTAGGCTCGGTATTTACATTTATGTGGTTTTTTCAAGGAATAGGTAAAATACGTTTATTTTCTATTATAAACACAATATCTAAGGTTACCCTTCTGCCACTCATATTTATTTTCGTGAAGAGTCCTAATGACTATGTACTAGCAGCATTTCTTCAAGCTGCAGTATTTCTGTTTACTGCAATTATTTCTAATGTATATATAATATACAAACGACTTATAAATTGGGTGCCACCAATATGGACTGGGATACAAAGTGAGCTACATACTAGTTTTCCGCTATTTCTCTCATCGGCTTCAACAAGCATATATACACAACTAATCGTTGTTGTACTCGGCTTCTATTGTACAACTGATATCATTGGCAAATACTCTTCGGCAGAGCGTATCATGCGAGCAGTGTGCTTTCTTGTTTACACCCCACTCAACCAGGTATTCTTTCCAAAGATCAGTTCTGTATCTGCAAAGAATTGCAGTGAGGCACGCCGCTTATTTGGACAAGTACGCATACTTGTATTAATGGTCATGGCAATTGTTGGAGTAGCAATCTGGACTAGTAGTATTTGGCTACCATCAGTACTTGGTGAAGACTACTCCGGTCTTGATATCTATTTGAAAATTTTCGCACTTACTCCATTTGCTATTGGAGTTGGAGGTGTTTATGGGCAAATGGGGCTAATAGCTCTAGGGAACGAGCACACTAGCCATCGTTTTCGTGATGTATATTTCATAGCAGCGATTGCATCAATTTGCATGATGTTAATTTTCATACCTTCCCTTCAAGCCGTTGGCGCTAGTATTGTTGTAACAACAACAGAAGTTGCCGTGGCTATCTTAATGATATATAACTATAAAAAGTTTTTTAAATTATGTTAATAGCAGTATTAATTTTAGCGATTTTGATGACATGTATTGGATGGTATACATCCAAAGATATGTTTTCTCCATATGTAGCTGCACCTGGGGTTTGGGCAATTGCGATACTTATATACTATTTTTTGCCAAATACCTTCTACCCTATAAAAGGGAATTTTCCATTTGTATTATCAATTTGGTTAATAGGTTTCTTTATTTCATCAATAATTGGCGACTTTTTTACGACTAATGCATCCATGATTTCTTGTTTAAGGAAGCCTAATATGACAGTACTTAACATATATACAATCATCGTTTGTATTTGTGTTCCTATTTATTGTGGCATCATTGTACATCAAGCATTTACAGAAGAACCAGAAAATTTATTTAGATATATGAGAGTAATGAACACTGGACAGAGTGAAGATATAGAAATGCCCAAGCTCGGAATATTGACATATACAATAACATTGGCATACGTAATGATATTTTTCGGTCTTCTTTACTTCAAAAGTAAAACAATAAAAGTTGTCATTATCCTTCTCAATATTTTGATTGCAATGGTCACTATGGCAAAAATAGCTGTTCTTAGCATATTATTTTCTTCCCTCTATTTATGCTTTGTCAAAAAATATATAAAGTTGCGACATATGGCATATGGAATGATTGTATTCATAGGTTTTAGTTTTCTTATTCAGAATTTGCGTCACGATTTAGACGATACAGAAACGACTAATTTCCTAGCCCTATATTTATCAAGCAGTATGGTGGCATTTGACTATTATGCACTCCCATGTTCTTCTATTTTTTTTGGAGAATATACGTTTAGAATATTCTATGCGATAGGACATGTGATAGGACTTACCAGTGCACCTTCGGACACCATCCTAGAATTTGTTAGTATTCCAGACACGACTAACACATATACGTGTTTATATCCATTTTATACAGATTTTGGTATTATAGGAGTCTTGATTGGCTCAATTATATATGGACTGTTTTATGGATATTTATATAAAAAATGTAAAACTGGTGGTAAGTATGAACTCATTTTATATGCAATATTCTTGACATACATATTATTAGGTTTTTTTGCCGAATTAATTTTTACAAACATGTCAATTACATTACAATACATGTTTTTTGCTTTATTGCCATTTTTACTTGGTTCAAAAAATATCAATACAATAACTTACAAAATTAAAAACAAATGAATAAAATAGACATATTGATGGCTACATACAATGGAGCATCATATATTATACCACAGATTCAGTCCCTGCAAAATCAAACTTTTGCAAACTGGAAATTATATATTCATGACGATGGTTCAACAGATGAGACTATGAAAATTATACAAAGCATAGCTACAACTGACAGCCGTATCTGTATCATAATGGATGGGATAAGATTTCATGAAAGTGGGCTCAATTTCATGCACCTTCTAAAATTTTCAAAAGCTCCATTCTGTATTTTCTGCGACCAAGATGACATCTGGCTAGAGAACAAACTAGAACTGATGCTTAGATTCATTGAAGCAAAAGATAATACAATACCACAGGCTGTATATTCTAATTCTTATGTATATATACCGGAAACATCAGATATTAGCGGCTATGCTACTCTTTGCTTTCCCCAAAAACTAAAAGATGTATTGTTCCTAAACTGTGGCATACAGGGTTGTGCTCTAATGTTTAACGCAGCTCTGCGAGACATTTGTAAAAATGCACCAGACATAGTAGCAATGCATGATCATGTATTGACAGTTTGTGCTGCTGCCCTAGGAGAATTATCTTATCTCAACAAGAGGCTGATGCTATATCGCAGACACCAATCTACAGTCACTGGACCTACTGCTAAGAAACTGTCAGACAGATACAATTCATTCTTTGATAGGGACAAAACAGTTATGTCTCACAAACACTATCAGGCATTAAAAAGTTTGTATCAAAAGTATGAAACGTATATTTCTGATGACAACAAGAAAATATTTTCCGACTATTTCCGTTTTGAAAAAGAATGCCGTATACGAAGATTCTTTCATGTACTTGCAAAAGGCTATAAATTATATGGACGAACTTCTATATTGGCAATAAAAGTTTTATTAAGAAAATTTGTATGAAAATATCAATATTTACACCAACATATAATCGCGCCTATACCTTAGGTGCGCTGTATGAAAGCCTGCGAAAGCAGACTTGTCAAGATTTTGAATGGATTATTGTTGATGATGGCTCTACGGACAATACAGAGGAACTATGCCATAGATTTAATTCTGATTTGTTTCCCATTCACTATTTTAAAACTCAAAATCATGGCAAACATGTTGCTATAAACTTTGGGGCACAAAAAGCTTTGGGTGAATGGTTCTTCATTGTTGACAGCGATGACCAATTACCAGAACACAGTATAGAAAATATCATAAAAGAATCAAAAAAAATTAGTGACAACAAAGATATTGCTGTACTCTGTGGCATGAGATTTTATAAAAATGGAGAACGAGTTGGAGGCAATTTAAATTTCAAAGAAATCGATTGTTCTGCTCTTGATTTTAGATATAAATATCATATTAAAGGCGATGCAGCAGAAGCTATACGTACAACCGTTATTAAGAAATATCCATTTCCTGAATTTGATGATGAGCGATTTTGCCCAGAAGCATTACTGTTTAATCGTATAGCTAGAAAATACAAGACACATTATTTTAATAAAAATGTATACTTGTGTGAATACTTGACTGATGGCCTCTCCGCAAAAATCACCAAGATTAGAATGAATAGTTGGAAAGGAACTTGCTTGTGTTATTCTGAACTTGCAAATAGTTCTGTACCCTTTAAGATCAAGTTGCGTTCATGGCTCAACTTTTGGCGTTTTCATGCCTGTCATAAGTCAGAAGAAGTATATGACAATTTGTTCAAAATACCTCGATGGTCAAAAATCATCAAACCTTTCGGATATATTATTCATATAATGGACTTAAAAATCATCAAATAATTAGAAAACGAGAAATGAATATTATTCATATAATAAACGCTCTTGAAATAGGAGGAGCGGAGAGACTATTAGTAGAAACTTTGCCGGAAATCAAACAAATGAGGCATGACGTAAAAGTTATCCTACTATATTCGTCAAACAGCTATTTTGAAAAGCAGCTGAAGCAAAGTGGGATTGAAGTGATTGCCCTCAACCATAAACATGAAGCGTATAATATTTGCCTCATAGCCAAACTCCACCAACTAATAAAAGATGCAGATGTTGTACACTCCCATTTGTTTCCATCACAATACTGGGCTGCACTAGCTCATTGTGGCATCAAAAAAGGAATACTAGTAACTACAGAGCACAATACATCAAATACACGTGCAAAGTATTGGCTCACTACACAAATTGACAAATGTATATATGGCTTGTATGATGGTATTATCTGTATTTCGGAAGCAACAGCCGATTTTATGCGCAAACGTACACCCCATAAAGTCACTATCAAGGTCATTGAAAATGGCGTTCGATTACCATCTATAAGCAGTCAAAAAAACTTGAATATTCAGCGCAAAGACATTGTTAGCGGATTGTCAGATACCAACTTCGTATTATTACAAGTTGCACGTTTCTCTACGCAAAAGAATCAAGACTGCTTAATTCGCGCCCTGAAATTGCTACCAGACAACATTCATGTACTATTTGCCGGATATGGGAAACGTGAAGAAGTCTGTCGCCAATTAGTTGAGAAAGAAGGTGTATCTGAACGAACTCATTTTTTAGGTATGCGAGAAGATATTGCACAACTATGGAGTATAGCAGACTTAGGCGTAATGGCATCACACTGGGAAGGTTTTGGCTTGGCTGCAGCGGAAGGTATGGCATACGCCAAACCAGTCATTGCATCAAATGTTCCTGGACTTGCCGAAGTTGTTGGTAACAAACAACTTTTATTTTCTCCAAACGACGAGCATGAGCTTGCAGTAAAAATATTGCAGTTTTATAACGATAAGAAAATGCTCAAAGACATTGGAATAAGATGCCAAAAACAGGCTAGTAAATTTGACATCAAGAACATGGCAGCTCAATATGTAAATTTCTACAATCAGTTGCTAAAACAAAAGAAAAATAAATAACAAATCTATTTTAAAGAAGATTAAATTATGAAAATTATATTTTGCGATAATACCTTATGGGGATTGGTAAATTTTCGAGGCGAAGTTATAAAATATCTCAAAAACAAAGGACATGAAGTTGTACTTGTCGCTCCAGAAAAAGAAGACAAACAAATGAGAACTACCATTCCCGATGGTGTGCATTACATTCCAATCAAAATGGAGCGCACATCTCTGAACCCAATAAAGGACATGAAATATTTTCGTACGATGCTTCATATTTTCCGCAAAGAACAACCAGATTACATTTTTACATATACCATCAAGCCAAACATATATGGATCAATTGCCGCAAGACTAGCAGGATGCCGCTCTACTGCTATGATGGCTGGGTTAGGATATATTTTCATAAATGACAGTATCATACTACGTGCAGCAAGAGCATTCTATCAATTTGGACTTTCATTTGCAGAACATATAATAGTGCTTAATGACTATAATCGCCGGCTAATTGAACAAAAGCATTTATGTGCCCCTAAAAAAATAGTTTTTTTAGAAGGCGGTGAAGGCATCAACATAGACAACTATAAGAAATATAACAATGCCTCTAATGATACAACATTTTTGTTTATCGGCAGAATTTTGTGGGATAAGGGTTATGATGAGTTTACGAAAGCAGCCCGCAAGGTAAAAGTTTTATATCCTAATGTGAACTTTGAGTTATTAGGCTCTCTTGACCCCAAATATCCGAAAAGCGTACCTGAAGAGCGCCTTCGTAAAGACGAAGAAGATGGAATAGTAAAATATATCGGTTTCACACACGATATGGACAAGGTATTTCAACGAAAAGGCATTGTTATTACTGTGCCGTCATATAGCGAAGGTATGAATCGTGCCCTAATGGAAGCGTGCGCATCAGGCAAGCCTATTATTACATCTGATATACCAGGCTGTCGTGAAGCTGTGGTTGAAGGCAAAAATGGCTTTCTTGTACCTGCCCGCAATGCTGACGCATTAGCGGAAGCTATGTTAAGATACCTACACCTCTCTCCACAAGAGAAACAGGACTTTTCGGATGAGAGCCGTAAAAAAGCCGAAAACCTATTTGATGTCCAAAGAGTAATAGCTAAATATACAAAGATTATTCATCAGAATGAAACCCTCATGACAAATAATTAATCGCCAATGTAAATGATAATTGATAATATTAGCTTACCTTTGCAGTTGTAAGTGTGGCCTGAGACAGAATGAAGTCTGATAAATCTATCAAATATAGCCAATATCTGACTTCAATCTGTCTCAGGATACACATTCTTACCAGAAAATTAGCTCAAAAATAATTCATTATTTCTACCTATAAGAATTTTACTTCACTATACTCCTTTAAAGCATCTTCCAATCCATCAGCCCTCTACTTTGCCTGTCAAACTCGAGGGCTAAAGAGATAACGGGTTTAGAAGATGCAGCATAGGCATCAGCATAATGACGAGAAGAGATTTGATGTGAGGCAGAAACTACACCACCATTATCAGACATCTTAAGCTCTAAAATGTAGATATTTTCTGAAGTTTCAACCACCAAATCTATTCTACCTGCAGACATCTGCTGTTCCTCTGAGACCTTAAAGCCACAGAGATAGAAAATATTTTTCAGAATAAAACGGAAATGCTCCTCAAAAACAAAGTTTTCCTTCTTTTGGATACTGTAAGGAGTGCCAGCAACCAACTGCTTAAGACAAAGCATACTCCTATCAATATTAGCAGCTAGCATCGATATCTTTAATTCTTGAATAGCATTGCTTACTTGCGAAGACTCCTTATGCAACATTATCGGAAGAATCATACCAAACATCGCATTTCGGACTTCTCGGTTAGGATAACCTAACATATAGCTGCTACCTACTACCTTTTTGATTGTAAGATAACCGGACTGATAAAGGAAGAGTTTTGGATCATTCATATTGACATCACTCATTTCCAAATAGTCAGAATCAATCAAACAATTGTCCAGCTCAGGAATCTCGTTGATGAATTTACGCAAGACCTTGAGCAACATTTCGTTGGAACCAGAAGCTATCCAATAAGAATTTAGACGCAGATTAGCCAAGGCATTACAGACACTAAAAGGATTGTAAACACCGACGAGACTACGAGAGAAATGATAGCCATCATAGATAGAACTCATTGTATCCATAAGGGCACTCTTCGTGATAGCATAGTTATCTGCCAATTCAGATAGCTGTTCTGAAAAATAGAACTGAATTTCATCTTTAGTCAAACCACATATTGTTGCATACCCATTTCTAAAACTGACATTAGTTAATGTATTAAGCATACTAAACAAACTTATCTGAGTAAACTTAGTGATGCCTGTAATAAAGACGCACTTGATGCAGTAACCATAGTCTTTTAACCCTGTAAAGAAGTTACGATATATCTCACGGCATGCATCATGATGATTGGTTTCATAGGTATGCTGCAAAGGAACATCATACTCATCTACTATAATGGCTATCTGTACTCCCGCCTGTTCGTATGCTCTCTGAATAATACCATTTAAGCGATTACCTAAAGACTGCTCATCCGGATTTCTGCCATATATCTTCTCGTATGAAGACAATACATTGTTCAAATATTCTGTAAGCGTCTGTGCAGAAGAACCACCCAAACTCATACTGAAATAGATTACAGGACGTTTTACCCACTCCGATTCAAGTTCCATAATTTTGAGACCTTCAAAGAGTTCCTTTCTACCCTCAAAATAACACTTAAGGGTAGAGCACAAAAGAGACTTACCGAAACGGCGTGGACGGCTCAGGTAATTGTATTTAGTACCATTAGCCAGTTTCCAAACCATATCAGTCTTATCAGCATAGATATAATGATCTCTACGCATCTCTTCAAAATCCTGTATGCCTAAAGGCAATTTTCTATTCAGTTGCGTCATATTGTCTCATTTTTCTGCAAATATACTCCTTTTATATGAAACTGCCAAACAATTTTTATGTTTTATACAATATTCACGTACCTTTTCAGTTTATATAATAAAATGAAGATATAAATATGTTAACTGAAATATTACCAATCATAGGAGCATTCATACTGAGCATGACATGTGGTGCATTTTTCATTCCATCAGTGCTGAAATTCTGCAAGAAGAAAAAGTTGTATGATATACCAACCCTAAGAAAAGTGCATAGCGCACCTATACCACGATTGGGTGGCATTGCATTCATACCAAGCATGATGATTTCAGCTGTGGCTGTATTGCTTATCATAGCTACAAATAATATTCAAGACAAAATCTCTCTCAGTATGTGGAGCGTAGGTTTTATCTTGAGTCTGTCGATTATCTACTCTGTAGGAATCATTGACGATTTAATCGGTCTTAATGCTAAAGTGAAATTTGCCGCTCAAATTCTCGCTGCCAGCATCATGCCTATATGTGGGCTCCAGATTAATGACCTCTATGGTTTGTTTGGTATTTACGAGATACCTTCGAGTATTGGGATTCCTCTCACAATCTTTACATTTGTATTCATAGATAATGCACTCAATCTGATAGACGGCATTGATGGTTTGGCAACAAGTCTCTCCATCATTGCTCTGCTTGGTTTCTTCTATTGTTTCATACCATACAACCTGATTGCTTATGAAGTAATGATTGCAGGTTTGGTTGGCGTACTGACAGTATACCTATATTATAATATGTGGGGGAAAGTAGAAAAAGGAACCAAGATATTCATGGGTGATTCGGGCAGCTTAACGTTGGGATTCTTCTTGGCATTCCTATTTGTCAAAGCAATTGCCGTAAATCCCAATATTATGCCAATGTCTCCAAAACGCGTACTGATAGCATACAGTCTGCTCATCATACCTACTTTTGATGTCGTACGAGTAGTGTTACATCGCATCAGAAACAGAAAACCAATCTTTGATGCAGACAAAAGCCATATACATCACAAGATATTGGCTATGGGATATAACCAACACTATACGTTATTTTTTATCATCCTACTAGCCCTAACTTTCGTTAGCACCAACGTAATACTTGGCAATATGAATGTAGGTTTAACAGGTATCTTACTTATCGATATAGCC
Organism: Segatella copri; assembly: GCF_003465495.1. Classification (GTDB taxonomy): domain Bacteria; phylum Bacteroidota; class Bacteroidia; order Bacteroidales; family Bacteroidaceae; genus Prevotella; species Prevotella copri_G. The sequence continues at coordinate 35,283 of NZ_QSAV01000006.1, read as the reverse complement.
CTCTATACGATGTTACACATCGGTATCAATCAAAAAATCAAACTAAAGAAAAAAGTAGAGAAATGACCATACAAAACAAAACAGAAATAAAGAATAGAAACAACAGAATGGAGCGTTTCGTAAAACGTTCTACAGATATTCTTGTTTCTGTACCTTGTCTCGTTCTATCTTCTCCCCTATTTGTCATTATCTCCCTAGCTATCAAATGGGAAGACGGATTACCAATCATCTACAAGCAAGAACGTATAGGTTTGCACGGGAAACCTTTCAACATCTATAAGTTCAGATCGATGAAGGCTGATGCAGAAAAAGATGGTCCAAATCTACTAGAGATTGAAGGCGACACTCGACTCACACGTGTAGGAAAATTCATTAGGGCTCACCATTTGGACGAACTTCCTCAATTGTGGAACATCGTAAAAGGCGATATGTCATTAGTCGGTCCCCGCCCGGAACGGAAATACTACATCGACCAAATCATCAAGCATGATCCTCGCTATACTTATCTGTATCAGATCCGACCGGGTGCTACTTCTTATGCCACCCTGTATAACGGATATACGGATACGATGCCAAAGATGTTGAGAAGACTGAGTCTTGACCTCTACTACCTGGAACACAGATCCTGGTGGTTTGATGCCAAGATTCTATTCAAAACTATGACGAATATCATGTTTGGCAAAATATTTTAATGAATAGCTACTTATACATCGTAAGCTACTGACTTTTGCATCATAAATCCCTGACTTTCATATCGTAAGTAACTGACTTTTGCATCGTAAGTCTTTGATTTCCGTCTCGGAAACAACCGACTTCTGGGTGACAGGGTGACAGAGGTGACAGGGAATTCTGAAGATTTACTCTCGCGCGGGCAGGCAGGAACTTTCGGCCTGATTTTTCCTGCCTACCCGCGTGCGAGGCGAAAAGTTGAAAAACTCGTGTCACCCTGTCACCGTGTCACCATGAACACTGAGCTGAGAATGCGCTGTATAGCTCTCTTGCTATGGGCATAAACTCTCCTGTCTCCGCCTCCGTTGGCTTTCGGAAGTAGAGATCCGTACATTACTGTTTTTGTCGAGGCGTCTCTAAAGTAGGTAATAAGGTTCTAATCTGTGTCACACGGTGCAAAGATACAAAAAATAAAATAAATGAGAGTTCCCACAGTGGGAACTCGTAAACGACAATTATTGATTTTTAGATTCTTTTAAACGATAAAAGGCTGAAAAATATATCCAATTCTCGAAAGTTACAGAAGAAATTGGTGCGAACTGTATGGTTGAAACAGGCCAAAGGGCTCAGTTGGGTAATTTCAACCGTACAAATCAAAATATTTTAGACATCGAACGCTGTGAAAGGGAAAAAGACGGTTTCGTGACAGTTTTTCCATTTCACAGCTTTTTATTTGGCAATATTTATATAAGAATCTGTTTTCTCATACAAATAGAAAAGACTCCGCAAAGGGTTTTTAAAACTTTTTTTTAAGTTGATGGTAAATTTGTTGCCATTTTATTTTTTTATTTCAGTTTTTTTTAGTACCTTTGCAAACGTTATCCTGAATACAATCTTTTTACCTTAAAGAAAACTAATACCTATTGAATGTAGAGCAGTTGTCTGAGAAGATAGCTGCTCTTGTCTTTTTTATACCTCCCCATATAATAAATACCGCAAAACATCCGTTTTTATTTATAGAAACAAGTCTTATCACTTGTATAAATCATCACAGAAGAAACAATGGAAACAGAAGTAAAGAAGATTCCTTATCTCGACCTGAAGGCTATCAATGAGCCTTACGAGAAGGAGATAAAGGATGCTATCAACAAGGTGGTCAACAGCGGATGGTATCTGCAAGGCGAAGCCGTAAAGAAGTTTGAGAAATCGTATGCACAGTTTATCGGTACTAAATACTGCATCAGCTGCGCTAACGGGACGGATGCGCTCAAACTGATGCTGATGGGCGAACTGGCTATCGGAAAGTTGCAGAAAGGTGATGAAGTGATTGTGCCTGCCAACACTTATTTCGCTACCGTACTTGCCATCAGCAGCGTAGGACTGACACCTGTATTGGTGGATGCCAATATCGATACATTACAGATAGATGACCAACTGATAGAAGCCCGAATCACACCGAAGACCAAAGCCATCATGATTGTTCATCTTTATGGTAAACTGGCATGGACTCCGAAGATTGCTGAAATCTGCAAGAAGCATCATCTCTTGCTTTTTGAAGACAATGCACAGGGATTCGGATGCTCCACTACTCTATCTGATTCTTCTGAAAAACCATCGAAAAGAAGATATACCGGAAATCTTTCGGATGCTGCCGCTCACAGTTTTTATCCTAGCAAGAATCTGGGAGCATTGGGAGATGCGGGAGCTGTAACTACCAATAACAGGGAATTGGCGGAAGCCATCATGTCACTACACGAATATGGAAAGATAGAAGACGGCATCTTCAGATACCAGGGCGTCAACTCGCGCATGGATGAGATTCAGGCTGCAGTACTGAATGTGAAACTGCAATATCCTGAGAACGAACAGAAAGCGAGATACAGACAGGTACAGCTATACCTGGAGCATCTGGATGACAGCATCAAGGACAGATGCATCGCTGCGAAACTCATCTCTCCTGCTCATGAAAATGTTTTCCACGTCTTCCCTTTCCTTACCCGGAAACGAGACCAACTGAAAGCATTTCTGGCAGAGAATGGGGTCGGCACAAAGATTCATTACTTCCGCCCACCCTATCTGCAGCCATGTTATCCGGAAATGAATCATCTGGAATTTCCGGTAGCCAAGAGAATAGCTGACGAAGAACTGAGTCTGCCTTGCAACTCATCGCTCAACGATGAAGATATCATCAGAGTAAGCAAACTCATCAACCAGTTCTTGGTTTAAAGGTACTGCACTTTGGCACCGATAGAGAGGCCGAAGACATCCCAGAAACCGGCATTGCCATTACGGTAGAAACGCATAAAGTAGATATCCGTTGTACCCAACTCATAGAAGAACGTAATACTCTTGATACGCTTACGTTTATTGTGCGGAATATCATACTTAAAACGTTCACCCAAGGCGATATTAGGACGGACTCTGGTAGAGAACGGATAGTAGCCGCTTTCATACTTGGTAGGCTGCTTGGTCCAGAAATCATGTCCGAACACCGTATTGAAATACAGGCTGCACTCCAGCGGTTCAAACCACCAGCCCTTACCGATATTGCGACGCCAAGGAATGAAATTTTCCTTGAGCGTCATGGTTAACTTCTCATCGTCAGAACTGAACTTCGGGATGTAGCCAAACAAGAGCTGCGTTTCCCACTGGCGGCGCTTACCATATTCCCATCCGATACCCAGCGAAATGATACCCATATTGCCACAGGTCTGAATGATACCACTAGTAGGTATCAGCAAATTCCAATGCTTACGGTAGCGCATAATGCGGCGGTCATATCGGGTCAGTTTGCCATCCGCCAACACCAGCGTATCATGAACGATAGTATCCGTCAGTTCCAACTCCTCACTTTTCCCGGTAACCTCATCGGCAGCATGAGCCTGTACAGAACCTGCAGCAAGCAAAGCTCCCAGAATGAATATATGCTTAAAACTCAATAATTTCATAACGATAACCTTTTGGAGTAATGGTGAATATATAGTATTGATGCTTAGCGGCATTGGCCACCTGATAATAGATGATGCCATCGCCATAAATGTCATTTTGCTCGGTATGATGACCATGACCGTAAAGGCAGCACATCAAACCTGGGAACTGATGCGTATAAAAATTGAAGACCTTAGCCACATTATTATTAAACTGCTCTGAATAAGGGGCAGCATGCATACAGACAATGGTACGCGAAAAGTCATCTGCATCTGCCTTAACCTGCTCTTCCATGAAATCGAAATTAGGTACAGGGCGGGAATAGTCAAACTCTATGGCATTGGTATTGAGACAGACAAACTTTACCTTACCGGCGATGAAACTGAAATCCGGATTACCAAAGATTTTCTCATAAGCCTGGTTACCTGTTCCCAAACAGTCATGATTACCCAGCAGAGCCACGAAAGGTATCTTCAACTTCTGAAGATGGTCACGGGTCCACTGAAACTCACGGGTAGCACCAAAGTCGGTAAGGTCTCCACAATGAATCACGAAATCGAGGGAATCACTGCGACGATTGATATCATTAACCTCACTCTTCAAATCATCCAACCACTGGTGCGAATCGCTGATCATAGCAAAACGGATTGTATCTTTCGACTTTACTGCAGCCTCAATCTTCTGAATATTGGTAACATTCAGATTTCTATCGCCGTCGATTTGCACATCATACGGATGAACATCGAAGACGGTATCGCAGGATGCCACCATACAGAGACAACAGGCAGCCAGGATATAGGGAATAATTTTATGCATTCTTGTCTTATTTATCTTTAAAAACTCTTTTTTATAACTCTTAAATACTACTTTTTCTTCTTTTTCAACCTTGCATAGAAACCTTGCAACCTGCCTGGCTGGCAACCGGCATCGAGCAGTTTCTTCAAATCACGATAGGCTTCATCCTTTCTTCCAAGCAGAATCAGGATGTCTACATGATTGAAAGCAAAATCCTCATTACCGGCATCCAACTCCATCGCCTTGGCGTAATCAAACTCTGCCAGCTCAAGCATACCCCTCTCCTTCTCCATGCCACCTCTTGCAGCATAAGCCATCGCACTGTCAGGGTATTGCTCTATCAGACTGTTAATGCCATCGTAAGCCTCGGTATAATGCTTATCTTTCTCATTGAGCAAAGCCAGACCGAGTTGCGCCTGGAAGTTGCCAGGAACAAGTACTAGAAGATTCTGATAATCTAAACGCGCAAAGTTATAACGGAGCAACTTCTCATTGACAAAGGCACGATAGAACAAACCGGCGATATTGGTATTGTTCAGAAAGAGTACCTTATCAAGATCATCCTTGGCATATTGCCACTGTTCCAACTGGATATTCCAAGCAGCCTTTTTCAGTCGCAGATCGATACTGTCGGGATGATATGCAAGCACTTCTGTAGCCTTGGAGAGTGAATCGCGCAAGGTTTTATTCTGAGCAGCACGTGCCTTGTCGGCATCTACGTTCTGCGCAGATACAGACAAAGAAACCATCGATGCCAATAATAATGTATAAAAACTTTTCATGGTGCAAAGTTAAGAAGACTTTTGCAAACTGCCAAATAAAAAACTATAAAACTTATTTGAGTTTACAAAAAGAACTAAATTTCAGAAAGACAGGACAATCAACAAGAAAGCCTTAAGAGAAAGAAACACTCCTCTTAAGGCTTTTATCTATAAAGCATCTGGATAGAAAATTCACCCAGCGCCGAAAAATCCATTTACAGATTAAGCATTCTTAATCCAGTTAACGATCCATGCGCCAACCTCAGTTGTGCCATAGTGAGCACCACCCTCAACCTGAATTTCAGGTGTGCGGACATTGGCATCGAGAGAAGCATCTACAGCCTTGCGGATCAAGGCACCCTCCTCGTTCAAACCGAAGTGCTCCAACAACATAGCTGCAGAAAGAATCTGAGCTACTGGGTTAGCCAGGTTCTTGCCAGCTGCCTGTGGCCATGAACCATGAACAGGCTCGAACAATGGTGTGTGCTCACCGAGAGAGCTGGATGGCTGCAAGCCCATAGAACCGGTGATGCAAGAAGTCTCATCGGTCAGGATATCGCCGAAGGTATTCTCTGTAACGATAACATCGAAGAATGTAGGCTCAGTCAATACGCGCATAGAAGCGTTGTCGATGAACATATAATCGGTGTTTACCTCAGGATACTGTGGCTCCATCTCCTTGGCAATCTGACGCCAGAGACGAGAAGATGCCAATACGTTTGCCTTATCTACTACTGTCAAGTGCTTGTTGCGCTTCATGGCAAACTCGAAAGCTACCTTCAGGATGCGCTCAATCTCAGGACGGGTATAGATATCAGTATCGTATGCCTTATCGTTATCCTGATACTTCTCACCGAAGTACATACCGCCAGTTAACTCGCGGATAACTACGAAGTCAGCACCCTTCAGGAGTTCATCCTTCAATGGTGACTTGTGGAGCAGGCAATCGAATGTAGCTACTGGGCGAACATTGGCGAAGAGGCCCAACTTCTTACGCATAGCGAGCAAGCCCTGCTCAGGACGAACCTTGGCTGTAGGGTTGTTGTCGAAACGTGGGTCGCCAACGGCTGCGAAGAGCACAGCATCAGCATCCATACAAGTCTTGAAGGTCTCCTCTGGGAATGGATCACCTACCTCATCGATAGCGTGAGCGCCGCAGATAGCCTCGTTGTAAGTAAACTCGTGGTTGAACTTCTCTGCAATGGCCTGCATAACTGCTACGCCCTGCTTCATAATCTCTGGTCCGATACCATCACCGGCGAGAACTGCAATGTTTAATTTCATCTTATTTGATTTTTTAATTATTTTATTGTTTATAACCTTCGGAGATAATTCTGTAATCTTCGGAGATATTTTCATAATCTTCGGAGATATTTTCGTAATCTTCGGAGATATTATTCCATATCCAGATTTCGAGGCGATACAGCCTGTTCGTCGCTTTTATCTGCCTCGTACATATTAATCATCTTCAGCGTTGCCTTGATAGCTGCTTCTGTCTGGTCAGCATCCAAGCCTCGGGTGCGCCAGATACGGTCACCTTCACGCCAGGTAATGACGGTCTGAACGAGGGCATCGGTACGACCACCAGGTGGGATGGTTACCTGATAGTTGTCGAGCTTAGGGAAAGTCTTGCCTAACTTCACCTTGTAGATATTGCGGAGGGCTTTTACGAAAGCATCATACTGACCATCACCGGAGCTACGGTCTTCATACTCCTTACCCTCTATTTCTACCTTCACGCTGGCGATAGGCTTCAAACCGTATGAGGTTGATACCATGTAACTTACCAGTTTCACCTTATCCTCTGGAGCTCCATGCTTCAACACATCACTCACGATGTATGGCAGGTCGTCCTGGGTTACCAGTTCCTTGCGGTCACCGAGTTCTGTGATTCGCTTGGTCACCGCCTTGGTCTGCTCAGGCGTCAGTTCCAATCCCAGTTCATTGAGGTTCTGCACGATATTCGCCTTACCAGAGTTCTTGCCCAATGCATACTCACGATGTCTGCCGAAACGCTCAGGTACCAGGTCGTTGCAATAAAGCTTGTCCTTGTTGTCACCATCGGCATGCACACCAGCTACCTGGGTAAAGACGTTGTCTCCTACTACCGGAGTATTCGGAGCCACGGCAATGCCACTATATCCTTCAACCAATCGGGAAATATCGTTCAGACGGTCTTCCTTAATATTGGTCTTTGCCTCGAACATGTCTTTCAGAATCACTTGAACACTTGCCAATGGTGCATTGCCACAACGTTCACCCAGACCATTCACGGTAACATGAAGACCCTTGGCACCGCTCAATACGGCAGCCAGCGAGTTGCTCACAGCCAGATCGTAGTCGTTATGGGCATGGAAGTCGAAGTGAGAGTTCGGATAACGGCGCACCATCTGGCGCATATACTCCACACACTGCAATGGGTTCAGAATACCCAACGTATCAGGAAGAAGGAAGCGCTTGATAGGCAGTTTTACCAACTCATCCATCATCATGAAGAGATAGTCACGACTGTCACGCATACCACTCGACCAGTCCTCCAAGTAGAGATTCACGGTGAATCCCTTGCTCAAAGCATAGTCGATGGTCTGCTTGATATGAGCGAGATGCTCCTCAGGCGACATTTTGAGTTGCTGGGTGCAGTGCTTGTAGCTACCCTTAGCCAAGAGGTTGATGACATGACCGCCGCATTCAGCAATCCAATCCACACTCTTGTTGTTATCCACGAATCCCAATACCTCAACGGAATCCAGTTTACCTATTGTCTTGGCATAACGGCAAATTCGAGCGACAGCATCCTTTTCACCTTCTGACACACGCGCTGAAGCCACCTCAATGCGATCTACATTGATGTCGTGCAACAGCATTCTTGCTATCATCAACTTCTCGTGAGGAAGGAAACTGACACCATTGGTCTGCTCGCCGTCGCGCAGCGTGCAGTCCATGATCTCAATCTCCTTGATGCGGGAATTATCTCTCTTTGCGTTAACGTTCATAATTACTTGTTTTTAGCTTCCCAAGCCTCAACCTTGTCGCGGTTCTGAACGAGGAAGTCTACATCGTCCAAACCATTCTCCAAACAGTGTTTCTTGTAGCCGTTGATTTCAAAGTGCTCGCTCTTGCCGGTAGCAAGATTGGTCACGGTCTGGTTAGGAAGATCTACCTTCACCTCTGTCTTGTGATCCTTGTCGATGCTCTCGAAGAGTTCTTTCAGGAATTCCTCGCTTACTACTACTGGCAATACGAGGTTGTTCAACTCGTTGTTCTTGTGGATATCAGCAAAGAAAGAACTGATAACAACACGGAAGCCTGCACCTGCGATAGCCCAGGCAGCGTGCTCACGGGAAGAACCAGAACCGAAGTTCTTGCCTGCTACGAGGATGACGCCACTGTAGGAAGGGTCGTTCATCACGAAGTCTGGCTTTGGAGTTCCGTCGGCATTATAACGCCAGTCGCGGAAGAGGTTGTCGCCCATGCCCTCTTTATCGATGGCCTTGAGGAAACGGGCTGGGATGATCTGGTCTGTATCTACATTCTCCAAAGGAAGAGGAATGCAACTTGATGTAATTACATTGAATTTCTGTTTCATTTCAATTTAACATTTAACATTGAACACTTAACATTACATAAACTCTCTTGGGTCGGTAATCTTACCTGTAATAGCGGCAGCAGCTGCTACGTATGGACTGGCAAGGATGGTGCGGGAACCAGGTCCCTGACGACCCTCGAAGTTACGGTTGGATGTACTTACAGAGTACTTGCCTGCAGGAATCTTATCATCGTTCATTGCCAGGCAGGCAGAGCATCCAGGCTGACGGATTTCGAAGCCGGCAGCCTCAACAATCTTATCAATTCCCTCTTCACGTATTTGTTTATCAACCAACCAAGAACCTGGTACAAGCCAAGCAGTTACACCGTCTGCCTTCTTCTTTCCTTTAACAAGAGAAGCGAAAGCACGGAAGTCTTCAATACGACCATTGGTACATGCGCCCAAGAATACATAATCGATAGGATGACCCTCGAGTTTCTCGCCTGGCTGGAAGCCCATGTAGTTGAGGCTCTTCTTGAAACCAGCCTGCTCTTCCTCAGGAATCTCATCGAGAGTTGGGATATTCCCGGTAATGCCGATACCCATACCTGGGTTGGTACCATAAGTGATACGTGGTTCGATATCCTTTGCCTCGAAAGTCAACTCTTTGTCGAAGACTGCATCATCACCACTCTTCAAGGTCTTCCAGTAAGCCACAGCCTTGTCCCACTCTTCACCCTTAGGTGCATATTCACGACCCTTGATGTACTCGAATGTTGTCTCATCAGGAGCAACGAAACCACCACGGGCACCCATCTCGATAGAGAGGTTGCAGAGGGTGAGACGACCTTCCATAGACATATCCTTCACTACATCGCCACTGTACTCAACGAAGTAACCGGTAGCACCTGAAGTAGTGAGCTGGCTCATCAGATAGAGAGCAACGTCCTTGGCAGTAACGCCCTTGCTGAGCTTACCGTTGATGCTGATACGCATAGACTTTGGCTTGCTCTGGAGAATACATTGTGAAGCCATCACCATCTCCACCTCAGAAGTACCGATACCGAAAGCAACGGCACCCATTGCACCATGAGTAGAAGTATGAGAGTCACCGCAAACGATAGTCATACCAGGAAGAGAAAGACCCTTCTCAGGACCTACTACGTGGATGATACCATTATCCTTTGTGTTCATGGCAAAGTGAGTAACACCGAAATCAGCGGTATTCTTTGCCAAGGTATCTACCTGCTTCTTTGAGATAGGATCCTCGATTGGTTTATCCTGATCGTGAGTAGGAGTATTGTGGTCAGGCATACAGAAAATCTGGTCTGGACGGAACATCTTGAGTCCGCGTGCTCGCATACCAGCGAATGCCTGAGGTGAAGTTACTTCGTGACAGTAGAGACGGTCGATGTAAAGCTGTGTAGGACCGTCCGGAACAATCTGGACAACGTGCTTGTCCCAAATCTTGTCGAATAATGTATTCATAATATCTCTTGTTATATATATGTTTATCTAATCTTAAACTTGTTAATACAATCAATGTAAGCCTCAACAGAAGCCGTAACGATGTCGGTATCTGCACCGAAGCCATAATATACATGACCATCGTATTCTACCTGCATGTGAACCTTGCCCACATCATCAGAGCCCTTGTCGATAGCCTGAATGGTGAACTCCTTGAGGTTCATCTCCTTGGTGATGACCTTCTTGAGAGCATTGATAGCAGCATCTACCGGACCGTTACCAGATGATGCAGCCTCAAACTTCTGACCTGCAATATCAAGACCGATACTTGCCACGCTCTTCACGCCCTTACCTGTAGTAACCTGCAACCAGTCGAGCTGAACACCATGCTTATCAGCAGAATCAGCACCGGCAAGCATCAAAACATCCTCATCGGTAACTTCCTTCTTCTTATCAGCCAGTTGGAGGAACTTCTTGTAAATCTTGTCGAGCTTCTCCTCATCATTAATCTCTACACCATTGACATGGAGACGGTACTTCAATGCAGCACGACCAGAACGGGCTGTCAATACGATAGCATTGTCATCCAATCCCACATCCTTAGGATCAATGATTTCGTAAGTCTGAACATTCTTCAAGACACCATCCTGATGGATACCGGAAGAATGAGCAAATGCATTGCGACCCACGATAGCCTTGTTTGGCTGGACAGGCATATTCATCAGGCTGCTCACCATGCGTGAGGTAGGAATAATCTTGGTGGTATTGATGTTGGTATCAATATCGATATGCTTGTGACACTTCAGAATCATGGCAATCTCTTCGAGCGAAGTATTACCTGCACGCTCACCGATACCATTGATGGTAACCTCAACCTGGCGTGCACCATTCAAAACACCCTGCAGAGTATTGGCAGTAGCCATACCGAGGTCATTATGACAGTGGGTAGAAAGGCGTGCCTTGTCTATGCCATCAACATGCTCCATGAGATACTTGATTTTGTCACCATATTCATCAGGCAGACAATAACCTGTAGTATCAGGAATGTTCACTACAGTAGCACCCGCCTTGACAACAGCCTCTACGACACGAGCCAGATACTCATTATCGGTACGGCCTGCATCCTCAGCATAGAACTCTACGTCCTCAACATACTTTTTAGCATACTTGACAGCAGCTACAGCACGTTCGATGATTTCCTCGCGGGTAGAATTGAACTTATACTTGATATGACTGTCGCTGGTACCGATACCGGTATGGATTCTCTTATGCTTGGCATACTGCAAAGCCTCAGCAGCACAATCAATATCTTTTTCTACGGCACGGGTAAGTGCACAAATAGTAGGCCAGGTTACAGCCTTAGAGATTTCTACCACTGAATTGAAGTCGCCCGGACTTGATATAGGAAATCCAGCCTCAATTACATCCACGCCCAACTGCTCCAGTTGCTTTGCCACCTGAATCTTCTCAACTGTGTTCAACTGACATCCCGGAACCTGTTCGCCATCGCGGAGGGTCGTGTCGAAAATGTATAATCTGTCACTCATATCTTTAAAATTTTAAATTTACACCTTATTATATATAAGAGCTACACATTCAGAACGCACTACGTTTATATAGCAATCCGTGCAAAAGCATCAGATAAAGTAAAAAGCCTTCCCCCACTCCATAGACGGAAGTGTAGAAAGGCTTTTAATATCTTATGCGATGAACTATACGCACACCTTATCACTTCCGCCCACAAACTGCAGTCGAAGTCGAATAATAATGCTTGTAATGTTCAACGATGTTGTTCTCATATCTATCTCATTATGTTATATTCTTAAATTCGCATGCAAAGGTAACACTTTTATTTGATACTAGCAAACAATTTATAACTTTTTTAATAGAAATGATAACAAATTCCTATAATCTTATGGATTTTTTACCCAAAAACGTTAATCCTGTGCAAGAATTTGGCGAAAAAGCCAGTTTTTGAGTGAAAAAATTGACAAACTCTAACCTTAGAAAGGCAGATTCTCTGCAGGCGGCGGTGGTAGCGGACTACCATCCTGCCCTCCGCCATTCATCCTAGAGCCTACAATCTCACCACCTTCCTCGACAGGTGCTGCTGCAGCATCCTGCGGATCCTGGAATCGGGTAAATTCTCCACGGAAGTTCAGGAGAACATCTCCAACAGAGCCCTTACGGTGCTTGGCAATGATAATCTGTGCCATACCATGAAGGTCGTTACCCTTTTCATCCTGATAGATGTGATAATATTCCGGGCGGTGAACGAAAAGCACCATATCGGCATCCTGCTCGATGGCACCGGATTCACGGAGGTCACTCAACTGAGGTCGCTTTCCTTCCAAACCCTCACGGTTCTCTACATTACGGGAGAGCTGCGAAAGAGCAAGCACAGGAATATTCAGCTCTTTGGCAATACCTTTGAGCGAACGGGAGATGGTAGATACCTCCTCCTGACGGCTGCCAAACTTCATACCATTGGCATTCATCAGCTGGAGATAGTCGATCATCAACAGTTTAACACCCTTTTCCCTTACCAGTCGGCGCGCCTTGGTACGGAGTTCGAAAACAGAAAGACCAGGCGTATCATCAATATAAATAGGTGCACCTGTCAGTTTTCTCAGTTTTTTATCCAACCGTTCCCATTCTGGCTGTTCCAATTGTCCGTTCAGTATTTTTTTACCCGAAATCTCGCAAACATTCGAGATGAGTCGGTTCACCAACTGAACGTTATTCATTTCCAGAGAGAAGAATCCGATAGGCACATCATAATCTACCGCCACATTCTTAGCTATACTCAATGCAAAGGAAGTCTTACCCATGGCAGGACGACCGGCGATAATCACAAGGTCGGACGGTTGCCAACCTGATGTCATATCATCCAAGCCACGATAACCCGTAGGAATACCGGTAAGACCACCCGAGTTCTGAGCAGCGCGCTGCAAGATGGCAACGGCCTCCTTAACAACCGGATCAATCTGTGTATAATCCTGCTTCATATTGTTCTGCGAAAGCTGGAAGAGTTCACCTTCAGCTTTCTGCATCAGTTCATCCACATCCACACCTTCTTCATACGCCATCGTCTCGATGTCGCCGGCATAATGAATCAGCTGGCGCTGCATATATTTCTGCGCCAGGATACGGGCATGCGACTCTACATGGGCAGCCGAAGCCATGCCTGCAGAAATATCCATGAGATATTGTGCTCCTCCCACCTTATCCAGTTCGCCAGTCTTGGCTAACTGATCGGCAAGAGTCATGATATCCACAGGCCGTTCCTCCATGTTCATCACCTGGATAGCCTGATATATTCTCTTATGACGCGGGTCATAAAAAGTATCCGGCTTGAGCAACTCCGACACCACCGAAAAGGCATCAGAATCTATCATCAAGGCACCCAGTACCGCCTGCTCCACATTCACAGCCTGCGGCTGCAAATGGGCGTAGGTTGGATCTATCTGTACCTTATTCTTATTTTTATTATTCTCCGCCATCTTTATTGTTTTTTCCTTTCCTCGAAAACTTTTTTTGTTATAAATTCCAATTCTATAGGCGCAATACCACGATTATCGAGCCAATCTCCCATCTCGAGCAGGCCGAGTGCATCTATATCTTCCTTAGGGGAAAAAGCTGCATGACCAGATGCTTCATTCAAAAATCTGATAGCTGCAGTTCCTCCCTTTTTCACGAGAACGCAGAGTCCATAATAGAAAAATTTCATAGACTCCCATCTGTGGTCTTGTGGCTTGGAAACTTTGCTCACCATCGCAGATAACATTTTCATGAACATGCGTTCCTTTTCATCCTTATCCATATCTGTCATGTCAGAATTCAATATATCCCTGATTTCATTATCATCACTATTTTGCAGATAAGGTTCTATTAAAGCCATTGCGTGGTCAATGTTTTTATCGCCTTCCGATTCTGAAAAGAGCAAAGAGAAAGCCAGTCTGCATTCAACCTGTTCTTCCTTAGGATACTGTTCATCCATCTGGAAAGCCCATTCCAAAGCCTCTTTATAATGATGGAGTTTCAATAAGAGATCGGTCTTTTTCAGCTTGAGCTTAAACTGCTTACTCTCATCTGATTCTTCTTTAATCAAGCAATTCAATGTTATTAAAGCCGCCGGGTCTTTTATCTCTTCTTCTATTTCTAATTTCAACTCCGTGGCAGCCTTATAAGTTGGGCTTGTATTCTTAATCACATAGAGATGTTCAAGCGCTTCATCATATTTTTCCTCCGATTTGTATGCCAATGCAAGCATCATATGCTCTTCGTCGGTATATTTTTCCAGATTACGCAAAATCTTGCTAACAAAGGCATAGTCACCTCTTTTAGCAGAGAAACGGGCCAGCGACAGGCGATACTTGTCATATTCCGGTTTAGCAAACAGTCCCGTAGTAAAGAAAGGAATTTCCTTCTGCACTTCGAAAGGATTATCAAATGCCTTCCTCATCGGAGAGAGAGTATAGAATCGGTAGAGGTCCTGCACATAGCGATGACGAACCCTGATTGCACGTTTCTTCTTTTCCTCTTCAGAGAGATTCTCTTCATGTTCCATTACCGAATCAAGCAGTGTGACATTTTCAGAATCCTTTGCTTCTGTAGAATCAGTCTCATCCTCTACTGGCTCTTCGGTATTCTGCTCTTTTTCCACCTCATCTTCTTCGTCATAAAAAACAGGACCAGACACCATATTTTCCGGAGCAACATCCAATGATTCAATAAATTCCTTAGATGCATTATTCAATGAAAGAATGATGCTATACAGATCGGTATCACACATAGAGGCACCTCTCAAGAGATTGTTGATGAAATTGCGATGCTGTTTCATCGTAACCCGAACATTCTTGAGCGTAGAATTACGGACATAGAAAGGAACAAACCAATTATAGAGTGAATGGAAATGACCGAAGCTCTTCTGGTTGGCAAACTGATGATAATAGACATCAACTCCTATATCTTCTGAATTCAACATATAGTCGAAGGCTCCCTTAAGGGCATCATCAGGATTCTCCCCATCTGCAGAGAAGCAATTAAGTCCCAATTCACCCGTTTGGTCTATCTTTTCGGCCAAATCCTGAGTAAAAGAAGTGAGCATGGTCTTCACCACGGAATGCATCATCTCCTTGCTATCCTTTTTACTTGTAAGACATAGACGCATCTGGCGTTGGAGATCAACACAGGCTGCCAAAAATTCATCATCCATGATCAAACCAGCAGCAGAATCCCAATATTTCTGTTTTTCACCCGAATTGGTTATTGCAGAGAAAACAAAACCCACCAAAGCTCGCTGGCGAACACTGCAAGTACTGTCGTCAGACTTGATTAAGCGCATCAAGACTGCAAGTCTAGGGGCATCCATGAATACAGAGCATGACAATGAAACAGCCGAAACTATCATATTGATGGTGTATGGATCTACCAAATCAGAAGCGATGATATCAAGAATATCCTTGACAAAATCATCATTCCATTCACCAGTTGTCAAAATATAAGAAAACACCATATTGCGATAGGCATTAAGCTGCTCTTGTATCTTTTGTCTTTCCTCGTCTATCTGTTCTTCAGACAAGTCTACCCTCAAATTTAGCATAGCTTCATCTGTAGCAAATTTTTCAAAGGTTTCCTGTACCTCATCAAAACTTGTCAGATTCTGAGCTCTTTTGCGAAGTGCAACAAATGTAGACTCATTAGCCAAAATCCATTCGTGGCGCATTTTACTATAGAGCTTGTCTATATCCATATCCAAATCTGAAGCAAGATCATAAAGTTCCCGATGTTTAAGTTTGCCATCTATATAATCATGATATAAAGCATCATATCTTTGTTCAATTTCCGCTATTCCAGACAGACATGGCTCCAAACCCACTTCCTGGTCAATTATCTTGCGAATTGCCTCTATTCTGGATATCATAGTGACATTTTCATGCGAAAACTTTGTCCAGCTAAAATCTTCTCTTTTCATAAGCCGCTTATTTTTGTGCTACAGCCAGGTCACGACGTCTTGGTTCCATAGCGTGTTCATATTTAAGTTTTGGAAGATTACTGATGGTTTTAGCATCGGCACCCGTATATTTTGTGATGATACTTGCATAATGCTGTACCCCACGACTGTTTATGCTATCAACAGCAATATTATACGCCTTGATAAACTTGGCAACCTGGTCTTTACGGCGCTGTTCTGAAAGTATTTTCTTGCGGAAAGCAACAACACCCAACTGCAAGTTCTTATCCCTGCTGTCAAAGAGTTTTACATGCTGTTCAAGTCGGGCTTTGGTAGCTTGAGGTTCTGGCAGCAACATGGCATCCATCTCGTTGTTAAGCAACATATGCAGACGGATGTTCAAATCGTTGATTTGAACCTTATAAGCATCATATTTAGGCTTACCGCTATCGATTGCTAAAGTAGCCAGATAATCAGTTGCAGAGTAGCGGGTCATTGCCACCATCTTATCTGACAGTTGTTTCAGTTCGGATATACGCGAACGCTTATTGGTGATAAACTGCCAATAAAGATTGGTAGAAATAGGGTACGCCAAAGCAGTACCCCGTTTCTCTATATGATGAGCACGAATCAGATCGGTCACGGCTCCCTCTACGCGCTTGCGCTCGATAGCAGTATCACAATCCATTTGTGCAGTATATCTACGCAAATGTACGTCTACACCTTGCTGCTGGAAGATACTGTCATCACATGCCAGAAAGATTGGCAGGCAGTCCATTGTTGGCATCACCGCTATCTTCAGCGCAGCACGGTCTAGGCTATCCAATCTAGCCTTTTCCTTCTTGCTCAAACGATGACGTTCTGCTTCCGACTTGCCACATCCTGCAAATCCTATAGCCAGCAAGAGCATCAAGGCTGTAAACGTTTTGAACTTATTCATTATCTATCCTTTAATCATTTGTTATTCTACATAGAGAACCAATCCCTTCAAATATTCACCTTCCGGATGATAAATATTGATAGGATGGTCGGCAGGCTGGTGCAACTGGTGCAAGATGCGAACCTTTCTTCCAGCCTGCGCTGCAGCAGTAAACACAGCATTGCGGAACTGATCCTTCGTAACCACCTGAGAGCAACTGAAGGTAAAAAGGATGCCGCCCTTCTTAATACGCTGCAAGCCCTTTACGTTCAGGCGGGTATAGCCCTTCAACGCATTGCGTAAAGCCGCACGGTGCTTGGCAAAAGCAGGAGGATCAAGAACTATCAGATCATACTGCTGGTCATGTTCATCAAGATACTTGAAGGCATCTTCGCAGATAGCCTCATGGCGTGCATCTTCAGGGAAATTGAGCGCAATATTCTCATTGGTCAATTCTATCGCCTTGGCACTGCTGTCTACGGAGTGAACAGCCTTAGCCTCGCCTCTCATCGCATAAACAGAAAAACCGCCGGTATAGCAGAACATGTTGAGCACGCTCTTACCCTTGGCATAATGCTCGAGCAGCGAACGGTTCTCACGCTGATCTACGAAGAAACCCGTTTTCTGACCACGCAACCAGTCGATATGGAATTTCAGTCCATTCTCTACAGCAACATCGTCAGCATCACCTCCCAGTATAAAGCCATTTTCCTGTCTGAGGTCAGCCTTATATGGTAAGGTTGTCTCACTCTTATAGTAGATATTCTCCAGCGCTTCGCCCATCACCTTCTTCAAAGCTTTGGCTATCTCCATGCGGCAAACATGCATACCCACACTGTGAGCCTGCATGACAGCAGTAGGACCATAGCAGTCGATAACAAGTCCCGGCAAGTTATCGCCCTCACCATGGACCAAGCGATAAGTAGTATTGGATGAATTACCGGCAATACCCAAAGCGAGTCTCATCTTATATGCCGAATCCAATCTGGCACACCAGTACTCCTCATCAATCTCAATATCTCTAAAAGAAAGAACACGTACAGCGATAGAACCGATCTGATAATGACCTATAGCAATGAATTCACCACTACGGGTAAACACTCTCACAATGTCGCCCTCCTCTATGCCCTCATCCATTGTCTGGATAGCACCCGAGAAGATCCATGGATGAAAACGCTTGAGCGATTCTTCCTTACCTTTCTTTAAATATACGCTTTTATACATATTTTTATATATGAAGTTTCTTACGATTATCAATTTCTATTCCTTACCACCTTATATCATACCCTGAGTTCATCGAGCTCGTAATCGCCTGTAGTAGACAAACGCTTAAATTCCTCATACAGATTAATGCAGCACCAGGCATCTGTAGCTGCATAGAGAGCCTGCGATTCCTTCAAATCGCTAGCCTCCCAATTGCTCAACCGTTGCGCCTTGCTGATTTTCTGGTGAAACAGGTTAGCATACAGTTTCTGCAGACTCATGTCTGCGATACCAAAGTTCTTTGCAACATCCTGCAACTCGATAAAGTAACCAGCCTTAAAAGCAGCTCGCTTATGGAGCTGCAGCAAGTCATCGTGCCAGGAAAGTCCTACTTTTGGCACGGTGGTATCTTCGAGCAAGCGAATGATGGCAGGAGTCATGCCCGTATGATGCAGGCGGAAGAGATAACATGTATCATGTGTACTCACCTGCAACAACGAAACATGGTAAGCCTGACCACGCTTGAATGATGGGCGCGTTTCAGTATCCACGCCCAGTATATAATGGCTAAGTAGGTCATTAACAGCCGCTTCTGTATCTTCAGGCTTGTCAACGACTACGATTTTGCCAGGAAACAAAGCTCTTGGCAAATTCGTGATTGCCGCCTTGTCGAAACTAGTGAAAATAATCTTCATTATACTTTTTATTCTTTACAAGTTGCAAAATTAGAAAAAAAAGATGAGAAAAAGAATTGTTTTCTCAATTATTTTCGCTAATTTTGCAGATAAATTATTCAAAAATATATAAAATGGCTAAAAAAAGAACTGAAAAAAAGACCAAAACCTTTAGCGAAGCTATTGGTTTACAGTATATTTTCAACAATACTATCACTGACTTTTTCATAGGATTAGCCTTGGTAGTCATTGCTGTGGTTATCATCATCGCTATGATCTCCTTTCTCAACACAGGAGCCAATGACCAGAGTTTGCTCGAAAATCTGAAGCCGGGCGAATGGACCAACACGGAAAAACAGTTTCAGAACTACTGCGGATCCTGGGGAGCCATTGTATCCTATTGGCTCATTGTCATCAATTTCGGATTTCCAGCCTTCTTGCTCCCATTCTTTGTCATCATGGTGGGATTACAGATGATGCATGCCTACAAGCTGAACCTGTGGAAATGGTTCTTCTGCATGATTGT
The DNA here is from genome assembly GCF_003465495.1 of Segatella copri. Lineage (GTDB taxonomy): Bacteria > Bacteroidota > Bacteroidia > Bacteroidales > Bacteroidaceae > Prevotella > Prevotella copri_G. Next base: position 15,859 of record NZ_QSAV01000006.1, on the reverse strand, counting down.
GATCATACTATGGATGTCGGTAACCTTTGCCAAGTTCATCGCACCTATCATGCCAAGCCTCATCTTCAATCCGGGCGGAAAGCACGGACTCTTTGTCGTGCAGAATCTGGAGAACATCATGGGGCCTCCAGGACTTACTGCCATTCTTTTCTTCGTGGCGGTAGCATTCCTCACCTATCTCACCACTGAAACTATTACGGTTATCAGAAAAGCACTCAACCCTATCGGTTATATATCAAATAAGGTGAAATTTGAGATTACTAACCATGGAAAGAACAGGAAAGATACGGAAGCTATCGACGAGGTATACGCCAACGCAGCATATGGTCCTGGCACAGAGGATGAGAAAGAAGAATATAAGGAAGAAGAACCTGCCAAAGTCATCGACCTGAATCTGGATCCGGACCAGACTTTCGCAAACCCGGACACACCTTCTACGTCTGTTGAGTCAGAGGCAGACGGACAGGAAGCTACAGGAACAGAAGGTGATACTGACAAAGATGAAACCATCGCTATAGCCAACGGCACGCAGAACGAGAATATGTCATTCATTGCACGTCAGCGCGAACTCCGTACAAAACGGGCTGAACAGGAAGCATTGGAAAAGCAAGCTGCCGAGGCTGCTGCAGCTTCTGAGCATATAGGTATGGACATCTCTGTAGCCACAGCCGACGAGAAGGCTACAGGCAACACCTTGAGCAATGCAGAAGTACTGAATACTCCGATCAATCCGAAGGAGCCGTTCACCAGATATAAATATCCGGTACTCAACCTTCTGAAGAAGTATGAGGATGACGGCGTATCCATCGATGAGGAAGAGCAGCGCGCCAACAAAAACCGCATCATCGAGGTGCTGGGCAACTTTGGCGTACAGATCAAAACCATCCGTGCTACGGTTGGTCCTACCATCACACTCTACGAAATCCAGCCTGCAGAAGGCGTACGTATCTCTAAGATCAAGAATCTGGAAGATGACATCGCCTTGAGTCTGGCAGCTCTCGGCATCCGTATCATCGCTCCTATCCCAGGTAAGGGAACCATCGGTATTGAGGTACCTAACGCAAAGGCGAACATCGTTAGTATGGAAAGTACTTTAAACTCAAAGAAATTCCAGGAAACCAAGATGGAGTTACCTATCGCTTTGGGTAAGACCATTACCAACGAAGTGTTTATGGTTGATTTGGCAAAGATTCCTCACCTGCTTGTTGCGGGTGCTACCGGACAGGGTAAATCTGTAGGTTTGAATGCCATTATTACTTCTTTATTATACAAGAAACATCCAAACGAACTCAAACTGGTTCTCATCGACCCTAAGAAGGTGGAGTTTAGCGTCTACTCCCGTATTGCCAATAAGTTTATGGCTGCGGTTCCTGATGAGGAAGAACCTATCATAACCGACGTAACCAAGGTGGTTAGAACCCTGAACAGTCTGTGTGTACTGATGGATAGCCGTTACGACTTGCTCAAAAAGGCAGGAGCACGCAACATCAAAGAATACAACCAGAAGTATATCAACCACAAGTTGAAGTTGACAGATGGACATGAGTATATGCCATACATCGTGGTGATTATAGATGAGTTCGGTGATCTGATCATGACAGCCGGCAAAGAAGTAGAACTTCCTATTGCCCGTATCGCCCAGCTGGCACGTGCCGTGGGTATCCACATGATTATTGCCACCCAGCGTCCTACAACCAGCATCATCACGGGTAATATCAAGGCTAACTTCCCTGGCCGTATCGCCTTTAAGGTTACATCTGCCATCGACTCAAAGACCATTCTTGACCGTACAGGAGCCAACCAGCTGATTGGTCGTGGTGATATGCTCTATCTCTGCGGCAACGAACCTGTACGTGTACAGTGTGCCTTTGTTGATACACCTGAAATCGAGCGCATCAACGAGTATATCTGCGAACAGCCTGGCCCTATCGAACCTATGGAGTTGCCAGAACCAGCTAATGATGAAGGAAGCGCAGGTGGAAGCGGCAGCATCAGTGCCCGCGAACTGGATCCGTTCTTCGAAGAGGCAGCCCATGCGATTGTTCTTTCACAGCAGGGTTCTACCAGCATGATCCAGCGCCGGTTCAGTATCGGCTATAACCGTGCAGGACGATTAATGGACCAGATGGAAGCTGCAGGCATCGTAGGTGCAGCACAGGGCAGCAAGCCTCGTGAGGTACTGATACAGGATGAAAACCAGCTTAATAATCTGTTAATGGCACTTCGAAACTCTTAATTTTAGTAAATAACTAAGGGTATGAAAGAAGATAATATTGGAAAAGGTTAAATTATTAAACCCTGAAGCCGTGAAAACGTCTAAGAGAGAAAAGACGTTTTTACGGCTTTATGATAGAGTATGAAATTTTAGAAGATATAACATAGAATTTTAAAAGAAAGGAAAAGATAAAAATGAAAAAGATTTTAGCATTGACTTTCGTTGCAATGATGAGCATCGGAGCCATGGCGCAGACTGCGCAACAGGTACTTGATAAGACCGCTGCCGTTATTGGCAACAAAGGTGGAGCTAGCGCCAACTTCAAGATGAGCAGCTCTAAGTATGGATCAGCAAGCGGCAGTATTGCCATCAAAGGCAACAAGTTTAACGCCCGTACCCCGCAAGCCATCGTCTGGTTCAACGGCAAGACCCAGTGGACTTATCTAAAGAAAACCAACGAGGTGAATGTCAGCAACCCTACACAGGCTCAGCAGATGTCCATGAACCCTTATACCTTTATTAATATATATAAGACTGGTTATAAGTCAACGCTCAAGACAGCAGGCAGTAACTATGTAATACATCTCGTTGCCAATAACCAGAAACGTTCTGTAGCCGAAATGTATATCACCATCAACAAAAAGACACATATTCCATCAGTTGTCAAGATGCGACAGGGCAATACCTGGAGTACCATCACGGTAAGTAACTTCAGAGCCAAGAGCGTTTCTAACAGCACATTCAATTTCAACAGCAAGGAATGTCCAGGAGCTGAAGTCATCGACCTGAGATAATCGCCTGAAATATCGTATAAAGTTTATTTTCAAATAAGATTCCCCGCCACAACCCTCCGGTAGCGTGACGGGGAATTACTTTTTCCAAAAGGGTTTTAGTATCAATAATTTCCAAAAGCGAATCATAGGATCTACCTTTTTGCACAACAAATCTTAAAACAACTATGCAATTGTAAAATATTCAAAAATACTTTGGAATTTTTGCAAAAATATTTGGCGGATACAAAAGAATTGCTTATCTTTGCAACAAGAAATTATAACAACAAGTAATTATGAAGCAGACAGAAGCCTATCAAAGACTCGTGGAGAAAGGTATCCGACCATCACTCCAGCGTATTGCCATCATGGATTGGCTTATTAATCATCCCACTCATCCAACTATCGAGGATGTGTACAAAGGATTAGCTGAAAGTATCCCAACATTGAGCAAGACAACCGTTTACAATACACTCAGAATGTTGAGTGAGCACAATGCGGCTCAAATGATCACAATCGATGAACATCGCGTGTGTTATGATGGAAATATTAAAAGCCACGTTCACTTCTATTGCAGAAATTGTGGCAAGGTAATTGACTTTTTCGGCGAACCTGCTCCAACAGTGGAACCAGGAAAGGAAATTGAAGGAAACATCGTATTGGAAGAACAGCTCTACTACAGAGGAATCTGTACAGAATGCGCTAAAAAAGGCGTAAAGTCACCTCTCACAGAGACTGTTCATTAATTCAAAAGACAATAATTATACAACAACTTTAAAACAAAAGCATTATGAAGAAAAAGTTTATTTGCACCGTTTGCGGTTACATTTACGAAGGTACAGAAGCACCTGAGAAGTGCCCTATCTGCAAGGCTCCAGCCAGCAAGTTCAAAGAGATGGAAGATGCAGTAGATGACGATATGACATTTGCTACCGTTCACGTTCTCGGTCAGGCATTTAAGGATAGCGTTAATGAAGACGTTATCAAGGGTTTGAAGGACCATTTCAATGGTGAGTGTGGCGAGGTAGGTATGTATCTTGCTATGGCACGCCAGGCAGATCGTGAAGGCTATCCTGAAATTGCAGAGGCTTACAAACGTTATGCCTATGAGGAGGCTGATCACGCTTCTCGTTTTGCAGAACTTCTCGGTGAGGTTTTGGGTGATACCAAGAGCAATCTCGAGGCTCGTATTGCAGCAGAGAAGGGTGCTTGTGAGGATAAGTTCCGCATTGCCAAGCTTGCTAAGGAGCAGGGTTCAGATGCTATCCACGATACCGTTCATGAGATGGCTAAGGATGAAGCCCGCCACTGTGCAGGTTTTGCAGGTCTCTACAAGAGATACTTCAAGTAATAGATTTTAAAAGACGTAACTTTAAAAATTATAATACTATTTAGTATTGTAAGTCAAGAAAACAGGAAAGCCGATTCTTGTATAGTAATATACTTGAATCGGCTTTCTTTATGTGATGATAAATATTGTTACTTTGTTTCAGGAACCAGGAACTTGTCTCCTGTTTGCTTAATAAGTTCCTTGGCATATTTCTCAGGATACCCAGTACGAACTGGGGTTGCACCTAATCCATAAGGAGTCTTCTCGAAACTGCCATCTTTTTTGGTTGGCTTGATAATCATGTCATTATACTTCACTACCATAAACTGGAAGAGCTGTTGCCAACGCGCCAACATCTGCTGTGCCTTCTCAATACCATAATTATTGAGATACTTGACAGCAGCCTGTGGATCCTGTGCATACAGTTCCTGAGCCTTAGCCTCAACACCTGGCTGTGCAGCAAAATAGCTGTTATCCAGACTATCACGAACCTCCTTCAAAGTTGGGAACATCTGGCTGTAACGAGGATAAACCATATTGCTGGTCATATTGCACACCCAGTAAGCATTCTTGAAACTGAAATTCACTGCATCTGCTCCCGGTGTGTTATAACACTCAGGACGAACTGTAGAAGAACAGTAGATTGGTGTGAACGCTACCATATTGGCATCATCATTACCAAACCAAAGAACACCGCCAATCTCTCTAGGCATCCATGAACGCATCTGGCTAACAAAAACAAAACCACTCTGCTGGGTGCTGACCGGTCGTTCGTTGAAGCACTGCTTTCCATCCACCTTAAACATCAATGGAGTTGGCCTGTAAGGCATCTGCCAGATACCACCCCCGATATCAGTGCCATCAGCAACAGAAAGAGGTGTACCCTCATAATGGTCACGCATGCAAGCCTCAACATCAGCAACACTCACCTTCTTGTTTGGAACCACCCAGAGAGGCATATCCTTCGCATTAGGATCCTTGCCCAAAGCCCAATCAAGATAAGGACTCATATCATAGAAATGATTCAAAAGAGCCCAAGCACGAGCATCGCAGAAACGACGTCCTGAGAAATCAGGCTTAGCATATGCCATTTTCCATGAGAAATCAGCATCCTTGCCCTGATACCATCCCTTACTACGAGCAAAAGAAACGACATCCTTGGCATACATCACGTTTTTCTTGTCCTTCATATTGAACTTGCCGATGCGACTCTGGTTAGCATGTGCACAAACTGCATTATCAGGAATACGGAGAGCTACCCAAACCACGCCCTTAGAACCTGGTCCCTTGCCCATCATCTCCATAATCCAAGCTTCGTTCGGATCACAGATGGTAAAGGTCTCGCCTTCTGAATTATAGCCGTAAGTATTGGCGATGGTTGTCATCACTTTGATAGCCTCACGGGCAGTCTTACTACGCTGCAGGGCAACATAAATGAGTGAACCATAGTCCATGATACCTGTAGAATCAGCCATCTCCTCACGTCCACCATAAGTAGTTTCACCGATGGTGACCTGCCATTCATTGATATTGCCAATCACATTATAAGTCTCGGCAGCCTCCGGAATCTCACCATGATATTTATTGGTATCCCAATCGTAAATCTTACGCATCTCGCCCTTAGCATGCTTACCGGCAGGAAAATGACAGAGATTTTGGAACATACCATAGTCATCGGCACTATATGAACACATCACAGATCCATCAACCGATGCTTTTTTCCCTACTATAAAGTTGGTACATGCCTCAGCCTCAGAGACACTGCCCAACATAGCCACAGCCATCAAGGCAGAAGCAAAAATCTTATTCATAAAATATACCTTAATTTATATATACAAAAAGAGAAGAGCATTTGAATTCTTCACTCTTCCCTCTTCATTCTTCACTTATTCGCAAGCCTTGAAACTCATATCCAAGCCCTTCACACTATGTGTCAAGGCACCAACTGAGATGAAATCAACTCCCTGCTCTGCATAATCGCGGATGGTATCGTAAGTGATACCGCCAGAAGACTCAGTCTCATACTTACCTGCGATGATGTCTACTGCCTTCTTAGTATCAGGCACAGAGAAGTTATCGAGCATGATACGATTTACACCACCATGCTTCAATACCTGGTCAAGTTCATCGAAACTGCGAACCTCGATTTCAATCTTTAGGTCGAGGCCCTTCTCCTTCAGATAAGCATGGCAACGGTCGATAGCGTTATCGATACCACCAGCAAAATCGATATGGTTATCTTTCAAGAGAATCATATCAAAAAGACCAATGCGATGGTTCATACCACCACCAATCTTCACAGCCTGCTTCTCCAACATACGAAGACCTGGAGTTGTCTTACGGGTATCAAGGATATGAGTCTTTGTACCCTCAAGACGCTTTACATACTTAGCAGTCATGGTAGCAATGCCACTCATACGCTGCATGATATTGAGCATCAAACGCTCTGTCTGGAGCAAAGAACGGGTCTTACCCTCTACAACCATTGCAATGTCACCCTTCTTAACATGGGTTCCATCCTGAAGCAACACTTCTACCTTCATGGTAGGATCGAAACGGGCAAATACCTTCTTTGCCATTTCAACACCAGCCAACACGCCATCTTCCTTGATAAGCAAGTGGCTCTTACCCATGGCGTCTTCTGGGATACAACACAAAGTTGTGTGGTCGCCATCACCGATATCCTCAGCAAATGCCAAGTCTATCAACTTGTCTTCTAATTGATCTACGCTTAACATATTATTAATGTTTATGTTTAATGTTTATTGATTACTTTTCCGTTCCACAGGGCACGAAGGATGCCTTCCTCATCGCGTTCCACCCGGATTTCGCCGCCTAACCATTCGGTCATCGGCAACTCCTCGCGAAACTCGAAGTAGTTCACCACCCTGCCCTCTTGTATTTCTACCACAGCCTGCTGCAATATCGAGCCATCCGGCAATATCACCTGATGGGCTCCGCATCTCCTCATTTCAGCCATATCTTAAACATCCAGACTAATTACTCGTCATCTGAATAGGTTTATCAGGCATAGAAACCGGTGCACTGGTCGGAGGCGCCAAAGCTCCATCCGGACGCGCTGGAACACTCGGACCTGGTATACGGGTCTTACGAGCAGTATCTACTTTTGCCGAATCAGAAGATGCTGCAGAAGAAGAAACCGGTGCCACCTTTTTAGGATGCATACGGATGAGACGAATCTTATTGACAAACATCAGTTTAAGAGTCGTCAAAGAACCGGCATCAGAACTGAAGCCACCCTCATTCAACATAAAGTACCCCTTTATACATTTGATTCCAAGGCTATCATTATCAGCGAGTTCTACACTATAGTGCTGAGCACTCTGAATATGAATTACAGTCTGTGCCACACTATCGTTCTTGAACTGAACAGCCAGCAAAGCGATACCATCACGCATACCATCCTGGAAGATAAACTGCGATTCGAAATCAAGACGGAACCGGTCACCCTTATGGAAAGCAGTATCAGCTTCAATTTTAAAACTGCGACTGTTGAAGCCCTCATCAGGCGAGAATACCATCGAAGTAGCATCCTTCCAGATATTGGCAGTATCGCCAACAGCAGTAAGATTGTCAAAATCACTATTTCCTGTACTGTTTCCACCCAATGCAACCACCTCTTTATCCAATCTTTCAGCCAAATCCTTATACACATCATGCAGCAATTCTGTATGGCGCATATAATAAACCATCGAACTGTCGAAGTCTGCCGAGGTGACATCATGTTTCTTCAGTACAGCCTCGCGATAAGCCAGACTATTCTTCTCACTACCACCGTCTTCGTTCTGCGCCATAGCAAGAGCGATGTGATAATCGAAGAGAATATCCGTCATCTTTCCTTTAGAGAGCACATCTCTTGGCAGCGAAGGCTTGCAAGAAGCAAAGGCTGCACAAAAGGTTACTATCCAACAGAGATAAAGAAAAGCTTTCTTCATGATTACTTGTCCTCCTTATTTTCTTGAGATTGAGACTTTATCTTTTCTTCAGCAGTTTCAATAAAAGAGGAATCTTTAACCTTCTTCTCCTTATCACCACCTCCGAGAGCTTCCAGTTCTTTTCTACAGAAAAGCAAGAGAGAAATAATGCCGACTGATACACAGGAATCTGCAAAATTGAATACAGGATCGAAGAATGTACCATGCTGTCCACCCCAGAAAGGGAACCATTCAGGCCATGTATATGTAAAGAACGGAAAGCGGAACATATCAACCACCTTGCCCATGAGCACGGGTGCATACCCCTCGCCGAAAGGCACAAGATAAGATACATAATAAGGTGAAGCACCGGTAAAGATAAGTCCGTAGAAGATGGAATCAATCATATTGCCGATTGCACCCGTCAGAACCAGCGCCACCAAAATGATGTATAACAAGCGATAGGTACCACACTTAATGATGCGATGCAGATAAATGCTCAACGCACAGATGGCTACCAGGCGCAACAGACTTAGCCAGAACTTACCGATAAACGACATACCCCAAGCCATTCCGTTGTTCTCTACAAATTCGATATAAAACCAATCAGTAACACGAACAGACTCGCCAAGGCAAAAATGGGTCTTGATGTACACCTTGATAATCTGATCGATAACAAGAAGCACAACCACCATTGCCGTGACGAGCCATCCGTATTTAATTTTACTTGTTTTCTCCATTTATTACTTTTTTCTAGCCTCCTTAGAAGCTACACTCAAAGTGGCATGAGGTACAGCACGCAAACGCTCCTTAGGAATCAACTCACCTGTTTCGCGGTCAATACCATAGGTCTTGTTCTGGATACGAACCAAAGCTGCTTCCAATCCCTTGATGAACTTCTGCTGACGCTGAGCCATCTGGATGATTTCTTCCTTGCTTTGTGCTTCACTACCCTCTTCAAGAGCCTTGTAGGTTGGTGATGTATCTACCACATCATTACTGTCTGAGTGGTTCAGCTGAGCCATACAATCATGATAAGTCTGCTTTGCCACCTTCAATTTCTCATCAATGATAGCGCGAAACTCCTCGAGCTCCTGATCGCTATAACGTAGTTTTTCGTTAGCCATAGATGTTATCTATTATGTTATTTGTTAATGTTTTTAGGGAATAAGGGCTAGAAAGTTAGAAGCAAGCAGTTTGGAAATGCTCCTAACTTCTAACTCCTAACTCCTAACTATTTAATTCTTCTCTACGAGAATGTTCAACTTAAAGTCATCAAACTCGGTCTCAACACCTGCGTTGTCGCCGATTTCGATACTGTCTGCCAATACCTGACCCTTGATGTAGTCGGCGAATGCCTCGATGGCTGCGTCAGTCTCCTCATTAGGAGCCACAGTTACGTTGATGCGGTCGGTAATCTCCAGACCTGTCTCCTTGCGGAGGTTCTGGATACGGTTGATCAACTCACGAGCCATACCCTCCTTCTTCAATTCTGGGGTCAACTCTACTTCAAGCGCTACGGTCAGATTGCCCTCGTTAGATACGAGCCATCCTGGAATATCCTCAGAGATAATCTCCACGTCGGCTACCTCTACCACGGCTTCCTGTCCGTCGATATTCAATGTGATGTTGCCTGCCTTCTCAAAGGCTGCAATCTGGTCCTGATCGAGCGCTGACATCTGGGCAGCAACACCCTTCATCAGCTTGCCGAACTTCTTACCCATCACTCTAAAGTTACACTTCACCTTCTTAACGAGAATGCCCTGACCCTCAATGAAGTTAACCTCCTTCACGTTCACCTCGTTCTTCAACAGTCCGGCTACTGCCTCGATGTGTGCCTTCTGTACATCATCTACTGCAGGAATCATGATCTGCTGGAGTGGCTGACGCACCTTGATGTTCACCTTGCGGCGCAATGCCAATACCATAGAAGTAATCTTCTGGGCGATGGCCATACGTTCCTCCAGGTCGGCATCGATAGCAGCTTCATCTGCTACAGGGAACTTGTCGAGATGTACGCTCTCCAACTCGCCGCCCAAGTCGTGATACAACTCGTCTGCATAGAATGGAGCGAATGGTGCCAGCAGCTTAGCCACTGTCATCAGGCAGGTATAGAGAGTCTGGTAAGCACTCAGCTTATCCTCGCTCATCTCCTTACCCCAGAAACGTTTACGGTTCAGACGAACGTACCAGTTAGAGAGGTCATCGTTGACGAAAGCATCGATGAGACGACCTGCGCGGGTTGGATCATAGCCAGCCAACTCTCTGTCAACGCCCTTGATGAGGGTATTGAGTGAAGAGAGAATCCAGCGGTCAATCTCTGGGCGCTTCTCAAATGGCACCTGAGCAGCCTCAGCATCGAAACCATCTACATTAGCATAGAGGGCGAAGAAGCTGTAGGTATTATATAAGGTACCGAAGAACTTACGACGGGTCTCGTCCACACCATTAGGGTCGAACTTGAGGTTGTCCCAAGGCTCGCTGTTGGTCATCATATAGAAACGAACAGGATCGGCACCATACTTGTCAATCATCTCGAATGGGTTAGTCACGTTACCCACGTGCTTACTCATCTTGTTACCCTTAGCATCAAGAACGAGACCAGAAGAGATTACATTCTTGAAGGCTACGCTATCGAATACCATGGTAGCGATGGCGTGCAGGGTGAAGAACCATCCACGGGTCTGATCCACGCCCTCGTTGATGAAGTCGGCTGGATAGAACTTAGGAGGAATAGCATATCCCTCGTAGGTGCTGTGGATGAGTGCATCGCGGTCTGCCTCTGTGCCACGGGCCATCTCACCCTCGAATGGGTAGTGGAGCTGGGCGTAAGGCATTGAACCTGAATCGAACCAAACGTCGATGAGGTCGCTCTCACGATACATTGGCTTGCCCTCCTCGTTAACCAATACAATCTTGTCAACGTATGGACGGTGGAGGTCAATCTTATCATAGTTCTCCTGACTGTAGTCGCCAGGAACGAAACCATTCTCCTTCAATGGGTTGCTCTGCATGATACCGGCAACCACAGACTTCTCGATTTCAGCATAGAGTTCCTCAAGACTGCCGATACACTTCTCGCCACGATTCTCGTCACGCCAGATTGGCAATGGAGTACCCCAGAAGCGGGAACGTGAAAGGTTCCAGTCGTTCAGATTCTCGAGCCAGTTGCCGAAACGGCCAGTACCGGTGCTCTCAGGCTGCCAGTTGATGGTCTTGTTCAATTCTACCATGCGCTCCTTGCGAGCGGTATCCTTGATAAACCAGCTATCCAATGGGTAGTAGAGGATAGGCTTGTCGGTACGCCAGCAGTGAGGATAGTTGTGCACGTGCTTCTCGCTCTTGAAAGCCTTACCCTCCTGCTTCAACTCGTAGCAGAGCACGATGTTCAGGTCTTCAGCCTTTTCAGAAGCCTTCTTGTCCCAGACACCATCCACATTAAACTGTGGGTCGTAGGCATTCTTCACGTAGTCGCCTGCGTGATGAGCGTATGCCTCCTTGTTGACGCAAGCGCTTACGAAGTTGTCATCGAGGTCTTCGATGAGATAGAACTTACCCTGGAGGTCAACCATTGGGCGGGTCTCACCCTTCTTATTAATAAGGTAGAGGGCTGGGATGTTGGCATCCTTAGCCACCTTGGCATCATCGGCACCGAATGTAGGAGCGATGTGCACGATACCAGTACCGTCATCGGTAGTAACGTAGTCGCCGAGGATTACACGGAAAGCCTCACTCTCCATCTCGACGAACTGATCGCGACCATCCTCAGAAGCGAACACCTTCTCAGGATGAGCAGCAGCATATTCTGTTACGAAAGCCGGTGCGAAGAGATCAACCTTCTCGCATGGCTTTACCCATGGCAGGAGCTGCTCGTAGTGCATGCCTTCGAGGTCTGTACCCTTCATGTGGTCGATAATGCGCCATGGGCACTGCTTCTTCTCCTTGTCGAATGGCAGGAGATCGCCTTCCTTGCACTCCTGGTCTGCCTTCAGATATGAACCTACCAGAGCCTCAGCCATCACGAGTGTCATAGGCTCGCCATTGTAGAGGTTGTAGGTCTCGATGGCTACATAGTCAATCTTAGGACCTACACAGAGAGCCACGTTTGATGGCAGAGTCCAAGGTGTAGTGGTCCATGCGATGAAGTAAGGCTTGCCCCACTTGGTCCACTCTGCCTTAGGATCCTTGATGAGGAACTGGGCTGTGGTGGTGAGGTCCTTCACGTCGCGATAGCAGCCAGGCTGGTTCAACTCGTGAGAGCTCAAGCCTGTACCTGCGCCTGGAGAATATGGCTGGATGGTATAACCCTTGTAGAGCAGGCCCTTGTTGTAGAGCTGCTTGAGGAGCCACCAGAGAGTCTCGATATACTTGTTATCGTAGGTGATATAAGGATGATCGAGATCTACGAAGTAACCCATCTTCTCGGTCAACTCGCGCCACTCAGCGGTGAACTTCATCACGTTCTCGCGGCACTTGTGGTTGTAATCCTCTGTAGAGATATACTTCTCTGAAGCCTTGTTGTCGATATCCTTCTTGGTGATGCCGAGTTCCTTCTCGACACCGAGTTCAACAGGGAGTCCGTGGGTATCCCATCCCGCCTTGCGGTGAACCTGGAAACCCTTCATGGTCTTGTATCTGTTGAATGTATCCTTGATACTACGTGCCAACACGTGGTGAATACCCGGGTGGCCATTAGCTGATGGAGGTCCCTCGAAGAAGATAAACTGAGGGCAGCCTTCACGCTCGTCGATAGACTTGTGGAAGATATCATTTTTCTCCCACGCTGCTAGTACGTCATTGTTTGTCTGAGTCAAATTCAGACCGTTGTGCTCGGCAAATTTCTTAGCCATATTATCTATTTTATTTTTATATTGTTTTTACTTTTGGGCGCAAAGTTACAAAAAAAAAAGGGTTTACCCAAAATCTTTAATATATTTTCTACTTATATATACAAAAAAGACTCCTAAATGACTGAAAAATTGCTCTTTTCAAGTCATTTAGGAGTACTTAAACCTAAAATAAATGAAATATGATAAACTAAATGTTTCTAAAAGTAATGGCGGCTAACCATTGACTACTTGATAACAAACTTCTTGCCATTGCAGATATACATACCTGGAGCCAGAACGTATTCTGCATCAGAAACCTTGTTTACTTCGGCTACCTTCACACCATTGATAGAGTAAATCTTCAACTTAGCAGGAGCCATCTTGCTACCTACCTGGTTGATACCTGTTGAGACAGACTCATTGGTCTTACCGGCAAAGTTATAAACTGCACCGTTTTCGAATTCCAAATCCTTTGTCTGCTGACCACTGCCGTTGCTGAAGATGATCATGGTAGGAGCAGTTGTCAAATCGCCATCATACTTCCACATCCAAACATCAAGACCATTCTTCTTCATGTTAGTCTTGGTACAGCTTACACCTGGCCAGTTACCACCGGTAAAGTTGTCTGTATTATTCCAAGCCCAGCAATCTACCTGACTCCAATCTGAAGGAGCGAGGAAGTAAGCGAAGATACCTGTTGGAGTAGGAACAACTACCTCTTTAATCTTGTTGAAGGTTGCAGAACCAGTCTTGGTTTCATTGTCAGCATTAGTTGCGCTCCAAGTTACAGTTTTGCTCTCGCCTTCCATCATGTCAGCACCGAGTGTGAATGTAGCAGCCTTACCAGGGGTAAGAGCGATCTGCTCACCATTACCAATCTTATACCAACCGCTCTTGGCATTGCTGCTCAGTGTGGCTGCTACGGTAACAGTCTTCTCGAAGTCACCACCATTAGGACTCAAAGTAACCTTGGCTGCAGTATTGACAGGAGCGTCAATCTTCTGAGCATTTGCACCGCCGTCATACTTCAGGTAGATATCACCTGTGATACCAGTGATGTCACCAGACTGTGCACCGCTATTATTATTCAAGATGACATTGAAGTTATCTACGCCATCAAAAGCGCAAGTCCAGTACTTTTCGCCATTGATTTCTTCAGACTCTGTCATCTTTGTACCAGGCCAATCGCCTGTCAATTTCTTAACAGAAGAACCTTTTGACCAAGCATAGATAAAAGGAGCATTTTCTGCCTGTACGTAAACCGTGATAGAAGCATTAGGATCTACCTTCTTAAAGGTCAAGCTACCGCTCTTTACTTTACCGTCCTGGGCCTCTGCGCTCCACTCAATAGTCTTGGTGTCGCCAAAGTTCATACCGTCGCCAATGGTAAGGTTCTCACTCACACCAGGAGTCAAGTTCACCTTATCCTGACCTTGTATCTGATACCAACCAGACTTAGCGTCTTCAGAGAGAGTAACTGTCAGGTTAATAGTCTCAGTACGGAATGAACCACCAGCCTGTGAGAATGAAACGCTTGCTGGCTGAATAGGACCCTGCTCGTTCCAAATTGTACCAGCCTCCTCTTTACCATCATAGTCTTGACCGTCCAGAGACTTAGCTGTAGTATCGTAGATGAAAGCACCATCCTCACCGATCTTACCACCCTTCCAGTCCTTTACGAGAACACGGAGCTGACCCTGAGTAGCAGGAGCTTCAACATCAATAGAAGGACCTTCATAAGTCTTACCAGTTACCACGTCGGTATAAGTACCAGCTGGGCAATCTGTGAAGGTAGCACCACCATTGAGGGCTACGAGCGCATAGCAATCCTTAGTAGCACGCTTGAAAGCTATACCATTCTTACCTGTTGCCTTACAACCATCTGTTGTCCACTGACCCTTACGGAGAGCAGGCACAGCCTGACGGATCTTGTTCAGACGGATGAGGTGCTGAGCTACATCGTGATTCAAAGTAGCAGCTACGTTACCTGTAGCCTTATACTCACCGAAGTCTGTTGCTGTTACATCACCTGTGATATAACCACCGAAGTAAGCACGACCAGTTTCAGAAAGAGGACCGTTAGGACCTGGGTCGATTCTTACACCACGACGGAAACCAACCTCAGAACCATAGTAGATACATGGAATACCACGGAAGGTAAACAAGAGAGAGAGGTTCTCAGCCCACTGAGCATCTGTACCACCGAAACGGTTGAGATCGTTTGGACCTGGACTGTAGTCATGGCTGTCAACATATACTACATTATATGTAGCGTCATTATAGAGTTCGTCTTCCTTTGAAAGACGGAATGCATCACTTGCTGTATTGTAGCTATAGTGCATTGGGAAGTCGATGACATTGAAACCACTTGCCTCAGAATAGTCTGGCTCATGCCATGCGCCATTGATCATCTTGGCATTTTCGCTCTTCTTGTCACCAAATGATTCCTTACCGCAGAGTGCCTGAGGACCGATAGGACCAGAACCCTCTGGCAATACCTGAGCGTCCCAGAAGCTTTGGCTTCCATCCCACTGATTCATCAAAGACTCATCAGACTTCCATGTATAGAAGTAGCAAGAAAGATTAGCCTGACCTCTATAGGTTGCTTCGTGACCACGGGTACAAACCTCACCATACATAAAGAAAGGTGCCTGATTGATGCGCTTGTCTTTGTATTTCTCACCGAGGGCTGCAAACTGTGGAACAAACTGATGATTGAAAGTGAGTCGTGAGATGTGACAGGGCAAACGCATTAAATTGCGCTGCCCTCCAAAAGTTTT
>NZ_QSAV01000059.1:18197-18611 GCF_003465495.1 Segatella copri | reverse complement strand
TTCTTTGTTTCCATAATTGTTCTCCTAATTTTGGTACAAAAGTACCACAAATATTTTTAATTGTGGTACTTTTGTACGGAAAACTTTTAATATCCTCTCTTTTTTAATACATTTCAACAGTTTTATAGCTATTTTCGTACAAAAGTACCACGAATATTGCTAAGTGTGGTACTTTTGTACGGGGTAATAGAATGGACAATGCATGGTTATTTTCCTATTTCTGATTTTTCCATTTATTTTATCTTCAATGTCCGCAGATATTCCTTCTGCTCGGGCGTGATTCTGTAGCTCTCGATGGCCTTCTGGATGGTCTTGTTGTGCGTCCAGGGTGCAAGGCGGCGTTGCTCGATGTAGGGAATCGTTGCGTCCCATTGCTTGGCAAGAGCCGTGGCGAAGAACCAGGCTATCATCATT
>NZ_QSAV01000059.1:0-18187 GCF_003465495.1 Segatella copri | reverse complement strand
TGCTAAGTGTGGTACTTTTGTACGGGGTAATAGAATGGACAATGCATGGTTATTTTCCTATTTCTGATTTTTCCATTTATTTTATCTTCAATGTCCGCAGATATTCCTTCTGCTCGGGCGTGATTCTGTAGCTCTCGATGGCCTTCTGGATGGTCTTGTTGTGCGTCCAGGGTGCAAGGCGGCGTTGCTCGATGTAGGGAATCGTTGCGTCCCATTGCTTGGCAAGAGCCGTGGCGAAGAACCAGGCTATCATCATTTTTACGTAATACTCTTCGCTCCTTACTGATGCAGGAATTTCAAGATATTCTGCCTTGAAGTCTTTATCCAGATAATGAGACATAAGCACCTCTATTCCAAAGCGACAAGTATAAACGTGTGACGATTTGCTCCAAGTTTTGATCTTCGCCAATAACTCCTTCTTGTGTTTGGCAAATACCTTCGGAGACATGATGTCGCAAACTGCCCAGTTGTCCACGAAAGGCAGGAAACTGTCTGTAAGACGAATGCATTCCTCGTAGTCCTTCACCTCGGAAATGAGGAGACCATGAAGCATGTTCTCATCGTAGTATTCGTGAGGAAGCTGATGCAGGAATTCCTCGCATTCTGCCTCCTTTGTAAACTCTTTTGCGAACTTGCGAAGCACAGGCACACGAATGCCTATGAAACTTTCCATAGGCACTCCCGGTGTCAGTTTAGCCTGGAAAGCAGCATACTGCTTATCCTGCATGGCGAACAGTCTTTCTTGAAGTGAAGTCATAAATTCTTTGTTTTATAATGCAACATAGAAGGAGCAATTGCCTCTTTATTCCATTCTGCCATATTTCATTTCCACGCCTTCCTTATCATATTGTTTGCGCTTTCCGGTTGGAGGCTCAGTGAGCGTGATGCGAACAACAGCCGTGCGTGATAGGGAACGGGCGATGCTCTGGTCGAAAGCATCCATGT
The DNA here is from genome assembly GCF_003465495.1 of Segatella copri. GTDB lineage: Bacteria > Bacteroidota > Bacteroidia > Bacteroidales > Bacteroidaceae > Prevotella > Prevotella copri_G. The sequence continues at coordinate 17,242 of NZ_QSAV01000059.1, read as the reverse complement.
GTTGAGGAAGAAAGCGTTCACAGATTAGTCGGAGACCATGAATCTTCTCTGCTTCATCTGACACGATTTCTGCCTTGCCGAATGCAATGGCTGATTTGAACTGCAGGGTGAAACTGCCGTCCTTCGGACCAACCGTAGGCGCACAACGTGTTACGGCTGAAAGGCAGACCTCAGGATGAGCCTTGATTGCCTCCAACTTCTTGCCTTCCAAGGCACCATGAAAATACCAATTCACATCATCATCTGATGCGAGTGACAGGGGTAAACCATAAGGCTTGCCTTCTTCGTCAATAAAACTGACCGTTATATACGGAGCCTTGTGCATTACTTCCAATGCCCACTCACTATCCATTGCTCTTGATTTCTTTCTCATTTTTTTATCCTTTGTACTTAAATACTTTAACCATATCCTTGTCGCCACCCACAAGCTGGCTACATCTGTTCTGCATTCCGGTGTCAGAGAAACCGCATTTCACCATGACCTTTCCTGATGCTGAATTTCCGGTGAAATGATCTGTCCAGATATTTTCTAAATGTTTCTTTCATTCAAATCTGATCATTTTTGCAAGTTCCATAAAATAGTCATTCGACCAAATATCCAACTCTTTGGGATTCCTGACAAAAGGCAATACGTCTGCCTTTATTTGATTCATGTCTGCCGTGGCAAGTCTTTCATTCAGTTTTTGAAGGAACGTCTCCTTGTCAAGCTCTTCGTGATTGAACTGTAAGGCTCTTTCGCACAAGTGAGTAAAGTCAAGAGGAACATTGTGGCGAACATACCATTCGAAGTCATACCAATCACGTCCCTTGACTCTGTTCTTCCAGGCACGATACACCAGTGCATGCATCTTTCCTGCAAAGAGGGCTGGCAAAGTGAAACATCGTGTCATGAAAGATTGGGGGAGCAGAAGCAACTTCTGTTCTGTTTGGAATTTCAAAGGAGGTTGAGTATCAACTTCAATCTTGATCTTAACAGATTTCTCAGTTTGGAATGTAATATCATATACATCTGTGTTGTCTTTCAGAAAGGCAGACTCCACTTTGCCAAAGTTCTTTTTGTCCTTCTTTCTGATCTCAACCTCTCTACCCACCATAGCGAATTGGTCAATGATGGGCTGAAAATAATGTGTAAAATCAAAGTTTTCATTCGGAGCAAGCAGGGAAAAATCCATATCCTCAGAGAAACGCTGCAATCCATGGAATATACGCAGACATGTTCCACCATAGAAAGCTGCCTCGTTGAAAAAGCCACCATTGTAAAGACCAGAAAGAATAATCTGCTGGTTGACCTCAAAGATAGCATTGCGCTTTTGCAGTTCGGTCGTTATGTCATAGCTCGAAAGCATTTGATTGAATATCTCGTTTGTATTCATTTCCTTAAATATTTAATTAGAGTTTCTATGGATTTAGACTTTTTTCCAACCTGAGCATATCGCTCAAATATACTTATGTCCATATTCTTGAAATCATCTATTTCCATTCGGATGTCCTCCTCCAAATAGTTCTCTACATCCTTCAGGTAACGTAAATTAACCTTCGGAGAATTTGCGATTAAGTCACAGAGAGCTTTTTCTGGTGTTGCCATCAGAAAGGCGTAACTCTGCATATTGATGCTTGTAATCCCTATTGAAAAGGCTTCTCTTGACATGTTCTTATACTCAAAACGCCCGACAGGAGTATCAAAGCTACGGGAGTGCTTTAGTGTCATAGACTGAGTAGTATAAACAGCTTCTGGTATTAATCCATAATAACGTAAGGCTGTCTGCATAGACACATACGAAGGAGCATAAAGATGATTAGCTATCAGTTCTGTGGATAGAGCAACACGAGACACATTTGGGGCTACCACATAAAGCCCCTTCTTGAGTCGGATAATTTTATGAGCCGCCTCAAGACTGCGTACTTTCTGATTCCCTGCTTCAATGTTTGTAAACAATGAAGCTATAGCTGAAGTACTGACAGGTATGTTACCTATATGTTCTAAATCCATTATCATGGTGCAAAAATAGTAAAATTTGGAATAGAAAACGAACTTTTGCTTGCTTTTCTGTTCTATTTTTGGCTATTTTAACAAGTTGCTTAGTTAGACCGCTAAATATTGATGCAGAAATTAGGCTACATACTCCGAGTCAGAATAGTGCTCCTGTTCCATAGCATTCTCATTGCCCACATCAGAATAGCAGTATTTTTACATACCGTTTATATGCCTGTTGCTGAATATATTTCTGGAAAATTCATGTTCATCTATTTTTATCCGTTGAACTTAAATAATCTTGACGTTACATCTGTCTTCTTTATGTATCGTGCCAGTCCGTAAACATATCTTCGGCAACCTGGACGATAGTGGAGCAGGCGGTCGAACCATGCAAGATGTTTGTTGAATAGGCGAACTGTAACACCTACATAGACCATGGCGAAGAGCGTTCCGATGCCCACGATCTCCCATTTCCATGAACCGAGAAGCAGGAAACAGAACAAGACGGCCAAGACCACGAGCGTGATGTCCACCCGAATCTTGGCTTTAGGGAAAGGCCAGCCGGTAACCTTGTGAATGGCGATGGAAATGCCCTCGCCAGGCATGGTTACTGAGCCGCACTTCACCTCCATGGCAATTCCGAAACCGAGGATGGTGCAACCGGCAATCTGCACAAGGGCATTGACCAGGATATTTTCTGAAACCATCCACTGTGTAAGCACCATATTGAGGTCTATGAACATTCCGAAGATAAAGCCGATAGCGAGCTGGAAGAGTTGCACCCACTCGAAGTTTCTTCTCAGAATCAGAATCTGCAGCACCACGAAGATCGCATTCATCATGATGGTGTAGCCGCCGATAGTCCATCCTGGGATGTAATCAAGCATCTTTCCTGCCGAAGCCATCACGTAAGGGATGGTGGAAATAACGCTTGAACCTAACTGACTTCGCACACATGCTGCGACTCCGAAAGTCATTACATAGAGCGAAACGAGCAGCAGAATATGCTGCCATACAAAAGATATAACTTCTTCTTTCTTAATCATCTATATTATTTTCTTAATCAATTCATTCAAATTGTCCTCTCTGATAATCTTAGGCTGAGCCTTGCCAGCGAGAATGAGAATCTTCTTGCCGTTACGATAAATATGAAGCTGTCGTGAGCGAACCACGGCAGTCAACTCCTCATCATTCTGCATGGCTTGCCAGATAGGATAATATACTCCCTCAGGTTCAAACAACTTCTTTTGAAGATGCGAGCAGAGGTTTGTTGTATCAATAGTCATTTATTTCTTCTTTATCGTTCCATTAAATATTTTCCATTGCTTCTCAAATGACAAATCTTTTTCTGTCGAATCAAAGTAACTGATGTTGAGATTTTTCTCCCAAGGATTCCAGTTGCCGCAAATTCTGCCATCATGGGCGATAACAGAAAAGAAAATGCCATTATTAGTGTATGCAGACGGCATTTGATGTGGATGGATTACTAATTCCCGGCTTTTATAACCAATCAGATATTCATCAAAGGGAGCTATCAGATGAGTCTTTCCTCTTCTGAATCCACGTGTTCTACATGATTCATGCAGGTAGAACTGATAGTCTTTCCATTTTTCAACCCTCAGTTCTGAACCAAGCAACTCAATGCCTCGTTGGCAATCAGAAGTGCTCAGTCCTGACCACCAGACATAATCTTCGAATGTGGCTGGCGAATGGCTCTGAAAATATTTTCTTGCCAGAAGCATCAGCATTTCATCACGTTCCAGCCTGGCTGTTCTTGGAACCTTCTTTTCTGTGAGACTGTATGTCGCCTTTGTAGGAAGAAGATTGCCGCTGCAGAAAGTACCGTTCAATTCGTTAAAGCGAATGTGGTAGGATAGGCGATGTTTGTCCATGATGATGCCCTTTTCGAGCAAAGCCTCGTTCAGGTCTTTGCTTGTTACAGACTGCATCTCATCGGTTTTTTGAACAAATATCTCGTGAATCAGATTGAGCTCAGAATCATCGATGCTGATTTTATTACTCTTCATCCATCCTTTTACAACAGAAGTTGCCTTAGGTGAAATCAGGTCCAGCATCCACCAATAGTCTTCATTTGAAACCAGTTGCCAAGTGCCACGCAGCAGGTGAAGACGGACTATCTCACCCTCATCGAATGCTTTTTTGAAAGCGATGGAAGATGGTTTGCGAGTACGCATCATCACCGCCCATCTTACCATCCGGTAATCCTGGGCTTGCATGGCTCCAAAATGAGACACCACCTTTTGGGGAGTATCAAATTGAGGACAGATGAGCTGCTGCGAAAGCAGGCGTATTGCTATTGGATTCATTGTTTCTGAGTCGTTAAAATTACGTTGATTATTTCAAAGTCTTGCCGTCAGAGAATGCGTTTTCGACTTTCTCGCCCAGTTGGATATAGTCGTGATGAATAGGGTCGAAGACAATCAGTTCCATCTTCTCCATGTCTGGATTTCCGTCTTCTGCCAGATACTTTTCATCCACAAGAATATTGACGATTTCGGCAACGAGATAATAGCCGGTTTCGCTTTCGTCATACTTCTCCTTGATGCGGCACTCCAGGGTCATCGGGAAATCGGTGAACACAGGAGCGTTGACCATAGTCGCCTTCTCGATGCTCCATCCAGTCTTCTCCATCTTCTTCGGGTCGTTCTTGGCAGAAACAATGCCCACGAAATCAGAAGCCACCATGGTTTTCTTGGTCGCGAAGGCAACGGTAAACTCGCCGCCAAGCTTCAGGTTGTCTGTGGTGACGTGGTTTCCCATCGAGATCATAATCTCCTTCATGTCCCACTGTCCTGCCCAGGCAGCGTTCATTGCGTTGGCAACTCCATCCTTATTATATGTGCCGATAATCAGCACAGGCTGTGGTGCAAGCCACGGCTTTGGTGAAAAACTTTTCATATGCTTCGTTCTTTATTTTGTTATCTTTATGTGTAAATACGCCATCAGCGCAATTTGTATCACTTTAAAATCCCAACTCCACATCCTTGCCGAATGGTGCGAGCGAAAGACCGGCCATCTTGAAATGCTGTTTTCCCCAAGGAATGCCGATGATCGTTATACATAAGAGAAAGCCGAAGAACAGATGCATGATGCAAGCCCACAATCCCCCGAAAATCAGCCAGAGTAAATTCAGCGGAATGCGAATGCAACCAGTTGGACTATTCGTTTCTTTTACTGTAGAACCAAAAGGCCATAGGCAGAGCAGACCAATCTTGAATGTCTGTATCGCAAAGGGAATGCCGATGATGGTACATGCAAGAGCCAGACTTCCGGTGAAATAACCGATGGCAGCTTCGAGACCTCCGAAGAGCCACCAAAGTAAGTTTCCTATTATGCGCATAAGATTATTCTTTTATATTCTTGATAATTTCTTGCCATTCCTGATGCTCTTCCAGATGATTGGACTTTACCAGTACACTCTGGAAACCAAAACGCTTGCCTGCCTCGGCATTCTCTGTGCGGTCATCGAAATAGAGCGTAGTGGCAGGATTTATTCCTGTCTGCTGCGTCATCTCTTCATAGATTTCGATGGATGGCTTTTCCTTTCGCATGACGTATGAGAGAAAGACTTCATCAAACAGCTCGTCCGTGGAATATCCCAGCTGCTTCATCTGACTGACCGATTTCTGCCAAAGCGTGTCGTTGATGTTGCTGAGCAGATAGACTTTGTATCGCTTCCGAAGCTTGACCAATGCCTCCAGTCTTTCCACAGGCAGATTGCCACACAGCTCTTCAAGGACTTTCTCAATATCCTCAGTTGTGGTTCCTTTGCGGCAAAGGCTCAGCATCTCTTTCAATGTTTCTGCTTCTGCTACCAGACCATTGATATATTGGTGCATCAGTCTCTTGATTTTGCGGACATGGATTAGCCGCTTGAACGCCGTAACGCCCAGGCTCTCAATGGCTTTCACAACAGAGGCATCATCAATGTTCACGATGACACCTCCATAATCAAAAACGAGAGTTTCTATCTGTTTCATGCTCATTTTCCTGTTGTTAGAATTTATCTATTTCTGTGAAACGATTGAAAGTTCTGCCGTCCCTTGTTACTTTCCCGAAGAACATATCTTCCGGTCTAACCCAATAGGCTTGGTCTCCATAGAGAGCCTGATAAACCACCATGCGCTCCTGAGTCTCGGAGTCGAAGGCAGAATGGATGAACTTATATTTGCCGCCTTTAAAGTGCTGGAAATATCTTTCTTCCTTTGCTGAAAACTCCATCAGCATTTTCTGGGCAAGGGGAGCGTACCAGGTCTTCACCTCCTGCTCTGTAGGCGTATGACCGCCAGGGAAATGGAAGGCTTGGTTGTAATGGTGCAGGAAGAGAGGGGAGAAGTGAGCCAGGGTGTCCTGCTCACCAAAAAGTCCCCACACACGATTCTTATAATAGGGGTTGCAATGGTCGAACTGCACGGCTTCCAGCTCCGCAAACTCCTCTATCAGCGCCTCGTCAATCACCAGCCGCTGATTTCCGTCCCTTCTCGGAGCCTTGTATTCATGCTCGCCGATGCGCTCTTTCAGAAACTCCGTCATCATGAAATACGGATTGCCGAGTAGGGCAGGAATGCCCACCACCGGAGCCAGCATCTGGGCGAGGAAAGAGCCGCAGCTGTTGCCTATAAGCAAGTCGGGCTGTTCCCGGTCGATGATGGAGCGAATCTCCTTCAGTGCCTCCTTGGGGTGCAATGGCAGGTCGGGAGTCAGCACCACCGCCGTCCCCTCAAACGCCTCTTTCAAGGCTCTCGCCATCGGACAACTGCCCGTGGCGAAGAATCCGTGTAGGAATAATATCTTCTTCATGCTCTAATCTTCAATGTCATGTTTACTTTGTGTCTCTTTTTTTGATTGGTCCGGAGTGGTTGCCTCTATTCAGCTTGATTCCGTTCTTGTTGAGAATGCGGAATACGGAACTTCTGCTTCTGAATCCGCTGGCTCTCCAGATTTCATCTATCGGATGTCCTGCAACATAGAGGTTCACTACAGTCTTCTCTCTGTCGAGCTTCTGCATCTTGCTGGCAGAAACAGGAGGCAGAGACACAATCATCTTCTCCTGCAGCTTGATTACATGCTCAGCTGATTTCCTAAGTGCAAGGACTTCGTCTGGCAGGGAACCCATCATTACCAATACGTCTGATGGCTTGGTTTCCGGAAACAGGATGTTGCTGGAGTCAATCCGGTCGTGGATGCTGATGATGCGAATGACCTTGACCCGGCAGAATTCCAGAAATATTGCCAGTTCACGACTGCCACGCAAGGCGTTGGAAAATTTCGGAATCACCAGTTCATCGCCTCTTTGCAATGCTGCCATCAGTTGTTTCCACAGCGGTCTGTGGCGTTCGTTATCATCACTTTCTTCGATGATTCTTACACAACCGAACTCGTTCATCCATTTGCGGTCTTCTTCCAGTTTGTCATACTGGGATGTAGCCATGATGTAGCCTACTTTTGCCATATCAAAATGTTTTATTGACTGATAACTTGATAGTTATGTGCCTTTTCATTGCAGGATAGCCCTTGCATTAGGCACGATTTTTCTGCAAAGATACAAATTATATTCAGAAATGGATTCATACTGCCTGGTTTTGTTGGTTCAGCAGACTGGATTTAACCTAATTTATAAAATTAGGAGCACTCCTGCAAGAATCATACTGCAAAGAGTATGAAACATAAAATAACATAAAGTCTGATTGTAGTGTCGTTAATGTGGAATTTTATCTGTATCTTTGCACGCAAAATTTTCAATTACATGCCAATGGATAATAGGAATACAGTACAGTTGAACAGTTTTGTCGGTTGCCTCGGTAACTCTTCAGCAACAGGTCTCAAAAACCAAATGAAAGAAAGTAAAGCAAGTGAAAGAAAAACAACTCAGCAGAGTTTATTCTTTCACTTGCTTTTTTTATGTGCCTTACTCATGATCACCTCATGCAGTGGAAGTCGTCAATATGATTTCAAGTCTTCAGAAGATGCTTTGAAACAGTACCAGGCTTTCTTTCAAACGATGAAAGGGCATTCTGACTCTGATGCAGAGCAGCTTGCAGGTTTCATCAACCAGTGGCACGAGTATGGAGACACCGTCTTGAACTACATTAAGAAGGATCCTTCGTTCAATGCGCACAGTGGGCTTTCCATGAAGTATGATCTGATTTCAGACTCCATCCGCACAGAACTTCTGGGGATGACAGGCAACTGTACTTTGAGTGATGTGGCTTATGTGAAGCTCCACACCTCTTTATATAAGGACAACAAGGAACTCGGCTCTCTGAAGGAAAATGCCATCAAGTTCTTCGCCACCTTGGATCAATCGCCTGCCTACGACTTGGAAGTTCACAAAGCCTTGGTCAACTATTCAAAGTTCCTTTTGAGCACTAAGTCGCATGGCATCAAGTCAAGAAAGGAACTCGTGGCATTCCTGCATGAGGAAGACCGCCATTTCCGCACGTTCCTCGCTCATATCGACGAATGCTCATCCATCGGAATGACGGAAATCACCAACCATACGGCAGACATCTGTTCTGCCATCTACAAGTCTGCTTCCAGGAATAAGCTGCCAGCTTCTGAGACCCTCGTCCTCATGTCGATGCGAACAGACCGCCGTCTGATTCTCAACGCCCAGGTTTGCCGTGACGCTTTGAAGCGAGGAAAAATCAGAGATGCTATCCAAGCCAATGCCTATCTCTGGATGATATTGCAGCCTTATCTCTCGATGGATGCGCTGGCCATTGCCATGCTCACCCCGGAACAGGCTCAGCTGATGACGGACATCGCCAAGGATTATCCTGCCATCATCACGAGACTTGAAGGCAAGCACCTTGTCAACAAGGAAGTGTCCAACAAGATTCCAGCCCAGCTGATGCGTCTTTACATATCAACCCTCTAATCTTTCATTATCATGTTACAGGAAGCTATCTACAAATTCAAGGCATCCGGCCCCATGCTGTTGCCAGAGCTGATTGATAATTATTGGATTGGCGAGATAAAGGCATACGAAGATTATGCCATTCTTCCCTACGAAGTGCATATCCCACAACCTATAGACAAGGTGATTGATATGTTCGAAATGAATGCCGACCTTGCCATTCTCTACCATCTGGAGCCATCAGTCCATACAGTGTTCGGACATGAATGCTGCGCCTACTGCTATCCGGTCACCGAAAGGATGTTCAAGATCAACTGCAAGACTTCCGCCGATGGACTCATCCACGAGTTGAATGTGACGATTTACAACTCCATCGAACTCATGTCGGCAGATCTTTTTGAAGACCTCCGGCTGCACGAGCGTCGCGGCACGTTCCGGGCTAAGCGAGAACACGTACAGATCATGAATGATTTCAACTGCGGTCTCTAGATGAACAAACAGACGTATTACCTGATTGCAGACATCATACAAAGATACAGAACATGGATAATAGTTAAAGATACGGAACTGCTGGTAGAGATGAGAATCCTGCAGGATGGGGTGTTGAAGCCCCTGTTTTACAAGGGACTTTCGCTCCAGAGTTACAGAGATCATTACTCTTTCAGAAAGAAGCGAACCTGGAAAATCAATGAATACGACTTGAACCAGAGTCTGGCAGCTCTTTGTAGAAAAGATCCGAGTGCCAAGGGTAGAGTAGAGAAGGGCACTCTCACCCGGCGTGATGTCGAATACATTATAGAGAAAGCATCCTTCGGAATCATCAAACTTGAATTAAGCGATTATGAGTACTAAAAGAAAAGTATATACATTCTATATAATAGCCATCCTGGTAATGGTGCTTGTTCTGATGCTCTTTGATTTAAACATCATGGGCAAGGCGATTGTCGGACTGATGATAGTCTTCTGCATCTTCGTGATGCGAAGCATTCAGACGGCTTACCAGCTTCCTGATGACATCGACCCTGATACGATGCTCCCGATAAAGCCTCATGGCAAATCGTCAGAAGCTATGCCTACAGAGAAGTTAGACCACAATTCAAATGTGGATCTCTATCTCCGTCTTCTCATCGAAGCTGATGAAGAACTGGCGAAAGACCCTACTATAGACCAGATGTCGCTCAGTTACAACATCCAGTTAAACAACAGAATTGCCGAGCGACTCGAATCACTCGACAGAGATAATAACAAGTAAAATAAAGGAATATATGATACAGATATTAACCCTTATCCAATTCGCTTTTCCCTTCCTCCTGCTGACAGCGTTTTTCTGTCTTTACAGGAAGGAATATGGATTCATGAATCGGTTTATGTGGAAGATGGCCATGTTTCAGAGCGCAAGAAATCTCTATGCTTACCTGATTGTGCTGATGCTAATCTTCATCAACTGGTGTTGCCATGTCACGACCCCCAATCTCTCAGTCGTAGTGTCAACACTCCTGACTCTGGTGCTTCTTAACAGGAAAATCGCAGAAAGCACCTTCCATCTTCTGCATGAGAGTAAAAGACTGTGGTTCGCCACCTTGCTGCTCTCGATGGTTTGCTACGCCTTACCTTATATGAACAGCATGTTCCTGTTCCTCTTTACTATCAGTGTGGCAGCAGTCTTCTATCCATCTGAAAGAGTTCTTCTGCTGAAGAGCCATCCTGAGGCCATCAACAACCCGAAGGATCTGCTTGCGCTGATTATCAGAAATTACTATTAGTTGCCACCTGCAACTGGCACAGAATCATATCCACTTGCTCAACATTCCAAAATCAAAAATGACTCAAATGACTCATCATCCCAATCAACAGACACCTGAAGCAGACAGATGCCGAGGTGTTGACCGTTCGTTGCTGGAGTTTCTGAAGCCGAAAGCAGAGGAACGTTACAGCAAGCTGGAAGCCTACTGCGACCTGCTTTCGAAAGCATCCTCAGGAGCCTATCAGTCTCCGGGAACCGATGGAGCCCTCCAGCTGTTGCCCGGTCAGTTTGTTGCCACCATTTCCGAACTTGCCCGTCAGTGGCAATGGCAGCGTGCCACGGTTCGCCAGTTTATCTCCGGACTCACCAAACTTGGTCAGCTTTCCGTAGAGCCATACTCCAAGAGCTTTATCTTCTCTGTCAACCTGGAGCAACGTCTCTCTCTTCTTATCGAGAGTCCGGACGACATCCTCGAATTCTGCGCCATGCAGTTCATCCGCTTCATCAAAGGCAGAGCCACCGCCAGGGAAGTGGCCGATTCCTACAGCCGTTATTACGACTTGAAGATGAACATGGCCAAGCAGGAAGGATATGGAGACATTCCTGCCAGGCGTGTACTCAACCAGCAGGCCCAGGTATTCGATTCACTGGCAGTTTCCATCCTCCGTTATCTCAATCAGGAGAAAGAACTGCCTGAGGAGCTTTCAGATTCCGTGAGCCTGCTTTTCGGAAAAGACCACATCTGGGACTGGTACAAGGTGATAGATTCTCTTGGCATTCTGGCTAAAGCCATCAGTGGCAACACCAAGCCGAGTTATATGTACGAAGTGGCAACCCGATATTCGAAAGCGGAGATAGTACTCCTGGATTGCATCTTCGAGCACTACATCTGCTGCTCCGCTTCCAACTACTATGTGAATCCCCCTCGTCCTCTTACTGAGGCCAGGGAGCCATCCGAAAAGGTAGCACCTGCGGAATCTTCCGACGATTAAAAACAATAGTCATATTCCCCTTATTCCATGCGAGGCACGCTGATGGCGATCAGGACGCCCGTTAGCACATCGCTGAATGATTTCAAGCAACGTGAGGCAGCGTGCTTGCACGTGCCACTTTTTTTCAGTCTTGGGAAGCCTAATACCCCGACCTACTGAAGTAGTCGGGAGGGCTGACCAGATAAACAGCAAGCTGGGTCAGATTTCCTGGTGTTGCCAAGACTGAAAAAGGCTTCTGGAGTAAGGGCATTAGCAAAGAAATACGATATGGGAACATCATCAAAACAAGTCATGGACATCAAGGTTACCAAAGGTCTTGCTTCGGTAGGCAACGAGGAGTTGAGAGACTGGACGGAGAAGGGATGGAACCAGGCCATGCGTGAAGGCAACTACGACCGTAGCCGTGAGCATCTCAACTTCGAGATCCGTCCAGGTGGCATTGTCGCCCCGATAGACAAGAGCCGTCCGCTTATCAGGCGCATGGCAGAAAATCTCGCCTCACGTGGCATTAAAGACCCCAACGAAGGACTGGCAGAACCACGTTTCCGAACCGTGGTGAATTTCATCTTTGGAGGTTCAACGGAACGTATGCGAGAGCTTGCCTTTGGCAATCAGAAGGTAGATTTTGAAAGCAAGGGTGGTAACGAGCATATCCGTAGAATGCCAGAAATAGAGCAGTGGGCACAGGACATCTACCGCTTTGTGGCAGATAAATATGGAGAGGAAAACATCGTCTCCTTCATCGTCCACTGCGATGAGAAAAATCCGCACGTCCACTGTGCGCTTCTGCCTATTGATAAGGATAAGAAGTTCGCCTTCAAGAAGATCTTCCATGGCCAGAACCGCATAGATTACAAGAACTATCTTCTAGCCCTGCACGATGAACTGGCCAAGGTCAATGAAAAATGGGGACTCACGAGAGGGGTATCGATAGCAGAGACAGGAGCACGTCACCGTTCAACGGAAGAGTATCGACGATGGCTCGCCAACGAGTGCGTGACGCTCGAAGCCCAGATGCTGAACACCCGGAAAGCCCTCGAAGATCTGAACGTGGAACTCTCCATCGCCCAGAAGAAGCAGAAATCATTCACCTCTATGATTGAGAATCTGAAGGCAGAAATCAACCGTCTCGAAGCAGAACTCAAACCGCTGAGAGCCTTGCAAGCCAACAGCGACGACATCAGTGCCGACATCGCCCGTAAGATTCAGAGCCTTGAACAGCAGAAGGCAATGGTGGAAGATAAACTGGCAGACAAGGAGAAGAAGCTTTCTGAGACTAACCAGTTGCTTGACACCCTCCGCAAGGACAAGGAAGAGATAGAGAAGCAGGCCAGTGAACTGGAAGACAAAGCCAACCAGTCTGAACTTTCCTGGGCGCACAACATGAGTTATCATCTCAATGGCGTGATGCTCGACACCATGGCACATGAGTTTGCCATTCGCTTCCCGAATCTCCCTGACAGCGTGAAACTTGACTTCGACGGCACGCTTCTCTGTCAGTTGGCAGAAGACGGAAACCATGTTGTCAAGGTAGCCTTGAACCTCGTGTGCGGTTTCGTGGATGATGCCACGACCATTGCACAGACGCATGGAGGCGGAGGCGGCAGCCCAGACTCAGGATGGGGCAAGCGACCGGATGAAGACGATAGGGAGTGGGCAAGAAGATGCCTGGCTATGGCACGCAAGATGTGCGCTCCATCCGTCAGAAGAAGAAAGAAGATGTAACACCATGCTCATTTGTTTACGCAAGTTATCAATCATCAAAGACAACAACATGAGAAAGAAAATATTATCAATAACAATGATGTGTCTGGCTGCAATGACAGCTTCGGCACAAACTGCCAGACAGAGTTCTGACAGTCTTTATATCCAGAAATCGTACAGTCAGGAGCAGATGCTCATGCCTGTTAATCCTGCATATCTCAAGCATGTAAGCGAAGCAGCCAACTGGGGTAGAAATTGGTTTATAGAAGCAAAGGGCGGGGTTTCAGCTTTTCTTGGGACGCCCATTGGTTGCGGTGACGTGTTCGACCGTGTCACTCCTCTCTTGCAGATAGGAGTCGGCAAATGGTTCACGCCCGCAATCGGTGGACGAATAGGATTTCAGGGACTCAGCTTCAAGAACGCAGAGTTCCATACGATGAAGTATCAGTTTGTCCATGCAGACTTTCTGTACAACATCACCTCTGGCATCCGTCAGAATGAAAGCGGAATCCCTCTTTGGGATGTGATTCCCTTCATAGGTGTCGGCATGATCCATAATTCCGACTGGATCAACAACTGTACCTGCCAGGGCGGTTCAAGTGGCAGTCATCCGTTTGCTTTCACCTATGGCGTGGAAGCTCGTTACCGCATCAGCGACCGTGTTCATCTCGTAGGAGAGGTGAGTGGGATGCTGACCGCCAGGAACTTTGACGGCATCGGAACTTCAACCAAGTTTGGCGACAACATGATTTCCGTATCAGCCGGTCTGTCCTTCACGATAGGCAAGACGGGGTGGAAGCGAGTAGTGGATGCTACTCCTTACATCGAGCAGAATCTCGCCCTTCAGGATTACATTGCCTACATGAGGGATAGGAACGCTCATCTGGAAAAGCGACTTGCAGGAAATGACGATGGCAAGACCGTCTATCCGAAAAACAGCTACAGCGGTCTCAACTCCCTCCGTGCCCGACTTTCGATGAATGGCAACAGTAATCAGGGTGCAATGGGCAGCGGTGATGGCAACATGGCAGGCAATGCTGATGGCTATCGCCCAGATTCCCCTTCATCTTCTGACCACCTGAAAGTAAGCATCGGTATTCCGGTGTATTTCTTCTTCAAGCTCAACACTGATAAATTGGTTGACAAGTCACAGCTTGTGAATCTCGACGACATTGCGAAGATGGCCAAGCAGGAAAATCTGAAGATTAAAATATCCGGTGCAGCAGATAGTGCTACTGGTACTCAGTCCGGCAACCAGGATTTGGGTAAGCGACGTGCCAAGTTCATAGCCAAGGCTCTCATCAAGCGAGGTGTAGATAAGAGCCAGATTAAAGCCTACAACTTAGGCGGAATCGACAAATATGCGGCGAATGAGGCAAACCGCTTCACAACCGTTGTTTTGCAGAAATAGGCTGAAACGTGTATTCATGAATACGTGAATACATGTATACCTATATACATATATACATAATATATGCTGAACGTAGCTTTTGAGTAAAAGCACTAAAATTCTTCTCTCATACACCATGGGGAGTTTGCTCGTGATGAGTAAGCTCCCCATAATTATCTTAAAAAATCTTATTTGTTTAATAGAAAGTTTTGATATTCAGAATATAACCACTTTATTTGCACGTAATATTAGTCGTGTTATTATGTGCAATATTAAATATTATATAGATGAAACAGCTGCATATTTCGGCAAAATGTTAGGCGAAAAGCAACCGAATACCCCACTGGAGAAATATAGAGACTTACTTCCTGACCGATGGAAAAAGCAGTAACAGCATTTGTTTAATCAGCAGTTACTGCTTTTTTTTATGCAAGGTATAAATGCGGAGCCGCTTACAATATTATTGCATTTTTTACGTTATAACTTAAAAATAACAAAATAAATTATTGCATATGTTTTATGATAAATGTGAACTAATTGATCTTGTCAATCAGTGTATAAGGGAAATGCGTAGCTATGACTCCATTGATAGTCCAGACAATAAGTATGGATATAGTGAGTAACAAGCTTGATTTAATGTGATTTTGGAATAAAAAAGGCTCTGAAGTTTGTATATATCAAAGAAAATGAGCAATCTTTATAATCGCTAAAGAATAAAGATAAAACAGCAAATCATCAAGCACTTGCAAAAGGAAAAGGCATGCAAACACAATAAAATGCTTCGCTGTACCTATGACGTTAAGTTGGATGATTTGCCAGTCCGTTTGTTCTTTTCAAGCGAGGACGCAAGGGAAACAGGAATGGGTTGTTGACTACAGACTTTTCTTTTAGCTTCTTTGAAGCGTATAGTATTTATGCCAGACGATGTGCAACCGAAGTTGTATACAAGGATTGTAAAACCTTGCTGAACATTGGCAAATGCTAGTCTATACATTTTGCCGCTCAAGTTGCTAGCTTCACTTTGACAATGATGCAGTATAACATCTTGTGTACAGTGAAGAGATTTGAAGCGTATGAAACCATCGTTGGTCTCTTTCTGAGGTAACCAATGACACTCTCGATTTGTCCGTAACGGACAAGATATGGGCTATCATTTTGGATTTTGTTCTGGATGCTGCAGAGCGTTACTCTATAGATGCTACAAAGTTGCTGGCTGATTTCATCGAAAGGAATCCTGTTGCCCATACGCTACGTAATATGTATATTTATAAACAAGCAAGTTGATATATATTCACTTGCGAAACTTCAGTTAAAAACAATTTTTTTATGAGTGGACCTACATTAATACAAAAAAGAGTTTTGGCTTATTTAATTAATGATATTACAAATAAGCATCCTGAAAAATGGGGAAATTGGCTCTGGGACGATTTTGAAGAATGGGGAGTAAATCAAGATTTGGACATTTCAATGAATGAACAGGAAGTGATATCAGTTTTCGATGATTTCCCTGCTTATCCGAAAAGTGTTTTGACTCAGTCTATCTTGAATGGATGGAATGTGCACCATGATATGGCTTCGCTAAAAGATTCAATAATCACATTAGCAAGATTACACGCATGTGGTACGAGTGAATATTTCCTACTTCAGTACACATATAATTGCATTAAATACTTTGGAGATTTATGTGAAAACATCGAATTTATACACATAAATATGATGAATGATGTCTATTCTTATACTCTAAGATTTGGAAAATCTTATTCGAAGTGGGGAGATTCGCATGGTATAATTGATTTGCAAATGAATAAAACAGAAGAGGAACCACGAGTAGCAGTTGTGCCATGGAATCGTCTCTTGTCAGAGAGATTTACCATTCCCGAAGATTGTATACAACTAGACAGCAATATTGAATATATTAGTAATGAATTGGAAACTATTTTCAGAGATAAATTCTTAGAATATTCACTTCCGAAAAGGCCTTATTCTAATTATTCCTACTCCATATGCAAAGAGCAACTGGGAAGAGGTATCTTATACCTTTTCCATAATTTAACTCTAATACTGAATTAAGAAAAGACTATATTCTTAATTCCGCGATACTTTATATCACTAAAATCGTCCGTCAACGGACGATTTTAGTTTCATCATGAGACTTTGACTTTATACTTGCACTCAAAAATGGCCATGAGAGTAACACCCTATCTATTTATTGCATCAAAAAAAACAGCCAACAAAGTGACTGTCTTTAATTGAATGGGATGAATTATCGTCCA
This sequence comes from Segatella copri, assembly GCF_003465495.1. Taxonomy (GTDB): domain Bacteria; phylum Bacteroidota; class Bacteroidia; order Bacteroidales; family Bacteroidaceae; genus Prevotella; species Prevotella copri_G. The sequence continues at coordinate 284 of NZ_QSAV01000059.1, read as the reverse complement.
CGATGGTAGTGCTGCTCTTCTTCCTGAGCAACAACCTCTTCTTTTTCCATTTGCTTGGCAACTTCCTTCACATCGTCCGTTGCATCCCAATTCAATTGCGCACATAGTGTATTCGCATTTGCCCCCAAAAATCCTTAATGACCTTAATGACCGTGACCTTAATGACCGGACTCTTGGGGGTTGAAAATGAAAATGACCCTTAATGACTTTGACCCTTCATGACCGGCTTTCTCGATAGAGACGAAAAGAGGGTGTGTCATAAGTCCATGGCGCACCCTTTTCTT
>NZ_QSAV01000058.1:2034-19564 GCF_003465495.1 Segatella copri | reverse complement strand
CTTAGCACATTATTGAATTATTAACGAACTATTGTTATATAATATAACGATTAAATGGCTAATCTATTTTGTTGTCTGTCAATTAAATATTGATATCTATCCAAAACTTCTACAACTATGTCATTCCAAGAGCACACCAGAGTCTCCGCGGCTGCCGTATAGTTCATCTGCATCAACTCCCGAGATTGCATACTTCCGAAGAAGGTAATCATTTTTCCGATAAGAGCATATTAGAATACGATTAGAATAATGATGTTAGAATACGATTAGAGCCCTATTCCAAAATCGGAATCTCGGAATAGGGCTCAGAAACATAAAATCAAAATCTAGAATATCGGCTGACCTACGCAACCATTTGGCGCCTGCACATGAAGCAGGGCGGCGATGGTTGGCACAATATCGGTCATGAATGTCTGCCTGGTGGTTGCACCGTGCTGGATTCCACAACCCATGAAAATCAAAGGAATGTGGGTGTCGTATGGGTTCCACTCACCATGATCGGTTCCCTTCATGCCGTGGGCATAGAAATTCGGCTTCAATACGATAGCCACATCACCGCTTCGCTCACGGTTGTAACCATTCACGATGCGCATCTTCACATCCTCAGGAATGCTCTCGGTCATCGTCTTCTCCATATCGCAGGCATACTGCACGCAACAGTCTTCCTTCAACACGTCCACCACGCTCTGCTTGATCTTGGCGAAATCCAACTTGTTTTTCTTGATGATGTTACGGTTGAAAAACACCTGATAGTTCATCACGGTCTTCACCAGATTGCCCACGTTAGGATACTCCTGAGCCAGGGTCTGATTCAGTTTCTCAGCCACCGCATCACCATCCCAATTACCCGCTGGAATGCGGCAGTCTTGCAGGAAACGGGCGTTGTTCATCGCTCCATGGTCGGCACTCAAGAAAACCAGATAATTTCCTTTGCCCACCTTCTCATCGAGATAAGAAAGGAAATCGGCTATCGCCTTGTCCAGACGCAGATAAGTATCCTCGGTCTCTACCGCATGAGTTCCCACCTGATGACCGATATAATCCGTGCTTGAGCAGCTTACTGCCAGCAAGTCGGTTTCATCATCTGCACCCAACTGCTCGCCGTCTATCGCCGCCTTTGCCAATTCAATCGTCAGCGAATTGCCGAAAGGAGTTTTGCGGATAATGCTGTAACCATATTTCTTATAAAGGGCTGGAAGATTGAGCGGCAGCGTAGCCTTCATGCCCTTGCGGATGCCATCCTCATACTCGTTCTCATCTTCCGTACTTTCAACGTAAGTATTCTCAGGATAGAGTGTGTTCCATTTTTCCGAGAGATAACGCTCTGGCAGATGCTGGTTGTTGAACGCGTCCACCCACTTCGGCAACTGGTTTATATAATAAGAACTGGTGATAAACTTTCCGCTCTCATCATCAAACCAGTAGGCACCGTTCGGATTATGACCTGCAGGAAGAATGGAAGCACGGTCTTTCAATGCCACTCCCACTACCTTGGCTCTGCCGTTGGATGCAATCTTCATCTCATCTCCGAGAGTCGTAACCCAGAGGTTTCTAGGCGACATCAAGCCCGCCTTGCTGTTGGAACCCACCGGCTTCACGGTTTCATCATCCGTGCAATACACCTTCTTGCCATTCTTCACAAAATTGTTTCCGGCGATTCCGTGGATAGAAGGCACACTGCCTGTATAGAGACAAGTATGACCGATGGCGGTAACCGATGGAACATACGGAATACGGGTGTTTTCACAAGAGAAGCCCTCGTTGAGCAGTCGCTTGAATCCACCTTCACCATAGCGCTTCTGATAGCGATAGAGATAATCCCATCGCATTTGGTCAACCACGATGCCCACTACCAGTTTGGGGCGCTGAACGTTAGAAACATTCACCTGTTGGGCAGCAGCAGAGCCGCATCCCAGAAATGCCAACGCAATAAAACTAAATACCTTATTCATTTCTTTCTTCAAAAATACTGTAATACTTTTTACCGCTGCAAAGGTATTTAAAGGATGTTGCCATCGTGTTACAAAGAAATGAAAGAAGAGTGAAAGCATTGCCTTTTTACAAAAAGATTTTAAAAATGGGACTGAATAAGACAAGGTAACGATATTTTTATTATATTTGCAGTATTATTGCAAAACTAACAGATTTACGATATGAAAAAACTACTCTTATCCATCGCCTTTCTGCTCCCTGGTATGGGAATGATGGCGCAGACTCAGGTTACGACTGCCGAAGGTATCCTCGAAGGAAAAGATCTCTCAGGCATCACAGTATTCAAGGGTATTCCGTTCGCTGCCCCTCCGGTAGGAAATCTCCGCTGGAAGGCTCCGCAGCCTGTACAGAAATGGCAGGGCGTTCGCGAGGCCAAGGAGTTCGGACCGAACCCGATGCAGGAACCTCTCTTCGGCGATATGAACTTCGGTGCGAAGACCAACAGCGAGGATTGCCTCTACCTTAATATATGGACACCGGCAAAGACCATGAAGGAGCATCTGCCGGTACTCATTTATTTCAACGGCGGAGGACTGATGGCGGGTAGCGGAAGCGAACCTCGATATGCGGGCGATGCGATGGCACGCAAGGGCATCATCTCCATCACAGCCAACTATCGTGAGGGCATCTTCGGATTCTTCGCCCACCCACAGCTCTCTAAGGAAACATCCTACAAGGGTTCCGGCAACTATGGATTCATGGACCAGGTGGCTGCCATCCAGTGGGTAAAGGATAACATCGAGGCTTTCGGCGGCGACCCTAACCGCATCACCATCGTAGGCGAATCGGCAGGTTCCATGTCGGTCAGCGCCCTGATGGCTTCCCCTCTCTGCCAGGGACTCTTTGCCCAGGCAATGGGTTCCAGCGGTTCTGTAATGGGATTCAAGAAGGTGGCTACCCAGAAGGAGGCCGAGGAGAAAGGCGTGCAGCTTGCCCAGAAAATAGCAGAGAAGATGGGTAAGGAAACGGGCAAGAAGGTGAAAAAGAACGTAGGAATGAAGAATCTCAACGAGCTTCGTGCCCTGCCTGCCGAGAAATTGATGAAGCTGGCGGAAGTAAGAGCGGTTCCTGTCTATAATATCGACGGATATTTTATGAAAGAACAGCCTGTAGAGGTATTTGCCAAGGGCGAACAGACCAAGGTGCCTCTGCTTATCGGCGGCAACAACCAGGAGATGACTCCTGCAGCCGTATTGATGGGCAAGCAGCCAACCGTTGAGAATCTGAAAGCTGGCGCCAAGGCTACTTTTGGGGAAGAGAACATCGATGAACTCTTCCGCCTCTACGGCATCAACAGCGATAAGGATGTATTGGAGCAGCCGGGTGTGAACCTAGCTTCGGATATCTTCCTCGATTATTCTACATGGAAGTGGGGCAACATGCACAAGCTGACCGGCGGACAGCCTGTTTACCGCTACCGCTATTGCCATCCTCGTCCTGCTATGGCCATCAAGGGTAAGGTGGCTGCATTGGCTGGCGGCGTGGTAGATGCCAAGGAAGATGCGGTTCCTGCGCCACAAGACAAGGGAGCCGTTCATTCTGCCGACATCGAGTATGCAATGGGTACATTGCCAACCAACCGCGTGTTCAACTGGCAGCCGGAAGATTATATGATCAGCGACATCTTCAGCCAGTATTACGTCAATTTCGTAAAAACCGGCAATCCGAATGGTCTGGGTCTGCCTGAGTGGCCATCCACCAACGGCAAGGCAGTAGCCCCTGTGCTTCAGATAGACGTAAATACCGTCGTAAAAACTGATGCCCAGATGGAGAAGCGCTATGATTTCATAGACAAACTGTTTTGGGAGAAGAAATAATTCTCTAATTACATTGAATCAATCGGAATACAGATTTCATTGAATAAACCAAAAATAGAGATGTTTCAGAAATTCATTATCAACAGAGACGGAGTACTGAAGTTCGGGCGTGTCTACCTGCACCGTGACATGCTGTCACCCGGCGAGCAATGCACCTACGGGGGCGGTTTGTGGAAGATAGATGAAGGCAGAGGCGCCATCGTGCTCTACGGCAGAAGTTTCGACTTCGGTCCTCCCGATTTCGACTTTGTGAAACAGATAGACTGGACGGGCTTGGGCGGCACCCCTCGCCCGCTCTTCTATCTGCCTCATTGGCCTAGCGAAGAAGAGATTGTGCCAGTCATCATCAATTAAGAAAATAGTATAATATTCTATAATTTTCTGTGTAAAACTTGCGGATAACAGAATAAAACACTATTTTTGCGAAGAGAAATCCTTCTCGGGGAAAGTGCTCCCTAAGAGAAGAGATTCCGTAAATAAGTAACAATTAAAAAGCAGTATAGTATGAAAAAGAAATTAGTTTTGACTGCAGCCGTTATCGCTGCATTGTCAGTTGTCTCTTGCAATGGCAAGAAGACAAATAGCCAGGGGGCTGATCAGGATAGCCTCAGCTATGCAGAAAATGATTCGCTCAATTCCAACGATGTCATTCTCGATTCCATCGCCGGCACCTACGAGGGAACTCTCCCTGCTGCCGACTGTCCGGGCATCAAGACCGTTTTGACGCTCAACGCCGACAGCACCTATCAGTACTCAGCCGACTATCTGGAGCGCAAGGATGGTCACGACGAAGCGAGCGGTATCTTCAAGGTATTGGCTAACAACGTGGTAGAAATCACCCGTCCATCGAGCGGCGAGACATCTTACTACAAGGTAAAGGATGCCAACAGCCTCATCATGACCGATTCGCTGGGCAATGAGCCTGAAGGCGCCATGGCTAAGCACTATGTGCTGACTAAGAAAAGGTAAAAGAGCCTTTAAAAGGTAAAAGGGTAAAAAGAGCCCCCTAGCTTAACATTCCGCTAGGCTCTTTTTACCTTTTTACTTTTTTACCTTTTTACCCTTTTATCTTTAAAACGCCTGTTTTGTCGGTTCTCACAGCGCCATTATTACAAACCTGTTACATTCCTGCCTTTCAAGTTAAAATCAATTAAGTTTTGCACCGGAACCTTCGCTATTCCAGATATTTTTCCTAATTTTGCGCCCACATTTCTAAAGGATGAAATGATTGGTAAGATTCAACGATAAATAAGGTGTTATATACTGAATAGATTAAGGAAAAAGAAAAATGGAACATGTTTTTACAGAATCGATGTTTTTGGTGGGATTCGTGATTTTCATCGCCGCCATACTCGTATTAGACATGCTGGTCATCGACCGAAAGGCGCATGTGGTTTCTATCAAGGAAGCCGGTTCATGGACGGCTGTATGGATTATTCTCGCGCTCGCCTTCGCCGTATTCATCTATTTTCATGGCGACATGGTGCACGGCATAGAGAACTTCGACGACCTGAAGCTGATAGCCTCGCGCTATGCTTCGCATCTCAAACTGGACCCGAACGACTATGAGGGGAGTCTGCAGCAATACCGGCACTATATGACCATCTCCTACATCTCGGGTTATCTGATAGAGAAAACGCTCTCGGTAGATAATCTCTTCGTGATGATGATGATTTTCACCTCGTTCGGAGTAAACAAGAAAGATTACCAGCACGTACTGAACTGGGGTATTCTGGGAGCCATCGTGCTGCGCTTCGTCTTCATCTTTGCGGGTGCTGCGCTCATCAGCCGGTTCGCCTGGATATTGCTTGTATTCGGAGGATTCCTGGTTTACAGCGGTGCCAAGATGTTCCTCAACAGAAACAAGAAGGAAGAGATCAATGCCCTGGAGCATCCGGTAGTGAAGTTCATGCAGAAGCGCCTGCATCTGGGTCCGCTGGTGATGACGGTGGTGTTCATCGAGTTCTGCGACCTGATTTTCGCCTTCGACAGCATCCCAGCGGTATTCTCGGTATCGCTCGACCCGTTCGTGGTGTTCTTCTCGAATATCTTCGCCATCCTGGGCTTGCGTGCCCTCTTCTTCCTGCTGGCAGCGATAGCAGATAAGTTCCGCTATCTGAAGGTGGGTGTAAGTGTGCTGCTGGTGTTCATCGGTGTGAAGATGCTCATCCACGATTTCTTCGAGATTGATGCAGTCAGTTCGCTGGTATTCATCATCCTCGTACTGCTCGTCAGCATCGGGGCTTCGGTGGTGATTCCGCAGAAACAGGAAGCGTTGGAAAATACGAAATAAGCAAACCATTCGTAAAGGAGATTATCATCAGGTAATCTCCTTTCAGGAAAACATAAAAAGGGCGATTGCTATTCCCCACGCAAGGGATAAGCAATCGCCCTTATCTTTTATGAACTTAGTTTAGAAAGAAGAGCAAATGAATTGGCTTTCCTTTCGGCCGCCGAACTTTGTTTCTTCACTCTTCCCTCTTCACTCAATTTACTTCCAAGGATTCTCTGTTGGGTAAGGCAGACTAGCTGGCTGGTTGTAAGCGATATCCTTGATGCCGAGATACTTGAATACCTCGAACAAGGTCTTACCTACGTGAGAGAATGCTACGGCTCCGTGGTGTGGATAACCCTTCTGAATCAATACGTGACGATAGAAGCGGCCCATCTCGTTGATGGCGAAGATACCGATACCACCGAATGAACGGGTAGGAACATCGAGAACCTCACCCTCTGCGATGTAGCTGCGGAGGTTGCCCTCAGAATCGCATTGCAGACGGTAGAATGTGATGTCAGAAGCTGCGATATCACCCTCCAAAGTACCACGGGTGAAGTCTGGTTTACCACCATTCTCCAACAAACGGTTTTGGATGAGCTGATACTTAATCTTACGGCTTGAGCACATCTTGCACTGTGGAGTGTTACCGCAGTGGAAGCCCATGAAGGTATCAGTCAACTTATAATCGTACTTGCCCTTGATGTCCTCATCATAGATATACTGAGGAACTGAGTTGTTGATATCGAGCAATGTAACGGTATCGTCAGAAGCACACATACCGATGTACTCAGAGAGCGCACCATAGACATCTACCTCGCAAGCTACAGGAATGCCACGGCTAACGAGACGGCTGTTTACATAGCAAGGCTCGAAACCGAACTGGCTTGGGAATGCAGGCCAGCACTTGTCAGCGAATGCTACATACTGGCGAGAACCCTTGTGAGCCTCTGCCCAGTCGAGCAATGTCAACTCAAACTGTGCCATTCTGCGGCTGAGGTCAGGATAGTAGCAGCCTTCGCCCATCTCCTTGGCCATATCAGCGCAAACCTCGTCGATACGTGGGTCGTTCTCGTGCTCCTTGTAAGCTACGAGAAGGTCAAGCTCTGAGTTCTCCTCAATCTCTACACCGAGTTCGTACAAGCCCTTGATTGGAGCGTTGCAAGCGAAGAAGTCCTGTGGACGTGGACCGAAGGTGATAATCTTCAAACCCTTCAAACCGAGGATAACGCGAGCTACTGGTACGAAGTCCTGAATCATCTTAGCTACGTCCTCTGCTGTACCTACAGGATACTCAGGGATGTAACCCTTCAGGTGGCGCATGCCGAGGTTGTAAGAGCAGTTGAGCATACCGCAGTAAGCGTCGCCACGACCATTGATCATGTCGCCGTCACCCTCTGCAGCTGCAACAAACATACAAGGACCATCGAAGTTCTTTGCAATCAAAGTCTCAGGAGTCTCAGGACCGAAGTTACCGAGGAATACAACCAAAGCGTTGCAGCCCTGCTCTTTCACTTCGCCCAAAGCCTTGAGCATATCTTTCTCGTTCTCAACTGTAGTCTGGCAGTTGAAGATTTCACCCTTGTACTCTTTTACGATGTTCTCACGGCGCTGAGTAGAAAGCGCGATTGGAAAACAGTCACGGCTAACGGCAATAATACCGAGCTTTACTTGTGGAATGTTGTTGCTTACCATAATTAGTTTATTACTTAAGTTTTTGTATAAATTGCTTATATTTATTGATTCTTTTCTAATTGTTCGGCTGACAATTATTCATTGTTCCGAGCACAAAGGTACAAATATATTTTGTATCACCAAGCGTTTTAAGGAATTTTTAATTCAAAAAAATGGCGCAAAACCGAAATTCTGCGCCAAATGTAACATATGATAAAGTTCTTGATACATTTCATACATGTCTCTATTATCATCTGATACCCCTTTTCTGCCTTAACATCTTCTTTAATATCTTCGCAGCGGGCGGTACCGGATGGTGTAAATCTGATTGAAGTACTCCTTCCAGCTGTTCGACTCCTTGTCGTCATCACGCACGATACGGATGCCGTAGAATCGGGTACCCGTCTCCTTGTATTCCCGGAATCTCGACAACAGCTGCTGTGGCGGATCTGGAATCAGGAAGTCGGTAATCCAAAGCACATCGGCATTCACGTAATGGAGTCCGTCGTTGTCGAGAAGGTCGAACATCTGGGTCATCATCTTCTTTGCCGATGTTCCGCCTCCAATAAATGGAAGGTGGGTTGTGGTAGGCTGCCGCCGGATGCCTCGCCCGGTATGCGCCTGTCCATCTCCGTCGGACGGAGCTGCATCTGCTTCGGCTGATTCCATCATAGTGATTCCTATTCTCTTCAGGCGCTCTGCCTTGCGCTTCGCCATCAGGTCGATGGCACAGGTACTGACGGAGAAATCTATCAGGAAGCAGTCTCGCTCCAAATCTTCTGCCGTTTCTTCCAGCAGAGAGATGAGTGTAGAGGATATCCTCTCGGGCGTGCCATACATACTGGCTGAGGTGTCCAGACAGACGATCATCGGACCCTTGCGGGAGGCATGGGTAAAGCCGAGTTTGCGGGATGGTTTCGACATTTCGCTCTTATAACGGAAGGTCTGGAGTCTTCGCGTGCGATACTTATAGATAAAGAGGCCCTCCATATCCTCGTCACTGTACTGTGCCAGTTCGAGCGGGAGAAGGGAGTTGAGATCATCGCCCACGGTAATGCCCTCGATATCGCTACCCGCTGAATGCTCCATCTTCATCTCTACGCCCGATGCGATGGTGAGCCGGTCTTTGCCGTTGGCATCGGCTACTCGTCCCATCTTCGCCACAATTTCCTTGATTTCGGGATATTTGTCCTGAATCTTCACCTGGTTCAGACGGCGTTCAAACTCCGTTTCGGTCCATCCGTTCGTCATCAGTTCCCAGGCTTGTACGGCGCGCTGTTCCGAAACGCCCTTCGTCTTCATGTTGCGGGTTATCTGGTCCATCATGCGCACCAGTCCTGTTTCGAAGTTGTTCTGACGCAGGGAGATGAAGTCCTTCAGTTTGTTCAATACCTGATGGTCGATGCAGACCTTCCAGTCTCTTACCAGCCTTTCCCAGTTTTCGGGTTTCGAAGCCCCGTCTCCAGTCATCAGCTTGAGGAAGAAAGGCTTATCGAACCCATCTTCAGCATGTTCCTGTTCCAGCTGGTCGAGCAAAGGGAGCCACACCAGTTCATCCATCCGCTTGAAGGGAGCCCAATCGAGCACATCATCAGCCCGATGACTCTCGGTCCAGGCACGCTGGCGCTGGAACCGCATGTGGTGGACGCATTCCACGATGAATTTTCCCACACTATCATAGAACACCTTGCTCTTAATCTTGCTGTTCACCACCTGTCGCACGAATTTCTGCACATCTTCGCCAGTTTCTTCTATGGTTACTTTCAGGGTAAAGAGATGAATGAGATAATCCTTCAGTGGGTCTTCCTTCAAATTCCAAGGCATGGCGGTGCCTGTCGGATCAGGAATCTTCACCTGTCCCGACTTGCAGAAGTCATCCAGCATCTTCAAGTAATACTGTGCCTCCGCCAAGTCCTTGTTATTCTGGTATTTCATAGGAGTAAATCCTTATTTTTTCTCCATCAGATATGCTGCGAAGATTCTTGCAGCACTCTCTACTTTGGCTGCGCAAGGACGAGACTTGTAATATTCTGCCGTTCTTGCCGAAGCCACATAGCTGGACTGCGCTTTCTCGTGGCCCTTCAAGCCGAGGATTTCGGCACAGATGATGCTACCGTTCTGCTCTTTCGATTTAGCAAGCAAATCCTGCACCACCTTATAGCATGCCGACTTGCCCTCACGGTCATCCCCCTCGGTCTGTCCGCAATCCAAGCCAACGAGCACCACGATTCCCGAAACAGCACCACACATCATTCTCATTCTGCCTACTCCACCACCGAAGCCGGCACCAATGCGCTTCGCCATCTCATCATCAAGACCATATAAATCGGCAAAGGCAGCCACTACCGACTGGCAGCAGCCATAGCCCTGCATAAAGTTATCCACAGCCTGGTGAACACGCGCCTCCAACTCTGGAGTCAATATTTTCTGTTCATTCATCATGTTTAGAGTCTTCTATATATAATAATGTAATAGGAGGCGATTAAACCTCATAAAGTTTCATCGTATCCTGACGGGTAAACGCCAGCTCCTTATAGAAATCGCGGAGATAAGCCGATATTTCCGCCTTATCATCAGCAGATGCGAAGAGATTCTCGCCCAACTGCCTTTCCAGCGAGCTCAAGCCATCCGAAAGGTTTTCTATCTCTCCCTCGTAATCCCTTCCATCCTCAGGATTCCTGCGTACACGATGATATTTGATGTCCTCAGCAAGCGCATTCTTCATCTCCACGAGTTTATCTGCAAAAGGAGAAAAGAGGGCACGGATCACGATGTTTCGGATAGCATCCCGCTCTTCCGGCTCCTGCCACAGACAATGGTAGATAGGAAGCAAATCGCAGATATCCACCTCTTCCCTATCCTGCATAAAGGCAGAAGTGCGAAGCAGGCGGACGATATTCTTCCATCTTCGGTCACTCACATAGATGTTTCTGCGCTCGGCAGCCTCATCCACATTCACGGCTCTCAGAGATTTACGGATAGCGGAAATTGCATCGAGCACCTCCTCCTTCACGCCAATCTTACAGATTTTCTCCGCCCATTCAGCATACTCCTCAGCAGTAATCTTCAAATCAGAAAAATCTGCGGAATCAGATTTCCCCATAGAACCAGAAGAATCTGTGGAATCTGTGAAATCTGTGGGACCTAAGAAATCCGTGGGAGCCTCCAGCAGCATCGCCCGGAAATTCTTCTCCAGCTTTATCGGTCGGCTTTCTATTCTGATAACGAATCGGTCCCAGAGCGCCTCCAGTCCTTCTCCCTTAGCCGGCAACTCATTACTTGCAGCCACGAGAAGCTTCAGAGGAAGATGCATTTCCCGATTGCCGTTTCTGAAGATTTTCTCGTTAATCACCGTAAGGAGCGTGTTCTGGATAGCAGGTCCCGCCTTCCAGATTTCATCCAGGAAAACCACATCGGCAGTAGGCAGATAACCCTCCACCGCACGCTCGTAAGTATCCGAAGTCTTCAGTTTCTGAATGCTCACCGGACCGAAGATTTCATCGGGTGTAGAGAATCGCGACATCAGATACTCAAAGCTCTGAGCCTCCCTGAATGCCGTCTTCAACTGTCTGGCCACCATACTCTTTGCCACACCCGGAGGTCCCAGCAGGATGATACTCTCACCTGCCAGAGCTGCCAGGAGCGAGAGCGATATCTCCGTCTCCTTCTCATAAATGCCCCGGTTCATCTCACCGAGTAATTGTTTGAATCTTTCAAGCATATTCTTACTTTTCTATTCAGAATCGTATAAAGACGAAAAGAAGTTAAGAGATAAAATTCATTATCCCTTAACTTCCTCATATTCTTTTATATAAATAAGGTATGGCTTACTTTACGTTGCCCACCTTAATCAAGTACTCAGCAATCTGAACAGCGTTCAGGGCAGCACCCTTACGAATCTGGTCACCGGTCAACCACAATGTGTTACCATTGTCATCAGCCAGATCCTTGCGGATACGACCTACATATACATCGTCCTTACCGGCACTCTCCAATGGCATTGGATAAACGTAGTTCTGGGCATCATCCTTTACGGTTACGCCTGGAGCAGCCTCCAAAGCCTTGCGGATGTCCTCTACTGCCAATGGCTTCTCTGTCTCGAACCAAACACTCTCTGAGTGAGAACGGAGTGAAGAAACGCGAACGCAGGTAGCACTGGTGCGAACATCAGAGTGCATAATCTTGCGGGTCTCGTTATACATCTTCATCTCCTCCTTGGTGTAATCGTTAGGAGTCATCTTGTCAATCTGTGGAATGACATTATATGCCAACTGATGAGGGAACTTATTGATATGCTCAGTCTTACCGGTCTCGATGATATCCTTATACTGCTGCTCAAGTTCAGCCATGGCAGCAGCACCAGCACCCGAAGCACTCTGATAAGAAGAGATATGAATCTTCTTGATATGGCTCAAGTTATCGATAGGCTTCAACACTACAACCATCATGATGGTGGTACAGTTAGGGTTGGCGATGATGTTGCGAGGGCGGTTCAGGGCATCCTCAGCATTTACCTCAGGCACAACCAGAGGCACGTCGTCGCACATACGGAATGCGCTAGAGTTATCAATCATCACGGCACCATACTTGGTGATAGTCTCGGCAAACTCCTCTGAAGTGCCGCCACCAGCAGATGTGAAAGCAATATCGACATCTTTAAAGTCATCGTTATGCTGCAAAAGTTTGACCTCATAGTCCTTTCCCTTGAAGTTGTATTTTCGTCCGGCAGAACGCTCAGAACCAAACAACACCAAATCATCCATAGGGAAATTTCTCTCAGCAAGGATACGCAGGAATTCCTGTCCTACTGCGCCACTTGCACCAACAATTGCTACTTTCATAATCGAATCTTTTAATTTATAAAGTTGTTATAAGTGTAAACTGTGGAAGAGAAAGCCAGCCTCCTTATCATCTTCATGATTCCTCATTTTCTGATAGCCGGGAACCGCTTATTTTCTCAAATCCGCTGCAAAGTTAAGACTTTTTCTACAATATCAAGCATAAATTCCCAAAAATTATTGCTTTTTGCTGCAAATTTATCATTTTTGCTTACTTTTCTGCAAGAATATGCAAAAAATTGGAGAAAAATAGTTGCAATTACGTTTGGCAGTTCAAAAGAAGAATGCAAGCATCCTCATAAGAAATATCAGGAAATCGTGCCTTGGATTATATTCAAGGCACGATAGAGTGCTGGAAAATTGAATTATCTCTCTTAATGAGTCATAATCATCCCCAAAGAGTTCTTGCAATCCTCGCACAACCCATGTTTCATGTAGAAGGTATTCTTGCCATGGGCATCCTGCATCAGGCACTTCAGGGCATTCTTCTTGCAATGCGGCAAGCCACGAGAATGCAGGAATTCATGGATTGTTACTTTCCATAAGTCATCCTTTCGTTTCAATCGGAAGGTTGAAACCACACAGGCGTCACCTGGCCGGAAACTCAATCCCATAATTCCATAGTTGTATTGTCCATGAATAGAAGTAGAGATGTCTCGATGCGTCAAACCTATCGTTACGATTTCATCATTACCTCCATGCTCTTCATGCAACATTTTCAGGATCCCCCCAGCCCAATACCTGTTTCTTGGTTTATAGAAACATGAGGCAGGTATTTCTTTCTTGTCTCCAACAAATACAGATGCCTCCAACCAAGCCTTTGGTACCTTATTGAAAATGAAACCCAACTGCTTCACGAGTTCTTCTCTCAACTGTTCTGCCTCCTGATGTGAGAAATTTCCCAAAGGCTTTAACTCTATGACATAACCCAATGGAGGATCTGCAGGGAGACTATCTCCCATTCCCTCATTGTCATGACTCTGATTTCCATTGGAACAACCTGCTAAAAACAGGATTGAGATTCCAGCTATAAACAATAATAACTTCTTCATAGAATATTCTTTTTTATTTGTATTTTGCATAAATCAATACCGGTCTTCTCCTAGAAGATTCCTTGTATATCTGCATCACTTTCTCCACGCAGCTCCTTGATACAGTAAAGCAGCCACGGCTCTCTGTTCCCTGCGGAATATACTTCTTCTCACCGGAGAATCTTGTCACCTTGCCAGCAGAATGGATCAGGATGCCACGGGCTTCTGCCAGATAATTGCTCTTGTCGAGCCCTCGAAGGCGAACGCAGTTCTTGAACTTCATTCCACCTTTTCCTATCATGACATATCTTCCAAGACTCGTGCATCCGCTTCCAGGATTATTACTGAACTTTGGTTGGGCAGCCGTATTTCCTTTACCACTTCCATGCATGCAATAGCTGCTCATTACTCTTATGCCACGCTGCAAGTCATAGATAAAGAATCTCTTCTTGCCAGATGGTTTGGAGAAATCTACGAGGATATAGTAATCCGTACTGTATCCTCGTCTGTCGCAATAATCTCTTACTTGCGTCAGGTTCTCACAATCTACCTGATGGTACCACTCTTTAGCATCCACCGTATTCTTAAAAAACGATTTTGTGAACCTGTGATAAATAGGTGGAACGAAAAGAACACCGATGACAAGCAGAACCAGTATTCCCAATATAATCAATAACTTCTTCATAATAATGCAAAAGTAGAAAAAAATAAGCAAGTAATGATGCTATCCATACGTGGATTGTATCAAATACTCGCTTATGTGTATGAAATCATCAATGCCTATAGCATCAAATCCTTGATGGTTGTACCATTCATGAATCTGCTTAAATCTACCCTTTCTCCAATACCATGCAAATGTCCGGTTTCGGAATACTGCCAGATATTGCACTTTCCTCTGCCGTCGATAGAGGGTTGTCTGGAGTTATAATTGGCGATGAAGAGATAATAACGATTGAACTTCGCCCCCATCTCCTTATTATAGAAGCTCTCGTTGCTATAGATGATAGGATACTTGCCATAGTGTTTCTTCACCAAGTCAGCAAACACCTGTATGCTATCCTGCAGCTGTCGTCCCTTCCATCTTCCCTGGATGCCTTTCTCCTCCACATCCAATACAGGAATCAAGTCCTGCTCACTCTTCTTCACCATCTTTTGGAAATCCCGGAACTGAGCAGTTACTGAAGAGCCGGCAGACATAAGATGATAAGATCCCACCTTCAACCCATATTTACGAGCCAGTCTGATATTTCGGCGATAATGTCGATCCACATATCCCTTACCATGTGTAGCTCTGATATAAACGAACTTGATTCGCTTATTCTTCGCTATTTCCTTCCACTTGATAACTCCATTGTGTTTCGACACATCAATGCCGTCATATCCGCCATGCGTATAAGGTTGCCCTTTCAATCTATCAACGAACACATCAGAATAATAAGATGAAGCGATGCCCACCCATCGCTTCACCTTATATGGCGACACCACATACATGATTCCCAGACCAATACCAGCCAAAACGACCAGACTGCCTAAAGAAACCAAAGTATATTTTAATCCTTTCTTCATTACATTTTATCTTTTAGTTGTTTTTAGGGGGACAAAGATAATGAATTTATCCGAAACAGCATAGAAAGTTGGGGGATAATTGTATGAAATGGGGGGGGCTGGAAGTACCAAATGACAAAACGGATGCTTGACCACACCATTGTTCCAAGATTCCCACTTGGATTTCTTTTTGAATCAATCAAAGGATATTCACCATTTTATTACTGGCATATTCCCATCAAACTTACCCCACATTACGGGATGTTGACGATTCCCTGATGCTTCTACTACTCCCTGATGTACGAAGTTATAAATTTCCTTAGCCGTGATAACTCTATCCTTGTTTGTATCAGCACCACCTCGCAAGCCACGTTCCAAGAACACAGTAAACAGGCTATTCTTGAAACCTGTCTGTCTTGGAGTTTCTAAGGATTTCTCCGTTGAACGAGAAGAAAGGAAGAACATCACATTCTCTTTAGAATAGTTAGTATTCCGCTTATTCGTATTTCTCATTTTCCCTGCAAAGCAAGCATCCACGAATATCATTTTCTGCTGAGCTTTACTCTGTCTCATAATGCTCAATACAGAAGAGTAATACAAAAATCCATCGTAACACACCAATCCACCAGGCACACCATGACCACTAAAGTATAGGATAATAGCATCTGATGGCGAAGCCTTGGCAAATGTATTACGCATTGCCGTACATACCTTTTTGATCGTAACGTCTGAATTGACAAAACAATCAACCGTAGCATTACCATTCTTGGTAAAGATGCCCGATATGGTCATGGCATCATTCGCACTTACCCGAAGATCGTTCTGACGACCGGGATAATCGGCAATACCAACACACACGATATAGGTTCTTGCTTGCAAAAACAAAATGCCAAACAAAAACATGGCTATTATGGATAAAATTCGTTTCATAACAAACTCATTATTATTAGCGAGCAGAATGATAAATAACAATTCTGCCCGCTATTCTTACTAATCACAAACAGGTCTTATTGAACGCAGAGTCTGAATTGGCTCATACGTCAAAGCAGAATCTTCTTCATTAAAATAAAGATAATAGGCATTCACGTAATGAGCTCTGCTAGAACTCCAATAATATTCAAATGATTTTTTTCTATTTTAACCTAAAAACTACAGGTACACTATATCTTACTCGCACGCACTCTCCATTTTGCTTACCCGGAATCCACTTAGGCATAGATTCTACTACACGCATAGCTTCTCTGTCTAGAGCTGGATCTGCAGATATAGCAACTTTCACATGAGAAATGCCTCCATCATTTTCAACCACAAAGCTGATAATCACCCTACCTTGAACACCATTTTCCTGTGCTTCAATCGGATATTGAATATTATTGCCAAGATACTGCATCAAGGCGCTTTGTCCTCCAGGAAATGAAGGCATCTCTTCAACGACATCATATACTTTTTCCTGCGATTCTTGGGATGTATTATAGCTCAGCTGTTTGTCATTTACATCTTGTTCAGCACCTTGCTTTTGAACACTTTCTTGTACAGTTGTTTCAATATTTGGTACTGTCTTTTCTATTGCCTCATTATTACCTTGACATTTCATAAAAGCATAAACACAACCAATTACGAGAACAGCCAGTATCGCCAGAAAGATCCTTCTAGAATTTGATAGATTGTCGTCTTCATCGACATATTCCACATTTTCTTCCTTCTTTGGGACAACTATCGTCTGTTCATGAGTATCAACAAGATTGCTAGAAAGCTTTTGAGGCAAGACTTGTGTTTTCTCTTGATTAGTCAATACTTCTGAGGCGATAGTAGGCATCGTACTATTCATCAACTTCAAAAATTCAGATACAGTCTGCACTCTATCCTTCTTTCGAGGATTCATACCTTGCTCTATAGCGTGCCAAACAGTATCAGAAATACCAATAGGCTTATCTCCTATTCCTTCATTCAAGACAATACTAGCTTCAGGAGGATTCTTACCAGTAAGCAAATAGAACAAAGTTGCAGCAAGACCATAAACATCTGTTGCAGGAGAGAAATCCTGCAAACTCTGTTGGTACTGTTCCAAAGGAGCATAGCCAGCACTAATTCCTACGGGAGTAGAACTAGTCTGATGCCCTTCTTCTGTATAGCCTTTTGAGATTCCAAAGTCAATAAGCATAGCACCACCTTTATCATCAAGCAGGATGTTACTTGGCTTTACATCATAATGACAAATATGCCTTTGGTGCATATACTCCAATGCCGAACCTATTTGTTGGATATACTTAATGGCTATTGTCTCATCCAAAGCACCATGCTGCTTCACATAATCAGTCAACGAGCCACCACTCAAATATTGCATCACATAATAGACCG
>NZ_QSAV01000058.1:0-2024 GCF_003465495.1 Segatella copri | reverse complement strand
AATATTGCATCACATAATAGACCGTATCATATTCCTCAAACACATCTACTACTTTAACGATATGAGGATGATTCATCTGTGCAAGGTTCTTTGCTTCCTTAACAAACTTCTTGCGATATAACTCTACTACGGCACGACTTCCCTGAGAAGGAACGGTTATCTTCCCCGTCCCTTCCTCACGCTCACAAGTGTCCCTCATAAAGAACTCCTTGATTGCCACAGGTACATCGACCTCCATATTACCCAAAGATCCAGAAACTGTTTCTTTCATTATTGCCTTATAGGTAATACCGAAACCACCTTGTCCTATGATCTTTTCTATTTTATACTTTTTGTTTTGAAGATATTCTATCATAATTATCTATTCATAATATTCAACGACTCTCGTTTTCTATACATATCCTGTTCAAAAACATTTTTTACAAGATACCATATGATTATAAAAATCACATCCAGTACAAACTGAAACAATTTTGCCCGAACCATTACATTTTCCACAATATGCATGAGAACATACAGCCCCCACACTCTAAACAGGCGTTTCCAAATGTTCCAACAGTTCCTCGTCCAAAACAAGAACGACATTGTATTTGATGATTACACCACTTCCTTTACAAACGGGACATCTATCCTCTATTACAACTGTACCATTACAGAAAGCACATTTTATACGCCCAGAACCACCACATACGAAACACTTTTCTTGGTATTTCCCAGTTCTTTCTTTTTTACAGGAGACACATAATTTTTCATATCAAAACTTTCTTTTGTTTCTGTTTCCCCCATGCAAGTCTATCGCCAGCAACTTCTAGTGTTTTTACGCCCAATTTACATTTAGACCATTTTACAGTCAAGCCCATATCTACATATCCTTCTTCTCAAATATTCGAATTACCTAATGCCAATCTAAAGCCAACAAGACAATTCGTACCTAAAGGTTTCTTAGAAGTTATAAAACTCTCAGATGCTTCATCCAAGCAACAACCTCCTCGAACACTCCACCTCTTATCATTTATATCAATACAAGCATTGTCACACAACTCATCAACATTACCGGTCATATCATATAACCCTAGTTCGTTCGGGCGTTTTTGTCCAACATCTTCAAGATTCGTTTTTTTTCCATTATAGAAATTTGCTACTCCAAGAATATCATTACCTCCTGAGTATTTATATCCATGCCCACAAATGCCACCTTTTGCTGCTACTTCCCATTCTAAGTCTGTAGGCAATCTATATTGTTTTCCTGTTTTTTCATTTAGACGTTCCAAGAACTCTAGCACCTGCTTTCTAGACACTATCTTCGGATGATGTTTTTTGCCCATTGCAGCCTCGTTTTTTATTCTATGCTTATTGATATAAGCTTCCACACCACCCATCTGAGCAAATATCAATCTATAGACTGGTCTTTCGTCCATCACTGCATCATATTCCTCATTGGTAATTTCGTATTTCCCAATGTAAAAATCCGAGAAGGTTACTCCATCAACTGTTCCACCTTTAACCTTTACCATATTATCTACAAGTTCATTGATTACGATATGCTGATGCACTTTCACATAACCCACTTTTATCAAAGATAGAAGCATAGAAATCGTCAACAAGCTCATAAAAATTGTCCTTGCCCATTTCCCTTTTCCTTTACCAGCACTAGCATTTGTTGTAGACGATGCAATTGGTGCCTCAAATTCATTTACAAAAGTTTTTTTTGAAACAATTGTTGTTTCACCAACGGAAATAGAGCCTATAAAATCAGATATATTTTGAAACCTATCATTTTTACGAGGGCACATTCCACGTTCTACGCTTCGCCATAGTTTTGCAGAAATACCATCAGATTTTCGGCCAATTCCATCATTCAAAACGATACTAGCCTCCGCGGGTACTTTACCCGTCACCAAGAAATACAATGTAGCAGCAAGTCCATAAACATCTGTTGCAGGAGAAAAATCCTGCAAACTCTGTTGGTACTGTTCCAAAGGTGCATAGCCAGCACTAATTCCTACGGGAGTAGAACTAGTCTG
>NZ_QSAV01000057.1:13944-20079 GCF_003465495.1 Segatella copri | reverse complement strand
TATTCTAAATTCTTTTTTAATGTTTGATCTTTCTCTTCAAGTATTGAAAGCAGATACTTGCCGTAGTCATTCTTCAACATTGGCTGAGCATTCTCACGCAACGTATCACTATCTATCCATCCTTGGCGATAAGCAATACCTTCCAAGCAAGCAACCTTCAAGCCCTGGCGCTTCTCTAGGACTTCGATAAAGGTAGATGCCTCAGAAAGTGAATCATGGGTTCCGGTATCAAGCCAGGCGAATCCTCTTGCCATGGTCTGTACCTTCAGCTGCTTATCCTTCAGGAACTCCTGGTTTACTGTTGTGATTTCCAACTCACCACGAGCAGATGGTTTGATATGCTTAGCTACTTCCACCACCTTGTTAGGATAGAAGTATAAGCCAACTACAGCATAGTTGCTCTTTGGATGCTGAGGCTTCTCTTCGATACTCAGGCAATTGCCTTGCTCATCAAACTCTGCCACGCCATATCGTTCAGGATCGCTTACTCGATAACCAAAGACAGTAGCTTTGTTATTGATAATATATCATCGGTTTATCGAAGATAGGAATCAGCTGTTTGCTGACACCCTTTGTAATAGGATACAAACGCGTACCGCTACCACCTGCTAATACGATTCCTTTCATATATATATTATTTTAATCCTTGTCTGTCATTATCATCGAACCAGTCAGCAAGAGCTTCCTCAAAGCTCCACTTAAACTGATAACCGCAGTTCTTCAACTTCTCACCACAGATATTAGTAGAAATCTGGAGCTTCTTCACTCTCGCAGGACAGATACCCAACGGCGAACCAAGAAGCATGGCAGCTCTTGCCATAGGCATGATAACCCAGTTAGGAATATCAGGCACAAACTGAGTCAATCCTGTTACCTTCTTAATAGCCTCCACGATATGCTGAATAGTATAAGCAGGCTCGAAGCAACAATTGTATAACTCAACACCATGCTCATGATGCTCCAAGCGATAAAGCATGAAACGAACCAATTCCTTTACATAGATACAAGCCTTGATGGTATCCTTTCTGCCAGGGTAAGCAAACTTATGACCACGGATTGCCCAATACAATCTCGTGAAATTACCATTCTCACCCTTTCCGAATACCACACCAGGGCGAACGATAGTGAGCTGGCGATGAGCAGCATCACCATTCTGCCACTTCTCATGAATCTTCTCAGCTACCAACTTAGAGATACCGTATGCAGTATTAGGAGTTGGCAAAGTTGTCTCCTTCTTCAACTCCTCAGCAGCTCCGTATGGCGCAATACTTGAAGTAAACACAATCTTCTTGATATTCCACTTCTCTGCAAACGCCACCACATTCTCAGCACCTCGGATATTCGTCTCGAAATACTCATGATCTTCATGACCAGGAGTACGATGAACTGCAGCAAAGTTGAAGATGACATCATCCTCTGTAGGAGTAAATGGCAAGTTCTCTATAGGCTTGCGGATATCATACTCGATGAAAGTAGACTGCAACTTCTGCCCATCACGCAAAGCAGGCTTGTAATCCTTCACTACCGGATTAGGAGTACCAGGCTTAACGATGTCAAGGTTATATACTTGGGCGTTAGGATAACGCTCCTTAATCAAATTTGTAAGATGGGTACCGATGAAGCCGGTACCGCCAGTGATAATATAGTTCATTATCTAATGATTCATTTTGTATTAAAAACTTCAAATTCAATATTATTCCTTCTCAAATATGAAATAGTTTTTGCTGAAGGATTAACTATAATGTTTTTGTATTTGGGGACACGTAATAAAGGCAAATCATCATAATGATCTGTAAGCATTACTTCCAAGGTCACATGATTAACACCTAAATACGATAAGGTGTTTTTACATTTAACTGTTCTAACATTCTCTTTCCAGCTAAATCCACGTTTGGGTATTTGAGATGCACAACATCCATCTAAATGTAAACGCTTTGCTATTAACGAAGCATACGATTCAGGTGCTGCTGTTGAAAGCAAAACAAAGCTATCAGTATTGAGCCATTTAGTTACGATGTCTAGCACTTTACCATTTAGTTTAGGCCACAATGTATCCACAAAATCAGATAAGATTTTCTCTTTCATCATTGATTTAGAGAACAACAATATATATTTTTTCATTAACTCATGGGATATTATTCTGACTTTTCTTGCAAATACTAGGAAACAAAATATTAATGCCAAATCATACCTTGCTTTTTTCAGAGCAATTATACTTGTATAAACTATGTAGTCTTTGAATGTATTGGTATCCATCAAAGTTCCATCCAAATCTACGACCAGGGCTTTTCGTTTCATCTTTTCTTTATATCATTAGACCATGGAAAACGTATAAGCGTTCGGTTATAATACCTATAATAGTCTGCTACAACAAGAGGCTGTTTAGTAGTTATTGTTATAACTGCTATTTTTACATCTATATTCTCAAATTTACTCATTAGATATTGCTTGATGAGCAAAAGTGTTGCACCACTATCTATAGCATCGTCAACCAAGAGCACTTTTTTATGATCTCCGTCAGACAAAAAGGATACCACATTATCTGGCAATTTTATCGTACCTTTTCTCTTAGTATTATTTTTCTTAGATTTATACTCTAAGACTATAGACTCTAGAATACGCAAAAAATTCAAAACACTATAAGGTAAACTTTGGAGAATTCTATGAATCAAGCCCTTTTCCTTTTTTGTAGTACCGTCACGCTGGATTTTAACTTCAACATAAGTTGTTTCTTTGGGTGAGACTTGTACAATCTGCCGTCCTACATATCCACCACCATTCAAAACACCAATAATCACATCAGGATCATAATCAGCAAATATATCATGTCCCAACAGTAAACACTCTTTGTTAAAGTCTTCTGTATATAATGTTTTTACTTTCATTTGATTTTCTTTTGGGTTAATATCAATCTGAAATCTGGATTAATAAGCATCACTAATTTCTTTGCAAAGAATCTTGTTTTAAGATAAATATAAAAAACTAGCTTGCTAAGTCTAGTTCCACCATTACCTGAAATCACTTCCATATATTCCTTCCATTTCTGCTTATTGTGTGACTGGCTAACTCCTCCAAGTCTGAAGTTAACAACATCTACATTAATATAAAAGAACTTAGCCCCTTGTTTGTATGCTCTAACAAAAAAGTCTAAATCCATAATATATTTAAAGAAAATCTTGTACCCACCACATTTTTCATAAAGTTCCTTTGATATAAAGGTTGCATTATGGCAAATATGTAATGATAGCGGAGGAATTGGGAAATTCATTGTCGGCACATCTCTTGTCTTTGTGTCAGTCTTGTCGTTCCAAAACACTTGATTACATCTATAAATGTCATATCCAAGTGTGTATTTACTTGCAAACTGATTTAGCGCATTTTCAATCAACACATCATCGCTATTTACAATGCAAATTAAATCACCAGTTGCAACCTTGATACCCTTATTAAAAGCATCACTGATGCCATTATCGGGTTCTGATATTAAAACATCTACATATTTCTCATACTTTTTAATTATATCAAGAGTACCGTCTGTAGAACCTCCATCCACAATAACATATTCCAAATTGTTATAGCATTGAGCGATAACACTTTGGATAGTTTCCTCTATGTGCGCAGCACCATTATAACAAGCTGTGAGTATCGTAATTTTTGGCTTCATTTTTAATTATTTCATTATAAAGTTTTACATATTCTAAATTCTGCTTATAGCTATCATAAAGTCTCCGGGCTCTTATTATACAACTATTTGCATAATATGCCTTACCTTTTTCTATTACAAATTGTATCGAAGAAAGCAAATGCTCAAAATCTCTTTTTTTTACAACAACGCCTGTTTCAGCATCAATAGACTCCGCACTTCCACCAGTATCAAAGGTAACAACTGGAGTACCACAAGCGAGAGCCTCCAAATTTGTTGTCGGGAAATTATCTTCCAATGTTGGATTTATAAAAACAGAAGCTTCATTATAAAGTCCAGCAAGATCTGACACTGATTCTGTTCGCTTTATTCCCAAACAATGTTCGTTAGGCAAAACCTTTAACTGTTTATCTGTTAATCCAACAATAACTAATATTTGATCAGACTTTAAGTGCTTAGGTAATTCTAACAAAAAAGAAATACCCTTTCTTTTTTCCCAGTTGTTCATGACAGCAAGGACTATTTTTACATTCTTCGTAATGCCATATTTGTCTCTGACATTTGATGATTTCTGCTTGAAAACGCTCAAATCCACACCATTATTTATAACTCTTATAGGATAAGATTTCAAGAAAGAATTCTTTACGTGGTCTGCTAACCATTTTGAAGGCGTAACTATCGTTAGATTATCGCACCCTGTAAAAACTTGCCTTTTATCATTCCAATTCTGCTGACCTAGATTAAAAAACCATGTCTTTGGATAATCATGCTTACATGGACATATTCCGTGACATCCCTCCATCCATTTAAAACAATTCGCCATGTCAAAGTAAGCGCACCATCCTGTAAAGCTCCAACAATCATGCAAAGTCCAAACAACTGGAATATGATGCTGCTTAATATAACTGAATAGCATTTTTACATTAATATACGAATTATGTATATTATGCAGATGAATGATATCTGGGCTGAAATTATCCAAGAATTTAATCAACAGTTTTGTTTCATGCACATTATAAAAGCCATGATGTGGCCATACCCTTGTTTTTAGGATGTTCCACTTTCTTCTTATACGACCTTGCAATCTTAAAGAATTGTCTGCTGGCATTTCAGAAGTTTCATAGCCATATATTGCATAAGTTTCATTTCCTAACTCGGCTGCAATTTGATTAATTTCATAAGCTATTCTACCTGTACTTCCACCTGTTTTATATACAGTGTTTATCTGAACTATCCTCATTTTCTTTAAATTTTAGTATTCGAGCAGGTATACCTACAACTATCGCATTGTCAGGTATATCCTTTACTACTACCGCATTAGGGGCTATTGTCACATGATTACCGATATGTACCCCCCCAGAATCTTTGCACCAGCACCAATCATAACGTGATTGCCTATAACTGGGCATCCATTTGATTTGGCTCCGATTACAACTCCAGGGAATATGGTTGCATAATCTCCAATCTTTGCATCGGCGTTAACTATGATACTACCATAATGATAAATCAAGAGACCTTTTCCGAAAGAACCAGGATCTATCTGGAATCCTGTTTCTCGTGACAATACTCTTAATCGCCAATAACGATAAATCATACATAACGTATGATAAAGGCTATTTATACCTTTGGGCTTGGCAAGTATAGAATTATTCTTATTGTATTCTGCATAACGCAGATTCTTGACATAAAGCCAAATTCTATAGGTTGAAGATTGAGGAGTTGTCACCAAACGGTTCTTTATGCACTTAAAATAACCGCAAGAAACTTTCTTGTAAAATAAAGAATCCTCATTTAAATAATTGCGTAATTTTTTTTTGCTATTTATCATATTCCTATTATTGATGACTTATAAGGAATTACTCCTGCCATGTTATCATGATTAGATTGAGCATATATAAATGCTCCAAGAAGAAGTATATATATTATTTGGGCTAGTTTCTTACGAGTGCCATTTTTGCAAAGATTCAGTAATGTTGGTTCTGTAATAAGAGCAAGTAACATTGGATAAAATGAAACACGAAAAGCAACTTCAAACATATTAGCTAGAGACAAAAATAACAATGTCAAGAAACTAGAATAATAATGAACAAATTTCAATTCCTTATATTGACTTTTTATAAAATACGGAGTTAAAATAAACCATAAAACGAGTAACAAATTGGCTTTAGCTGTACTTACACCAGAATCCAAATATTGACTTGCCATTCGTTCTGCAAATAATCCACTAGTTGCAATAAAACTAAAAAGTGTTACAGATGACAGATATACTATTAATATAGATATTAGAAAAATCCAATTCTTTTTTTGGAAATTACTTAGTAATGGAATTCCTGCTAGCATTATTAAAAAAGCTCCAGAATTATGAAACAGATATGCTATTACCACTAAAAGAGCAAAATAAACATATTTTTTTTCAAATAAATAAATAAATGAATATAAAGAAACGCATAGAGATAAAGATTGGCGCATTAAAGAGAATCCATACCAATAAA
>NZ_QSAV01000057.1:0-13934 GCF_003465495.1 Segatella copri | reverse complement strand
ATTGGCGCATTAAAGAGAATCCATACCAATAAAATATTAACATATAACTTAATATAAATAGAACCATGGAGCCACTTTTTTTGAAGTGTAATGCTGTTAATCCAACTAATAGAATTTTAATAAATGCGCACAGAAATAAAAATATATTTATATTTCCTAATCGACTTGCCAAATAGTTGAGTATACGATAACCATACTCCTTATCATCCAATTCTGAAATATATTTTACTAGTGAATTATATTGTTGAGCCTCAATAAAATATGTTCTACCATAGGTATACATATCCTCACCAACGTTCCAATCACGTAAACCTTCAACCAAACTTGGAATTAACAAGAAAATTATAAAGGAAAAACAAAACGTTAGGCGTTTTTTACTGTTTTCAGCAAAAAAATAGGCACACGTTGTAAAAATAGCAACAATTAAATAAAATAACATATTTTCTTCAATATATTTTTAAATTTACAAATTTTCAAAAACATGCCCTCTCCAAAGTGCATTCTAATATACTGCCCCACTTTGTCCTTTCTAGAAAGCCAAGTTCCATCATACCAATGTATACCACAAGTATTATTGGTTATTCTCATTTTACCAGTTGATTTTGACAATGGGCAAAAATATTCCGTTGGGTATATGATAAAATCATACACCTTTTGTAATTCGTTATTTTGCAATAAACCCTTTTCAATAAATATATTTGTAGTTAAAGTCACTACATTATCCATACCTCGCCCAAAATCAAAGTTCTTCCGTCTATATTCGTCTATAATATGGGATAAAAAGTTCATTTGAGCAACAGCACCCATAACAAGACCAGGAGCTATTGGGTATTTTCCATCACTGACATCCTCAAAAGCCATAAACGGACCTTTGGCAATGATGTCGTCCATATTCTTGATAACCTCAACATCGGTATCAAAATAAAGACCACCATATTTATAGAGAATCCAGAAACGGGCATAATCACTCACAAAGGCATACTTCTTAGCCTTATATGCCTCTGCTGTATAAGGAATGATATTCACATCAAAGTTACTCTCATTCCACTCCTTTATCTCATAATCAGGGAGATACTTTTTCCATGAAGCAATACACTTCTGTGCACTCTTTGGCAGAGGATTACCCCCAAACCAACAATAATGAATTACTTTTGGTATCATAGCTTACTCTTTATCTTATGTAAAATTCTTGTTCCAATCAGGCGATGGTATTCTTTTGCATCGGTAGCAACAATCCATTTGCCTTTAAAATTGATCACGTTAAATTGATGTCCACCTTCTTTATAGAAAGGGATATCCGTCGGCAATATCTTTTCCTTCAATATGGTTTCTTCATACTCTGTTGGAGAAAGCTTCGTTATCTCAGAAACATGAACGTTGTCACCATAGCGATGAGTACAATCTTGAGATACTCTCAACAACTTGCCTTGATGTTCTATCCAACAACCTGCATCGCGCCCAACTTTATTACTTTCAATAATAGGAGAACTAGGATGAGGTGTATATGGACCTTCAAACTTATCACTAATATAGAGTTCCAAAACATTCACAGGTTCACTATATTGCAACATGGTCATCAGGTAATACTTACCGTCTTTCTTGTAAATTGAAGAATCACCATAACCCATTTTTATTTCCTTGTCTTTTGGTTGCTCCATCAATTTTTTAACTAGTCCAAATGAACTAAGACTATCACTAGTTGCTTCATATAGACGTATACTACCATCTTGACCTGTTTCCGGTATCATATATACTTTTCCATTCTCCTCAAACACCCAAGGGTAAGAGAGATGAAATGGTTCTTTCAAGACTACTACAGGCTTAGACCAATGGACTAAATCAGAAGTAGATGTCATCATGAGCACACCTGGTGTATAAAGCCCCTTACTCTCATAAAACAGATGTAGCTTACCCTTATATTCAAATAAGAAAGGATCAGCCACAATAATGGTTGGATTTGCCTTAGCATAAGGCTTTAAGCAATCCACACCAAATATCCTCTTACCCTTCTTGATATCGAAGATTTCATCTTCATTATCAAAAGAAAGAAGCTGAATTTTAAAACATTCTATCATTACTATGTTCTTATATATGCTAACCTTTAATTAAAAAATGCGTCTAACCCTTTTTAAAATAAACTTCCTTATAATATTCAGAATAAGCTGTCTAAATACAGCCTTATCTTGCTTAAAGTAGGTAGTATAACAATTTGCCTTCTTCATATTGCGATACCATTCCTTCCAACCAAATTCACCACTTTTTTTACACCGTAAATATGTAATCTCTGGTACCATATATATTTGATGTACATAAGATTTTCGCAACTCAGCTTTATAATCACCACCAGAATAATATAGATACATTATGTAAGGCACATTTATACCAGCACATGTCTGGCAATATGCATTTCCGTCATTTCTAAAATTCATCTCCGTAAAATAATCTGTACCATTCTTGTCTCGCAAAAATTCTACACTAAACGGCCCATTATATCTTGTTTCCGAAATAAACTTTCGAACCTTATTCTCCAGGGGTTTTAACTCTTCTTCAACCTTATCGAATCGAAGAAAATATGCATTTTCTAGCCCATTAGGTCTGTCAATATGAGTTCTTCCTGAAATGATTATTTCATTACCATCATTGAAAGAACATCCAAGAAACTGAAATTCAAAAACTTTATCAATAAATCTCTGTATTTGGAGAGTTGTACAATGTCCTGAACTATAAACAAACGATTTCAGCTCTTTATAGTCATTGCAGACCCGGATATTATCAATCTTAGTTCCAGCAACACTTGATATTGCTTTCGTAATACATGGATAAATGATATCCTCTGGTATTTCTTGATCTTTTTCCAAAAGCCAAGTTTCAGGTACATTCATACCTATGTTCAGAGCAAGGTTTGACATATATTGCTTGCTCATCAATTCTTCTTGGTGACCGTGAAAAGATGTTAGAGGAAGAATAAATCTATCTTTCAGCTCATCATAATGTTTATCCAACATAGCAGTTGCATCATCTGAACAAGAAATCAGCAACGCCTTCTCTCCATCACCCTTAAAGTCATTCAACAAGATAGAAATAGCATCTTCATTAGTCTTACACTTCCACCCTTGCTTAACAAATTTACTGCAAAGCATATAAGGTTTAGGTTCATCAGTTACGTCAATAACGTTGGTTAAGATACCTTTTTGCCCCAAACTCTCAATAATTGATAATCCGTTATGGTATTCTATTGTTATAATTACAACTTCCATGCTAATTAATATTTTTTTACAAATTTATTCTAAAATAAAGAATCAAAATCCACGCGTGGAAAATATTCCAGTTTACCTCCACGAGTAGCATTCTTGATATTATAGCCATTTTCAAGAGAAGCCTTGGCTGCTGCCTCGTATGCGATTTCCATCTCCCAAGTTGGATTTGGACGTAAATTAGTAGAAGCAGCTGCTTCTTTTTCTGAAGCATAAAAATGATCTCTACCCGCCTCATTATATGTTACGCTACCATCCCTGTTCAAATTCACTTTATATGACATATCACAACCAATAATATAAATTTCAGAACATCCTAAATATACAGCTATCTCCAAACACTCATATGTTGTAGTTCCTATACTTGGAAATGGTTTTGTGATATCAATATCAAATATTGGATTATCCAAAAACTTTCGGTCTCCATCTAAACGTATAAACACCAATTTACCCTTACGAGAAAAAGAATTTAAATAGCGTTTGGGAGTCATTATGCGATAAGTACATTCTGTATTTTCGGAATCCTTCTTATTTTTCATAAGATAATTGCAAGCATCTGTATTATTAAGAAAAGTAGGACGCCAAGGTGTATCTTTACAGATTCTTCCAATCATATTCATTGCAATTGAAATATCACCTGCATTATGAATTTTCGTCAAATCTTCTGTTCGAAGACTAGGACCATTACAAACAACAAAACAACGTTTTCCTTTGTATTTGTCCTTTAAAGATTTTAAAACTTTCTTGTTACTTACAGCAGTACCACTCAAATAATAAGCTGCAAGATTAAGAGAATTAATAACTGCCATTTTTATAGAATGGCATGAAATTCCTAATATTTTCATTTTTATTTTGATATTTTTTTGCGTACTATATTCATAATGTAGCCACGCTCTGATTTATTTAATCCGATTGAGAATATGATAACAGCATTCAATAAGAGAGAAAGTAAGATAAACACAAACATCCAAACTAGTGATGATGGCAAAAAAGATTTCAATATACAATGAAATACCAATGATGGCACAACAACAATTACTACTGGAGTGAATATCTTATTAAAATAATCCCACAAAGAATAGTTAGCTATTGACTGTACAATAATGACAGATGATATATAAAAACATATTCTAACACCTATCATCACATAGAAAACAATGGTTGGAGGATATCCCAGTTTTAAAAACACATATGATATTGGAAAAACCAATAAGAATATACAACTACCAACTACCTGATAACGCTTAATATTACCAGAAGCCAAAGCTACGTCCCATAATGGAGCATGGACAACACATATAAACGAATAACAGATAATTAAAACGGAGAATATGTTTGTAAAATCAGGTACAACTTTTAACCATACACCTAATATCTGGTCGATACAGAAAATGACAGGAATAGCCAACAAATAAAGTAGGCATACCGAATATTTTGTACTGTTAAACAATAACATATTCATATATCCTAAATCACCTTTGGCATAACTTTTCATCAACTGTGGCCTCACCGACATAAAGAAATTATTCGTAAAATTCAGCAATGCTCCATTGATTTGATAGGATATCGCTCTTGCTGCATTTACTACGGGACCAAAGAACATATTAAGCAATAGATTGACGCAATTATCATTTATCATCCATACTAAAGTACCGATAAAATTCCAGCCAACTATGCCTGTTGTTTCTTTTAGAAGCTTAATATTCCAAATTAACCTTATCTTGCATTCCTCATATTTTTTAATGCAATAGCGTATATAGGATCCTTGAATTCCAAGATTCACAAAAAGAAGCAGAAGTCCATAGAATAACAGTCTGTTATGATCAGAAATGCTGATGATATAGCATATCAACAACTTTGCAACTCCCTCGATAATACCGATATAAGAGTATATCTTCATATCTTCGTGAGAAACAATCTCCGAGTTGAAGACTATTCCGACGAAAGTTGCTGCCAAAGATAACAATGTAAATTGAAATACCCATACAGCAGCTATCAACCTGTCTGCCGGGATAACCAACTTATTATATATAAGCCAGATTCCGATGGGCTCAGCTATAATTATTACAGCTATTATGATTGCCAAATATAAAGTAAAATGTTGTTGAAATATTTGTTTAGCCTTTGCTATGTCATTCTGCCCCAACTCAATATTTAAAAAGCGCTGAGTTGCATTGGCAAGAGAACTGCTAAAGAAGGTAAACATGGCAGCCATACCTCCAATAACATTATATACTCCAAAATCTTCAACACCCAATTTATCAAGAAGTACTCGTGATGTAAACAAGGATATAAACATCAACAAGCCCATTCTTAGATAAAGAAACAATGTATTTTTTGCTATTCTTTTAGAATTAGAATCCATAAATTATTATATGTGTATTTAGAGAAGATGCTTATCTCTTTACTCTACCACTAACATTACCACTCATCAAAGCCTCTGCATCATCTACTGTAGCCCAATTGAAATCACCTTTCAACGTATGCTTATAAGCACTAGCTGCAGTTGCAAAACCCAAAGCCTTTTGATTATCCCTATAATGAAGCAATCCGTAAATTAGCCCTCCCATAAAGGAGTCACCACCACCAACTCTATCTACGATATCCGTGATATCATATCTGGCAGACTGATATAGTTGCTTTCCATCATAAAGGATACCACACCAGGTATTGTGATTGGCATTGATAGCGCCACGTAGTGTTACTGCCATCTTCTTGCAACGAGGGAATCGAGTCATCATCTGCTGACAAACGGACTCAAAAGTACTCTGATTAATATTTCCTTGTGTATTGGATGCATCAAAGTTCTTTGGCTTGATACCAAAAACCTTTTCGCAATCCTCTTCATTACCCATGATTAAATCACATCCTTCAACCAAAGCAGGCATCACCTCAGAAGCATCCTTACCATAGTTCCAAAGATTGCCGCGATAATTGATATCACAAGATACCGTTACACCTAATTCGTTTGCTACTTGTATAGCTTTGAAACATTCATCAGCTGCATTTTGTGATAAAGCAGGTGTTATACCCGTCCAATGGAACCAAGTTGCATCTTTCAATATCTCATACCAATTGATACTACCAGGCTCTATCATTGCTATCGAAGAATATTCGCGATCATAAAACACCTTGGATGGGCGCATGTTGCTACCTGTCTCCAGATAGAGAATACCCATTCTCTTACCAGAACGCTGGATATGGTCTACGCCTACACAATGGCCACGTAATTCCATTATGCAATGTTCTGCAATAGGATTTTCAGGCAAGCAAGTAATATAATCTGTAGATATTCCATAATGAGCAAGACTCACTGCAACGTTAGCTTCTGCACCAGCATAACTAACATCCAGGCTATTGCTCTGTATAAGTTTGAGATAATCAGGTGCGCCTAAGCGCACCATGATTTCTCCAAATGTTACAACTTTATTTTTTTGCATATAAACTATTATAAATAATTTCAGCAAGTTGGAAATCATCATTCCAATCTATATCAAACGAGTGAATCTTATCCAATTCATATAAATATGGTTTTACACCAATTCTATCATTGAACTTCAGATAGTTCTCTCTACTATTTATATAAAATGCATGATTAATTTCATATAATGGTTCCAAATCTTGAGTCCGTGGCCATTTTACCTGCTCTCTATCATGATTGATACATTTATTTTCTTTAGCAGACCAAAGAAATTGCTGTACCTTAGTTACACTAAGCAAACTATCATAATTATTTTCACCAATCACTTCCTTCTCATAGACATCAAGTGCATTCTCCAAAACCTGTTTGTCTGCAAATGGTGCTGTTGCATGAACCCAAAATATATGATCAGCATTGACCACTGTTGGGATATAATTAATGAAATCCTCGATGACAGTAGAAGACAAGCACAAAGCTTCTGGTCGCTCTATTACTTGAATTCTATCATTATTGAACGACTGTGCAATCTCAATTGTTTCAGGATCATTTGTTGAAACGATAATATCATGAACTCTGTCAATTTCCAACAACTGATTCAATTTCAACTTCAACAAACCACCTTCAATACCAGCAAAAGTTCTGGTATTCTTGTTCTGAACTCGTTCACTTCCTTTTCTCGTTGGCAAGAAAAAGGCAAATTTCTCATTTCTGCTCATGTTGCTCACATTTTTACCGAAAGGAGTAACTGTATAACTAACAAAAAATACTCCTCCCATATTGTTAATATTAATATTATTTATAACTAAATTAATTGATAAATTGATTTAACTTCTAATTCTTTGTACAATGTATCAGTTAATGATATCAATGGTTTCTTGAAATAAGAAACAAAACCAGTAAATAAAGTTCTATTTTCATTAGTCAAGTCCATTTCCTTTTCAGAAAGGACTTCACCCTTATAGCCATCATATCCAATGACAAAAATATCTTTAGCTTCCAAATCCAATGCAATTTGTAAAGCAATAGCTGTACAAGAATCTAAATAATCCTGGGTGAATACAATGTCTTTTAACTCAAAAGTTGAGTCTTCCGCAAAATCAGGAACTTCAGTTCCCATCTTTCTCGGGAATGGAGCCAAAATACACTTACCATTGAATTCACTTGCTTTGATATTGCGTTTCATTCGCTTTGCCTCATTTCCTACGAGACAATAATATTTATCATTATCTATATCAAGATAAGAAGCAGCATGACGGGAAGTGACAAAAATCACTGCAACGTTTGGATGAGATTTCAGATACTCCTTGATAGCTTCTTGATGCTCAATAGCAGAATTACCACCTCCAATAATCAAAACCTTATCTGTTGGTCTTGCTTCCAAAAGAGGATAATGAGCATTGTCTGCCACACAATTACGTTTGTTATCCAAAGCTCTAACGATGCTATTGAAACTATATGCTCGGTTGGTTACCCATTCCATCACTTCTTTCTGAGGAATTCGATTAGCACCCGAAATCATATATGGCAGATTAGTGCCCCACTGATATTCATCTAGCAATGGCTGGAAGTTGGAGACATAATCGCCTAATACATTGAAATCAACATCCAAGCCTTCGTTTTTAAGATAAGTAAGAAGCAATTCCATATTCAGATTACCAGCACCTCTGCCCATACCCAAAGCAGTAGCATCAACAAAGTCTACACCGCATTCAATAGCAGTCAAAGTATTAATCAAGCCGAGCTGCAAGTTGTTGTGTCCATGGAATCCTACAGCGCAAGTGGTATTTGCCTTCACTTTTGCCGTAATTTCTCTTACTTCAGAAGGAGTAATACCACCGAATGAATCTACCATACAGAACAAATCTGCTACTCCATTGATTTCTGACAGATTATCCAAGAACCCCTTATACTCTGTACTCCATTTTGACATATACATAGTATTGAATGCCACTTCAAATCCCATAGCCTTTACGGCCTTAGCCAAAACAACAGCACGCTCGAAGTTCTTTGGGTCAACAGCCAGACGAACCATGTCGGCTAATCCCTTGATAGGAGTAAGAAGCTCATCCAAATCTTCTGGTAATGTGCTTTTTTCATTCAACATTACCGCAAGTTTCTTGTTAGAGCTCTTACGTAGTTTCTTCAATATGGAAACTGGCGTATAACCAAACTTTCCCATATACTCCTTCGTTGGTTTATTACGATAACCAACTTCCAAGTAATCTACAGGAAGTTTATTGGTTGTCTCGATATAAGTCTTGACAACATCAGAACTAAAATCCCAATTCGTATAGTAACCACCATCACGAAGGGTACAATCTAAAATCTTTGTCTTCATTGATATAAAAATGTATCAAAGCACATGTATTGTAAACAATAAGCGATTATTGTGTACAATAACAATTGCTTGTAGAAATATACTTAGCATATTTAAAAATCGATAGTAAATAGACTCACAAGAAATAAGCTTTACTATCAACAAACTATTTTCGCTCTAATATTTTAAAATTCACTATTCATCTTTTTATGAGCAAGCAAGCAGCAATCTATGCTTCCTAGCTACGATATAGCCATCCAAGCCTAGGACTACGACCTTGCTTTCATCGGCTGCATGAACTACGCTGTTTTTTCATTCATACAATCAGATGTCCTCGCCTACGCTGCGGCAATATAGCAATACTTGTCGATGTAATCGTCCTGGATTGGAGAAATCTTATTGTTGAGTTTCTACACCTTCTCTAGGATTACATCTACTGCTGTTACATGATGGTGCTGAGATAACAGGGTTGCTATACTCAGACCTACGTAGCCGGTACCGGCTACTGCTACTGTTATATCTTTGAAATTTTTCATCATTATAGTGTTATTTCTAAAATCAACCCGTCCTTCTTTACCATTAAAAAAGGCTTTTTTCTACCTCTCCGTCTCTCCTGCAAGGAGAGCTCCACCTCTAACCAAGCCTTCCTCCTCAGAAGGAAGGATGTAACCGCCCTACTCGGTGCTCGGAACCGCTACGCTCTAAGGTTGGCGGACCATCAAAGGTCTTCGCCAAGTTTTGCGGGATGGGACCGCATGGGGCATAAACAATGACGGAAAGGCTACATCCCATTTGCAAAGACGGCATTATAGCATACCATCACTACTGAAATCTTTGGTTGTATCATAATTGAATTACTTATTGAACTTCTTTATTGGCAACATTTTCTTCATTAATCATTTTTTCGTTACCAACATTAACATTTTCTCTTAATTGTTCTCCAAATATCTCATGGAACAAATCTGAGAATTTTGTTTCCTTTCTTATTTCTTTAAAGATAGGCCAATCTCTATAAGCTGTAGCTGTTAGAACTCCATTGTTGTCACCCACCTTTGCCATCAGATTATATGCACTTTCGTAATCATCTTCTAGTACATATTTTGGAAGCAAGAATTCATCTCTCCATGCTGAACAATCTTCATTTCTGAGCACTTCTATACATTTTTCTTGATTATCTGCCCATTTATAAGCCTGAGCTAAGTTTAATGTAAAGAAACACTTGTCGTATATAGAATGCTTAAACTTCACGCCTAATGCAAATATCGACACATCTATTGCAACGTCATACAATTCATCTGATATAAGTTCAAATATGCGAGATATTAAATGTTTATCAACCGAATTCTGATCATCAGTAAATTTCGCCAAGTAAACATTACAAGATAACATATAAGAAAGCATTATGCTTATCTTATATAAATTTTTAAATGCATTCTCAAAATATTCTTTGCTTACTTCTAAGGTAGAACCTATAGAAATATTACCATCAATAGATTTGTGTTTTTTACAAATGTTTATATATTGAGCTGAAACTTTACCATTTGCATGCACAAATAAATTTCTACGCTCTGTGATTTCGATAAATTCACTCCATCCTTGAAACTGCATTAATGTAGAAACTCCTATTGCAGAAGCTAACCATTTGAATTGCTCCTCATGAGAACCTCTTAAGAGATTTTCTATTTTATTTTCTACTATAATCTGCTTTACCTCTCTAACAGAATCCAAGTCTTTCAAGTCTCTATATTTAAAGGACATATCACTATCTTGCAATTTTTCAGGACATAAATTATAAATACATCTTACAAGACCAGCATAAAAAGAATCAAATAAAGAAACCAATGAAACTAAATAGCTAGGAGGAATCAAGTTAAAAGCTTGTTCTGCTCTTCTAACACTTCTTTCCAGATTACGATAGCTTTTACGCTTAGTGTTAGGGATAACTATTTCGTCCTCTTTCTCACTGATATTATTATGGTTTATAAACTCAGCTAATTCTTTACGCGTTTTATTTAATTGCGTTGATAATGTAGTCTGACTAAAACCAAATGTTTCTCTTACGCAAGTTATATTTTCGATGAAGAACTTTAAATTATCAGTAATTCCTGATAAAAGTTCATTGCTGACCTCTCCATCTTCACGGGTGATTGAAACCATAATCTTTCTAATTAAAATCCACAATTTTAAAACTGATAAACTTATTTTTGAAATAAGTCAACAAAAGCTCAACCAAACGCCCAACATGAAGACTTCTTATTTCCCATGAAGGGTCAGGGTTTCTCTTCCACCATGCAACAGTTAATAATACATCATTGCCATCTTGCACCACTTTAAAAAGAACATTCTTTGTAGGATCATTTACATACTGTTCCTTATTATGATATATGACATCAAAATTATCACTTGTCCTGACATAGCTCCAGGTTTCGATAGAAATATCGGAATTCTCACCCTTTACAGCTCGCAATATCGCACCTTTAAGGCGCACTGCAGAAATCATACTATCAGTACTTAATACTATTTTCATCTACTTAATTTATTTTTCAATCATTAAATACTTTATATGTATACCACCAATACAGCGTCCCCACTATATTACAAGTAGTTACACCTATCAGTTTTTGAAAAAAGTTATATTGTATCATGCTTACTGAGATTCGAGAGATTCGTGTTCAAAAATCAACCTGCACGCGAATTGCTTATTGGGGTTACTGAACACGAATTGCACGAATTACACGAATATGTTGCTTGAGAACGAAAAAAATCGTAAGTTTCTAAAAATCCGTGAGATCAGTGTGGGAAAATTCAACATTCCTCACTCTGCTCTCAAGGATTCTATCACAAACCTTTCGAAGCTTGCCTTATAGCCGCCGTCCATCGGGCAAGAATCGTCGGGATAGGACTTGTGATACTCCTCTTCCATGTTGTCAAGATAGTCCATTATCTGCATCACCTGGTCTTTGGTGCAGTGATGCTTCTTCAGCGAAGAACGAAGCAGGCAGTAGGACTGGGTATGACTGGCATAACCCTCTTAGACATGCTTGACTGAATTCTCATTCATGTGGCCAGCCACCTTTAAGGTGCGTACCACATTGCTACTGCCGCCGAGGATGGTATCCGTCAAAGCGCGCAGTGCCTTTTTGGTTTTTGTAAATCGTGTCATTTCTTAATATATTAAAAAAATTTAAATATCTTTTGTTAAGCTATTATAAAATCATCGCCTTTTTGTACCTATATATGTAGGTACAGGATTCTTGGCGGTCTCAACCTTTTTTCTTAAATTCGCAGCAGCTTTCAAGAACGAGGGCTGAAGCAATCTTAAGTTACCGATTGGTGAACAGCGGGGTGAACACTTGCCCCAAGCATTCACCTTTTCGGCTCAGGGGTGAACCCTAGTAAAAAGAACTTTGTATATACAGCGCATGCTAGAAATATAAGAGTCTCTATTATAATGGGTTATATAGTGTTTTTAACACATTATTAACGCTAAAGGTTGGCATCAGGGTTCACCCTTCACCGACTTCATCGCCAAGTGTTCACCCACACTCTTTCTTAGAGAACGTTGGAAACGACTGAATAGTATATAACAACAACAATTTTAAAACGAAATGGAAAAAGAATCAAACACCAACTGCATGAATGGGACAGCTACGATGCCATCGTACTTCCCTTGCATCAAATCTTCGGAGAGCCATCCACTCGCCGACTGGTTGTATCTCAAGAGCGTGATTACCTCTAGCCCTGAGCTACGAATGATGACCGAGACTTACCGCAAGCGCCTCGCCATCAGCAAGCAGTTTGCCGACCAGTACAAGCCTGAGATGCCTGCCATCACGGTTTCGGCACTCATGAACGGCTACGGCAGACAACTTGCCGACTTCCTCAAACCTACCTACATGTTACAGCTCGACTTCGACCATGTGAAGAAGGAAGATATGGAGCAGCTTATCCAACTGGTGAGAGGCGACAGTCATACGATGGTAGAGTATATCACCGTGAGCGGCAGGGGATTCAGAGTATTCTGCGCCTACCGTCCTGTGGATGACGACGACATCAGCGTGCTCGAACTCTTCGATGCCGTGCTGCAGAAGGCGATGGCTTACTACACCCAGCTCCTGGGTATCGCTCCCGACAAGCAGTGTGTAGACATCACCCGATGCGCCGGTCTTGCCTACGACCCGGATGCCTATTTCCGTTGGGATGCCGAGCCTTTTGCCTTGGGACCGAAGGATCTGAACCCCCTCTACACGAAGAAGGCATTGCAGGCGAAGTATTCTGCCAGGCGAAACGCCAAGGGAGGTAAGCGAAGCAGCAAGGTGAAAGAGGAGGCGAAGTCAAGCGACAAGGGTGCGCCTACCATCGAGGAGGCAGCTTCCCATATCAAGGAACTGCTCGACCTGTGGGGCTATCGGTTCGAGCCTGAGCATCACAACGAGTATGTATGGCACTTTGCCGACATCTGCATCTACTATGGCATCCCGCAGGAAGAAGTTCTGACCTACACCGACCGTGAGTTTGGCACCAGCTACGAAGATACGGCTTCTGTCATCAAGTCTCGCTACAAGCATCTGAACAAGTTTGGTATCTGGCATTTCTATCGCCATGGCGAGGGGCGCAGCGCCAAACCATCGGTAAGGGGCATCAAGCAGTGGCTACTCACCCACTATCTGTTCCGCCGAAACGTGCTGACGGGATTTTACGAGGTAGAGAGCCGCTTCGTTTTAGACGGCAAGTATCCTGACTGGGTACGCATCGACGACAATATCGAGAACTCCATCTGGAGCGAAATGGACGAGTCGGGACTGCATCTCTCGGAGAAGACCTTGCACAACATCATCAACAGCGACTTCAGCGAGCCGTTCGACCCCTTGGACGATTACCTGCGCAGTCTGCCGAAATGGAAGAAGGGAGAGGATCCCGACTACATCGACCAGCTCGCCGA
>NZ_QSAV01000056.1:0-21958 GCF_003465495.1 Segatella copri | reverse complement strand
CCCAAATCTGCTATTTTTTGCTTTTTTAGTCATTCTTTTTCATAAAAAAACTTTTCTCGTGTGCGTATAAACTCGACGCTAAATCTAAAAAGAATCTGATATGATACCTTATAGATACCCCAAAAATTACGTCCCGATGTAGACTTTACTACATGGCGACGTAATCTTTCCTACGTCAGGACACAGAGATTCCTGCGTCGCCATGTAATTTCCAGGAATTCAATTAGAAGAATTATTGAAGACTCAAACAACCTTATAGTCAGAATTAAATATAAAAGCTCCAACTTATTAGTTATCCTAACAAGTTGGAGTCTTTATATAATTACCTTTTAGAATTTATTTTTTACAAAATTCCTATTCTTCATTATCTATCGCCAGAAAACAAAAAGCTATGTTTCCACTGCTTCAAGAACCAGTTCAACATCTTCTAATCCATTATCAATGAAATTCACCCTTATATTCCCGATCAGATATTTGGCATATTTATTATCCTTATACTGTTCAAGGAAAAGAACCATATCTTTGGCTGTTCGTTTCAATCTCCAACTGCCCCAATCAAGTTGCTTACACAACGGATTGTTCACCAAGTCCCAGTAGATTACATTGCCTCCCTCCAAATATTCATACGGGACGTTCTTTCCATAAAGCAACGTAGGCATATAGCCATTCCAATTGCCTTTTTTGTCAAAATCAAATGCCTTGTCATGTGCAAGACCAATATAAACATCTTTATACATATAAACAATATTAATTCGTAACTATACACATTTAACAAATGTATTGCCTAGTAATAATCTGCTATTGCCATCATTTATAAAACCAGGACATTTATGAGATGGTACGTTCTTTATTTCTCCTCAAAATAACTACCCGCTTCCATCTTGCAATCCATCGCACGGCATTTGTTGTAGCGCTCCCTGGCTCTGTTTTCTCTGGCAAACATCGCCTTGGTGCCAGCCTCATCTTCTGAGAACTGCAGATGATTGTCGATGCCCATACCATGAGCAATGTTCTCCACATCAAGATCATCGGTACCGATGAAGGTAAAGGTCCAGTTCTGCTTCTTCAGCTTCTCTATGAGGTTCTTGATCATCTTCAGATTATACTCCTCGCTGCAGTTCTCCTCACCATCTGTAATGATAGTCACCAACACGCTGTCATCCTCGGTGGTCAAGGCATTGATCTTGGCGATGCCCATGCCGATGGCATCGTAAAGAGGGGTGCCGCCACATGGATTGTAATCCCTTGACTTCAAAGGCTTAATATGAAGAGCAGACACATTATCATAGAACAGATTCTTGTGGGTGCTGTCGAAGGTGATGAGCGTAACCCGCTGCTCCATATCCTTATGCGTCTTCTGCATTTTCTGAATCGTGGTCAAGGTCTCGTTGATGCCCACCAGTGCCTGGCGCTCGATAATACTCATGCTGCCACTCTCATCTACTACCAAAAGATTGAATACTCGTTTCATAACTTGTTTCTCCTATTTATTTTAAATTGTTCAACATAATTTTATAAGCAAGAAGAACTATTCCCTGCTTCTATTTATCCCTTAAAAGAAAGAATAGAGGGAAAAATTAAGAAAAGGATTATCTTTTTTCCAAAAATATTTTTGTCAGTAGAAATAAAACCCGTACTTTTGCACCAAATTATTATACATATATTATATAAGGAGATGAAAGAAATATTGATAGTAAGCATTGGCAGTTTCTTCGGAGGCGGCATGAGATATTGGATTTCAAAGTTGGTGCAATCCTGCACGGTGATTGCCTTTCCTTTCGGAACGATGGCGGTGAATGTGGCGGGATGCCTCATCATCGGGTTCCTCTCGGGATTGAACTGGCGGGAAGGGGGATGGATGTCGCCATCTGCCAAACTGCTGCTCACCACGGGATTCTGCGGAGGATTCACTACCTTCTCTACCTTTATGAACGAGGGAGCAGGACTGATGAAAGAAGAGAATTACCTCTATATGATGCTCTATCTCTTCGGAAGTCTGGCGCTGGGACTTATCGCCGTTCTCGCCGGACATTATCTGGCGGAAATGATTGCATGAGAAGAAGTAGGAGAATAGAAGAAAAAAGGCTCAGATTGCCGAAGAATATACTGAAGATAGTATTCCATCAAATGAAGAAATGATGAAAATACTATCTTTTTTATTATTTTATATTTCCAAAATGCCTTAATTACGAAATTTATTCGTAAATTTGCAGAAATAATCTGCATTCGACAATTTGAAAGCAAGCTTTCATCATGCTCGTTTGCTTAATTTTTGCACCAATGAATACATTAGATACAAACAATATAAAATGGAGCGAGAATGTAATTATCGCTGACGCCGACTATATCGACCGAGTGGCTTTCGACCTGATAGTCAACTTTGAACGAATGATTAACCGTCGCATCCAACCAGCCGATATGGCACAATGGGCAGTCTGCATTGCCCTTGACGGAGGTCTGAGAGAGGGCGAGCACGAGACACAGGTTGTGCTTATCCACGACAAGCAGTCGATGGCGATGAAGAACTTCCGCCCTGCCAACTATGAGAAGGATCTGAACGCTCAAGCTTTCAAGGATGATAAGCTCGGAGAATTCATCATCTCTTCTTATCCTACAGAGGAAAAGATGGTAGGCAAGGATGACTTCCTCGTAGATGTGGCACGCACCGTATGCAACGCCAAGGAGGTGAAGCGAGTGATGGTAATCCCAAATTCTGAGGATGGAGATGCTTACGACCGACTCCGCGAGATACTCCGCAAGGTAGATGACGATGACAAGCGCATCACACTCTTTGCCATGCAGCCCATGCCAGGCGGCAACTTCAGACAGGAGATTCTTGGATATTCGCTCATGAATGCCCTGGGAATTTCGGCAAATGAGATAAAGTAAACATTAAACACTTAACATTAAAGATAAAAAATGAGTAGAGTACTTATGATAGGCGCAGGTGGCGTGGCTACCGTGGCTGCCTTCAAGATCGTCCAGAACCAGGACGTTTTCACCGAGTTTATGATTGCTAGCCGTCGCAAGGAAAAATGCGATAAGCTGGTTAAGGATATCCATGCCAAGGGCTACAAGATGGATATTCAGACAGCTGAGGTGGATGCCGACGACGTTGAGCAGTTGAAGGCTCTCTTCAATAGCTACAAGCCTGAGCTTGTCATCAACCTAGCTTTGCCTTACCAGGATCTCACTATCATGGATGCCTGTCTGGCTTGCGGTTGCAACTATATGGATACCGCTAACTATGAGCCTAAGGACGAGGCTCACTTCGAGTACTCATGGCAGTGGGCATACAAGGATAAGTTCGAACAGGCTGGTCTCTGCGCTATCCTCGGCTGCGGTTTCGACCCAGGTGTATCAGGCATCTTCACCGCTTATGCAGCCAAGCATCACTTCGATGAGATTGAGGTGCTCGACATCGTGGATTGCAACGCCGGTAACCATCACAAGGCTTTCGCAACCAACTTCAACCCAGAAATCAATATCCGCGAGATTACCCAGAAGGGACTCTGGTATAAGGATGGTGAATGGATTGAAACCGACCCACTCTCTATCCACAAGCCTCTCACCTACCCTAACATCGGCCCTCGCGAGAGCTATCTGATGCACCATGAGGAGTTGGAGAGTCTGGTGAAGAACTACCCTACCATCAAGGAGGCACGCTTCTGGATGACCTTCGGTCAGCAGTATCTCACCTACCTCGACTGCATCCAGAACCTCGGCATGAGCCGCATCGACGAAATCGAATACGAGGCTCCATTGGCAGACGGTTCAGGCAAGACTGCCAAGGTGAAGATTGTTCCTCTGCAGTTCCTCAAGGCCGTATTGCCTAACCCACAGGATCTCGGCGAGAACTATGACGGCGAAACATCTATCGGTTGCCGCATCCGTGGCAAGAAAGACGGCAAGGAGCGCACCTACTACGTTTATAACAACTGCAAGCACCAGGAGGCTTACAACGAAACCGGTATGCAGGGCGTAAGCTACACCACCGGTGTGCCAGCCATGATTGGTGCCATGATGTTCCTCAAGGGCATCTGGAAGAAGCCAGGCGTATGGAACGTAGAGGAGTTCGACCCAGATCCATTCATGGAGCAGTTGAACAAGCAGGGATTGCCATGGCACGAGGTGTTTGATGGCGATTTGGAAATCGACTAAACTTTAAATTAAAATAAGAATATGGCAAAAGAAATGCAAGAGGGAAAATTGAATCCCAATGAAGGCAAACTGAAAGCTCTTCAGGCAGCCATGGCTAAGATAGAAAAGGACTTCGGTAAGGGCTCTATCATGAAACTCGGAGATGAGCACGTTGAGAATATCGAAGTTATCCCTACAGGCAGTATCGCTCTCGACAATGCACTGGGCGTAGGCGGTTATCCTAAGGGACGTATCATCGAAATTTACGGTCCGGAATCTTCCGGTAAGACAACATTGGCTATCCATGCCATCGCAGAGGCTCAGAAGGCTGGCGGTATCGCTGCTTTCATTGATGCTGAGCACGCTTTCGACCGTTTCTATGCGGCTAAATTGGGCGTTGATGTTGATAACTTGTGGATTTCACAACCAGATAATGGTGAGCAGGCGTTGCAGAT
The DNA here is from genome assembly GCF_003465495.1 of Segatella copri. Taxonomy (GTDB): domain Bacteria; phylum Bacteroidota; class Bacteroidia; order Bacteroidales; family Bacteroidaceae; genus Prevotella; species Prevotella copri_G. The sequence continues at coordinate 17,363 of NZ_QSAV01000056.1, read as the reverse complement.
TGCAGACCAGCTGATCAGTTCTGCTGCTGTAGACATCGTAGTTGTTGACTCTGTTGCCGCCTTGACTCCTAAGAAGGAAATCGAAGGCGATATGGGTGACAATGTGGTAGGTCTTCAGGCTCGATTGATGAGTCAGGCTCTCCGCAAGCTCACTTCTACCATCAGCAAGACCAACACTACCTGCATCTTCATCAACCAGTTGCGCGAGAAGATTGGTGTAATGTTCGGTAACCCAGAGACAACCACCGGTGGTAATGCATTGAAGTTCTATGCATCAGTGCGTTTGGATATCCGCAAGGCAACAGCCATCAAGGACGGCGATGAGGTAGTAGGTAATCTGGTTCGCGTGAAGGTAGTAAAGAACAAGGTGGCTCCTCCTTTCCGCAAGGCAGAGTTCGACATCATGTTTGGCGAAGGCATCAGCCGTGCCGGCGAGGTATTCGGCCTGGCTGTAGTCAACGATATCATCGAAAAGAGCGGCAGCTGGTATAGCTATGGCGGTTCTAAACTCGGACAGGGTGCCGATGCCTGCAAGGCATTGCTCAAGGATAACCCTGAACTTCTCGATGAACTGGAAGCTAAGGTTCGCGAAGCACTTGCTGCTAAGGAACAGAAATAAAGCCAGATAAGGTTTTACACCTTATTATATATAGGAGCTTTATCTGAAAAGAAAGATTTCTCAATCATATTACAGGAATCAAGATAGGGAGAATGCGACATTTTATCGCCTCCCATATCTTGATTCCTTTTATTTTGTCAGCATTATCTGACACCTTGTCAGCCACTTTAAATTTTACAATCCCTTGGCACATGCTTTGTTATGACGGAAAGCGTGAACGCTGAATAGAGAGGTTCCCGACAGATGCATATCTTCGGCAGACTTCCATTAGCCAGCAGTTCATGAGATAAATAACATATTAATAACGATAAAAATAAAAAAAAGATATAATTATGGGAAAAGTAATTGGAATTGACTTGGGTACCACAAACAGTTGTGTTGCCGTTTTCGAAGGTAGCGAACCAGTTGTAATCGCTAACAGTGAAGGTAAGCGTACTACTCCATCAGTAGTAGGTTTCGTTAAGGATGGTGACCGCAAGGTAGGTGATCCTGCTAAGCGTCAGGCCATCACAAACCCTAAGAACACAGTATATTCTATCAAGCGTTTCATGGGTGAGACATACGCTCAGAGCCAGAAAGAGGCTGAGGCAATGCCTTACACAGTAGTAAACGAGGGTGGTTATCCACGTGTTGAAATCGAGGGTCGTAAATATACTCCACAGGAGATTTCTGCAATGGTTCTCCAGAAGATGAAGAAGACTGCAGAGGATTATCTCGGACAGGAGGTTACAGATGCTGTTATCACAGTTCCTGCTTACTTCTCTGACTCACAGCGTCAGGCTACAAAGGAGGCTGGTCAGATTGCAGGTTTGAACGTTCAGCGTATCGTAAATGAGCCTACAGCCGCAGCTTTGGCTTACGGTGTTGACAAGGCTAACAAGGATATGAAGATTGCCGTATTCGACTTGGGTGGTGGTACATTCGATATCTCTATCCTGGAGTTCGGTGGTGGCGTATTCGAGGTACTTTCTACCAATGGTGATACTCACCTGGGTGGTGATGACTTCGACCAGGTAATCATCAACTGGTTGGCTGATGGCTTCAAGGCTGAAGAAGGCGTAGATCTCCGCAAGGACCCTATGGCTATGCAGCGTTTGAAGGAGGCAGCTGAGAAGGCTAAGATTGAGTTGTCAAGCTCTACATCTACCGAAATCAACTTGCCATACATCACAGCCGTAGACGGTATGCCAAAGCACTTGGTTAAGACTTTGACCCGTGCACAGTTCGAGCAGTTGGCTCACAACCTGATTCAGGCTTGCTTGGTACCTTGCCAGAATGCCGTTCGTGACGCTAAGCTCTCTACATCAGATATCGACGAGGTTATCCTGGTTGGTGGTTCAAGCCGTATCCCAGCCGTTCAGACACTCGTTAAGAACTACTTCGGCAAGGAGCCTTCTAAGGGTGTTAACCCAGATGAGGTTGTTGCAGTAGGTGCAGCTATCCAGGGTGCCATCCTGAACAAGGAAGAGGGTGTTGGTGACATCGTATTGCTCGACGTTACTCCATTGACTCTCGGTATCGAGACTATGGGTGGTGTGATGACCAAGCTCATCGATGCTAACTCTACCATCCCTTGCAAGAAGAGCGAGGTATTCTCTACAGCAGCTGATAACCAGACAGAGGTTACCATCCACGTATTGCAGGGTGAGCGCCCAATGGCAGCTCAGAACAAGAGCATTGGCCAGTTTAACCTGACAGGTATCGCTCCAGCTCGCCGTGGTGTTCCTCAGATTGAGGTTACCTTCGATATCGATGCCAACGGTATCTTGAACGTATCAGCTAAGGATAAGGCTACCGGTAAGGAGCAGAGCATCCGCATCGAGGCTTCATCTGGCTTGAGCGAGGACGAGATTAACCGCATGAAGGCTGAGGCAGAGCAGAACGCTGCTGCTGATAAGGCTGAGCGCGAGAAGATTGACAAGATGAACCAGGCTGACAGCATGATCTTCACCACCGAGAACTTCCTGAAGGATAACGGTGATAAGATTCCAGCTGACAAAAAGCCAGGTATCGAGCAGGCTTTGCAGCAGTTGAAGGATGCTCACAAGGCAGGTGATGTTGCAGCTATCGATTCAGCTATCAACAACTTGAACACCGTCATGCAGGCTGCTTCTCAGCAGATGTATCAGGGTGGCCAGCAGGCAGGTCCTCAGGGTGCACAGGGTGGTCAGCAGGCACAGGGCGGCAATGATGGCGCTCAGGACGTACAAGACGCTGACTTCGAGGAGGTTAAGTAATACAGACTAATATTATAATAAAGGCGTACAATGCTCAGAAATGAGTTTTGTACGCCTTTTTTGTTTCATTATGGTTTTTTATATCCCAATAGTTTGCTAATTCGCTGAAAATTATGTATATTTGCAAATTAAGGGAGATAGAACATCGCCCGAAAGAGATAGATAGTTTAAGGTTAATATAAAAGAAAGGAGAACGAGATATGACAAAGAAGAGACCACAGGTAGCGCTGGTTTATGATTTCGACGGCACACTGTCGCCTGGCAATATGCAGGAGTTTGGATTCATACAGGCTACAGGCAAGACAAAAGACGAGTTCTGGGAGAAAAACAGAAAGTTTGCAGAGGGTAAGGATGCCAACGGCATTTTGACCTATATGTATCTGATGCTCGACGAAGCCAAGAAGAACAATATCTCGCTCACCCGGGAATCTTTTCAGAAATTCGGCAAGGATGTAGAACTGTTCCGCGGCGTAAAACAATGGTTTTCGCTCGTGAATGAATATGGCAACAGTATCGGACTGGACGTAAAGCACTACATCAACTCCTCGGGACTGAAGGAGATGATAGAGGGCACACCTATCGCCCACGAATTTGAGAACATCTACGCCTGCTCCTTTCTCTACAATAAGGAGGGAATCGCCTATTGGCCAGCCGTAGCCGTAGACTATACTACCAAAACGCAATTCCTCTTCAAAATCAACAAGGGTATCAAACAGGTGAGCGACAACAGAAGAGTGAACCAGTATATCCCCGACGAAAAGCGCCCTATCCCTTTCCCCCGAATGATATACTTCGGAGATGGAGAAACCGATGTGCCTTGCATGAAGATGGTAAAGGAACATGGCGGCCACTCGATTGCGGTATATGATAACGAGGATAAACAGAAAACAGCCTGCCAGCTTGTCAAGGAGGGACGGGTAAACTTCATGTGCTCAGCCAACTACAGCAAAGGAAGCGTGATGAATATCATCGTAAAGAGAATATTGGATAAAATCAAAGCCGACTTTGAATTCGACCGTCTGATAGAACTGAACCAGAAGAAGGCATGGAAGTAATTTAAAGGTAAAAGAGTAAAAAGGTAAAAGGGTAAAAAGGGCAAGAAAGTAAAGGGAGAAAGGGATTCTTTTGTGAATTCCTTGAAACTTTTCTTGGTTTTGTCGAGGATTATGCTTAATTTTGCACGCAAAAATAATAATATCAAATCATATTAATGGGAAGAAACAAATACTCAGCAGGAGAAATCAAGGAAATCGGCAAGTTGCTGCGACTCAAGAACGCAGGCAACCGTTTACAACAGAAAATGATACGCCACGACCTTCGTGTGGATTATGAATTCAATATCTCTGACTTCAATGAGCCTGGCAAGGCTTTCGGAGAAGAGGAGTTACAGGCAGCCATCAAGCGTGGCGCCATCCAGATTCTCGACGATGCCACCATCGAAGCAATGAAGGCAAAACGTGCCCGAGATAAGGCTCGCGACGAGGCAGAGAGACAGAAAGAAGCCGTAGCCAGCGGTGAACAGACCGACTGGCAGGAGGCTATGAAGGAGTGGAATGAGTATTACGAAAAGTAAAAAGGTAAAAAGTAAAAAGAACATACTGATTACGACATATACCGATTAATAAAATATACTGATTATAAATTATTATGGCTAAAGTATTGATAAAGACATCAGAGGGCGACATCAAGGTGCGCCTCTACGACGAGACACCTCAACATCGTGACAACTTCTTGAAGTTGGCAAAGGAGGGATATTTCGATGGCACTCTCTTCCATCGTGTCATCAAGGATTTTATGATTCAAGGCGGCGACCCTGACAGCAAAGGCGCTCCTAAAGGCAAGATGCTGGGCACAGGTGGTCCTGACTATACCATCCCTGCCGAGTTCGTTTATCCACAACTTTTCCACAAGCGTGGTGCCTTGAGTGCAGCCCGTCTTGGTGACGAGGTAAACCCGGAGCGAGAGAGCAGCGGTAGCCAGTTCTATATTGTATGGGGAAAGACCTACAAGCAGAATGAACTGAAGCAGATGGAAAAGCAGATGGGCATGCAGATGGAACAGAACATCTTCAACCAGCTTGCCAAAGAACATCATGATGAAATTATGAACTTCCGCCGCAACCGCGACCGTGAGGGGCTGATGAAACTCCAGGACGAACTGGTGGATGAAACCAAGAAGCGCTGCAAGGAGCAGGGCTATCCTAAGTTTACCGAGGAGCAGCAGAAGGCTTATACAGAAATAGGCGGAACTCCTTTCCTCGATAACCAATATACCGTTTTCGGTGAAGTAGAGGAAGGACTTGACGTGATAGAGAAGATTCAGAACTGCGAAACATTGCGTGGCGATCGCCCAAAAGAGGATGTTTCTATGCAGGTTTCTGTCATCGAGGAATAAGAAATCTCCATAACGCTCCGCCGGACGGTAAATCCGGCGGAACGCCTAATAAAAACCTAAACAAATATTATATAACTGAACTTTCTGGGCGTATGGGATGTGACTTATGACACACCCTCTTTTTATCCCTCCTTCGTCATTTTTTATTCCGACTTCGTCATTCTATCCGCAATATACATACCTGCCAGAATGCAGCAGGCACCTGCCAGGAAGTAAGGAGTTATCTTTTCGTCCAATACCAGAGAGGCGAAAATCATAGTGGTGATAGGGTTGAAATAAACCCAGTTGGTAGCTTTCACGGCTCCCAGCTTAGAGATACACCAGTTCCAGGTAAGGAAACATATCATGGATGCCAAACAGCCCAGGAACAAGAGATTACCCACCACCTGAGGCTTCATAAATACATCCCATGCCGGCCACCCAGGGATAATAAGATAATAAGGCAAGATGGTAAGCACACCATAGAAGAATACCTTGCGGGTAATAAAAGCTGCGCCATAATCGCCCGATACCGATTTCATCAGGAGCGAATAGACAGCCCAGCACATACATGCCGTAAACGCCAAGGCATCACCAACAGGCGACAGATGCAGCACGAATCTGCCATTCAGCACCACGATAATCATACCTACAAAAGCAAGCAGAGAGCCCAACAACTGTATCATGTTGATGCGCGAAGAATGGCGATAAGCCAGACGAACCAGCAAGGTAGCAAAGAGCGGACAGGAACATACGATGAGCGAAGTATTGGTCGTTGTGGTATAATTCATCGCCTCGTTCTCACTCAGGAAATAGAGCGAACCGCCCGTAATACCCAGCATCGCCATTTTAAACTCATCTTTCCAGCTATCAGCAAACATCCGCTTATGATTCACCATCAGCATCATCATGTATGCGATACTGAAACGGAGCGTAAAGATCTGTGCTGGCGAAAGTCCATTCAGCATCAGCACCTTGGTAGAAACAAAGGTGGTTCCCCAGATAGCTACGGTGATAAAAGCCACAAGATGATATAATAAATTACTATTATTCTGTTTCATTCTATTTTCCTGATTTTTGAAATTCAACTGCAAAATTATAACTTTTATTCGAAATGAGCAAATTGTAAGCAAGAAAAGCAGAAAAAGACAATAAAAAGAGCGAAATTGGAACAAAAGAAAAAGTCTTAGGAGTAAGTGCAGGTACGACTTATCCTAAGACCTTTATTATTTATATAGTTAAAAAATCAAGCCTTATTTTTTCTGGAATACTCTCACATAATCCACTTCCATCTGAACAGGGAGGGCGCTTTCGTCAACACCCTTCATGCCGCCCCAATCACCGCCCCAAGCCAGGTTGAGGATAACATAGAATGGTTTATTGAAAGGCCATGAACCCACATCATTTTTACCGTCATTGTTGAAATTGAGCAGTTCCTTACCATCCACATAGGTCTTGATATAATCAGGAGTCCACTCCAGGCGATAAACGTGGAAACCGTCTTCAGCACCCGCAGTCAGACGTTCCTTGGTAATCTGGGTTCCCATCACGTGATTAAACTTCTCTGTATGGAGCGACGAAGAAGTATAGTTAGGATTAACGCCAACCTCTTCCATAATATCAATCTCGCCACATTTAGGCCAAGGATTTGCTACGAAATCATTGTTGCAAGGCATCATCCAGAAAGCAGGCCATGTGCCCTTACCTTTAGGCAATTTGATGCGAGCTTCGAAGATACCGTAAAGCCAGCCCTGGGTTTCGTGAGCATATACGCGACCCGAATAAATCTTGCCGTTGCTGCCCTTGAAACAGTTGATATAAAGCCGGTTATCTGCAATTTCTGTTACACGCTTACCATCAGCAGAGCCGTTCGCATAATTCTGAAGTTCATTATTCACCCAGCCCGCCTTCTGCACCTCATGACGCCAATCGGTACTATTCAACTCAGAGCCTTCATTAAACTCATCATTCCAGACCAGTTTGTACCCCTCAGGAATCACCATTTCGCCCCCTTCAATAGGAGTGACCTGTTTTCCAGCCTGATGCACTGGCACCGATACCTTCTTATCCTCTAATGAAATCTCGACACTTCCGTCAAGAGCTACAGACGATTTATTCTCTTCCACATCTACAGTTACCATACCCATAGCTTTGTTATTACCGCTGGTACTCACTTTAAACCAAGGGTATACATTTGCCGTAGGACCTTCTCCAGGGAAGGATGCTCTCGCCTCCCAGCCTCCTTCAGAAGCCACAATCATGATTTTATAAGTACCGCCCTTAGCAGGAACATCTATGCTCGTAGGAGAGCAGGATATCGTCACCTCTCCATCGCCGTCAGAAGAGCTGCTGCTGCAAGAAAGCAGCATAAGCGAGAGAAGGAAGGAAAATATTTTCAAGAATTTCATGTCATTTAAAATTTAGAAAGGGAGCCACTCCTACTTATTCATAGGAGCAGCTCCTGTATAATTCTATATAAACCTATAAAACCTAAAGCCTATTTCACAATCAAAACGATATCGCTGACAGTTATTTCTGCATCAACAGGCGCGCCAGCGAAGTCCATAACAAGCTTCACTTTCTCCATATCACCTGCCTTACTACCTTGGATAGTCGCATTGTCATAACGAACCACATATTCACCATTAACGTTCTGATACATATCAGCAAACAAATAGCTGTCATCATTACCTGTGTCACACAACTTAAATGTTGCTAAAGGCAACTTAGCTGTAGTAGTAACCTTGCAAGAGAAATCCACCTTCTGACCCATCTTAATAGATATAGGAGCCTCTGTTAATGCCCACTGTGCATGCCATTGTTCAGCTGGAGTTTCAACTGGGATAACAATTGTATGCTTACTGCCCTTATGGGTGATAACCGGAGAACAATCTATAGCTCCCCAACCTGCATCGCCAAACCAATTGGTATTTACAAACGATTGAGCCTCATCCACAGCCTTCCAAAGGTTGCCCGCTGTATTGTAGTCGAAAGGCACCTTGATTTCCTCTGGTACTTCCGTTCCGTCATCATTGGCATGATCTTTCAATACAAGGCTCTCTATCATGATTTCATCGCCAGCTTTATTGCCACCAAAATCGAAGACAATCTTCAAGTTTGAGATGTCCACACCGTCGAGGTCAGAGCCGAAGAGACATTTTGGTTCACCTGCCTCCAACTTTATGTCTTTATCCATCAAGATAGCATCATCATCGTCTGTTTGGCAGAGCTTAACCTTCACACCACCATGACCCAAGTTTGATGTCAAGATGACAGAGAAATCGTAGTGCTTGTCAGCAGAAGTAGAGATACCTAAGTTGGTGAAAGGAACCTGAGCTTGCCAACGTTCGGTAGTTGCCTCAGGGAGCTTCAATGTATAGCATCCCTTGCTGTAGCTACAAACCGGGTCAGCAATTTGGCTCCATCCTGGAGCATAATAGCCAGCAGAAGGTTTTTCAGGGAAAGAAATTTTCTTGAAGAGATTAAACTCACTATCCTCTACGAAACCTGCGAAGCCATTCATCTTGGTTTTCTCCACCGTGAATTGCTTCTTGACGCTCTCCTTGCTAATACCATTGCGATTCTTCACAAAGCACTCCACATCGTATGTTCCCTTCTTACGATAATACTTAGAGAGGTTGAAAGCAGAAGAATAGGCACCATCTATCACCCATACCGGAGTAATGCCTGCCTTGCTATCAAACGTGAAGTTGGCGGTGTTGGTCTCTTGGTCAACATCTATCTTGAAGTTGTCGGCGAAGTCGGCTACATTAGGCAACTCACCGTTGGCACCAGAGAACTCCTCTGCAGAACATGCGCTGAGCATCAATCCACCCAGAAGAGCATAAGCCATATTTCGAAACATCTTTTTCATATTGCTGAAATCTTAAAGTTAATATTTTATTAGGGGGTAGAGGAAACTATTGTTCCTCTACCTTAATAAGTTTTAATAATTGTTCTGAACCAAAGCCGGGTCGGAATCAAGCTCAGCCTGTGCGATAGGAATATACTTCTTGGATTCTGTCCAGGAGTTGGTGCGATAGCCGTAGCTGTCTGGTACCAACACGGTAGCAGCCTTGCCTGTGCGAACGAGATCGAAGTAACGCTTACCCTCGCCTACAAACTCCAAGTGGCGCTCATTGATAACATCATCCAGAGTTACGGCTCCAAGCTCTGCAATTCCTGCTCGACGACGGATTTTATTCACATAATCCTTTGCCAAGCCAGCATCACCACCAGTCTCAAGCAACAGTTCTGCAGCATTGAGATAAGCCTCGGCTACACGATAGAAACGATAGTTGTTGTTATAGTTCAGATTGGTATCGAAACCTGCATCGGCATTGTTCTCAGTAAAAGGACGGTACTTAGCCAACCAAAGACCTGTATCTTGATAGCGCTTATGATAATGCGTATCATCAGCATCACCATCAGTACCCATTCCACGACAATCCCAGCAAGTAGCTGCACGACGAGTGTCATTGTCAGAGTACAAGTCGTATGTTTCCTGTCTTACAGGCAAGAAGCCCCAACCATCGCTGGCTTGCTTCACCCAGCCATCACCACCTGGCCATGCATTAGGTGAAATCAAAGTAGGAAGAATTGTGCCACCGATAGCCAATGGAGAACTCCAACCACGCTCGTTGTTACCATCCTCGTAGTTGATTTCCCAAATTGACTCCTTGCACCATTCACCACTTTCCTTCCAAATGTCGGCGAAATTATCCATCAATCCATATTCGCTCTTGTCGTTGATAATCTCTTGCATATATTGCAATGCCTTTGGATAGCGGGTCTTATCGTTTTGGTACATTACCATTTCGGCATACATCATGTAGCACATCGCCTGAGACATACGACCGCTGTTCTTGTCATCCCAACGCATAGGCAAAACCTTAGAGTTAATGACTGCCTCAAGCTCGGTAATGAGATTATTATACACCTCGTCTGCCTTCAACTGAGGAGCTGTATATGGAATGCTCAAATTCTCAAGATAGAAAGGGATATTTCCGAAGTAATGCCACAAGTTGTTGTAGAAATATACTCGGAGGGCACGTCCCTGCATCTCATAGGAAGCCTTATTTTCTGCGGTGAGATTACCCGCAGCCCAAGGAATATACTTCAAGAGGTCGTTGCAACGCTTGATGCCAGAGTAATCAACTGTCCAAAGTGAACTCAATGTGTTGCTAGCATTCGCCTCAAAGTTAAACAGCATATGCCACTGTTGGTTATCATTTTTGTCACTACCTCCTACCCAGAAGTCATCGCCCATGATTTCGGCATCGATATTAAGAGCATTATACTGTCCCAATCCCCAATCTGGCCAGTGGATAGGGTCATAAGCAGCATTCAAAGCCTCATTGATGTGCTCATCTGTGGTATAATATTCCTCCAGAGGCTCACCCGATGGGTTCTCTACCTCAAGGAAGTTGTCGCTACAAGATGTGGTTGCCAAGGTCATACTGGCTGCCATCACACCGAGTGCTATATATTTCATTGTCTTCATAATTGTCAATGTTTTAAGATGTTCTACATTTAGAATGAAAGATTGAAACCGATGGTGTAGGTGCGTGCTTGTGGATAGATACCACGGTCAACACCGAGAGAGGTACCACCAGAAGAAATTTCTGGGTCGAAGCCCCAATACTTTGTCCACGTTATCAAGTTCTCCGCCATCACATAGAAACGTAAACAGCTGATGGAGAGCTTCTGTGTCAAGTTCTTTGGCAAAGTATAACCCAATGAGATATTCTTCACACGGAGATAAGAGCCATCACAAATATAGAGATCTGATACCTGCCAGTTGGTTGCATCACCAGCCTTCAGGATAGGATACTTGTTGGATGTACCCTCACCTGTCCAACGGCTCAGCATCCAAGACGGGAAGTTACCTGAGTAGACATCTGTACGATAAGTGGCATCAAACACCTTGTTGCCTGTCACGCCCTGCAGGAAGAGGTTGAAGTCGAATCCCTTCCACTCAGCACCAAGGTTGAAACCGAAGGTCCACTTTGGTGTGCCGTTACCGATATTGGTACGGTCGTCTGCACTAATCTTACCATCCCCATTCACATCAACGAAGCGGACATCACCTGGTTGTGCATCTGGCATAATCATATTACCATCCTTGTTGACATAAGCCTTCACCTCATCCATGTTCTGGAATACACCAGCGGTCTTATAACCATAGAAATATGGGAAAGGCTGACCATTGCTACCACGGGTGCCACCACCTGAAAGACCTTGGAAGGTATCGAGGTCAATATAACCAGTGTCATTACCAAGGTTGGTCAACTCATTGTGCAAGTAGCTTACATTAGCCTTGGCATTGAAGCGAGCATCAGAAATGTGCCACTTGTAGCCGAGTTCAAACTCAAGACCTGAGTTCTTCATATCACCCACGTTGCCGATAGGCTTTGTCTCACCTACATAACTTGGGATAGGCATGGTAATCAACATACCGTTGGTCTTCTTCACATAGTAATCGGCACTGAATGTCAAGGCACTGCCGAAGAAGCCGAAGTCGAAGCCGATGTCTGTCTGCTCACTTTCCTCCCACTTCAAGTCAGGATTGGCTGTGGCGTTTGCCTTAGAGCCATTAAACTTGGTGGCGTTCTTGCCGAAAAGCACATTGTTACCCATAGAGGTCAGCACTGTGTAGCGGAAATCACCGATATTATCGTTACCATTCTTACCCCAGCTGGCACGGAACTTCAAGTTGCTCAACCAATCGCGAGTGCTCTCCATGAATTTTTCATTCATGATGTTCCATCCAACAGATGCAGATGGGAAAGTACCATACTTATTATTGGTTCCGAAACGGCTTGATCCATCACGACGTACAGTTGCCTGGAACATATACTTCTCATCATAGTTGTAACTGATTCGACCGAAGAGAGAAGAAATGGTATGAACCACATTATTACCACCATATACAGAGTGCTGAATGGTAGGAGTTCCTACAGAGATTATCTTTCCTTCTTCATCAGTAACGATAGTTTGCACATAGTTACCTGTTGCATAGTCGATAGAAGGCTTGTTCACATTCACCAAGTTCCAACGGCTACCACCTAGGTAATCGCTCTTGTTCTTCATGGCACTCTGACCTAACACCACAGCAAAACTATGCTTACCTATGGTCTTGTCGTAAGTCAAAGTATTCTCCACCTGCCAGTTGATACCCTTGCTAGAGCTCTTGGAAGCTGAGGTGTGGGTTTGCTTGTTATTACCAGACAAGTAGTACTTAGAAGCCACATAGCTGTCTGTACCCCAGAAGCTGAGGTCGGCGCTGTAAGTAAAATGATATTTCAAGTTGTCCCACAACTGGAGGTCGATGGAAAACTTAGGCACAAACTTATGTGACCAGTTCTTGGCTGCAGGAATACTCATCATAGCCAATGGGTTGTTCATTTCCTGATAGGTACCAGCCATACCTGGAATTGTATAGTAATTACCATTGGCATCACGAGGAATTTCATAAAAATCACGTGTACCTATTACTTTTCCTTCACTATCATAAACGTTTGGATCTTCCAGTTTGTCATAATAAGACTTTGCTACATTCCCATCTGTAACAGTTGGAGCCAATGTTGGAGCCATATAGAGGGCACTGCCAAGCACAGAGCCAAACTCTGAATTGGTTGAGATACCGGTGCTCTTGACACGTGTATAGGCCATATTGACGGTTACATCGAGCTTATTGAGGAAGTTGCGCTCCTTCGATGCATCCATCACATTATATATATTGTTAGAGCGGAGTGAGAGGCGCTCATAGTTGCTCTGTCCGTAGTTACCGCCTACGATACCCTCCTGCTTGTAATAGCCCATAGAGAGATAGTAGTTGATTTTTTCAGAGGCACCACTGATGCTCACCTCATGATTCTGCACTGGCGCATTGTCATTGAAAACAAGGTTTTGCCAATCAGTACCGAAACCATTAATTGCTTTGCCATTGGAATCTGTCAATGCATAAGGGTCTGCAAAAACTGGAGCTTGACCGCCGTTTACGGCACGCTCATTCTGAAGGATTGCATAATCGGTAGCGCTGGTTACATCGCGCTTCTTCCATGCGCTCTGCCAGCCGTAAGAGAAGTTATAGTTAATCTGTGCCTTGCCCATCTTACCCTTCTTGGTAGTAACGAGGATAACACCATTGGCTGCACGTGCACCATAAATGGCACCAGAAGCGGCATCCTTCAGCACCTCGATACTCTCGATGTCGCTAGGGTTGAGATAATCCAAGCCACCCTCGATAGGCATGCCGTCTACGATATAGAGAGGGTCAGAGTTGTTGATGGTACCTGTACCACGTACACGAACCTTGGAACCCTCACCAGGCTGTCCTGAAGAAGAGGTTACGTTGACACCGGCAGCCAGACCCTTCAATGCGTTATCAACACGCACTGGGCTCTTGCCAGCCAAATCTTCGGTGCTCACTTTAGCGATAGCTGCAGTTACCACGCTCTTCTTCTGAACACCGTAACCTACAACAACCACTTCATCCAAAGCCTTGTCGTCTTGTTTCAGAGTAATCTTCATGTTGGCTGAAGGACGAATCTCTGCATCCTTGTAGCCAATGTAGGTGATAACCAAGGTCTGGTTAGCATCTGCATCAATGACAAAGTTACCATCAAGGTCGGTAATTGCACCGGCACCCTTGACGCCTTTAACCTGTATGGTGGCTCCGATAACGGGTTCACCCAGGTCATCCAACACGACACCCTTAAAGGTGTTTTTCTGTGCGAGCGCTGACGTCGACATCAATAATGCAGTCGCCAGCAATAGACTTTTTGTTTTCATATTCGATTATTAGTTTAGAAAAATATCTGTTTGTTAGTTCACTCTATTATAATAATGTTTAAGACTGTGCGGCAGTGCAGTTCCTAAAATGAGTTAAGCCGTGTTTTCGATTGCAAATATAATATGATTTTTTGATAATTCCTAGCACCTTCAACAGATAAGTGGAAAGAAAACTTTTATAAAATAATCTATATTGTTAATTTTCAGACACTTAATAGTCTCTAACAACTACATGAAAGTGGATGGCTTAAAATAAAGGAAATGAGGCTGGAACACCCTTAAAAAGTTACATCAGTATTTTTCAGTGTTCACACTCTGCCACTTTTCATTCGCACCACAACACATTTATTTCCCTAACTATCAGCGGTTTATAAAAGTCCCATTTTTACACCCATCCACTTTTCACTTATCACCCACCATTTTTTCATTATTTATTTAGTAATTTTGCAGATGAATGAGCAAATACGCCTAAACACACAAAAGACGTGAGAGGCGGTGTGCATAACAAACAACTGCAAGAAATAAACAAACCATAATAAATATTCATACTTATGAAACAGTTCATTTTATCATGTGTCCTGTCGGTTGCAGCCATCGCTCCATCTCAGGCACAGCAGACTACCAGACAATTGCCAGTCTATCTCGACCAGACCAAGCCGGTAGAGCAGCGCATCGATGATGCCATCTCCCGCATGACGCTGGCAGAGAAGATACGCATCATCCATGCTCAGAGCAAGTTTTCATCAGCCGGTGTACCACGCTTGGGATTTCCTGACTTCTGGACGGATGACGGACCTCACGGAGTGCGTCCTGACGTATTGTGGGATGAGTGGGAACAGGCTGGCCAGACCAACGACTCCTGTGTAGCCTTCCCTGCCCTCACCTGTCTTGCCGCATCATGGAATCCGCAGATGAGCCGCATCTATGGCGAAGCATTGGGCGAAGAAGCCCTGTATCGCGGCAAGAACATGATTCTGGGTCCTGGCGTCAACATCTACCGCACGCCTCTCAACGGCCGCAACTTCGAGTATATGGGCGAAGATCCGTTCCTGGCAAGCATCATGGTAGTGCCGTATATTCAGGGATTGCAGTCTAAGGGCGTATCAGCCTGCGTAAAGCACTATTGCCTGAACAACGATGAGGAATACCGCCATCAGGTCAACGTAATTGTCAGCGACCGTGCTCTCCACGAAATCTATCTCCCTGCCTTCAAGGCGGCTGTTGAGAAGGGTAAGACATGGGGTATCATGGGAGCCTACAACCTATATAAGAATGAGCACAACTGCCACAACCAGTGGACCCTGAACAAGATTCTGAAGGGCGACTGGAAGTATGATGGTGTCGTGGTAAGCGACTGGGGCGGTGCCCACGACCTGGAGCAGTCTGTAAAGAACGGGCTGGATATGGAGTTCGGCACCTGGACAGACGGTCTTACGATGGGCGCTACCAATGCCTACGACAACTATTATCTCTCCATGCCTTACATGAAGGCCATACAGGAAGGCAAGTTCACCCAGAAGGAGCTGGACGATAAGGTGCGCCGCGTATTGCGCCTCTTCTATCGCACCACGATGAATCCGAACCGCCCTCATGGTTTCCTCTGTTCCGAGAGCCATTATGCAGCAGCCAGACAGATCGCAGAGGAAGGCATCGTATTGCTCCAGAACAGGAACAATGTGCTCCCTATCAACACCCAGAAGGCTAAGCGCGTGCTGGTAGTGGGCGAGAATGCCATCAAGATGATGACCGTAGGCGGAGGCTCTTCTTCGCTCAAGGTACAGCGCGAGATTTCGCCTCTCGATGGCCTGAAGACACGCTTGGGCAAGGACGGCATCGAGGTAGATTATGCCCGCGGATATGTGGGCGATGTAACGGGCAACTACAATGGCGTTACAACCGGCCAGAACCTGGAAGACAAGCGCAGCGAGGCTGAACTGATAGCCGAAGCCGTAGAGAAAGCCAAGACTGCCGACTATATCATCATGTTTGGTGGTCTGAACAAGAGCGATTTCCAGGACTGTGAGGGTCACGACCGCAAGCATTATGAGTTGCCATACCATCAGGATAAGCTGATCGAGGCTTTGGCTAAGGCAAACAGAAACTTCGTTTATGTCAACATCTCGGGCAATGCGGTAGCTATGCCTTGGAAGGCTAAGGTTGCCGGCATCGTACAGGGCTGGTTCATCGGTTCGGAGAGCGGCGAAGCCCTTGCAAGCATCCTTACAGGCGATGCCAACCCTAGCGGCAAGTTGCCGTTTACATGGGTCAACTCGCTGAAGGAAACAGGTGCTCATGCACTCAATACCTATCCGGGAACCTGGCGTCAGGAAGGTGGAGCCAGCACGAAGGGCAACATCATTGATGAGGAATATAAGGAAGGCATCTATGTAGGTTACCGCTGGACCGATAAGGAGCGCATCAAGCCTACCTTTGCATTCGGTCACGGCTTGAGCTACACCCAGTTTGCCATCTCTAATCTGCGCAGCGACAAGATACAGATGAAGCAGGACGGCACAATCACCTTTACCGTAAACGTAAAGAATACCGGAAAGCATGCCGGAGCCGAGACGGTTCAGCTCTATATCCACGATGTCAAGTCATCAGTAGACCGCCCTCAGAAGGAGCTGAAGGGATTCCAGAAGGTTTATCTCCAGCCAGGTGAGAGCAAGGATATCAGCATCACCATCAGCAAAGAGGCCCTCAGTTTCTACGATGAGGCATCTTCATCCTGGAAGGCTGAAGCCGGAAAGTTTGAGGCTCTTGTTGGTAATGCAGCCGATAACCTGAAGCTCAAGAAAGCCTTCGAGCTCTTTTAAAAAGAATGATTCGATTCTGAGAAATTGAACGGAGAAAAGAAATAAATATAACGCATAAAAGCTTGTTACGGTGAAACGCCGTAACAAGCTTTTATTGTATTCCCCTGCTTTTCATCCATTGACAAGCTCGCGTAGGAACGGGGATTTTCCAAAAATATCAATATTCTGATTATCAGATGACTACCCATGTGTCGTGTTTCACGACACATGGGTACCTAAAGCATTTACTCATTTCTAAAACAACTAACATACTGATTATCGTACAGTTAACTCACATAATACGATAAAACACCGTGCATGGGTATCTGCAGCATTTACTCCTAAGATTTCGCAAGTTTGCGTGCTGCTTACAAAAAAACTTGACATATCATTTCTAGTAACAAGAATTCAGATGATCTTCGGGGAAAAAGAGCAAAGCGTTAAAGCGTGACAGTTGTGACAGTTGTGACAGTTTTCAGCGGAGGGGTACATGCATTTCCCCTACTTTCAATCTGTAAGTATTATATATACTTATATATTTAT
>NZ_QSAV01000055.1:0-22736 GCF_003465495.1 Segatella copri | reverse complement strand
GCTCTATTTTGCTATTTTTTGCCTTTTTAGGCGTTCTTTTCTAAAAAAAAGTTTGTCGATTACAAAAAAAAACTTATATTTGCAGCCAAATAGCATAATATTGGGAGCATACTATAGCTGCCAGGCAAATAATTATGCAGATATGAAAGTCTGCATAAACACCTATTTCGTGAATACGAACAGAAATATTTCATTAAAATTTAAAAAAATACTCGATATGTATAACAAAATTATCCTCTTTATGATGTTATTACTTATGATTTCGTGCAATTCGAAGCTGAAACGAAATCTTAAAAACTCAATAGAGATTAAAGAACAATTAGGACAATCGTCTTATCCTTTTATAAAAAGTATGGAGTATCATGCCTATATACAAGATAATGAGGCTATCCCTGTTATAGATATCCAAATCACTGAAAAAGGAAACTTCTCTATCTTTGTAAAATATCAAACTAATAAAAAATATTCGAAACTTAGTTATAAAGAGACTTTGGATTTTTTGTCCACCGTCATAGAAAAACAAAATAAAGAAAATATTCCTCTCTCTAGGCTTCAACAAATATTTATAAGAACAGAAATGTGGAATGAAAATTCCATCTATACTTCTATGGAGGAATACCGGAACATAAACATTCCACATGGCGAATATTTTAACAAAAAAGCGAAGGAAAGCCATATAGTTTCAGACATCACAAAAATACTATCCAGATATAACTTAAAGATTGGAAGTCTCTCATACGAAGGTCTGCTACCGCTAGACGGAAAAGTCATTAAAGAAATAAATAAAAATATAGAATTAAATACGTCAGAAGCTTACCTTACAGGGAATTTAGTTTTAGATATTGCAAACCAATAGTTATGAAAATCAAGAATTTAGAAGAAGCATTAATCTGTTTTAAAGAAAATGCAATCATTCATGGGGAATGTACACAAAATGGTGACAACAAACGTGGTAACAAAAGCCACAAAAATATAATAAATGCCATCAAGTACATTTCTGCAGAACATAAATATGAAATTTTAGAACCTCTTTTGGAAGATAACAATCTTTCTGTAAGAATATGGGCAGCTTATGCACTATTGCACGTTAATACTCCAAAAGCAGTAAAAGCATTGAAAGAAATTGTTAAGAATGACAGTGGAATTATGGGGTTCAATGCAGAAATGACATTAGATGAATTCAAGAAAGGCAACATTTAACCTGCATATTTCATTCTCACCTAATTATACAAGTGCAAAGATTTGCCAGAAATTACGTCCCGACGTAGCATGTCATACGTCCCGACGCAGAGCCAGAGACGTCGGGACGCAGCAAAAGCTACGTCCCGACGTAATTCAAAGCACATCGGGAGGTATCGGAAAGGGGATGTATGATGTTTCGCAACAAAATAACGAAACTGTAAGGCTCTTGCAGCAGATACCTTACAAATCTCCGCTTATTCATACCTAAAAACTATGATTTTACTACTTTTTGCAACTTTTATGAGTTAAAATTCTATTAAAACGTCACGTATTTCAAGAAAAAGCTATACTTTTGCAACCGGAAACAGAATGAAAAGCGGAAAACATATCCGTTGGATGACTAAACCGCAACAAATAAAAGAAATAAAAACAACAAAATAAAAGAAATAAGACAATGAAGAAATTTAGAGCAGCCGTAGTAGGATACGGCAACATCGGTAAGTTTACTGTTGAAGCACTCGAAGCAGCTCCTGACTTTGAGATTGCAGGTATTGTACGTCGCCAGGGTGCCAAGGACAAACCAGCTGAGTTGGCAAACTATGAAGTAGTAGATGACATCACCAAGTTGAAGGATGTAGATGTTGCTATCCTCGCAACCCCTACACGCTCTTGCCCTGAGTATGCAGAGAAGATCGTTGCCCTCGGTATCAACACCGTAGACAGCTTCGATATTCACACCAGCATCCTCGACTACCGTACCAAGCAGATGGAGAACTGCAAGAAGGCTGGCAAGGTAAGCGTTATCTCTGCAGGTTGGGACCCAGGTTCTGATTCTATCGTACGTGTTCTGATGGAGAGCCTTGCTCCTAAGGGTTTGACATATACCAACTTCGGTCCTGGTATGAGTATGGGTCACTCAGTTTGTGTTCGTGGCAAGAAGGGCGTAAAGGAAGCGCTCTCTGTAACCATCCCATTGGGTGAGGGTATCCACCGCCGTATGGTATACGTAGAGTTGGAAGAAGGTGCCAAGCTTGAGGATGTAACAGCCGAAATCAAGGCCGATCCATACTTCGCTCACGATGAGACCCACGTATTTGCCGTAGCATCAGTAGATGATGTAAAGGATATGGGTCATGGTGTGAACCTCGTTCGCAAGGGTGTATCAGGCAAGACCCAGAACCAGCGTTTCGAGTTCAACATGAGCATCAACAACCCAGCCCTCACCGCTCAGGTATTGGTTAACGTGGCTCGTGCTTCATTCCGTCTGCAGCCAGGTTGCTACACCATGCCAGAGATTCCAGTTATCGATATGTTGCCAGGAACCCGTGAGGAAATCGTAGCAACACTCGTATAAAGACATTGAACTTTGAGGTTTGAACATTGAACTTTATGATGAGTTTAACAGGTTCAGATTCATAGTTTAGCAAATAATAAAGGCTCGCAAGAAGTTTCGATTTCTTGCGAGCCTTTTGAATATACTATATTCCAATTTATTTATGCGTCATGATATCAAGCACCATATCATCGGTAGCTCGCATCGCATCGGCACCGATGCTCGTGAGGTTGTGGATGCACTTATCCACATCATCATCTACGATACCCTCGGCAGAGGTGACACACTTGCCTTCCATAGAAAGGAGGGCAGAAAGAAGGGCGGTGCTGACACCTGATGAAATCTTCAGGGCACAACTTGGTTTCGCTCCGTCACAAATCATACCGGTGAGATTGGCTACCATATTCTTGACAGAATTGCAGATGCGGGTATAATCGCCACCCATCAGATAGGTGATGCCGCAACTGCTGCCCGTACTGGCTACCACACAACCGCAAAGAGCTGAAAGCTTGCCTAAGCTCTGCTTGATATAGATGGCAGTCAGATGACTGAGCATCAGGGCACGGATCATTTCCTCCTCGGTATTTTCGTTCTCCAGCGCATAAACCACCACAGGATTCGTTGCACAGATGCCCTGGTTGCCGCTGCCGCTGTTACTCATCACCGGAATCATGGCACCACCCATACGGGCATCGCAGGCTGAAGCGGTTCGGGAGATGATATGCGAGAAAATATTATCGCCGAAGATACCATGACTCAACGGACGGTCCATCGTCTTGCCCAAACAGTGGCCATAGTTGCCTTTGATACTCAACTCGGCAGCCTTCATATTATAGTCTCTGGTCTTGAGAATGAAAGAAATCTCATCGAGCGGAGCTGTTGTAGCAAACTCGTAAACCATCGGGAAATTGAGCTGGATGTCGTCATCAGCCTCATCGCCCACAGTACCGCCACGCTTATCGAGCACCACCTCGCCATTACGCTCAACATACACAAAATGGGTATGAGAACCGGAGATAATTGCCGTAGCCTGGTCTTCACCGGCATGACAGATGATTTCGATATAGAGTTTATCCACATCACCCTGCTTCAGTTTGATGTTGATATCCGCATCCTTGATATATTGTTTGCCCTGCTCCAGACTGCCGGGAGTAAGATCTTTCAACACTTCCAGCTGATATTCAGGCTTTCCGATGAGCGCACCCAGCGATACGGCGATAGGCAAGCCGATCATACCCGTGCCAGGAATGCCGACACCCATCGCATTCTTGAGCATATTAGGACTCAGAAGAACTTCAATACGTTCAGGGCGCTTGCCCAATGTAGTAGCAGCCTTGGCTGTACATAGTGCCACAGCCATCGGTTCGGTACAGCCGATGGCAGGAACCACCTCTTTATTAACGAGCGCAATGATGCGCTCACGCTTACTTTTCTCTAACATAATCTATATAACTTTTATATAAATAACGTTCTTACCATTATTTCGGGTACAAAAATACAAAAAATAAACCGTATTTCACGATATTATCGAAAAAATACGGTTTATCTTTATATAAATGGAGCACTTTAGCCAAACTTTTCGTCTAAATATCTTTTTTCGAGAATAGTTCAGCCAACTTTGCAGCCAATTCCGTACCACGGATATTCTCAGCAATACACTTACCTGTAGTACCATCTACCAGGAAGATGGCAGGAATGAACTTTACCTTATAAGAATCAGCTATACCGGCACGGTCAAGTCCGTTAGGCCAAGAAAGATTCTCCTCAGCAAGCGCTTTCTTCCAAGCAGTTTCATTCTTATCGATAGAAACACTTACTATTTCCAGTCCCTTTCCTTTATACAGTTCATAAAGTTTTTTGAGGTTAGGAATTTCCTTGCGGCAAGGTCCACACCATGAAGCCCAGAAATCAACCAGATAATACTTCTTTCCCTTTACACAAGAAGCCATGCTCACCTTAGAACCATCAACTTGCTGGAGTTCGAACTGAGGCAAAGTCTCACCTGTAAGTCCCTTTGGATTAATCTGCTCGTTGAGCAACTTTCCATAGAAGCTATTCTTAGCAGTTTCTGAGAACGAATTCCATTCCTTGGAGTTTTCCTTGGTGAAATAGTTCAAGGTACAAAGCATAGCGAAAGGTCCCCACCAGGAATCCTTGTTGTCTGAATACAACTTTCCATAAGAAGACTCCACCGTGTCAAAGAAATTCTTCTGTTCGGTAGCCATCTCTTTTCTCTCGTCACTATCTTCCAAAGCTTTCATCTTAGCTTTATCCTTTGCCTGGTAAGCCTTGCTCTGTTCTGCAATCAATTTTTTATGCTTATCGTTTATATCCTTATACATCTTATCAAGCATATCCCTCACTGAACCGATTTTTGTCTGATATTCATCGTTCATAGCACTGCCGGAAATCTTGACATTGCTGGTATTAAAACCAGTGGTTACCCCATCATTGATGGGTTTGGCATCGAGAGACACCTGTACTTTTTCGCCACCTTTGGTCATCAGACTAAAAGTGAAAACACCGTTTCTTGGACCGACACCGATAAAACGAGCCTCTGTAACAGGGATGGTTAAAGTAAGTTTTCCACCCTTTACCACACCTTTAGCGAGAGGTTTCTCGTTACGATGAGTAGCAGCCAGGACAGCTTCCATTTCCGTACCATCAGGCACACCATTCAAGATTGCATCAATGATACACTCGTCTGCATTCTGAGCATGAGCACTCATCACAGAGATGAGCGCCAATGCCAATGAGAAAATTGTTTTTTTAAACATCATATTTGTACAATTACTAGAAAGATTTATTTTAACGTTCATTACTTCTCCACATTCTGTACGAAACTTCCGTTGCCAGGATTATCAATGGCTCCCTTAGGGAATGGGAAGGTCCAGAGATGAGAGGATGGAGCAAGACTTATCTGCTTGCCATCTATCTCTTTTGTCAGCGTGCGGGCATAGGTACCTTCAGCATTTAAGCGACGAGCATCGCCAAACGGCACGATAGAGAAGATAAGTTGATTATCCTTAGCTTGACGTATATACCGGATAGCTTCTGCCACAGAGGACGCCGATAGTGGCAGATATTTCTCTGGAAGGATATATGTCTTACGCACCTCATTGAGCACATCCATAGCATCTGTCAACTGATTCTTACGAGCCAAGCATTCAGCCTTGATAAGATACTGCTCCACGGTTCTCATACCAGCAAGATTGATATAGCCATTGGTCAACCCCTGATAATAAGTTTCTGCACCCATCGTTCTTTGTTTCCAATTGCTCAAGAAATAAGCATCTCCCTCTTCGAATCCGGCAGCACGATTTACCGGTATCTTGAATATCGCAGATGCAGAGTTGGAACTATTATCGGCATAATTGAAATTATAACAGTCCTGGCTATCAAATCCCAATGGCGTTTTCAAAGAAGGATAAACACCCTCTTGGCCTATCACACCCTTATTATCATTATAGAATCCAACCCAATCAACCAACTTATCATTAATGGCAAGAGCCTTATCAGCAAACTCCAACGCCTTTTCATAGTTCATCATCTGAAGATAGGTACGTGCCAACATAGCATAGGCAGCTCCCTTGCCCGGATGGAGGAGCGTGGTACCCATATCTGGAAGATCAGCTACCGACGTGTTCAAATCATTCAAAATGAATTCATAGATTTCCTGAATGGTGGCCTGATGATAAGGAGCATTCTGAAGACTGCTTGTAATCAGAGGCACACTCAACTTACTGGCAGCATTTGAAGGCTCGTAGGTATCAGCATAATAATTAGCGAGATTGAAATAGTTCATCGCACGCAACACTCTGGCATATGCCATCACCTCAGCCTTTTCTTTCTCAGTACCTTCTGTTGTATTAGGCACATCTTCCAATATCAGATTGCAGGTATTGATAGTGCCATAAGCCACATAATAAGTACTCTCATCTGCAGAGTTCCAATAGGCACGATCGGTTTCCTCCTCCCAATTGTAGTTAGCCTTATACATCGGATAATAACTGGCATACGAATTGGTGAGATATTCATCATTAAGCAAATAGCACGTTTGCAAAACCGGCATGCGATGAGTACCATACTCGTAACGGAGAAAAGCCTCATAGTCGGCGAGCGACTTAGGGATGCGTTTGCCCTTTGGTTCTATATTGAGATAGTTATCGCAAGAGGCAAGTCCCATAACCATGCCCAGCAACAACACCATATATACTAATTTCTGTTTCATTTTCTTCATTATTTAAAAGTTGAGATAAATGCCTAACACATAGTTGGTGGCATTATAACCACCCAGCTGGTACTTAGCCTGTTTGGTCTTTGCCCAGAAGAACGGATTCTCCACATTAGCCTGAACACGGGCACTCTGCATATAGAGCGAACGGCACAGCGACTTTGGCAAATGATAAGCCAGAGAAATGTTGTTCAGACGAATATAACTGGCATCAAGGATATTGATATCAGAATAAAAATAAGTACTATACAAAGAAGATGCTGACAAACCACTTTCGGCAAAAACAGCCTTTGGCACATTGGTATAAGCCTCATCACCTGGTTTCTGCCAACGATTAGCAAGTCCGGCACTAGCTCCCGCAATATTGGAGATATATCCTACGCTGGAATAACTGCAAGTGAGGAAAGCAGGATTGGCATTGCGCATCTTATGACCACCCGCAAAAAGGAACTGCATACTGAAATCGAAATCCTTGTAGCTGATACTGGTTCCGAAAGATCCACTATACTTAGGAGTGGTAGTACCCATGTAAGAGATGGCATCCAATGTCGTTGGCTGATTAGTTACCTTCTCACCATTCTCGTTATACACCTGTGGCAATCCTTCTTCACTCAATCCAGCCCACTTATAGCCATAGATTGCATTATATTCGTTGCCGATAATAGGATAAGCCGAAGGGTAATCCAACTGAAGAATATAAACCGGCGCCTTTACATTTACATAAGTCACCTCATTCTTATTATAAGCATAAGTCATATTGGTTCTCCATGAGAAATCCCTGGTACGCAGAACCTCACCACTCAGGGAAATTTCTACACCACGATTGTACATCTCGCCATTGTTGATGGTATAGGTGCTGTAGCCCCAACCTTCAGTAGGTACACCCATGGAAGAAGCCAGGAGGTCGGTACCCTTCTTGTCGTAATACTCTACAGTACCATTGAGTCGGTTCTTAAAGAGCGAGAAATCTATACCTATATTAAAGGTATTGGTTTTCTCCCAGCTCAGCATCGGATTGGCACGCGACTGCACATATCCCTGTGTACCTCCCACATGCCCGTTATTATTATAGCTTGCCACCATATAAGGGGCAGAATTCTTAGATACGTTACCGGCAATACCATCAGAAACACGGAGTTTCAGATAATTGACCCAATCTGCGTGGAAGAACTTCTCCTTACTGATAATCCAACTGGCACCTACCGACCAGATAGGCTTGTTCTGAAACTTCGAACTGGTTCCCCAGAGATTAGAGCGGTCCCATCGTAAACTACCAGTCAAGCTATAACGGTCATCGTAAGTATAAGCAGCATTACCATATACCGAAACATAACGGTTTACATTTTCATAAGAAGCAGACAAATCAGTCGCGGTCATAGATTTATATCCCAGCACACCCGCTATACCTTTCAACAAATCAGCATTATTCACCATACTGGATGTTAACATCTGAGAATCATAGTTAAACAGTTTGTCTCGATGCAATTCCTGCTTGTTCTGGATGGTTTCCGTGCCCAGAATAGCAGTTACGCTGTGAACATCCTTGAAAGTCTGATCAAAACTCAACTGCTGACGGAAGTTATAAGCAGAGGTATATTGGTCTGAACGAACCAGGATATCCCCATAAGGAATCACATAATTGACAGAGCCATCACCATTATCGGTTGCATACCCGTTTACCACACCCCGAACCTGCGCAGAAGCTTTATCAGCCCAGTTTTCACCACGATATGAAGCTCGTTCGTACTGGAAGGAAGCAGCATACTTCAAACAGGGCAGAATCTGTACATTCAGACGGGCAAAAGTTCGTAAAGCCAACTCCTTGTTGGTGGTAATCTGACGATCCAGCTCTTCCAAAGGAGTGATATCCATATTATAAAGACCATACTTCTGATAGATAGCCAAAGTACTTGCATCATATCTCTCACTCATCGGCTTGGTATAACAAGAGCCATCAGCATTCACTAAATTATCGTATGGCAAAACAGAATATCCAGGAGAAAGGACATTGTAGTTCTGTGTCTGATCCTCACCCACCTTTAGGTAAGCACCTAAATCCAAAGAAAGCCATTTTGTGAAATGAGAAGTATTGGTAAGGTTGATACCTAAACTCTGATTATTGGAATACTTATCTTCAAGGGTATTATACTTATAAGTGACCGAAGCCTTGAAGAGATTATTCACCGAGTTGTTTACAATATTCATATTATACTGCTGATACAACGGATCGCGCTTAGCATACTTCTTCATCTGGTCATAGTAGTTATAACCTTTTCCAGCCAAATCAGTCAGTTTAGCATTCATTTCTGACTCAGATATATTGCCTGCATAATAATTCAAGATATTGCAGATACCCGCGCTCGTATAGATTTTCTGATCCAACATATTCTGAGCGTATACCTTAGCTCCATTGCCTGCAAGATTCGGATTCTGCGCAGCCCACTCCTTCTCCAAGTCAATAACAAGAGAAGAATTGGCTAGATAATCTGTATAATAAGAATAAGGATGCCAGGTAAGAGAAGCATTGAAAGAGACATTGGTCTTACCCTTAGCTGCCGATTTCTTGGTAGTGATGACAATGACACCATTGGCAGCACGAGCACCATAGATGGAAGCAGCTGCAGCATCTTTAAGAACAGTAATACTCTCAATATCATCCATATTCAAATCAGGGATTTCCTCGGTAATATCACCAGTTCCATTGCCGGTCAACTTAGTTTTCTCTACTGGAAAGCCATCAATGACATAGAGAGGAGAAGCAGAAGCATTCATCGTGGTTACGCCACGAATCATGCCGTCATTATATCCGGCAACCTCGCCAGCCAGCACAGTAGAGAGATTACCCAACCTCTTGTCTTTCAGTTCATCAGCTGTTACCTTGGTAAAAGCACCGGTTGCACGCTCCTTAGAGATTGTCTGATAACCCGTTACAACCACTTCACCAAGTATGGTTTTATTTTCAGACATCACAATCTTCACATGATCCCTACCAGCCACCTTTACCTTCTGGTCATTCATACCGACATACGAAACCGTAACCTCATGACATCCTTTAGGAATATAAAACTCAAAATTACCATCCGTATTAGTCACGGTTCCAAAAGGACTGCCAGGCACTACAACAGAAGCGCCAATCATAGGTTCTCCATCCTCATCGGTAATTGTTCCTGAGAGGGGGCGGATGGCAGCTCCATTATCTGTAGCTTCAGCTGCAGTTTTATGTTGCAAAACCTTCTTGACGGTAATAAACTTACCACTTACTGAGTAAGTGAAAGGTTTACCATGTAAAATCTGCTTTACGGCAGTTGAGGCAGAAGCATTCTTCAGATGAACCGTTGTGGTATAGGGCTTTACGTCCTCTATCACAAAACTCACCTTATAATCCGACTCCTGCTGTACTTTTCTCAATGCAGAAGCCAAAGACTCATTAACGAGCGACATCGTGATGCCTCTCTTTGCATTCTGTGCTCCTACAGGTAATGCCATCCATAAAGTCAGGACAGCAAACATGAATACACATCTTACTTCTTTCATATTTCTCTTTTTTTCGTTAATACTATAATAAAAATACGTTTCTGACAGCGAATCGGTAACATCTACTTTCAAAAAATAATAAAAAAAGTTTGTTTTCTTACAAATAAAACTAAAACATCGGCATTTTCAGGAATTATAATTTCCCAGAAATGCCGATGTGACGATACATCAAGATTTACTTAAATACCTTATTCTATATATATAGTATTTCCCTTAAAACTAACCTTTGCAACTCCCAGATTATTCAAGAGTTCTATAGCATCCTCTATACTGCCACTCTTATCTGCGGAGAAATCGAGATGCTTGGTTTTGACTGCAGGATTTCTAAATACCACCTTACTCTGATAATATGCTGCAAGATTATCCAAGATGTATTCCAAAGTCTGGTCGTGATAATAGAGCACACCATCTGCCCATGCGGTAGTTTCATCCGTATTTACATTAATTATCTGCCCAGAAACAGTCTCCTTTGCACTTAAGGAATATTGCTGTCCCGGATTCAATGTCACAGGTTTATGCTGACTGTTCTTTGCCAGGACTTCCACCTTTCCCTCAACCAAAGTCACTTTACAGTCACTACCCTGATAAGCCTTGATATTAAAAGAAGTACCCAAGTCCTTGGTCAAGACACCACCTGCATCCACCACAAAAGGACGCTTACTGTCGTGCCTTACCTTGAAGAATGCTTCTCCTTCAAGATGCACCATACGCTCTGCTCCCTTAAAGCAGTGGGGATAAGTAATCTTACTATTACTATTGAGCTTTACTTCAGTGCCATCAGCCAGTGTAAGAGTAATCATCTCACCATCTGCAGTCTGAAGCATTGTCATATCTTGTTCAGAAGATACATTTTGCGTTATCCGATTTCCGGTAGCTCCATCAATAGTCTGCCTGGAGCTCACCCACTGCCATACAAAAACTATCGCCAACATAGCAGCAGCGCCCATCAGAGCACTCATCAGCATTCTCATCATCGGATATTGATGTTTCACAGGCTCTTCGGCATCCGAATTTTCTTTGCCTACTATCTTCTCCAACTCCTTGTCAAGGTTTGGCAGAGGATATGTTTTGCGTATCATAGCCTGTTCTATGGCAACCAAGTCTTGGATGTCATTCTGTAAACTCTCATCATTAAAAATATCTGTTTGCTTCATCATATTTCTATTCCTTTACTAAAAATAATACGTTTTACCTACCAAAATGGTAACATCCCCAATTGAGATTCTTTTGATTATTTTCAAGTTTTTATTTGATGATAATGTTCTCTTAACAGTTTCAAGGCCTTTATGATATGGCGCTTGACCGTTTCCTGACAGACATTCATCTCATCTGCCACTTCCCGATATTTCTTATGGTTAAGATAACATTCTTCCAAAACATGACGAGTAGTATCCGGTAACAAATCCAACATTTCTTCTACTTGCCGCTGACGTTCTTTCTGGATATCATTATCTTCATAGCATTGATCTACTGCATGAAGATAGTAATCGGCATATTGTGCATGAACAGCTGTATGCCGAAGATAGTCTAAACACTTATTTTTCACGGTTTTAAGCAAGAAGGCTGGTAAGGTTTGCATGTCATAGGAGTCGAAATTCTCCCATACGTGAGCAAAAACGCCACTCACGATATCTCGGCTTGCCTCCTCATCTTTCAGAAGTTGCAGCGCATAATAATATAATCGACCATAATATGATTTGAAAAAATGCCCAAAAACTTCCCGCTTATTCATCTATACCTAATTCTATGTTGATTACTAGAAACAATATGCCATATATGGCGCATGATACACCATATATGGCTTTGAATATTCTTATTATTAGTCTTCCAACTGGAACAGAGGATCATCTGGAGTCAGCATAGTTGGCTTCTGGTCGAATTCCTTCAAGAGCTGCTCAGAAGCATACTTTTTGTTTACTACCAGGCGGAACATGTACTCGTTGAACCAATCGTTGGTCATGATGAAGCAACCGGCAAAACCATTGTCGGCACCCCAACTGTTCTCCACCTTCCACTTTACAGGCTTGCCATTGGCATCGAGATCTACAGCTGTCAGCGTCATGGCATGAGTAGAACCGCTATCGAAAGTAGCGATGCGGTCAGCCTTGTTCATTGGGAATGAGGTATTGAAGAGGCTTCCATAGTCGAAGTTGTCGAGTGCCAGATAGCCGCGCTTTCTATCAAGCTGCTTGCCCACATCATAGCTTGAATACATCTTATGACCGTCCTTCAGAGAGGCGATGGCGAGCTGGGCAATCTCCTCCATAGGCAGGTTCAGATACTTCCAGTTATGACCATCATAAGTATGACGGTCGTACTCTACCTCGTATGTCTTGTGGTAAGGACGGCGTGGATCGTTCATCACCATCAGGAAGGTACCGTTGAGATCCTTGCCTACGGTTTCCTCATAGAAACTCTTAGGAGTATACTTCTTTGCCTCGCCAACCTGCTTGCCATCCTTATCGCGGAAAGCATAGGTAAATTCCTTTACCGGTTCACCGAGAGTAAGACTCAGCATGTGATAAACCTGACCGAGCATCTCGTTCTTGCGAGCCTGGATAGCTGCCGACTTCTTACCCTGAGCCACCATTTTGCGGAGTTCCAGACCATACTCGCGGAGCTTGCTGCTTACGAGACGGCTCATCTTGGAAGTATTGTTGCTTGAGAAGGTCTCAGGCTGGGCACTCATAGGTACGAGACCATACTTGCTTGCCAAATCGGCAACACCACAGAAAGTACCGCCATCATTGAGCGGATTCTTGAAGAAGAACTGCACCTGAGGATCCTCGATGCTCTTCTTGCCGAGGTCGATAACCCCCTGAAGCATCAGGTTAGCCTTCTCCAACTGATCATAGAAGAAGAGGTAATCCTGAGAATACTCCACCACTCTACCCTGCTTGTCGTTGACAGCAAAGTTGGAACGGAGCACGTTGAAACCGCTGAACATCCAGCAACGGCCCGAACTCTTCTGGTTGTGAATGCTCTGCGAAGGAGTCTCGATGCTGAAATGAGTATCAACCGGGGCCTCGTTGGCATGATTCTTCACAAGGTCATCAATGTTGTTGTTGGCAATCGCATTGAAGAGTGCCTTGTTGGCTACACCTGCCTGCTGGCTTTTCTCCATCTGCTGGAGAGCAGACTGACTGATGCCGCCACCCTTGGTCTGCGCCATCAGAGACATGGAAGCCATCATCATGGCTCCCAAAAGTAATACATTTTTTCTCATCACGATAAAGGTATTTATTTGCTTATTGTTATATAACTAATTCCGGATTTCATTCCTTTTTCAGAAATTTCCTTTGCAAAAATACAAAGAATAATCGGAAAAAGCGAAAATATTGCCTCAAAAGTGCTTTATATAGGAAAAAAGCATTATCTTTGCACAAGATTTTCACGAAGAAAACATGGACAAGAACAAGTTTAGTCTATTAAATAGTATAAAATACCCGGAAGATTTGAGACGGCTGAGCATTGACCAGCTGCCACAAGTCTGCAAAGAGTTAAGAGAAGACATTATCGACGAGGTTGCCGTCAACCCCGGTCATTTTGCCTCCTCTCTTGGCGTGGTGGAAATAACCGTAGCCCTACATTATATCTACAACACCCCATACGACCGTATTGTATGGGATGTGGGACACCAGGCCTACGGACACAAGATATTAACAGGACGCCGCGAAAACTTCTGCACCAACCGCAAGTTGCACGGCATCCGTCCATTCCCTACACCTTTAGAAAGCGAATATGATACCTTCGCCTGCGGACATGCGAGCAATTCCATCTCCGCAGCACTCGGTATGGCCGTTGCCGCACGCGAAAACGGAGATACCAACAGGCACGTGGTAGCCGTCATTGGCGATGGAGCCATGAGCGGCGGACTGGCTTTCGAGGGACTGAACAACGTATCAAGTACACCTAACGACATGCTCATCATCCTGAACGACAACGATATGAGCATCGACCGGGCTGTGGGCGGTATGGAGAAATATCTCCTGAACCTCGATACCAACGAGACCTATAACCGCCTCCGTTTCAAGGCATCGCAGTGGCTGCACTCCAAAGGTTATCTCAACGAAGACCGCAAGAAGGGTATTCTGCGCCTGAACAATGCACTGAAGTCGGCACTGAGTCATCAGCAGAACATCTTCGAGGGTATGAATATCCGCTACTTCGGACCTTTCGACGGTCATGACGTGAAGGAAGTGGCGAGAGTGCTCAAACAGCTTAAGAACATGAAGGGTCCTAAGCTGCTGCACCTGCATACCACCAAGGGAAAGGGTTACGAACCAGCCGAGAAGAGTGCTACCATCTGGCACGCGCCAGGCAAATTCGATCCGGAAACGGGTGAGAGAATCATTGCCGATACCAGCAACCAGCCTCCGAAATATCAGGATGTTTTCGGTGAGACGCTGTTGGAACTGGCTCAGAAGAACCCGAAGATTGTAGGTGTGACGCCAGCCATGCCTACAGGATGCTCCATGAACATCATGATGAAAGCGATGCCAAACCGTACCTTCGATGTAGGTATTGCCGAGGGGCATGCCGTCACCTTCTCTGGAGGTATGGCGAAAGACGGCCTGATTCCTTTCTGCAACATCTACAGTTCGTTTGCACAGCGTGCCTACGATAACATCATCCACGACATGGCACTGCTCAACCTGCCGGTTATCATGTGTCTTGACCGTGCCGGACTGGTAGGTGAAGACGGACCAACCCATCATGGTGCCTTCGATATGGCGGCTCTCCGTCCGATTCCGCATCTCACCATCGCATCTCCGATGAACGAACATGAGTTGCGCAACCTGATGTATTCAGCCCAATTGCCAGGTCATGGAAGCTATGTAATCCGTTATCCGAGAGGCAAGGGTGTGCTCGTAGACTGGCGCAACCCGATGGAGGAAATCAAGACCGGTACCGGCAGAAAGCTGAAAGACGGCACCGATGTAGCCGTTCTTACCATCGGTCCTATCGGAAACGATGCCGCTCAGGCTATCGCTGAGGTAGAAGCCGAAACCGGAATGAGCATCGCCCACTACGATATGCGATTCCTCAAGCCACTCGATGAAGACATTCTGAAAGAGGTGGGCGAAAAGTTCAGCCGCATCATCACCATCGAAGACGGCGTTCGTATGGGCGGTATGGGCTCTGCCGTACTGGAATGGATGAACGACCATGACTATCAGCCAAAGATGACCCGAATGGGATTGCCAGATGAGTTTGTGGAACACGGAACCGTGGCACAGCTCAGGGAAATCGTGCATCTCGATAAAGAATCAATCAAAGAAGCAATTAAGAAATGAAAATAATCATAGCTGGCGCATATGCCATAGGTACTCATCTGGCGAGACTCCTGTCACGCAGCAATGAAGAGATTACGCTCATCGATGAAAGCGAAGAGCGCCTGGCAAGCATTGGCTCCGACTGCGACCTGCTCACCATGCTGGGCAAGCCTACCAGTCTTCACATCTTACGCGATGCGGGGGTAGCAGATGCCGACCTCTTCATCGCCGTTACTCCGGTAGAAAGTACCAACATTACAGCTAGCATCCTTGCCAAGAACCTGGGTGCCAAAAGAACGGTGGCCCGTGTGGATAACCCGGAGTATATGGATCAGCAGGCTCAGGAATTCTTCAAAGAATTAGGTATCAGCAAACTGATTTATCCGGAGATGCTCGCAGCCGTAGATATCAATAACGGACTGAAAATGAGTTGGGTACGTCAGCGCTGGGATGTGCACGACGGCGCACTCGTCATGCTCGGCATCAAACTGCGCGAAGGATGCGAGATACTGAACGAACCGCTCAAGAACATCAGCGGTCCTAACGACCCATACCACGTGGTAGCCATCAAGCGAGGCAGCGATACCATCATCCCTGGCGGTAACGACGAGCTGAAACTCTACGACCTCGCCTACTTCATGACCACCCGCAACTATATCCCATATATCCGCAAGATTGTAGGCAAGGAGCACTATGTAGATGTGAAGAACGTGATGATTATGGGTGGCGGACGCACAGCCGTAAGAGCCGTGAAGAAGATGCCGGAATATATGGAATGCAAGATTATCGAGATGAGCGAGGAGCGCTGCGAATATCTCAACGATATTCTCGATGAGAACAAGACGCTCATCATTCATGGTGACGGACGCGACATTCCGCTACTCGTAGAAGAAGGTATCCGCAGTACCCAGGCCTTCGTGGCACTGACCGGTAACGCCGAAACCAATATTCTGGCCTGTCTTACCGCCAAGAGAATGGGTGTGCGCAAGACGGTGGCTGCCGTAGAAAACGTAGACTACGTGAGCATGGCAGAGAGTCTGGATATCGGTACCATCATCAACAAGAAGATGATTGCCGCCAGCTACATCTATCAGATGATGCTCGATGCCGACGTGATGAACGTGAGATTCCTGATGAGCGCTAACGCCGATGTAGCTGAGTTTATAGCCAAAGAAGGTTCGAAGGTAACCCAGAAACCGGTGAAAGAACTCGGCATGCCTATCGGTGTAACCATCGGTGGACTGGTTCGCGGTGAAGAAGGAATGCTCGTTTCGGGTAACACCCAGATAGAACCGGGCGACTCGGTGATGGTTTTCTGCCACAACATCAACATGAAGAAAATTGAGAAATACTTCATCTAAGCGTGAAGGAGATAGAGACATACTTCATATATGATAAACAGCAAATTAATATATAAGATTTTAGGGCAACTGC
Source organism: Segatella copri (assembly GCF_003465495.1). Classification (GTDB taxonomy): domain Bacteria; phylum Bacteroidota; class Bacteroidia; order Bacteroidales; family Bacteroidaceae; genus Prevotella; species Prevotella copri_G. The sequence continues at coordinate 5,743 of NZ_QSAV01000055.1, read as the reverse complement.
TTTTCATAGAAGCATTCCTGCTCTTCGTCAGTCTGCTGGTAGCTTTCTATTACCAGCAGGACGACATCTTTGCCTTCATTGTGGCAACACTTACCACCATCGGAGGCGGACTGGTGCTGAAATGGCGAGGACACGGAGCAGATAACTCAATGTCGCGCCGTGATGCCTATCTCGTGGTAACGCTCTCATGGATTGTATTCAGTTTCTTCGGAACCCTCCCCTTCATGATAAGTGGATACATCAACAACTTTACCGATGCCTACTTTGAAACCATGTCGGGATTTACGACAACGGGAGCCACGATATTAGACGATGTAGAATGTTTCCCCCACGGACTGCTCTTCTGGCGTTCGCTCACCCAATGGATAGGCGGTCTGGGAATCGTGTTCTTCACCATCGCCCTGCTGCCATCGCTTGTAGGAGGACAGACCAAGGTGTTTGCTGCCGAGGCAACAGGACCTATCAAAACGAAATTGCATCCCCGGCTTTCCACTTCGGCTAAATGGATATGGAGTATCTATCTGATGCTCACCATTGCCTGCATCGCATCCTACTATGTGGCAGGAATGAATCTCTTCGACAGTTTCAACTATGCGATGACCACTACGGCTACAGGAGGTTTCTCTACTCATAACAGCAGTACCTCGTTTTTCCATTCGCCGGCGCTGGAATACATCTGTGCCTTCTTCTGCTTCCTGTCGGGTGTTAACTTCACCCTGCTCTATGCAGCCGTCATCAAGTTCAAGATCAAGGATCTGTTCAAGAATTCAGAGTTTAAGTTCTATATGCTCCTCGTTACAGTCTTCACGGCTTTCATCATGGTAGAGCTGATAGCGATGCGCAACTACGATGTGGAACATGCCTTCCGCAGCTCCATCTTCCAGGTGGTATCATTCATCACCACCACGGGATTATTTAACGACGATGCTGCTGTGTGGCCTCACGTTACCTGGGTGGTATTGGCAGCCTGCATGTTCTTCGGAGCCTGCTCAGGCAGTACGAGTGGAGGTTTGAAATGTATCCGTGGCGTGATGCTGGTAAGAATGGTGAAGAATGAATTCCGCCAGATTCTGCATCCTAACGCCGTGCTACCATTGAAGATTGATGGTGTGAACGTACCGATGCAGAAGCGTGTTACGCTGCTTGCCTTCCTCACCACTTATCTCATCATCTGTCTGGTGATATCGTTCACGATGATAGCCATGGGCATCGATAATACCAATGCCATCACCATCACCCTGAGTTGCGTGGGTAATGTGGGACCTACGCTGGGTACGGAAATCGGACCAACCATGTCGTGGAGCGAACTGCCGGATGTGGCAAAATGGTTCTGCTCGCTGATGATGCTCATCGGTCGTCTGGAGATATTCAGTGTGCTGGTTATCTTAACGCCAGCATTCTGGAGAGAGAACTAACATACCCAGAGGGGGAGTTAGAAAATAAAAGAGAAGTTGATATTTGAAGTAAGAAATACGCTTACTAGACTAAGTATATTTCGCACAAAAGGCGTTATATATAATAAGGTATAGGTTCAGCAAGAGCCTTACCGGAGAGTAAGAAACCGTACTGAAGAGTACATTTATAAACTAAATATAGGTAATAATGAAACCATTAAAATTTCAACCGCTATTAAAATCCACCATCTGGGGTGGCAGTAAGATTATCACTTTCAAGCATCTCGACGTAAAGCAAGAGAATGTGGGAGAAAGCTGGGAAATCTCTGGAGTACCAGGAAATGAAAGCATCGTAGCCGATGGCGAGATGCAGGGCAAGAGCCTCAACGAGGTTGTTGCAGAACGGAAGGGAAGCTTCCTCGGAGAAGAGAACTACAAGCGTTTCGGCAATGAGTTTCCACTGCTCATCAAGTTTATCGATGCCAACCGCGACCTCTCTATCCAGGTGCATCCTAATGATGAAATTGCCAAGAAGCAAGGTAAGGAACGCGGCAAGACCGAGATGTGGTATGCGCTGCCATGCGAGCCGGATGCCAAGCTCTACAACGGCTTGAAGATGCAGATTACTCCTGAGCAGTACAAGGAGATGGTAGAGAACGATACCATCACCGATGCCCTGGCTCAGTATAACGTGAAGGAGGACGACTGCTTCTTTATCCCAGCCGGCAGAATCCACACCATCGGAACAGGCTGTTTCGTTGTCGAGATTCAGCAGACCAGCGATGTTACCTATCGCATCTACGACTTCAAGCGCAAGGACAAGGATGGCAACTATCGCCAGCTCCACACCAAGGAAGCTGCTGAGTGCATCGACTACACCGTATTGCCAGACTATCGCCAGCACTACACTCCTGCCAAGAATCAGGGTGTAAGCATGGTGCAGTGCCCTTACTTCACCACAGCCGTTTATGATCTCGATGAGCCAATGACGCTGGATTATTCAGAATTGGACAGCTTCGTGATTCTGATTGGCTTGAAGGGTGAGGCTAAGATTATCGACAACGAGGGTAACGAGATTACGCTCCAGGGCGGCGAAAGCATCGTTGTTCCTGCCAGCACCAAGACATTGAAGGTAGAAGGAACCCTGAAGTTCCTGGAGACATACGTATAATTTTAAAGGTAAAAAGGTAAAAAAGTAAAAAGGTAAAAAGAGCCTGGCGGGATGTCATCTGCCTGCTTTCTTTTTACCCTTTTACTTTTTTACCTTTTTACTTTTTTACCTTTTTACCTTTAAATATCCTTTTTACCTTTCCAAATACTTTTCCACATCCGCCTGTATCTTCTGGAATTCGGGAGAGAACTGGTAGAAGGTGTTCTTCTTCATCATCATCTTCACCTTGCCCAGACTATTCTCATAACATGCCATTTCGGTGCGGGCCTGCTCGGAATGGAGGGCACGGTCGCGGATTTCGTTCTCCCTATCATTGCGCAAAGCATCGCAGACGCTCTGGACGATGGGACTTACTACCAGGTCGAAGAGATGATGACCCTGAATATATAAATAGGTATTGCTCTCGTTTACACCCAGACTGTTGAGGTAAAGAGCCATTTCATCCAACTCATCCTTAAACTTCTTAAAGCGGCGCTCCAGCTGGAACAGCTTTGCCCGCACCTTCTTTCCCAAATAATCTATCGCCCATTTAGGATCCTGGATTCGGACAGAAGGCAGCATGATGACCTTATCAAACTCCGCCATATCAAAATGCATCGACATCTTGCGGTGACGCACATAGAACAGCATGTGCCATAAGAAGAGGGGCCAGATGGTACGGGAATAGGACTCAAGAAAACGCTCGAAATCGAAGATGCGACGGTCGTTGAGCGTCACCATCACACAGGTTTCGTGCAATCCTCTGGCATAACATTGGAAGTTTTCAATGGCATAGGCATAGGTATGGAAGATGTAAGGATTCTCCAACATCTGCTGGGAAGACTCGGTTGAGCCCTGACGCAGATAATCGTAATCGGCATCTACACAGGCTATCATATCCCTACCTACTCCCTTCAGCATACTGGAGATAGCAGCCTTCTTGCCTCGGTCTAAATGCTGGTTACGGGTAGGCAGCATGATATCAAAATAGCGTTTTTCATTCTCAAACTTTCCCAATACAGAACGCCAGAAGAAGACATCATCATAGCTCTCGACGTAAGCCACAATCTTGCGCCGAGCCTTCTTCGAGGTCATCCTGTTGGCTGCCTCGAAGAACTGGGAATTGATATTATCGGTTAAACGTTTAGCCATAAGCTGAAAAAATCAACATTCAACACTTAACATTCAACATTACGAAATCGTAATATCATTCACATCCGTCACCCTATCGGTCCATCCATCCATGACCACAGCAGGACTGTGGGTGGTCATGATGATCTGGATATTCGGATTAAGCTGCAGCACCAGACCGATGAGCTGCTTCTGCCATTCGAAATGAAGGCTGATTTCCGGCTCATCCATAAAGAGGACGTATGACTGGTTGTCCTCCACCAGCACGGTGAGGAGGATGGCAAGAATCTGCTTCTCACCAGCCGAGAGCTGATAAGGCGAGAGCTGCTCGCCTATCTGGTTGAAGCGGATTTCGTTGGCAGTACGGATGATGGTCTTGCCGGTATCCTTGAAAAGATTATCTACCATATCCTGGAACATCTTCTTCGGTTCACTCAGTTTCTGAGCCTTGAAGGCTGCATCCGGTTCGCCACTCTGCAAGACGGCGATGATGCGATTGCCGATGTTCACCTGGTAATCCAGATACTTGCGCTGCAGCTGGAAGAGCTGCCAGTCGAGTTCGGTAACCAGGGTAAGGTCTATCTTGTTGATCATCTCGGCATTCATCAATGGTCTATCTACCGAGCGGATTACATCATATCTAATCCACTTTGCCTCCTCCGGCTCCACCTTCAGATGCACACCTTTGATCATGTGACTAGGGAATTCACCACCAGCCGCCAGACCCTTTATCACCTTATTCAATATAGTACTCTTGCCCACGCCGTTTACACCACTCAGGATATTGACACGGCGGTCGAGGTTCCAAAGAATATGTTTGGTACCACTCCAGAGAGATTCAATCTCTATCTGTTTGATATAATCAGCATATTTCTGCATAAGAATAGTCTCCTATCTTTAATAGTCAAGAACGGAAAAAGACTATTGTCTTAACTTCTTAACTCCTTTAACTTCTAAAAAATATACCGCAAATATAGCAAAATTCCTCTAATTTTTGTACCTTTGCACCCGATTTTATTCAAAATAAAGAAGATTTAAATAGAAATAAGGAAAAAATGGATAACAAACGACCTCTTATCGCCCACCTGTGCCTCTTCTGTTCCGGCGCATTCTGGGGACTGATGGCTCCCGTAGGCAAGGATGCCATGCTTCACGGCATCGACGGCATCGACCTGGTGAGCTTCCGTGTATTGGGTGGTGCCCTCCTCTTCTGGATAGCATCATTCTTCACCAAAAGAGAACATATCCCTACCAAGGACATCATCAAGATGGCAGGTGCCGGCATATTCGGACTGGTATGCAACCAATGCTGCTATACCATCGGTCTGAGTCTCACCTCGCCAAGCAACTCCAGCATCATGACTACTTCGATGCCTATCTTCGCCATGATTCTCTCGTTCCTGATTCTGAAGGAACCTATCACCTGGAAGAAGGCTATCGGCGTGCTGATGGGATGCAGCGGAGCCTGTATCATCATCCTGACGAGTGCTACGGCTGGCAATGCCAAGGTAGGAAATATCTGGGGCGACCTGCTCTGCATCTCGGCACAGCTTTCGTTCGCTCTCTATCTGGCACTCTTCAAGCCGCTGGTTCAGAAGTATTCGCTCTTCACGGTGAACAAGTGGATGTTTACCTGGGCAACCATCTTCATCTGGCCTTTCACGATAGGACACGTATCGGACATTCCTTTCGCCCAGGTTCCGATGAGCACCTGGTGGGAAACGGGCTACGTCATCTTCTTCGGCACTTTCCTGGGTTACATCTGCATGATGATTGGTCAGAAGACGTTGCGCCCTACCGTGGTGAGTGTATATAATTATGTGCAGCCGCTGGTATCGGTTACCGTGAGTGTTATCGTGGGTCTCGCCGTATTCAAGGGTATGCAGGCGATTGCGGCCATCCTCATCTTCTCCGGTGTATGGCTTGTGGTAAAGAGCAAATCAAAAAATGATATCGACAAGCACGACCACAGTCTGGCTTACGAGAAAAGACATGCTTAAAAGATATAATGTCGATTTATAAAACTGAAAGAGGGTGTGTCATAAGTCTATGGCGCACCCTCTTTTAT
>NZ_QSAV01000054.1:24053-24302 GCF_003465495.1 Segatella copri | reverse complement strand
GGCTACGAGCGCATCAGTTGTCTGCTCGACAACGACGAGGCAGGGCGGAAGGCAACGCTTGCCATCGAGAACGCCCTCAGCTACCGTGTGAGGGATGCATCCCACTTGTACAGCGAGTACAACGACTTGAACGACTATCTGTGCGGAGTGAAATCCAAACAGTCGGTACACCAAGTACAGCCTGTTAAGCGGACTGCTCCACCTCGGAAGAAAGGCGCAGCCTTAGGTATGTAGGCGGTTCCTGCTCCA
>NZ_QSAV01000054.1:0-24043 GCF_003465495.1 Segatella copri | reverse complement strand
TAGGCGGTTCCTGCTCCAATGGCTATTCTGAACGGAAAAGCCATAGCTCAATAGGGCGTTTTCTTGACGCAGTGGCACGCCACCGCTAAAAACACCCATTTGAGAAAAGGGGCATCCCCTTTTGAAACCCCGTGAGCCATGCGCAGGGCGCAATGCGGCAAGCGGATTTGTACAACTCAAAAACAAGTTTATTATGGGACATTTCAGTTTGGATTTCAAGAAGGCAAAGGGCAGCTCTGACGCAAGGGAGTCAGACCACATAGAGCGCAAGGTGATACCCGACAACGCTGACCCTACGAGAACTCACCTCAACCGTGAGCTTGTCAAGATGCCGAGCGGTGTGTATGGTCGTGACGAAGCCATCGCCCACCGCATCAAGACGGCAGGCATCAAGCGCAAGATAACCAATGACCAGGTGAGGGTGATTAGAACCGTGCTGTCTGGAACGCACGAGGACATGATGAACATCGCAGCCAATGATCAGCTTGACGATTGGTGCAACGACAGCTTGAAGTGGTTGCAGGACACGTTCGGCAAGGAGAATGTCGTGTCGGTGGTTCTCCACATGGACGAGCACACGCCACATCTCCACGCCTCCATCGTTCCGATAGTGACTGGCGAACGGAGAAAGGCGAAGAACAAGACAACGGAAGAGGGCAAGCGGACATACCGCAAGAAAGCCAATGTCGTGAGGTTGTGTGCCGATGATGTGCTCAACCGTGACAAGATGGTTGGCTATCACGACAGTTATGCGGAAGCCATGGGCAAGTATGGCTTGAAGCGAGGTGTCCGTGGATCGGATGCGAGGCATACCACCACGGCACAGTATTATCGTAACATCAAGCGAGAGACGGAGAGACTTCAAAACTGCATGAAACTGCTGCAATCCGATGTGGAGGAAGCAGAGCGACTGCTCAAACAGACCAAGAGCGAAATCAACACGGAGAAACTACAGGCTGCTAAGACGGAAGCCAAGACTGCCTTTGTGTCGAAGATTGGTTCTCTTTTGGGTAGTGGAAAATTGAAGGAGGTGGAGCAACACAACCGAAAGTTGTGCGAGCTTGTGACAGACCGAGAGCAATACATTGACGAACTCCATGAGAAAATTCAGCGAACGGAGGACAGTCACAGCAAACAACTTGACGAGATGCAGCGGAAGCACCAATCGGAGGTCGCGAATTTGGAGAGCAAGCACTCCACGGAGGTAACGATGCTCAACGACATCATCCGCAAAGCCAAGCGTTGGTTCCCGATGTTGGAGGCACGCTTGCAAATGGAAGACCTGTGCAGGAAGATAGGATTCACAGTCGAGCAAATCGGAGTGCTTCTGACCGGAAAGGCACTCAACTTTAGCGGTTCACTCTATTCCGAGGAACACAGAAGAAAGTTCAATGTGGAGAATGCGGAAATCAAGGTGTTTTCTGATTCTACCAAGCCGAACCAACTGTTTTTGTATATCAATAGACAGCCTATTATAGAATGGTTCAAGGAGCAATGGAATATCTCAAAAGATAGAAGAAATCATCATTTTCGATTATAATCAGATTTGTATCTTATGGCAAGGAGCAAGGAACAAACGCGCAAGGTTCTTCTCAAATTTTAGTACAAAATCTTTCTCTAATTAATGATAAGAACCATTTGATAGTCTCCAGAACTCCATTTTATGTATAGCGGTAAATGTCTCCCAAAACCTATATACATAAATGTAATAAAATTTAAGAAGAGCCAACGCAGCAAAATATATTTGTCTGCATGGGTATTTAGTACACACTACCTAAAACATTGAGAATGAGTGTATCTTGCAATAAATAGTGCAGCTATTTCATAAAAACCACTAAAAGTCTTAGGTATCACTTGTAACACTTCTGTTGAAAATCAACCAGTTTGATATTCTATGTGAAGTTTTTGTAAGCTCTAAACGCCTATACAGATATATTTGAATGTTTTTTATCCAGCAATCGTCCCTACGTATGCGTGATTTAAATTTAAACCTGTTGGCGAGTAAGAAATCGTCAACAGGTTTATATCATTTGTTCAGCAATGTAAAATCTATAGCTTGTACAAATCTATAATGTTCTTGAGTATTTGTATCTTCAAAAGAAAAAAGTTGATTTTTTATAATTTGCTCTAAATTAAAAATTTCCTTTTCTGTAATATCAGGTGCAAAAGTCAGAGAAAAACTGACTTCTTCTATTTTTCCACTTTGACCATCAAATACAGTTAAGCAAATGATTTTTTCATTTCTTTCGGCTAGATACTTTATACGTTCTTTTGAGAATACTTGTCTGACTATAGAATCTACAGGGATACATTTGTTGATTTTTAAAGTACTAGATACAGCAATATTGGCAAAAGAGATTTTGTTTTGTGCATTTTTGATAATGTTCTCTTTTACTATAAATGTTTTTCCTTTATATTTGAAACTTTGGGGTAAGATTGTACTGTTTTTTGAACTAGCCAAAGCGATACTTTTTGTATTTTTGCCAAAATTATTCCCTATAATATCTATAAGTTTTGCTACAAGCACATTGCTCATAACGTAATCTTTGTAAGGAGAAGGAGAACTTTCCTTGAAGTCCTGAGCAAATTGCCACCAAGAAATATTGTTATAACCAGATTCTACTGCGGTAAAATTTGGAAATGAAGATGTTGGATTAAATGAATACACCCAATTGATATATGAATTGTAATACTTATTGCCAGAACCAACTAACTGTGTTCCATAAGGCGCATGAATAACATCTTGAATGAATTTTGATTCGAACTCTATATTTAGCATGGCAGTTTTTTCATATGTGCCAATTCCTCCAAAATACACATTATCTTGGTTCATATGTATGAACTCTTCTGGATAAGTTGTGTTATTTATAGCATTGCTTGTTAAAAATGACAGGATTTTTGTACTATGGTCATAGGCAGCAGGATTCCCATTCATGCCTTTAGATGTAATATTTACATCTGAAAAATTGTATTTTTTATCTTTTGCATAATTATGTAGCCACTTAATAACAGGATAGTCGTTACAGCAATTTGTTATTACTGAGTTTAATTTGGTTGTGGAAACCGATGGTAATGACACCTTTTTAGCAATCTGATAGATGTTGTAGTTTCCGGTGTAAATAGACAAAGCACGATTTTGCTGAGTCTCAAAATCATGAGCGAGAAAGCTGTCATCATTAGTGCAACTGAGTAATGATGAACAGAATGACACTATAAGAAAAAAATATAAATGTTTCATAACTATTGAAAATTAAATGTTTATTTTGCAAAGATAGAGTAAAAATGTTATCATTGTACTTTAATCCTATAAAATTTAACGTAAATTATACGCAAAACAAAAAATGCTCTTCTTTCGAAAAACTTAACCATTAAACATACTTTGCATCCAAATAATTACAAGACAAGAGAAGTAGTTGTGTATAAAAACAAACAAAGATAGATTGTTAAAAAGGATAAATAATTTTAATTTTTCAACACTTAAAATATTTTTTTTGTAAATTTGCAAAAAAATATAGAATCTTGTAGGTTTAAAAATGGTTGCTACAAGTGCAAGAATTGAATGACGAAACCATTTGGAAAGGAAAATGTATATGAAGATAAAACATTTGTTATTTTTTATTCCTGTGACTTTTTTGGTCGCATGTGAAGGGACTGATTTAATCGAGCCAGACAATGTGTCGAAAGAACAGATTTCCACTCAAATAATTTATAACCCGACAAAATATTCAAAACAAAAAGGTGATGTCTTTGTCAAAAGTAGTTTGCCAACAACAATGGCAAAGCAAATACCTAATGCCTGCGTAACATCAATTATGGAGTATGCAAACAATAAAGTTTTTGGTGGAACAGTAAATGAGGGAGCGTATATTCTATATTATACACAAACATATAATTCAAATCCTTTGATTGATGGTGTTTCTTTGGATTATATCGAGCCTTTTGTAACACATTTCTTTAAAACTCAAACATTTACAAATTATAAGTCTGCAATAGATGCCAAGCATCCCGTCATGACTGATGTAAATAGCCAAATAGAAAGCTCTGCCCATAATGTGTTATGTGTAGGATATAACTCCAATACGGGTGCTGCTATTTATATGGACCCTGAGCTTGCTTGTATGTACTCAGTTAATGCTGGGTATTTTTTACAAGATTATAATATAGTATTAACAGGTATAAAGTAATTAAATAAATATGAAGTTAATTTTTAAATATTTTTTTATTTCTCTATTGTTCCTAAATGGGCAATTAGTTCATGCACAATCATTTAAAATCGACAGCTTAAAAGGTAAAAAATGGGAGTTGCAATTGCCAAAAGGAAAGTCTTATACTTCGAATCTTATATTCAAAGATACGACATACACAACTAGTTTCTCCTTTAATGGACAGACTCATACTATAGAGAAGCCATACTTAATACAGCAGGAAAACGTAGAAACATTTTATGTTATTTTTCCATCAGAAGGAAAGGGTACAAAAACTTTCCCTGTTAAGTTTAAAGTTTTAGAATTTACCGACAAGTTGCTAAAATTGCAAAATACAACAACAAATGTTGTAAATACGTATTTCGCAAAATAAACAACTAGTAGATTGTAAAGTCTAAAAGTTTAGTAAGGCACGTGTGATATTTCATCAATCATCAGTATGTGACGAACGACGTTTTACTCAACTTTTAGACTTTACAGACTACTAGTAAGACCGTGCTTTTTGCAACATATTACTCTGTTTGATATTTTTTGTTTAATAAAATTCTTAGATTCATTATTTTTTTTGTATTTTTGCAGCCGAAAAGAGTTGTTAGGCAGCAAACGTATGCAGATTGCAGAATTTAGAACTGTTGCTAAATCATTACCTCTGTTGAGGTGAAAAACTCATAAATAGTTCATTTTTAGCTATTCGGCTGATTTTAGCGTAATTTTTTATGAAAACTGCTATTGTTCTTTCCGCTGAGTAGCCTCTTTCTTTTTATTCTTTTGGCATTTCTCAACGAACGGGCAGCCGGAACATTGATAGTTTTTGCACTCTCGGGCTTGTTTAATGGCGCGGTAGATACAAATGGCGGCATACGTTACGCATGCCGCCAATATGATTGCTATGATGATATACTGTATCATAAGCATAGGTAAATTAACATAATACTAACCTACGGCGTTATAACCATTGGTTGAGTTTTTGCGCATGATGTCGCGGATGTTCATCTCCTTGAAACCCTCTGCGCGTTTCTGCTCTTCAAGCTCTTTCTCTTCCTCGATGTCCTTTTCTGAACGGGTGAAAGTGAAAGCCTTGTACTTAAATTCTGCAATCGCCCAACCTACGAGGCCCACAGCGATCAATGCAACAAATCCAATTAATGCGTTCATTTCTCTTTATATTATAATAATGTATAAACTGAATTAATAATCATCGTCGGCTACGTCTTCTGCATCATCAAGACCGAGGTTCTCCGGGTCTTCGAAGGTAGTACGGTAGCTTTCCTCAGTAAGCTTGTCGTCATCGAATGCATCGTCATCCTCATCTGGATCGTTGTAGTGATCCTCGATTTCTGGTGCATCCTCGTCTTCATCCTCGTCTGGGTCGAGCAGGTCGTCGTTGCGTTTCAAATCATTCTCATCATCGAATCTCATGCGAACCTTTTCTACCTTTGGCTTCTCCTTGGCAAAGATAGCTTCTACCCAAGAACCTTTTGGTACCACGAGCACTTCGTAGTCATCGGCGAGCTTTTTCTCGTACAGACCTCCTGGCTTTTTCAGGCGGTCAGCAGGAAGAGTAGTTGTGCTGATGTCGAAATTACTTTCGATGATGTCCTGGATGCTCTGAGGCAGACTCTCCCAGCCACCACCAAAGTTGCGCTCCAAGAGTTCGATGAGCTTATTGGCGGTGATGTGACTTACATTTTCGTAAGTAAGGTCAGTAACGCGCATGATAGGGCGCTTTTTGATGGCATACTTTTCCTTCTTGTCGTTGATGCGGAAAGTGCCAATCTTAAAGCCGCGTGCCATCAGTTTGTCAATCACTTCAGGACGGTCTACCGTCACTGGTTCCATTTCGAATGCGCTGCGGATAACTGCGATATACTTGTTCTGGTAATCCTTGAGGTCAGCATCCTTTTCTACTGCTTCCCAAAGACGGAACACATCGTTCTCCTGCAATTCCCAAATGCTACTTTTAGTAACATTCTTCAGTGTTAATATTTTATCTTTATTCATCTTCAATTGTGTTTGTGTGTGCAAAAGTAAGTACTTCTTTTTATATATCCAAATTTTCTTGCTGTTTTTTTGTGTTTTTGGTCACTTTTTTATTTGGAATTCGATTTTTTTCATTACCTTTGCACGTACTATGAGTGAACCGTTAGCTGAAAGAATGAGACCTCACACGCTTGCTGACTATGTAGGACAGCAGCATTTGGTAGGTGAGGGGGCCGTGCTGCGCAAGATGATTGACGCAGGGCGCATATCCTCTTTTATCCTCTGGGGACCCCCAGGAGTGGGCAAGACTACCCTTGCTCAAATCGTGGCACAAACCATCAAGGTGCCGTTCTTCACCCTCTCTGCGGTGACCAGTGGCGTAAAGGATGTCCGCGAGGTGATAGAAAGAGCAAAGAGTGGTAGATTCTTTAATTCGGCTTCTCCTATATTGTTTATTGATGAGATTCACCGTTTCTCCAAGAGTCAGCAGGATTCGCTTTTGGGTGCGGTAGAGAAGGGCATTGTTACGCTGATAGGTGCTACCACCGAGAATCCTTCGTTCGAGGTGATTCGGCCGCTGTTGTCCAGATGTCAGCTCTATGTTCTCAAATCGCTCGAAAAGGCTGATCTTGAAGGGCTTCTGCATCGTGCCATTACGCAGGATGTAGAACTCAGAGAAAAGATTATTAAGTTGGAAGAGACGGGCGCGCTGCTGCGATATAGTGGTGGAGATGCCCGCAAACTGCTCAATATTCTGGAACTGGTGGTAGAATCTGCCGGATCTTCAGAGATTGTGATTACCGACAAGATGGTAGAAGAGCAGTTGCAGCAGAATCCGCTGGCTTACGATAAACAGGGTGAGATGCATTATGATATTATCTCAGCCTTTATCAAGAGTATTCGCGGAAGCGATCCCGATGCTGCGCTTTATTGGATGGCGAGGATGATAGAAGGAGGAGAAGACCCGCAGTTTATAGCACGTAGGGTTGTGATTAGTGCCTCTGAGGATGTGGGACTTGCCAATCCGAATGCACTCCTGCTTGCCAATGCAGCTTTCGATACGGTGATGAAGATAGGGTGGCCCGAAGCGCGTATCGCCCTTGCTGAGGCTGTGGTTTATCTGGCCACGAGTCCGAAGAGCAACAGTGCTTATCTGGGCATTAATGATGCGCTGGCTACTGTACGGCAAACGGGTAATCTGCCTGTTCCGCTGCACATCCGCAATGCTCCTACCAAACTGATGAAAGATTTGGGCTATCATGACGGATATAAGTATCCTCACGATTATCCTGGACATTTCACTGAGCAGCAGTATCTGCCAGACGAACTGAAGGATGCCCGCTTCTGGCATGCGCAGCATTCGCCTTCCGAGGAGCGCCTCTACAACTGGATGGTTACCTGCTGGGGAGAAAGATTCAAGAAATAGTGATTAGAAAGAATAATTAGAAATTGATATTTAGAGCAACTAACTGATACGAGAAAATGATGATACATGGCGATCCGGAATTTGTGCTCACGCTTCATAGCGTGATAGAATTCATCGGTACATTTGCTTTTGCCCTTTCGGGCATTCGCCTGGCAGCAAGTAAGCACTATGATTGGCTGGGCGGTTTTGTTTGTGGTGTGGCTGTAGCCATAGGTGGTGGAACCATACGAGATGTGATGCTTGGTGTGCGTCCGTTTTGGATGTTGAGCCCTATCTACCTGATTTGTACGCTGTTTGCGCAGTTGGTAGTGATTGCTTGCCACCGCTATCTCAAGCGTCTTGACAATACCTGGTTTCTGTTTGATACCTTGGGCTTGGCGCTTTTCAATATTGCGGGCATCCAGAAGTCGCTCGAATGTGGTTTCTCCTTTTGGGTAGCCATCATCATGGGCTGTATCACGGGTGCTGCAGGCGGTGTTATCCGCGATGTGCTTCTTAATGAAGAGCCGGTCATCTTCCGAAAGGAGATTTATGCGATGGCTTGTGTCGCCGGTGGTTTGGCTTATTGGGGATTGAGCTATCTGGGTGTGAGCCTCTATATTACGGTGATTGTAGCTTTCTGTGTGGTCTGTGCCATCCGATTGCTGGCTGTAAGATACCATATTTCACTCCCGAAGCTGAGGGATGAAGAACAAACTGTAGAATGAAAAGGAAAAAATGAAATTGATAAATAACAGATAACAGATGAAAAGACTGAAAGCGATTTTGATGCTCGTTGTTGCAATGATGCTGATGTCGTCGGCAACAATGAAGGCTCAGAACAAACGAGAGTTTCGTGGAGCCTGGATACAGTGCGTTAACGGACAGTATCTGGGCAAGAGTACGCAGCAGATCCAGGCGATGCTTACCAGACAGCTTGATGAACTGCAGAAGGATGGCGTGAATGCGATAATCTTTCAGGTTCGAGCCGAGTGTGATGCTCTGTATAAGAGTGATTTAGAGCCTTGGAGCAAGTTTCTTACGGGGGTGCAGGGAAAGGCTCCTTCTCCTTATTGGGATCCGTTGCAGTGGATGATAGAGCAGTGTCATAATCGTGGCATGGAGCTTCATGCCTGGATTAATCCTTATCGTGCCAAGCATAGCGTAACTTCCTATGAGCAGGTTTCGCCGAAGAATATCGTGAAGAGGCGTCCTGATCTCTGTTTTCAGTATGGCAAGCTGACGCTGTTGAACCCTGGGTTGCAGGCTGCAGCCGATTATATTTGCGAGGTGGCTGTGGACATTGTAAGCCGATATGATGTTGATGGATTCCATATTGATGATTATTTCTATCCATATCCAGAGGCCGGACGACAGATTCCTGATCAGCAGCTCTTCCGCCAGCAGTCGCGCGGCATGCGAAACATAGGTGATTGGCGCCGTGATAACGTGAGCCGGTTTGTAAAGCAGCTCAGCGAATCCATTCATGCCGTTAAGCCTTGGGTCAAGTTTGGTGTTTCTCCATTCGGCATCTACCGCAACAAGCGTACCGATCCTAATGGTTCTGAAACTTTCGGCCTCCAGAATTATGATGATCTTTATGCAGATGTTTTGCTTTGGGTGAATAATGGTTGGATAGACTATTGTGTGCCTCAGATTTATTGGGAGATAGGCAATCGTGCTGCCGATTACAAGACGCTCATAACCTGGTGGAATAAGCATGCTGGCAACCGCCCATTATATATAGGTGAAGATATAGAGCGTACAGCCAAGTTTGCTGACCCAGTCAATCCGCGCAGTCATCAGTTGCCTGCCAAGCACCGTTTGCATCAGCAGATGAATAATGTGAAGGGTACTGTGCTCTGGTATGCGCAGACTGCTGCCGATAATGTAGGTAATATCGGACATACACTCCGCAACAATTATTGGAAGTATCCAGCATTGCCACCCTCTATGCCTTTCCTTGATAATAAGGCGCCAAAGGGGGTAAAGGGTCTCAAGCTGATGTGGACTGAGAAAGGTCCGCTGCTGGTATGGAAGGCTCCTAAGGCTAGCAAGAAAAAGTGGGGCGATCAGGTGAACCGTTTTGCTATCTACCGTTTTGAGAAAGGAGCTAAGGTAAATCTCAATGATGTTTCTGCACTCCAGGCAGTAACTTATGATAATTTCTATCGCATCCCTTATGTGAGTGGCAAGAAATATGTGTATGTAGTAACTGCTCTCGACCGTGTAGGAAACGAAAGTAAAGGTAAGAAAAAGAAAATTTCTTTTTAGATTGGTTAGATGATATAAACGGAAAGACCGTTAAAAACAGAAAAACCGTTGTACTCGATAGGAGAGAGTGCAACGGTTTTTTATTTTGTTGGGATGGGGGAGCGGGTAGTCCTTTCATCCTGTATTTTTTATTCTTTCAGCAGGTCGTTCAGGAAGTTATCCAGATCGTTGTCCAGATTCTCCATCAAGTCACCACCTACAATGATCGTATCATCGTCAGCAAGATAGAGCTCGCCAATATGCTCTTTATCCTCATCTTCGAGCACAAAGCTGTATGGCTTGAGAATGCCGAGATGATCTATGATATCAGCCTGTTTGCGCAATACATCGCGAAGCAGCTTTGCTACCTCGTCGTAGAAGTCTTCATCCTTGTTTTCTATCCATTGCTCAACAACGCAGCGGGTAATCTCGTTGTCATCGTCGTCAAAGGCCAGGAGTTCGCCACTGTCTTGCGAAACCCTTACGTGGATGTCGGTCATTTGAGAAGTCTCGTCGTCAGATTCTGGCGCAGGGAACTTTTGAGCCACTTTTCTGATAAAGCGCTCTACTTGCATGATTGTTTGCTCTAATGTTTCCATATCAATTCTTTAATAATCAATGCAAAGGTACATAAAAAATTGATATCACCAAAAGAAGTTGCTAAAAAAAAGCATTTTTGCTTTTAATTTGTTCTCAAACTGCCTGATTCCAGGGTATAGATAACGTTTACGCTTCTTTTTTTATATTTTCTTTTCGATTTTGTTTGCCATTTCTAAATAATGTAGTATCTTTGCACTTGAATTGCAAAAATGCAATCTCAACATTACAAATGAATAACAAAATAAAACATTCTGGCATCGTAGAAAGCGTAGAAGAAGGTTGTGTGTGCATTCGCATCGTACAGTCGTCAGCCTGCAGCGCTTGCAAGGTGGCTGCTCATTGTACTGCATCTGAATCGAAAGAGAAGATGATTGAGGTTTCTACCTCAGAGGCGTCTCTCTACCACAAAGGCGATAGCGTGGTGGTGACTGCTGATTCGGCTGTAGGCTTCAGAGCCAGTTTCTATGGCTATCTCTTGCCGCTGATGCTGATGGTGATCGCTTTGGTGGGTGTACTGAAAGCTACTCACTCAGAGGGAGCCGCAGCGCTCTCGGCATTGGGCATTCTCATTCCATACTATGTGGTGCTCTACTTATTCAGAAACAAACTTAAAAACAAACTGAGCTTCTCTATAGAAATGTAGGGTGCGTGATGTGCTCTTGTGGTTTCTGCGATGAGCCTTTATTTTAAAACAAAGAAAATAACAAAACAAAACACAAAAAATTATGAATTTTATTTTGATTGCTGTCTTGGTTCTCGGAGCAATCGCGCTGATTGCAGCGCTGGTTCTCTTCGGAGTATCTAAGAAGTTTGCCGTCGAAGAAGACCCTCGCTTGGGCCAGGTAGGAGAGATTCTGCCAGGTGCCAACTGTGGTGGTTGCGGTTTTGCCGGATGTTCCGGTATGGCTGCAGCTCTGGTGAAGGGTGCTGATGCCGGTTCTATCGATGGACTGATGTGTCCGGTAGGTGGTGCCGATGTGATGGGCAAGGTAGCCGACCTTTTAGGTATGGCAGTAGCCAATACCGAGCCAAAGGTGGCTGTGGTTCGTTGTAATGGTACTTGCGAGAATCGTCCTCGCATTGCCGAGTATGATGGTTTGCACACTTGTGCAGCTATGAATTCATGTGGCGCTGGCGAAACAGGCTGCGGATTCGGCTGTCTGGGTTGTGGCGATTGCGTGGCTGCCTGCCAGTTTGGTGCAATCTCTATCAATCCTGAAACTGGCATTCCTGAGGTAGATGAAGAGAAGTGTACGGGTTGTGGTGCTTGCGCCAACGCTTGTCCACGTCATATCATCGAGCTCCGCAAGAAGGGTCCTAAGGGCCGTAGAGTTTACGTTCAGTGCGTAAACCACGACAAGGGTGCTGTTGCCAAGAAGGCTTGTAGCGTTGCTTGCATCGGATGCGGTAAGTGTCAGAAGGTCTGCAAGTTTGATGCAATTACCATTGAGAACAATGTGGCTTATGTTGACTTCAATAAGTGCCGCATGTGTACCAAGTGTGTTGACGAATGCCCAACAGGTGCTCTCGTAAAAGTAAATTTCCCAGTTAAGAAAAAGGAGGAATAATCATGAATTTGAGAACTTTTAGAATTGGTGGAGTTCACCCAGAAGAGAATAAGATTACTGCCGAGATGGCTACTCAGGTAGCTCCTCTCCCTAAGCAGGCTATTTTCCCACTTGGTCAGCACATCGGTGCTCCTGCCAAGCCTGTAGTAGCCAAGGGCGACAAGGTGAAGGTGGGTACACTCATTGCTGAGGCTGGTGGCTTTGTGAGTGCTCCTATTTACAGTTCCGTATCAGGAACTGTGTTCAAGGTAGATACATCTATTGATGCTACCGGTTATCGCAAGCCTTGTATTATTATTAATGTAGAAGGCGATGAGTGGGAGGAGAGTATCGACCGCTCTGATAAACTCGAGACGCTTGAGCCTCATACTGAGCTTACTCCAGAGGAAATCGTAAACCGCATCAAGGTAGCAGGTGTCACTGGTATGGGTGGTGCCGGTTTTCCTACCTTCATCAAGCTTTGTCCTCCTCCAGGAGCCAAGGCTGAGTGCGTCATCATCAACGGTGTAGAGTGTGAGCCTTATATCACAGCCGACTATCGCCTGATGATGGAGCATGCCGATGAGATTCTCGTTGGCTTGAACCTTCTGATGAAGGCGGCTAAGGTAGAGAAGGGTTATATCGGTATCGAGGATAACAAACCTGCAGCCATCAAGCTCTTCGAGGAGAAGACAGCCAATGATTCTCGTATCGAGATTGTGCCTCTTGCCAAGAAGTATCCACAGGGTGGTGAGAAGCAGCTGGTGGATGCCGTTATCCGCCGTCAGGTTCCTGCTCCTCCAGCTATCCCTGTCAACGTTGGAGCAATTGTTCAGAATGTAGGTACTGCCTTCGCTGTTTATCAGGCAGTTATGAAGAATAAACCTCTCTTCGAGCGCTATACTACCGTAACCGGCAAGCAGGTGAAGAACCCGGGCAATTTCCTCGTGCGTATAGGAACTCCATTCTCTCAGATGATAGAGAATTGCGGCGGTTTGCCAGAGGGCGACAACAAGGTGCTGGCTGGTGGTCCGATGATGGGTAAGGCTGTAATCAGCCTCGATGTACCGGTAACCAAGGGTACCAACTCAATCACCGTATTGACCGATGCTGATGCTCATCGCAAGAAGGCTCAGCCCTGTATCCGCTGTGCCAAGTGTGTGGATGCCTGCCCGATGGGCCTGGAGCCATACTTGCTTGCTACCCTGAGCGTAGTGAAGGATTATGAGCGCCTGGAGGCAGAGGAGGTAACATCCTGCATTGCCTGCGGTTCATGCCAGTTCACCTGTCCTTCACATCGTCCTATCCTCGATAATATTATCAATGGTAAGGGTGCGGTAATGGGCATCATCAGAGCTCGCAACGCCAAGAAGTAAGCGTTCACGTCAAGAATGAATTTCATTTAAGAAAGAATTTAAAAGATAAAATGGGAAAATTAATCGTTTCATTATCGCCACACGCTCATGGAAATGAGAGCGTAGAGAAGAACATGTACGGAGTGATTATCGCTCTTGTGCCTGCCATCCTCGCATCTTTCTATTTCTTCGGCTTGGGTTCAGCAGTTGTTCTGCTCACCTCTGTGGCAGCCTGCGTCTTCTTTGAGTGGGCAATTACAAAATATCTCCTGAAGGAGGAGACCAGCTTGCTCGATGGTTCTGCCATCATTACCGGTCTCTTGCTCGGCATGAACTTGCCAAGTAACCTTCCTCTCTGGATCATCATCATCGGTGCCCTGTTTGCCATCGGTGTAGGTAAGATGAGCTTCGGCGGTTTGGGTAACAATCCTTTCAATCCCGCTTTGGTAGGCCGTTGCTTCCTGCTCGTCAGCTTCCCTGCCCAGATGACTTCATGGCCAGTGGCTGGACAGATGCTCAGCTATACCGATGCTACAACGGGTGCTACTCCGCTGGCTATCATGAAGACCGCCATCAAGACGGGCGATGCTTCTGTTCTCAACCAGTTGCCTGATGCGATGAGCATGCTCTTCGGTGCTACAGGCGATACTTTCGGTGCCGGTACTACCGGTGAGGTTTGTGCCGTTGCGCTCTTGCTCGGTTTGGCTTACATGCTCTGGAAGAAGGTCATTACCTGGCATATTCCAGTCAGCATCATCGCTACCGTATTCATTTTCAGCGGTTTGATGCATTTGGCTAATCCTGTTTATGCCAATCCTCTGGCTGTCATCTTCAGTGGTGGTCTGATGCTCGGTGCCATCTTCATGGCTACTGATTATGTAACCTCTCCGATGACCCACAAGGGCATGCTTATCTATGGTGTATGCATCGGTCTGCTGACCGTCATCATCCGTAACTGGGGTAGCTATCCAGAAGGTATGTCGTTCGCCATTCTTATCATGAATGCGTTCACACCTCTTATTAACACATACGTTAAACCAAAGCGCTTCGGTGAGAAGCCTGCTAAGAAATAAGGAGGACAGAGACATGCAGAAATTAGAATCATCATTAAAGAACATGGTGCTTGTGCTGGTGGGCGTAGCGCTCATCGTAGGTGCCGTGCTTGCATATATCAATCATCTTACATCTGGTCCTATCGCTGAGAAGGCTGCACAGAGTCTGGCTGCCGGTATTAAGAGCGTGATGGGTACAGAAGAACTCCAGGTGGCTGATCCTGAAGAGGTGAAGCAGGAGTTTGGCGGTAAGGAATTCTCTTTCACCATCCACAAGTGCTCAGACAAGAGCGGTAAGGAGTTGGGAGCAGCTGTAGAGAGTACTACCGGTGGTTTCGGCGGCGATTTGAAGGTGCTCGTAGGTTTCGATACCGAGGGCAAGATTATGGGTTATACCGTGCTTCAGGCTTCAGAGACTCCGGGTCTGGGTGCCAAGGCTGCTACCTGGTTCCAGAAGGACGGAAAGGGTAGCATCATCGGTAAGACTCCAAAGGATGGCGACCTCCACGTATCTAAGGACGATAAGAGTGGCAATGCAGTAGACGCCATCACCGCTTCTACCATTACCAGCCGCGCCTTCCTCAAGGCTATCAACCAGGCTTATGCCGTTTATGCCAAGAAGGATGTTGACGGCGAGAGCGGTGCATCTCAGAAAGCAGATGCAGAGAGTGGTGTATCTAAAGTTGAACATAACGAAAAGAAAGGATAAACCGATATGAGTAATGTTAAGATTTTGATGAACGGACTCATCAAGGAGAATCCAACCTTCGTGTTGCTTCTCGGTATGTGTCCTACTTTGGCTACAACAACCAGCGCCATCAACGGTCTCTCTATGGGATTGGCTACCATGGCGGTGCTGATTTGTACCAACTTTGTTATTTCCTGTATCAAGAAGATTACCCCGGATATGGTTCGCATCCCTGTTTTCATCGTAGTGATTGCAGCCTTCGTAACCATCCTTCAGATGTTGATGAGCGCTTATGCTCCCGACAGCATCAATCAGGCGCTGGGTATTTATATTCCGCTGATTGTAGTAAACTGTATCATCCTGGGTAGAGCAGAGAGCTTTGCTGCCAAGAATTCGCCTATTGCCAGCCTCTTCGATGGCATTGGTTGCGGTTTGGGTTTCACCCTCGGTTTGACCATCCTGGGTAGTGCCCGCGAGATACTCGGTGCAGGTAGTGTATTCGGTATCACTCTGTTGCCGGAGACTACCAACATTCTGATGTTCATCCTGCCTCCTGGAGCATTCCTCACCTTGGGTTACATCATTGCTATATTTAATAAGGTAAAGAAGTAAGCGTAGGCATCGCTTCAAATCAATGAAATAAAATAGAAATTATGGAATATTTATTGATATTTATCTCTGCGATATTCGTCAACAACATCGTCTTGTCGCAGTTTCTCGGTATCTGTCCATTCCTGGGCGTATCGAAGAAAGTTGATACAGCCATCGGTATGGGTGGTGCCATTGCTTTTGTCTTGACCCTGGCAACCATCATTACCTGGTGTGTTCAGAAGTATGTACTCGATCCGTTCGGATTGCAATATCTCCAGACCCTGGCATTCATCCTCGTGATTGCAGCCTTGGTTCAGATGGTAGAGATTATCCTGAAGAAGGTTTCTCCTGCACTTTATCAGGCGCTCGGTATCTTCCTGCCTCTGATTACTACCAACTGTGCCGTGCTGGGTGTAGCCATCCTGGTTATCCAGAAGGATTACAATCTGCTTGAGAGCGTGGTTTACGCCTTCTCTACCGCTCTCGGCTTTGCCCTGGCTCTCATTGTCTTTGCCGGCATTCGCGAGCAGCAGGCTTTGGTCCGTATTCCTAAGGGCATGCAGGGCGTAGCTATCGTCATGGTAACTGCAGCGCTCCTCAGCCTCGCCTTCATGGGATTCTCGGGCGTAGATGGCGGTTTGAAATCGCTCTTCGGATTGGAGTAAAACTTTTACTGAAAGTTGATAAAATAATAATGGGAATTTGCGAATGGTATGAACCGATGCAAATTCCCATTTTTTGTACTTGATTTTTCTTACTCTCTTACTTGAGGTCTTGATTTTCTTAACTCTCTGTCTTTATAAACTTGAAATTATAACTCTTTCTCTTTTCTTATCTTCTGTGTCCGAAGCTTCCACCGCCATTGTTCTTGCTTGGTGTAGAAGAGCGAGGGGTGAATCCGCCGCCACGGTTGCCAGACCCGCTGCTGAATGAACGGCTCATGCTGCTGCGGTTGCCCCCGAAGATATTACTTCTTCCGCTTCCGAAGCTGCTGTTTCCGAAACCACGGCTGCTGTTTCCGAACCCACGGTTGTTGCTGGTGCTGCTGTTGCTGCTGCCGAAACCGCGGTTAGGGCGGCTGTTGCTATTGCCGAAGCCCCGGTTGCTGCTGTTGCCGAAACCTCCGTTGTTATTTCCGAAGCCTCCGTTCTGAGGGCGGCTGCTGTTTCCGAAGCCAGCGTTGTTGTTAGGGCGGCTTGCATTACCGAAACCACGGTTTGGATTCATCTGAGGTCTGTTCTCGCGGTTCAGATTTCCGAAAGATCTTCCTCTGCCGTAATCACCACGGTTGAATCCGTCTCTCATACCTACTCTAGGATGTCCTCCTGGGTGAGGTCCGCCAAAACTTCTTCCGTGATACCAGCTTCTGTTTCCGTTTACTCGCCAGCTATGACCTCCACGGTAAGATACGTAGAAGTGAGGGCGACCGAAGTAGAAATAGTCGCGGCGAGGATAGCGGGCGTAGATGCCGAAGTGCCAGTAGCCCGCATTCCAGTAGAGCGGACGGTAGAAATAGGTGGCATTGAGATATGTTCTATACTGCCAGTCGAGCAGGATATAGCTCAAATCCATATTGCGCTGGCGCCAGTAAACACCATATAGGTCATCGTATGTATCTACACTCATCAGGTAGTCGAGGTTCACCTCGTAAGCTGCCTCATACTGGTCTTCCGTAAGATTGAGCTCGTAAGCCATCTTGTCTGTCAGGAAGAGAGCCTGCTGTCTTGCCTGCTCATAACTCATTGCAGAAGCGGTAGTGAATGTCATCATGAACATGGCTACCAGAGCTATTATCATTCGTTTCATAATCGTATATCTTTAAATTGTTATACTTCATGTTTCTTTTTTCTGGTGCAAAGATACGATGTTTTTTGCTTCCACGGTCGGGATTTCCCCTAAAGGGGTGGGGGAAAATCCCTACTTCTTTATTTGGTGCCTGCGCAGTTCTATATATGATAAGGTATAGAACCGGTGAGGAGCGTAAAGGTTTGCGTGAAGTTTTTCGCTGTTTTTGGAACAATCAAACGAAATATTTACTACCTTTGCACTCAGAAAAAACAATCTGATGAATAGATTGGAATTTAAAACAGAAAGTAAAATAATAAAGACAAAATAAACAAATCATGAAAGAGCTAAAAGCATTAAACAAGCGCACTGCTCCTAAGAGCGTCGCTCCAGAGAAAATCATTCAGTTTGGTGAAGGTAACTTCCTCCGTGCATTCGTAGATTGGATTGTATGGAATATGAACAAGAAGACCGACTTCAACGGTTCTGTCGTTGTAGTTCAGCCATTGGCTGGTGGTATGGTTGACTGGCTGAACGGTCAGGACTGCCTCTATCACGTAAACCTTCAGGGTAAGGAGAACGGCCAGGCTATCAACACATTGGAGCGTATCGACGTTATCAGCCGTGCGCTGAATCCATATTCTCAGAACCAGGCATTCATGGCTTTGGCTGAGCAGCCAGAGATGCGTTTCATCATCTCTAACACTACAGAGGCTGGTATCGCATTCGATGACTCTTGCAAGTTTACAGATGCTCCTGCAGCTTCTTATCCAGGCAAGTTGGTTCAGCTCTTGTTCCACCGCTACAAGTTCTTCGAGGGCGACCCAACCAAGGGTATGATCCTGATGCCATGTGAGCTGATCTTCCTGAACGGTCACCACCTCAAGGAGTGCATCTATCAGTATATCGAGCTTTGGAAGGAAGATATGGGTGCTGATTACGAGGGCTTCAAGGAGTGGTTCACCAACCACTGTTACGTTTGCGCTACATTGGTAGACCGCATCGTTCCTGGTTTCCCACGCGATACCATCAAGGAGATTCAGCAGAAGGTTTGCTACAAGGACAACCTCGTAGTTAAGGCAGAAAGCTTCCACCTTTGGGTAATCGAGAAGGCAGAAAATATGACAGTAGAGCAGATGCAGGAGGAGTTCCCAGCTCATAAGGCAGGTCTCCACGTGCTTATCACAGATAATGAGAAGCCATACCACGAGCGTAAGGTTACCCTGCTGAATGGTCCTCACACCGTATTGAGCCCTGTTACATACCTCAGCGGTGTAAACATTGTTCGCGATGCCTGCGAGCACCCGGTATTGGGCAAGTACATCCACAAGGTACAGTTTGAGGAGTTGATGCAGACTCTGAACCTCCCTATGGATGAGCTCCAGAAGTTCGCTTCTGATGTATTGGAGCGTTTCGAGAATCCATTCGTAGATCATCAGGTAACCAGCATCATGCTCAACTCATTCCCTAAGTTTGAGACTCGTGACCTGCCTGGTGTCAAGATTTATCTTGAGCGTAAGGGCGAGTTGCCACAGGGCTTGGTATTCGGTCTCGCTGCTATCATCACTTACTATAAGGGTGGTGTTCGCGAGGATGGTGCTCCTATCCAGCCAAACGATGACCAGAAGATTATGGACAAGCTTACCGAGCTTTGGGCTACCGGCGATACCCAGAAGGTAGCTGAGGGCGTATTGGGCTTCGACTATATCTGGCACGAGGATTTGAACAAGACAGTTCCTGGCCTTACCGAGTTGGTTAAGAAAGATCTTGACCTTATTCAGGAGAAGGGCATGCTGGAGGCTGTTAAGACTATCCTCTAATTAAAAAAAACATGTTCGTTCATAGGTTCAAATAACGATTAAGATTTGAAAATAGTTATAAGGTTTTGTGTTAGTTGTTAGCTATAATCTTCTAGCTAATAGGTTAAAGGCGGGGAGCTTGTGAAAGCGCCTCGCCTTTTTGCTTATTGTCTGCTTTGTGATGTTTCAGAATCCTTAATAACCTTAATGACCTTGTCCTTAATGACCGGATGGTTGATGATGAGCGGCACTCTTTCTACCACTACCATGGAAGTGTCGAGGCCCAATGCCTTAGGCTCGTCAATACCTATCTTGCTGATAAGAGCGTAGATACTCATCAGCAGGTTCTGTTGGCGATTATCTGAACTCTCCGGGTAATATACGCGGTGAATGATGATGAATCGGAAATCGCCCGGAATTCCGTATTTGCGCAGCGAAGGATAGGTGCTTTGCAAATCTACCTTTCCGTCTGCTACCAGATCTTCCACTACTTGTCGCAGATAGAGACTCACCCTAGGCTCTATGCGGAAACCAATGTGCATGGTTACGCTGTAGAGGGCGTCGGGAATCAGGGTCTCGCAGTTGTACTCCAGCGTGTCAGGAGTGTCAACAAACTCCATGTTGATAAGCCAGTAATGGTCAGCACGTTTCGGCTGCTTGTTGATGATGGAGTAGAGCAACTTGTCATCTACGGCACCTTCCTTGTTGGCGTGGTTCACATAAACCAGGTTGGAAGCGTACTTAGGGATGCTCTCGTCGGCCTTGATGTCGGAGATAATCTGATAATAATCATCCAGCGGTTTGGTGCTGATATAATGGCGGCGTATCTTCATGGCTTTCACCCACACGTACATCATCAGGAACAGGATTCCTCCAATGAGCATCGTACACCATCCACCTGCAAGAAACTTTGACAGATTGGCAGTCAGGAAGATGGCTTCGATGATGCAGTATGCACCCATAAACAGCATCGTGAAAATCCGTGCCACTCCCTTGCTGTGCAGGTAGAAACCGAGCAGCAGGGTAGTCATCAGCATGGTGATGGTGATGGCGAGTCCGTAGGCTGCCTCCATGTGCGAGGAGTTGCGGAAGAGCAGGATGATGAGAACCACGCCGATGTACATGGCGAAGTTGATCATCGGGATATAGAGCTGCCCCTTAACATGGGTAGGATGCTTGATTCGCATGCGCGGCCAGAAGTGCAGGTTCATGGCTTCGCTCAATATGGAGAAGGTTCCGCTGATGAGTGCCTGGCTCGCAACGATTGCCGCACCCGTGGCCATGATGATAGCGAAGAACAGCATGCTCTGCGGCATGATGGCAAAGAACGGATTCACAGCCAGCGCCGTATCTGCATGATTCAGCACCCATGCTCCCTGTCCCAGATAGTTGAGAATGAGCATGGTCTTTACGAAGCCCCAGCTGATGGCGATGTTCTTTCTGCCGCAATGTCCCAGGTCGGAATAGAGAGCCTCAGCACCGGTAGTACAGAGAAATACGGCACCCAGAATTAGAAACCATTCAGGCGATTTTGCCAACAGCATGGCAGCATAATAGGGGTTGAAAGCCTTCAGTATCAATGGGTAAGACGTGATGCTGAAAGCTCCCACCACGCCCAGCAGCAGGAACCATAGCAGCATAAATACGCCAAACGATTTGCCAATACTCTCTGTGCCAAACCGCTGCACGAAGAAGATGATGGTGATGATGGCAAGGGTGATGGGGATAACTGGCAGGTTGGGACTGATGCTTTCGAGTCCTTCGATGGCTGTGGTCACGGTGATGGCAGGGGTGATGATTCCGTCTGCCAGCAGGGTGCTTGCGCCAATGATGGCCAGTAGGTAAATCCACTTGCTCTTGAGTCGGCGCAGCAAGGCATAGAGGGCGAGGATGCCTCCCTCGCCATTGTTGTCGGCACGCAGCGCCACGCATACATATTTGATGGTGGTCTGGAGGGTGAGTGTCCAGATGATGCATGACAGTGCGCCCAGGATGGTGCTCTCGCTGATGCTTTCGCCCGTATGCAGGATAGCCTTCATCACATAGAGAGGTGATGTTCCGATGTCTCCGAATACAATGCCTAATGTAACGAGCAATCCCAGGAAGCCTACTCTGTGATGATTGCAGGCTACTGAACTTTCTGCTTTTTCTTTCATTTTTCTTCTCTTATTTAAATTAAATATTATCCTTTTTGGGACATGAAAATGTCCTTTGTGATTATAAATTTGCGTGCAAAGGTATAAACATAAGAGGTAAGATAAAATTTGTTTAACAAGATTTATCGGATTTAACCTTTATTCTTTGACGATATGAAGAGACGAATAGAGGCGAATGCTGATAAGACTACTCCCGAGAAACTTCTGAACCTTGCGAAACTTGAATAATTAATAAAGGCGGGGAGCTTGTGAAAGCGCCTCGCCTTTTGCGTATGTTTTGTAAGTTTCTTTTCAAGTGACTGTTGTAAAGAAAACAGTTATTCTATGATGTGGTTGATGACCATTCCTGCGATAGCCATTCCGAAGGTTGCGGTGATGTGACAGAGCGAACCGTTGATCTGTGCCTTAGTAGAGCACCATTCGTGTTCTACCAGTTGCTGGTCGCCCGGAGCATCATATACGGCAGTATCGGTACCCCTCTCTCCGCTAATGAGTTTGGCTTTCGGGCATAGGCATCCGCCCGTGCCGCAGGCTTTGTTCACCCCCTGGTTCTGCATCGGTTTTTCTTCACTGTATACGCACTGGAATTTTCGTCGTGGGAAGGTTTTGTTCTTCTTGAATTTCTTTCGTAGTGCTCTTGCCAGCGGGTCTCCATCCACCTTCCAGAATTCAGATTTTCTTACCTTGAAGGGGTCGGTGCGCAGGGCAGCTCCCATAGAAGATATAAAGGTGATTTCCTTAGGCAGGGCAGTGGCACGCAGAATGAGATCAGCCTTATCCTTGAGCGAGTCGATGGCATCGATGATGAAGTCGTATTGCTCCATGTGGAATTCATCGGCAGTTTCTGCCTGATATATTTTCTGATAGGCTGTGATGTTGGCATCGGGGTTGATTTCGAGCAGTCGGTTGCGCAGCGCCTCTACCTTCACTTCGCCTATGGTTCGGCTTGTAGCCATCAGCTGGCGGTTGCAGTTGGTTACGCATACCCTGTCGCTGTCTACGATTGTGATGTTTCTCACGCCGCTTCTCAGGAGTCCTTCTGCGCACCATGATCCTACTCCTCCGATACCGAAGATGAGCACTCTTGCCTTCTGAATTTTCTCAAGATTATCCTTTCCCAGGAGCAGTTCGGTGCGTCGCTGCATTCCCCGCTCCATTGTCGTTATTTTATTCTCCATTTTATTGTTTGTAAAGAATTCTAATGTATATATCTGATGCAAAGTTAGTGAATTTTTATTTCATCCATACTTAAGTTAAGAGTACTTGCCACAATATCAGCTGATACTCCAGCCTGTAGAAGTTTTTGGGCTGATTGCAATTTTTCCTCATTAGCTTTTTTTAATTGCTCCTCAGCTTCCTTTCTCTGCTCCTCAGCTTCCTTTCTCTGCTCCTCAGCTTCCTTTCTCTGCTCCTCAGCTTCCTTTAACTGACTAGAGGTTGCCTCCAACTGACTAGAGGTTGCCTCCAACTGACTAGAGGTTGCCTTAAGTTTCTCCTCTGTATCATCATTAGCCTTCGTCAAACGCTCCAACCTGCCGGCAAGCGTCTTCTCTACGCTCACCATATCCCAGAATTCATCATAACCCAGAAGTTCCTCCTCGGTATAGGCTGATTCTTCAATCTCTGATACGGCTTTGGCTATCTCCGGATTTGCCAGCAGTTCTGCCGGAACTTCCTTCGTTTTCTCATCAATTTCTGTCAGATACCTAAGCCATAAAACCTGCATTTTCTTCTCTGTAAACGTATGAGGCGTAAACTTCGGCAACTCTACAAATACCAGATGCAAACCATCAATTACTTTTTCGGTATGTTCCTCATGTACAAGATGGTAATAGTGGTAATAATCATCCAGTTCAGGCTCAAATACTTCATTAACCAAGTTGAGAGAATAAACTGGCTTCAGAAGAGAATAATCTTCTCCCCTGTTTAGCTGCTTTACATATGCCTTGGAAGCATTGAAGAGAACTCGCTGCTTAAACTCCGCAGACCAAACCATCTGCATTTCTACAATAAACTGACGTCCCTGGGCATCCTCGCATCTCACATCCACTATACTATATTTTCGTGTGGGTGTCTGGGGAACCATTTCAGGCGTAAGATATGTCACAGAAGTGATTTCCTCTTCCTCACTCTTAAAAGGAAGAAGGGCGTTAAGCAAACTTTTTACCAACTCGGGATGTTCGCCAAACACTTTTTTGAAGGTCAAATCGGCCTTAGGATCCAAATATTTCATAAGCCTTTCTTTTTTTTCTGCAAATATACGCCAATATTCCGAAACTTGCAAGCCTTTTCATATTTTTTTTGAATTTCTCTTCTTTACACAATAATCAAAGCCCGATAGGAGAGCGTTGCTGCTTCCTGTGGGGCTTGAATCAACTTAAAAAAATAAATACAATGAAATCCTTTCCGAAAATCGGCTAGATGTGGAAATCTACCAACTTCAGCCATCGCTTGACATCAAACGACGGACAGTCTTTGTGAACGTTTGGCAAATCGCGGTGGCCCAGTATCTCTGCATCAGGATAGGAGAGGCAGAGGCTCTCCAGAAGCGAATACAGAGCCTGATTCTGGGCTGGAGTACGCGTATCGGCAGGCTTGCCGTTCTTGTCGAGACCTCCCTCATAACA
>NZ_QSAV01000053.1:0-24397 GCF_003465495.1 Segatella copri | reverse complement strand
TTCTTGTCTTACGTTTCATTGTCACTTCTGTTTGTTCCTAAGTGACAACCTTTTTCAGGGAAGTACAATCCCCATATTTAGGTATTTCTGCGAAACCATCATTTTTAGGTATTGCAGATGATGGAAAAAGGATGTATCTTTGCACCCGAAAATAAATGTAACTAAAAGTAAGATAGACAAATGAAAACAACAATCGTAATTTATGGCTCTTCTACTGGCTCATGCCAGTCGATTGCCGAAACCATCGCCTCTAAGTTGGGCGTGGAAGCTGTAGATGTAGCTAACATCGATGACGCTACTATCGCAAGTCATGAGAATCTTCTTCTCGGTACTTCTACATGGGGTGCCGGCGAGATGCAGGACGACTGGTATGATGGCGTGAAGACATTGAAGAGTGCCGGCTTGGCTGGCAAGACTGTGGCCCTGTTCGGCTGTGGCGACAGCGAGTCTTACCCTGATACATTCTGTGGCGGCATGAAGGAACTCTACGATGCTGCCGTTGAGGCTGGTGCTACCGTATTGCCTGGTGTTTCTACAGACGGATATACCTATGATGACAGTGAGGCAATTGATGGCGACAAGTTCCTGGGACTCGCACTCGACGAGGTGAACGAGGACGACAAGACAGAGGAGCGTATCGATGCCTGGCTCGAGGACATCAAGCCAGCGTTATAATTTTACAAAAATATTTTTCAAGAATTGGAGAATGATGGAATTCTCTGATTCTTGGTTTAAAAACAGATAAATTCGGATAGTATGCAGCAGGAAATCGCAACACCAGTAGATTTGAAGGTTCTGATGAATCATATATATGAATATAAGAAGGGCGTGCGCCGCCTGGTGCTCTACACCTTCAACAAGAAATATGAGTCTTTTGCCATAACTAGATTAGAGCGTCAGAACATTGATTATATCATCCAGCCGGTTGGCAACGACCGTCTGAATCTCTTCTTTGGTAAGAAAGAATGTCTGGATGCTATCCGCATGATAATCACCAAACCGTTGTGCCAGCTTACGCCGGAGGAGGATTTCATCTTGGGTGCCATGCTGGGATATGACATCTGTGCCCAATGCGAACGCTATTGTGAGCGGAAGAAGAAGGTTTGCTAAGCTTTTCTTTCATCTTCGTAATGTTTTATGTTTATAAGTAGAAAGAGCGTGATTGCCGTAATGGTGATTACGCTCTTTCTGCATATTTCGGAATAATTCCTCTTTTTGATGCCTATTCTGACGGAATAATTCCTCTTTTTGAGGGCTGAAATGAAAGAAAAAGTCCTGAAAACACTACTTATTTATTAGTACTGACTATATCAATGCGTTTAACCTGATACTTAATTCTAAGTATAAAAAATGTGAAAATCACAATTTCTCGGTATTGTACAATTTCTAAGAAAGCCTTACCTTTGCAGCCCGATAAAAGGAATAGATATGAAAAAAGGAATAGATATGAGAAAAGGATTAGGAAAAATCAGAAAGATTAAAAAGAAACACATCTTCCTGGCCTTATTGGCTGTGATCGTTCTGGGAGGTTTGGCGAAGGCTTACTCTGCCTGGGTGGGTACTACCCGCATCGCTTTCCTCAACTATCAGGCTATTGCGCTGGGACAGATTTCGCATGCCAACGACAATGCGATGATTAAACTGAGTGAGATCACAACCGATGATTTCGATCATCTGGATGATTACGATATGATAATCGTGAATGGTATGGGACTCCGAATCGACGAGAACCAGCGCAAGCAGTTGGAAGAGGCTTCCTATAAGGTGCCGACCCTGACTCATGCTGCTACCAACCCAGCCAACAATATCGTATCAGTAGATAATTTCGATGCCGATTATCTGATGCAGTACATCGAGAACGGCAGCAAGAAGAATTATCACAGTATGCTCGCTTATATCCGTAAATTTATCGACGGAAAGAAGTTCATGGCTCCAGAACCGGAACGTGTGGATGAGCGACCAAACTATCTCCTGACTCATTTCGACCCGAAGGATGAAAAGGGCGATGAGCTGGGTTTCAACAGCATCCGTGAGTACAATGCCTTCCTGGCGAAGAACGGATTATATAAGAAAGGTGCTCCTACCATCTTGCTCACCGGTTTTATGGGTGCGGCTCCTGATATGGAGAAGGCTTTTGAGAAGAAGGGATTCATGGTGTATCGCATCAACCAGCTGCAGAGCTTTATCGCCGGTCATCATGCTGACAGTATTCAGGCGAATGCCGTAGTGAATATGGCGCATGGCAGACTGGGCGATTACTTCGTTGAGTTCCTGAAGCAGAAGAATATTCCATTGTTCTCACCTCTTAATATCAACCGCTTGACCACCGATTGGGAGAACGACAAGCAGGGAATGAACGGCGGTTTCATGTCGCAGAGCATCGTGACTCCGGAGATTGATGGTGCCATCCGTCCATACGTGGTTTTCGGACAGCGCATCAACAAGGAGGGCTTGCAGGAGGTTTACGGCATCCCAGACAGAATGGAGAGTTTCGTGGAGAGCGTGCAGGGCTATGTGAATCTGAAGAACAAGAAGAACAGCAGCAAGCGCATCGCCATCTTCTACTTCAAGGGTCCGGGTCAGAATGCACTCACCGCTTCGGGAATGGAAGTGGTTCCATCGCTCTACAATCTCCTGGTTCGCTTGAAGAATGAGGGATACAATGTAGGCAAGTTGCCTGCCAATCCTCAGGAGTTAGCAAAGATGATCCAGGCTCAGGGTGCCGTCTTTGGAACCTATGCGGAGGGTGCTTATACCCAGTTTCTGAAGTCTGGACATCCAGCCTTGGTTACCGCCCAGCAGTTTGCCGGATGGACCCAGAAGGCTTTGTCTAAGAAGATGATCAAGGAGATGAACCAGCTCTATGGTTCCTTCCCTGGCAAATATATGGCTACCGATGATGGTAAGCTGGCGGTGGCAAGACTGCAGTTTGGTAATGTGACTCTGCTTCCACAGGTGATGGCAGGTGTGGGAGGCGATTCTTTCAAGATAGTGCATGGCACCGACCAGGCACCTCCTTACACCTATGTTGCCTCTTATCTCTGGGCACGTTATGGTTTCAGTGCCGATGCACTTATCCATTTCGGAACCCATGGTTCGCTGGAATATACCCCGAGAAAGCAGGTAGCACTCGGCAGCGACGACTGGAGTGACCGATTGATTGGTGTGGTTCCACATCTTTATATATATACCATCGGCAATGTGGGCGAGGCGATGATTGCCAAGCGCCGCACCTATGCCCAGACCCAGAGCTATCTCACTCCTCCTTTCAAGGAGAGCGAGTTGCGACAGACCTATAAGCAGTTGAGCGATGCCATCCAGTCATACGAGAAGAAGGCATCTGCCGAACAGTCGCTCAAGGTGAAGGCGCTGACCGTGAAGATGGGAATCGCCCGTGAACTGGGGCTCGATGCCAAGCAGATGAACAAGCCATATTCTGCAGATGAAATCGCGAGAGTAGAGAACTTTGCGGAAGAGTTGGCAAACGAGAAGATTACCGGCAAACTCTATACTCTGGGTGTGCCATACGATAACGATGATGTCCGCACCAGCGTCTATGCGATGGCTACAGATCCTATTGCCTACGGAATGCTGGCAGTAGATAAACTGAAAGGTCGTGCTCAGGAGGATGTGGAGAAGCACAAGCAGCTTTTCGACCGTCTCTATCTGAGCAAGGCACGCAATACCGTGACCCAGCTTCTGGGTTCTGCCTCGGTTTCTGATGAATACATCTGCCGTTATGTAGGAATCACTCCTGCCGAACTCCAGATGGCGCGTAAGGTAGAGGCGATGCAGGCAGCTCCGGATCCTATCCAGATGATGATGCAGATGGCAGACCAGATGGGTGGAATGAAGGAGGCGAAGCCGAAGAGGGTGGACCACCGTACGGTAAGCGAGCTCCGTGCTGCCAAGGTTTCTCATAAGAAGAAGATTCCGCAGATGAGTCGTGAGGCTTTTGAGAAGATGGAGCAGACCGGTCGCTTCCCTGACAAGATGATGGAAGCCATCAAGAAGGGACAGAAATGGTATCAGGAGGATTTGAAGAAGGCGAAGATGGCGAAAGCCGGCAAGGGCAAAGCATCTCAGAAATCTTCTAAAGATAAGGGTATGATGATGTCGAAAGCACCTAAATATACCCGTCAGCAGATTCATCTGGCTCAGGCGATTACTACCGTAGAGCATGCCTTGCAGAATGTAGGCAAGTATTCGGAGACGCTCCGTCAGAGTCCGCTCAACGAGATGTCTTCTCTGATGAATGCCCTGAATGGCGGCTTTACCGCTCCATCTCCTGGTGGTGATCTGATTGTGAATCCAAACACCCTGCCTACTGGTAGAAATCTCTTCTCCATCAATGTGGAGAATACACCATCGGAGGATGCCTGGGAGAAGGCAAAGGAACTTTGCGACAATACCATCAAGATGTATTGCGAGCGGCATAAGGGTGAATATCCTCGTAAGGTAAGCTACACGCTCTGGAGTAGCGAGTTTATCGAAACAGAGGGTGCTACCATCGCTCAGATTCTCTATATGCTCGGTGTAGAACCGGTAAGAGATGCCTTCGGTCGTGTTACCGATCTGCGTCTCATCCCATCCAAGCAGTTGGGCCGTCCTCGCATCGATGTCGTGGTTCAGACTTCCGGTCAGCTCCGCGACCTGGCTGCATCCCGTCTCTTCCTCATCAACAAGGCGATAGAGATGGCGGCAAATGCCAAGGGGGATAAGTATGACAACCTGGTGAAAGCCGGTGTTACCGAATCCGAAAGAGTGCTCGTAGAGAAGGGCATGTCGCCAAAGGAGGCACGCGAGGTGAGTATGTATCGTGTCTTTGGTGGCGTAAACGGCAACTATGGTACCGGTATCCAGGAGATGGTAACCGCAGGCGACCGCTGGGATAAGGAGAGCCAGATTGCCGAGGTTTATATGAACAATATGGGTGCCTACTACGGTGATGAGAAGAACTGGGAGACCGTTCGCAAGGCTGCTTTCGAGGCAGCGCTGACCCGTACTGATGTGGTAGTTCAGCCACGACAGAGCAACACTTGGGGTGCCTTGAGTCTCGACCACGTATATGAATTTATGGGAGGTATGAACCTCGCAGTGCGCAACGTAACCGGTAAGGATCCGGATGCTTATCTCGCCGACTATCGCAACCATAGCAATATGAGAATGCAGGAGGTGAAGGAGGCTATCGGTATCGAGGGCAGAACCACCATCTTCAACCCTGCCTATATCAAGGAGAAGATGAAGGGTGGAGCCAGCAGCGCCAGCACATTCGCCGAAATCGTAACCAATACCTACGGCTGGAATGTGATGAAGCCAAAGGCAATCGACAAGGAGATGTGGGACGAGATCTATAATGTATATGTCAAGGACAAATACAATCTCGGCACCAAGGAGTTCTTCGACAAGCAGAATCCGGCTGCGCTGATGGAAATGACCGCCGTGATGATGGAGAGTGCCCGCAAGGGAATGTGGAAGGCTACTCCTCAGCAGCTCAAGGACATCGCCAAGCTCCATACCGAGACGGTGAACAAGTATAAGCCTTCATGCTCCGGTTTCGTCTGCGACAATGCCAAGCTCCGCAACTATATCGCCAGCAAGACCGATGCTGCTTCTGCCAAGGAATATCAGCAGAATGTAGAGCAAATCCGCGATGCTGAGGCTGCGAAGAACAGCAGCGACAAGGGTATGGTGATGAAGAAGGAGACACTGAATGAGGATGCTCAGAAGACCACCACTGTGGTGAGCGGCATCGTTGTAGGTGTCATCGTCATCGTAGCGTTCGTTGTGCTCGCAGTATATTTGCGACGTCGTCGCAAAATGATGAGTGAAGAATAATTCAACACTTAACAGTGAAGAATAATTCAACATTCAACATTTAACATTCAACATTTAAAAAAAAGTGGAGACATTAGTTTTAGTAATGATGATATTGGTTTGCTTCAGTTTTGTGCTGAAGCAGACCTTCCACGGAGTGAAGGAGATTATGATCATCTCGGTGCTCGTAGCCTTCTTCGTGGGAATGACCTGGCCATTTGCCATCGAGCAGTCGAAGACGCAGATCGCGGCTTGGATAGCCGACCAGAAGCTGATGCTCGATATGGCGGTGCTGCTGAGTATCGACGTGGCACTTACGATGCTTTTCTGTGTGCACCACGTAGATTTGAAGACTTCGGAACATGTGGGCCGCCGCAAATGGATGTTCTTCATCTTCCTGAAGTACTTCCCGGGTTTGCTGGTTTTCCCAGTGCTGTTCAGTGTTCTGGTGATGACCATCTTCCTGCTTCCCGGCGTATCGTTCCAGGTTGTGGCATGGGTGCTTGCCGTAGTATTGCTGGTTTTGACTCCGGTATTCACCTACGGTTTGAGATGGCTCTTGCCGGAGCGACCAATCCGCTTGGAACTGCTCTTCCTGGTAGAGGTGCTGCTCGGATTGATGGGCATCATCGGTACGGTGAATGGCAGGACAGCCGTGGCAGGATTCAACAGTTTCGATGCCCTCTCGCTTCTGGGCGTCATCGCCATCGTCATCGTAGGAATGGCAATAGGATGGGCAGTTTACAATTATCAAATTAAAAAATATAGAGTATAATGAATTACATATCAGACGTATTGTTTTGGATTTCCACAGGCATGCTGGTTCCTGTGATTATTTTGTTGATTTTCTTCTTCCTCAGAGCCTTGCTGCTCCTTGGAGGTTTCTTCGGACAGTATCTTGTAAAGCGCAAGTCGGGTGCGGAGATTCGTGAACAGATGAACACCCTGACGCTCGATAACATCGATACCTTGGGCGATCGCTTGCCAAAGAATAAGCAGGCTGTCATCGTTTCCTATATGAAGAAAGTCGTGGACAACCGTCAGAGCAAGGCGCAGGTGAACCGCATCCTCGACCAGTATGCCCAGTTTGTTGAGAAGGATCTTTCTCTTCCTTCTACACTCCTGAAGATGGGTCCGATGCTCGGACTGATGGGTACCTTGATTCCGATGGGTCCAGCCCTGGTTGGTCTTTCTACCGGTGATATTGCTTCGATGGCTTACAATATGCAGGTGGCTTTCGCCACCACCGTAGTGGGATTGTTCTCTGCTGCCATCGGTTTTGTAACCAAGCAGACCAAGAACCGCTGGTATACCGAGGATATGAGCAACCTCGAGTTTATGGCAGACCTTTTGGAGGAAAAGTAAAAAGGCTTTTAAAGGTAAAAAAGTAAAAAGGTAAAAAAGTTAAGATATATAATTTATGAGACAGAGACGCAGAAATAGGCTTGCGCATGATGGCGAGGATGATGATCCGATGAGCGTAGTGAGCAACCTCTTCGATGTGGCGATGGTGTTTGCCCTCGCCCTGATGGTAGCCCTCGTTTCGCGCTATAATATGACGGAAATGTTCAGCAAGGATAACTTCACGATGGTGAAGAACCCTGGCAAGGAGAATATGGAAATCATTACCAAGGACGGACAGAAGATCAATCGCTATACTCCTTCTGAAGACCAGAGCAAGAAATCTGGCAACAAGGGAAAGAAGGTGGGCATCGCTTACCAGCTGGAGAATGGTGAAATCATCTATGTTCCGGAAGATAAATAATCGGGGATTGCAAATCCCCTCAAACAGAAAATATTATTGTAACTAAAAGAAAAATAAAGAAAAATGAAAAAGTTTAAGACAATGATGGCCATGATGTTGGCTTTGGTTTCTATGTGTGTAGCATTCAGCTCTTGCAGCAGTGATGATGATGACAATACTGCTGGCGGCGCTAAGGAAATAATAGGAACATACACAAGTACTTTAAATGTGGCTGTAATGGGACAATCTTCTTCGTATGAAGATAAAACTATAAAAGTGGAAGCTGTTGATGATAATACGGTAAAGATTACATTGCCTTCATTTGGTGAAGGTATGATGACTTTGCCTGAATTTACAGTACCTGCAGTTAAAGTCTCAAGTTCTAATGGTGGATATGTCTTAGCTCAAACGAAATATACAGGTACTGCTCCAAATGCCAAAGGTGAAGAAAAACAATACACAGTAACTTTGGAGGGTTCTTTTAAAAATAACACTCTTTCTATAATGTTTACTCCTGTCTATGGTGGTATGCCTGCAACTATTAAAATGCTAGGTACATTTGAAGCAACAAAGAAGTAATGATCGATGAAACAAAAGATATTCGCACTATTCCTGATCCTTTGCGGATTGTGCCTGAATCTGAAAGCCGAAACCCAGGGCGATGTCGTGGGTAGGGTGCTCGATGATTCGGGCGCACCTCTGGCGGGTGCTACCGTCCAGATTTTGCATGCAAAGAGTGGGGTAACAACTGATGAAGACGGATATTTCCGCATTCCTTACAGCAAGGATGGAGCGGTGAGAGTGAAGGTGAGCTTTGTGGGCTATCAGACTCAGACTTTCGTACTGAAAGCGGATGAGAGAAAAGGTGAGCAGCATGTGCTTCGCCTTCAACCGGATGCTACTGCCCTCGATCAGGTGGTAGTTACCGCAACCCGAACTCCGAAGGCTTTGAAGGATGCTCCTGTGGTAACCCGTCTGATTACCGCCAATGATATCAAGATAGCTGATGCTACCAATATCCAGGACCTCCTCACCGAGCAGATGCCGGGTCTGGAATTCGGCTATGCCATGAATCAGGAGACTTCTCTCAACATGAATGGTTTCGGTGGAAACGCCGTGCTCTTCCTCGTAGATGGCGAGCGATTGGCTGGTGAAACCATGGATAATGTAGATTATAGTCGTCTGAACTTGGATAATGTAGGACGTATCGAGATAGTAAAGGGTGCTGCTTCGGCGCTCTATGGCGCCAATGCCGTAGCCGGAGTTGTCAACATCATCTCCCGTGAAAACAGCGAACCTTGGACTGCCAATGTCAATACCCGCTACAACGACTTCAACAAGGAGTGGCGCCACGGTGGAAGCTTCAGCTTCAATGCCGGAAAGTGGAATTCGCAGACCAGCATCCAGCGCACCACATCGGATGAGGTTCAGCTCACCAGTCCTTTCGATACAGAATCCAACATCCTCCATATCTATGGTGGAGAGACCTTCAATGTGAAGGAGCGTCTTACCTACAAGCTCTCTGATAAGGTAAAACTGATAGGTCGTGGCGGTTATTTCAATCGTATCAGCAAGCGCAGCAACTATGATGATCATTACATGGATTATTCTGCCGGACTGAAGACCGTGATGAATCTTTCGGAGAATGATAATCTGGAGATCTCTTACGGCTTCGACCAGTATGACAAGGCTCGATATGTGAATGATGAGCGTACTCACGACCACGATTATACCAACCGTCAGAACACCGTCCGTGCCCTCTATTCCCATATCTTCGGCAAGAATACATTGACGGTAGGTGCAGATTTCCTGAACGATTATCTTACCACCTATCAGTTTGAGGATAATGAATCAAAGAATCAGAATTCATGTGATGCCTTCGCCCAGTTCGATTACAATCCTTTGCAGTGGTTGAACATTGTGGCAAGTCTTCGTCATGATTACTTCTCTGCATCCAGCCAGCATGCCACTACCGGTCGTCTGGCTCTGATGACCAAGTGGAAGGGCTTCTCCATCCGTGCCAACTATGCCGGCGGATTCCGTGCCCCAACGCTCAAGGAGATGTATATGAACTTTGATATGGCAGGTATGCAGATGATTTACGGTAATCCAGATCTGAAGCCGGAGAAGAGTAACAACTACAACCTGGCGCTGGAGCATACCGGAAGGGTGAAGAATGCTGGCTTCTTTACCGGTCAGTATAGTCTTACCCTGATGGGTTATTATAATAAGTATGATAAGCGCATCACTACCGAGGATTATGCCGATTATATCCCGGGAACCGGTCAGCCGGATGTGGCTTCGCGTTATTGCAACGAGGATGGAGTAGAGGTGAGCGGCATCGACTTCAGTGCCCAGTACCGTTCGGATATGGGACTCGGTGTGAAACTCGACTACAGTTATCTCCATGTGGGTGGCAGAAGTGTAGATTCCCAGTTCTCCCAGCCTCGTCCGCATTCTGCAACCTGGCGTCTCGACTACGATCGCCAGCTCTGTTCGTTCTATCGCATCAATGCCGCTCTGTCAGGCAGATACCTGTCTGCTCCTGATACGAACATCAAGAAGCATGACAGCAGTTATCAGTTGTGGAAGTTCACGCTTCAGCAGCGATTCCTGGATGCCGTCAATCTGAATTTCACGGTAGATAATCTTTTCGGTTATACGCCTAAGAACTATTATTGGAGTTCTGCGATGACTACCGGCCGCACCTTCTCAGTAGGTCTTTCTATCGATATCGACCGTTTCGTAAAGGTATTCTAATAAAAATAGCAGGATGGACCAGTCTTCCATCCTGCTTCTTTTTTATTAATAGCACCCCTCTAACTGTATAAAAACAGGTAGTTAGGGCGGTGCTATCGCATTTTTAATGTACGTTTTGGGAACTGATACTGCCCCCATGAGATAGGGGAGGAAGATAGATGAAAACATTGAAAAAACGCCCTAGAAATATCTCTTCTTCATTTTCTTCAAGAATTCCTTGGTGATAGGGAAGCCGGAGGCATCACCTATTACGGAGTCGGTATAACAGAAGGGACATTCGGCTGTAGGCGGCTCATCAGGGAGGTAATCCGTGATTTCGGATGGCGAGAAGATTTCGCCGCAGAAAAAACAGCCGCACTTTTCAGATTTTTCTATCTGTTCCTTGTTGCAGTAGCAGCAATCGTGAGCCTGGCGGAAGATCCTGTCTTTCTCCTCCTCTTCTTTCTGCTTTTTCTCAGCCTTTTCCAGATAACCCTTGAATCGTCTCTGAAGATAGAGCGGCACATGATAGTGAGGGGCGAAGACATACAGCGACGGAACGTGGTCGTGGTATTCGTAGCCGGGACCATCTATCACGGTATAGCTGTCGTCCGTTTCATCGTATGGCAGTTCATCCAATCCCCTTTTATCCTTGGCAGCCTGGTTTCTCTCCCAGATCCATTCGGTGGTAAGCGGAGTTCCGACAACGATGGCAAGTTTTACCTCATCGCCACGATATACTTCCACGATGTCACCCTTCTTGAATCTGATCTGTTCTGCGTTTCTGCCTCGGAAGGTCTCGTCAGGATGACGGTCGTATGCAGGCAAATCGCAGACTCCGGGATAGTAAATGCTGAAACGCGAACAGCAGTAAGACCGGTCGATCAGTTTTCCTTCCCCATCATACATCCTTTCCGAAAGACATTCGCGGTCGTAGTGCAACAGTCCCATTGGAATCTCCGAGATATAATAGCAGAAGGTATCCAGCGGATAGTCGTCTTCCTCCTTCATCTTCTTGCGGTAAAGGACATCCTGGTGCATCAGTCTCTCTGCCTCCTCCAGAGTTGTGGTGAAGGCTTGCGGACAATAGGTGTTCACCTTGTATTTCGGATAATGTGAACGCTTTTTCTCCTCCAGCTCTTCTGTTTCTAAAACTTCGAGCTTGAAGATGGCAGGAACATCCCGATGCTGTGGATGCTCAGCCAAATGCTTGAATTCTTCGTATGTCATGGGATGGTTATTTTAAGAATTTATGAAACTTAAGTTCAGGGAGACAACCTTCAGAGTCATTGCCTTCTTGATTGTTAAGATTCCTTTTGGTGATAGTTTTATGAATTTTCAGTTTTCTCATGTCCGACTTGCCGTTAGCTTTATGGTTCCACCAAGGCTTGGGATATGCATGTCTTTTTTTGTATCTCGTGCCATCGCAGTTCTGGATAAAGATTTCCAATACTAATCCATCCATTTGACAATCATGCGGGATGTTGATGGCACGTCTTTGGATATCCATTTCGTAGAAGATACTTCCGTCCTTTTTGCAGAGCACGATGTCCAGATAGTCTGGCATATCAGGTATAGTTCCAGGCTCTGACATTTGTGGTTGAAACTCCCCAAACTCTTCCTTCACATACTCGAATAGTCCCCGAGTATATTTTTCGATATCCACCCCTACATATCGAGTATAGGTGTATTTGATAATACATAAAGACATTTTATTTGCCATTTTATTCTTTCTTTTTTGGTTATACCTTTATAATATAGTAATATTGAGGGAAAATTTCAAAAATAAGCGCCAATATTTTGAAAAAAAGTATTGGCGCTTGATTATTGAATGATGCTATTGTAAAAATATCGTACCTTTTAGTTCTTGTTATATCCGAATTTTCTAGTAAACAATACATCTTTCCAATGTGATTCCCTATCAATGATGATTTGGTCATCAGTATCCTTATTGAATGTTTCGAGAATTGTGAAATAGAAATTATTCTTGATATAGTCTGTACCTAATTCCTTTAGAAGTTTATTTCCTCCATGGCATGTACGAATGTATGTTTC
Source organism: Segatella copri (assembly GCF_003465495.1). Taxonomy (GTDB): domain Bacteria; phylum Bacteroidota; class Bacteroidia; order Bacteroidales; family Bacteroidaceae; genus Prevotella; species Prevotella copri_G. The sequence continues at coordinate 12,042 of NZ_QSAV01000053.1, read as the reverse complement.
CCATCTACCGAGAATCATATCTTCACCATACGCTGAACCAACATATTGTTTTCCTGTATTTGAATCTACCAACAGATACACTCCTTTTTGATTTTCAAGAGCAGAACGCCAACTATCTTTTGTGATGAGATTCTTAAGAGATAGCCATGAAACATTCACGTTGGAATATCCAGGAAAATAGTCGTTGTTGTAAACATTGGGGAGTATTTCTTCAACAATGCACTCGGGCAAGACATTCTCTCCTATTCTGACTAGATTTTGACTATGATTTTTGAAGCGGACAACAATTCTGCCGATGTATTCCTTGTATTCATCCAACTCTTCATATTCATATCCAACTCCATTTTGAATACCAAGATCTTGAACAATCTTTCCTATATGGAATAATAACCAACAGTCTTGTTTTTGAGGGATAGGGACAAAACCTAAGGTAATGTTTCCATTAGAGAAATTGCTCTTTCTTGCATAGTTCCAGTATTGACCATCAAGCATATGTTGCTTGCTTTCTTCCGTTTGGTCTGTAAAATAATCAATAGCTGGTCTTTTGGTTCCGAAGTTCAAATTAAATCTAACTTTAACGTTTTTAATATCCGGAAGTCTGAGAATATCATTAAGTAGTATCATAATCTATGATGTAATATTATTTTGTGACAATTAATTATCTTTAGACGAATTTACACATAACATATGTGTAAATTCGTCTAATATATATACTATGTTTTCAATCTACTTAAACTCATAATTACCATCACATCCCAATTTTTCGAATAATTCAGCTAGTCCACTTTTACCGAAATCGAACTTTGAGCTACAGGATATAACTAAATTCTGTGCTTTCTTCTTTTTTCCTTTATCAAGATATGCATCTACAACATTTGCAACCAATGATTTATACAAAGAAGTTGCTTGATCATTATCCTGTAGAGGGTTGCCTAAACCTGAAGCCTCACACATCGTAAGTGCGTTGGCAGCCTTGTCAACTTGCCCTTTATCAAGAAAGTCATTAACCTCTTTAGCTGTATTTTGAACATATGAGAGATCTTTAGCATTTTTTGCTGCTTTTTCTTCTTGATAAGCTTGTCTTTCTTCTTGTCTTTCTTCTTGCTCAGCTTGTTCTCTTCTGGCATCAGCGGTAGCTTCATACCATATAAATCCAAATAGTGGAATGGCTGCAATGGCAATTAAAACAAGCTTTTTATTTTTTTCGAAAATATTTAGCCAAAATTTCTTTTTCGCATTCTTTTTGGCTTCTGTCTCTGCTGCTTCTGATTCAGCCTCAACCTCATCAAGCAAGCGCTGTATCTTAGGATTGTTACCATAGTACATTCTTGCTTTGCGAGCATAGCGCTCCACCTCAGCTTTGCTCTTATCAACATCTTTTCCAGACTTAAAATTTACCAAAGCAGACTCAAGATGCTCGATAATCTCCTCCAACTCCTTACTTGCCTCAGGTGTAATGCTACCACCACAGTTAGGACACTTGTCGGTCAGTTCTGGAATAGAGCTACCGCAGTAAGGGCAGGTCTTGCCACGACGCTTGTTCACAGCTGCTGCTACTGCCTGATCAGCCTTCTGCTGCTGTGCATCGATGTACAAATCTACCTCGTCAACATTCAATCCCAGAGCCTGTGCCTTGTTCAAAAGAACCTGACGCTCCTTGGCAGAGATGATGCCGTCGGTAAGATACTCTTTGATGAGGTCATCAAGCTCCTGTGGAATTGCACCTTCCTTCTTTGCAGGCTTAGCTGCCTGAGGAGCCTGTGCTTCCATTTCTTTCTTGCGCTTAGCAAGACGACCCTCAAGTACCAGTTCAAACTCGTCGCGGTCGATGCCCATGGCCTCGGCCTTCTTGAAGAGAAGATTCTTCTCTTTGTCAGTCAATACTCCATCTGCCAATGCTGCAGTAATGAGTGCTTCTAACTTCTCGTTGTACATAGTAAAAATAATTTTATTTGTTCACTTGTTTTGCTATTTTACAAGATTAATAACTTGATTGATATTGTCAATCATATCATCAAGCGTATTTTCTATATTTTTAGTAACGGTATTTAAATCGTTATAATAGAAAACTCCAAAAGAATTGTATCGGGGCTTATCTTCTGATTCCACTTTCTTAGGGGGAACCATAGTTGCAAGTTTAGCTCCTCTAATGATCCTATCAGTCTCTTCATTCCAATTCTTTGTATCATGTTCTTTGGAATATTTTGGCTTTTTCGAAAGCATATCTAAAAAACCGGCTCTCAAAGGATGGTTACCTTGCTGTTGGAGCACAAAGATACCCTTTTGGGGAATAAGATACTTCAATTCAAGGAGGGCTTCACCATGGTAGTAGCTAACTCTCATAAATAATTTGTCTTTATTTTCAGTACCATTTTCTCCCCAGATTTCTTGATCAGAAGTGACGATTATTGGCTGAAAATCTTTACCAAACTTCTTTTCTAGTTTCTTGGTTAATTGCAAGGCACATTGGTGCATAACAAGCTTCTGCCATATATCATTGCAGCGGAGGGTGGAAAAATCCTCATTTTTGAGAATTTCCCAATTGTCAGTATATTTAATTTTTTCCAAACAGTTGTTGGTATATGTGTAGAATGCATCAATAAACTCGCAATATTTTTCCAGAAGTTCCTTGTAAAACTTATCTTTGACAAGAGCCAGATTGTCGTGTAGGGTTTTAGAGTAATCTGCATATGTCACAATTATCCATCCGGATTGTTTGACAGCTTCTTTGTCTAAGAAATCTTCAGCTAATGTGAGTAAGATATACTTTGTCTTTGGAAGTTTTGCGTTTCCTTTCCAATTCTCAAACTTTGCAGTATTGAGTCTTTTTAACTTCAACTCTACTTTACATTGTGCTTTGTCTGCCTCTTCGTTAAGAGCGTCAACTTTCTTTTGATAATTTTCAAGCTGAGCCTTATAAGCTATACTCTTGAATTTATTCTCTAGAACCAGACGGATTTTTCCCGTTTCTGATTCCTCATCGTTGATTATTTTCTCGCAAATACTAAAATCAAAATTCTTGTATTCGCGTTTGACTTCCATACAATCTGTATTATAATCAAAAGTATCTTCTCCTAACCAGGTAGAAAGAATCTTTTTGAAAAGGGCTTGCGTATTCTTATCTTCTGCTAACCATGCCAAAAAGTTGCTATGAAACAACTCCTTAGAAGATAGGGATAGCTGGAAGATAGGATTGTTCTGTAATGCATCTACAAATAAATTATTCATATTATTTTTTCTTATTAAATCGTTGTACATATTAGATAAATTTATTTATTATTATATGTATTAATTATGCTTCTCGTAGAATCTTGCCTCAAGCACCATTTCTACCTCGTCGGGATCTTCGCCCTCCTTAACAGCACGGCGTAAGACAATCTCCTTCATTTTGTCCGTCAGCTCATCACTTGCTGCTGCTGAATTGATGAGCTCCTCAAGAGCATCTGAGAACAGGTTGCCAGGAGACTTCTGTATGGTTGGAATCTCTTCGGATTCTTTCTGGATATCCAGTATTTCTTCCTGGGTGTCCTGTGATTCTTCCTGAGTGTCTTGTGTCTCTTCTTCTTTTGCCACTTCGGTAAGTGGTGGAACAGGTGTACCATAGAAATCCAACTTGTCTGCTGGCATCTTACGAAGACGAACTTCTGTATCGTCAACTTCCTTTAGAAGCTCGGCGTAGTAGACATATAACTCTTCTGGTACATACAGAGTCTTAATATAGGCACACAGACTTTCTATATCTGTAAGCTTATTAGTGTAGATATACACTTCAGGTGAGTATTCGTCATCATTGAGAGTGCCGATTTTTTCAACAGTATAAGGCACATATACCTCTCTAATGCTTTTGCTTGAGGCAAATTCATCACCCACAATTTTTACTCCTACAGGTATGACAAGAGTCTGAATATCGCAATTTTCACTAATGAAATATTCTGGAATTTCTTCCAACAGGTGAACCTTGGACAAATCCAATTCTTCGATCATCTCACATTCATAGGTAGTGCTTTGGAGCGACTTTAGGGTACTTGGAAACGTTATTTTGCGTAGGTTGGTGCAAGAATCGAACACACTACTACCGATTATTTCTACTCCTTCAGGAATGTCTATTTTTTGAAGTCTCTCACAATTTTCAAACAGACCGTCAGGAATTTCCTTCAATAATTTAACCTTTGAGAAATCAACTTCTTCAAGAGATTCCTCATGTCCATGCTCACTGAAAAAACATCCATCAATTTCTCTAAGGGTTGAAGGGAAGACAACTTTTCTAATTTTCTTATAACCCTCCAAGGCATCTTCGCCGAGAGTTGTATGTCCCTCGTCGATGGTTAAAACGCCATTTTTAAAAGTGCCTAACTGGATTCGTATATCATCGTCATCATCTGATAACTTTGTTAATGGATAATCCCAATTGTCATCATCATCGTCATCATCAGAGTTGAATTGATTCTGCTTTGCTTCCTGGATGTTCTTTCTTACCTCTTCGCGAGCCTCTTGGAAACTCTTTTTGGCTTCGTTTGAAACTTCTTCCAGGCTTTCACCTACTGTCTTTGCGATATCACCGACTAATTTTTTGAATAATCCCATATTATCACAAATTTAATGTTCTTACTTTTGTTTGTATTATAGCTGCCGGGAAATTACATCCCCGGCATAGTAGGAGGCATTCCCGGCATCTGTGGGGCGGTGCCTTGGAACAATGGAGCGAGTTCTGCTACATTGCCGGCAAACTCCCACTGTGCCATACCGTTCTTCCAAACGTATGACTGCTGAGTGAGCTGACCCTGCTGAACGAGCTGCTGGAGCTTGTTCCAATCGCATGGACCATACTGCTGACCATTGATGCCAATATAATACTGTACCTGAGGAACAGCAGCACCCATGCCTGGCATCTGAGGCGCACCACCCATGCCTTTCTGACCTGGCATCTGAGGAGCTCCACCCATCTGACCCATGTTGTTCATACCACCCATAGTCTGCTGGCGGAAGGCATTGATACCATTATCTGTAGCATTGTTGAGAACACCAGCATTGAGGTTTGCCTGATGAGCACCCATAAAGGTCTGCTCTGTCTGGAGACGAGAAGCACGCTGCATCTCCTCACGCTGAATACGCATGGTTTCACGTTGGTTCTCCAAGTTCATGCGCTGCAACTCCTCCTGACCGCCAAGGTCGAGTTCCTGCTTTCTGCCCATGGCATCGAGATTCAGCTCAGACTGCTTCTTGAGCATATCCTGCTGAAGGTCGTTGTTGAGGTTGAAGTTGGAAATCTGGGCATTATGCTGAGCCATCATACGCTCCTTCTCCAGGTCGGCAGTGAGGGCTTTGAGTTCACGATAGCCACGGCTCTCCTTATCCACGTTGATGCCTGTGATGTCGAGACTGCGGATGGTGATGCCGAAAAGCTTCTCTACCTGTGGAGTAACACGCTGCTGGATGAGTTCGCTAATCTCAAAAATCTTGCGCTCAATCTGAACTACAGGAATCTGGGCGTCAGAAGGGGCATTGCTAACTACACTCTTGATGAACTTGGTGAGCTGGTCACGAAGCTTGTTCTTGAAAGTCTCGTCGCTGTAACCCTCATTTCGGTTCACACTATGGAAGAGATCCATGTCCTCGATGGCATATACTACGGCACCATGTACAGATACAGGTACGCCATAATCTTGCAGGCGTGGGTCGAAGACATCAAAGTAAGGGATGGCGAAGTTCAGCTGACTACCCTTGCTCAGGTTGCTGAGGTTGGTCAGGTTGTTCTGTTCCACTCTTCTCGCTGCTTCCTCGGCAGCCTGTCTTTTCTCTTCTTCTACTTCCTTAGAAGATTTAAAACCAAAAAATCCCATATGTTTCAGTTTTATGATTGTTATTATTTTTGTTATTTACTATAGAGTCCCTTTGTAGGGGACAGATTATTTCGTTGTATAGATTCGCTTCGTCTTGCCCTGGGCATCTACTTCTACGAAGGTGTCTGCTCCATATTGGCGGCTTGCGTCGTGATAGTTGAATGAATATCCCGTTTCGTAATTGCCGTCGATGGTAGGTCGGCTTACCTGGTCGATGCTATCCAGCATTTCCGGTTTCAAGCCCAGCTGCTGGTACAGATGCTGCTCTACCATGTTTCGGATGGCATTGAGATTCTCATCCACATAACCACGAATCTGGTCGATGAGCGACTGGTTGCTCTTATCCTTCTGCAGCAGGCGCTGTCGCATGGTCTTCTTGAGCGGAGAGCCGTCGGCCTTGATCGGAGCTGGAGGCATCGCATCATTCTGCAGGGCAGATTCAACCACATATTCTCTGCGACGGACATGGAGCATCGGGTTGCCGTAGAGGCAGAACATCAGGGCGGTGCTCATAGAGAAACAATCATCCTCTACATGTCGGCACATGTTGAAGTAATCGCACTTAGCCTGGAGCATCGCCTTTCCGCCCGTCATACCCTTGAACTGATAGAGCGGATAGAGGCGCATCAGCACCTCGCTGCCTGTGCCCGGATTCAACAGAAGTTGGCGGGCTTCATCCGTTTCCTCATTAGAGAACATCGGAACAGGAATGAGCGAACCGGTATAGAGCAATACGCCACCTCCGTAGAGGGCGCTGAGCAACATGGAGTCGTTTCGTTTGTAACCGGCATATCGGGCTCCGAAACAAGCCACGGTATTGAAGACTCTTGCCCTGCCTTGGTTGAGGAGCGAAGGATTGAATGCTTCATCCTCACTATAGAATCCGCACATACCCTCTGCATCGGCACCATGAAGATTGAACATCAGCATATCTGCCTTGTCCAAAGACTTGCAATAGATGCTGAGGCTTTCCGAATCTTCGGTCAGCAGCTTCGGACTGATATACATTCCGTTGCGAATCAGCTCAGGATCGTCGGTATTGTAAAGAAGCGGCAGGTGCTGGGTCATCGTGCAGCTGGCTGGAATCCAGTCGCGGTTGCTGATCATCAGAACATTGCCAACAGGAATACCGCCGCCATACATACTGCTGATGTTGAAGTAAGCACCGATGTCGCTTCGGATATCCGTATCGAGCTGACCGTCTTCCAAAGGCAGACGAGCCACATTGTTGCGGGCGCAACCTACGGTGAAGTCTGAATCGCGACTGTCCAGCAAATCTACGATATAGGTGCCTTCGAAGGCATAGCAGGTATCTGTAGGGATTCGCTCGCCGCCATACGGCCATGGGTCTTCGACGCGAGGGATAGGAATCACATCGTCACCTCCTATTATAAATAGGTGTAGGTCGGGACCAGCTGTCAGGTTGTTGTCTGCGATGCAGCGGGATACTGCTTCATTGCATTCTATCCAGGATGGAGTCTCATGGGTGGAATCCAGTCCATATTGCGAGATGTCGAGGAATGTCCAGTACATCTGCTGGTCGTAGGCATTCTGTATGAAGTCGTTGAAGACATCATATACCTCCTGGATGGTGCAACCGTATTTTCTAGCCAGTGCATTGCCATCTGTCAGGATGATGCCGTAGTGGTCTTCCAAGGGGTCGGGCTGGTCGATGGGTTCATCGGCTGTTCTAGCTTCTGATGCCATCTGCACGGCTTCCGGCTGTGGAGCCGCCTTGCTTTGTCCCGGCATAGGAGGTACTGGGGCTGCTCCCGGCATAGGGGGAACCGATGAGGCTCCCGGCATAGGTGGAGGAGTTGCACCGCCCGGCATACTTGCCATTTGAGGCTGCTGACTGATCGCATTGACGCTTCCCAGTCCCATATTATTGGCAGCCTGCAGAGGATTGAAGCCTCTCATCTGGTTGAGCTTCACGTTCTGGGCATTAAACTTTGGCATAGGAGGAGGTGTAGGCATCTGAGGTGGTACAGCCATCTTGCTCTTCTCCTTCGGGATGAATTCCGAAAGGGTCGTATCGCAATAGAACTGATACCATTCTTCTGGCTGAGGCTTATCCTCCAACATCTCCTTCACGGCATACCATAGGGCACTTAGCGGTTCACTCATTCCGTTTTGCACGGCCTGGTCGAGATACTGAATGGTCTGCTGTCTGTAGTAATCCTGCTTGCCATTCTTGTGATAGTCGGCAAGATTATCAAGAGCCATCAGCAGGGCGATGTCGCCTTGCGGACAACCGAAACCGCCCATTCTTGGCAGAAGCACGGTGGCATTGTCGATATTGCCGGTCTTGATGAACGCTACATGAGCCCAGAAGAGTTGCCAGTAGTTATCGGTACGGGAACCGAAGAAGGCAAGGGCGCACTTGTCGGGATACATCGAGGCAAGCAACAGATGATAGTAGAACTGGATGTTGTTATCATTCGTCATCACACGTGCCAACTGCTCCAGACTGTTGAACTTGCGTTTCAGAATGTCGGTATGGTTGGTCTGGATGGCATTGAAGACCTCGGTCAGAATCTGCTCTGCCAGGAATTCGTTGCCCTTGCTGCCTTGCAGGATATGGATGTTCTGACGTACCTGATCTATGATCTGGTTGGCTCTTAGGGGAGCAATATGCCATTGGATGCTCAACTGGTTGAGCTCTGCCAACTTCTGATTATCCAACTTGCCATCCACCAGTCGTTCCTGCACAGCCTGCAGAAAGAGAGTCTCATTCTGCTGATAGATCTCAGTCTGAGTCTTCTGTGCCTCATATACAGTCTGGTTGTTAACTGTACTATTGTTGGTGGTATGGGTTGTTGTTGAGGTGTTATAGTTGTTTTGCGTATTGTGGGAGTCGGAATGGATTCCGCCTACTACAGCCGCATCACCATCAAGTTTAATATCGCTCATAGTCTGATTACTTTATATGTTTAGACTTCTTGTTGCATTTTCTGGAGAGGGCTTACCATTGGAACGGTGCGCCACAGTCTGGACAGTTTGGAGTGCCTGGTGCAATGTGGATGGTGTGTCCACAGTTGTAGCACTGGCATTCTATCAATTCTTGCTGAGGAGCTGCCTGTTGTGGAGCTGCTTGGCTTCCTGCAGTATTTCCGCCGAGTCCGCCATTGAAGGCGTTCAGATTGTTGGCGGCAGCAGTGCTTACCTGCGAGATGTTGTTCATAGCCACATCCTGGGTATGATCTACTCGCTCCTGCTGGCGTCGGTTTTCCTCTTCCAACTGATTGATGCGCTGTTGCTGCTGGCTTTGCTGGGCGCCGCTGATGCCGGTGGCTGTATCTTTTATCATGCCGGCCATCTTCATCATGGCTTCCATCTGGGCATTGCTGTTCTGCTGTTGCATCTGTAGCATCTGCTGCATCATCGCTTCTTTTTCTGCTGCAGTCTGTCGCAGGTTTTCGGCTTCCTTCTCGCCGCTATAGGCGTTTGCCATAGCTACCTGTGCATCTCCGGTGAGGTGGGAGAGTTGTGCGGCACGAATCTGTTCGGCGGTCATATTGGCGAAATGGTTGTCACGATTCATCTGCTCATTGCTCTGAATGGTGGCTACGTTTTCTTCGTGCTGATATTTCTGCTGGTCGAGCTGTACCTGCATCTGAGCCATCTGCTGCAGCTTGTCCATCTGACGCTGGTGGCGATTGGCTTCTAACTGGTCATCGTCCATCTTTTCCTGGCGGTTGCGCTCATAGGCAAGGCGGTCGTCTTCCAGTTTTTCGTTGCGTGCCAGGAGGTGGTCTTCCTTATCCAGTTCACGTTGACGCATCATCTGCTGGAAGTCGTAATCATCCTCCTTCGCCTTGCGGTTGAAGTCGCGGTTGTATTCCTTTTCTTCCAGCATCCACTGGCGTTCACGCTCTTCATCTTCGATGCCCCAGTTACGACGGCGTTCCAGATCTTCACGTTCCCAGTCGTGGTCGGTTCGGGAATCATCGAGTGCCCATTCTGCCTTGAGACGGGCTGTGTCAATGTTCTGCTGGCTCTGGATGCGCATGATTTCCGTGATTTCCTCACGAGGAATCTTCTTGTGTGCAAGTTCATCTTCGAGCACTTCCATTTCCTCCTGCTTGACCAGACGGTTCTTGCGGAGGTCTTCCAGGGCTTCGAACTCCTCTTCCTGGGTCTTAGCCTGGCGGATGCGCTTCTGACTTTCGAGCATCTGGACGAATTCCTCCAACTCATCATCGTGGAGCAACTGGTCTTTGTTGATGCCCTGGAGGGCATGGCGCAAATCCTCGGCGTTTTGTGCAGAAGAAATCTGCTGGGAGTTGGCCTCAATTTCCATTCGGTTTCGGAATTCTCCGGTGCGGTGCATGAAGTCGAGTTCCTTCTCTGTGTTATAGAGCTGGCGTTCTACCTGACGGAAACGCTCAAAGTCCTGATTGCTGTCGGTGATATTCAGAACCTGAGTGCATTCTATGCCGAATACCTGCTGGTTGATGGTCTGGCGGATCTTCTCTTTCAGTACATTTACAGTTTCGGCAGTCAGTCCGGCAGACTCGTAGTTCTGGTTGCGGAGTTCCTGGCGCAACAGGTTTTCTACGGTACCATTGAGCAACTGCTGTAATTCTCTAGTTGTTACGCTGTTGCGGTCGGTAAGATAATTGGTAGCGAAGGTATGAATATCGCTGATGCTCATCTGGAGAGATACTCCAATCTGCACATCATGGATGTCCATCGGAATGGTGTATGGCTGAAAGGCAAGTTCGCCATTCTCGTTCATTGCTCCACCGAAGGTGAGGGTGATGAAACGGTTGCTGACGATATAGACCGACAGGATAGGAGCCTGGGTGATGCGGGCTAAGATGCGGGCATAATCCAGTTGGCGCTTCTTGGCTTTTTCTTTCTGTTCACCTTTCTTTTCGCCGAAGATGATGCGACCGAGCCAGTTGAAGCCACGGCCTACTTCTCCTACGATACCGAGCTGGCGGAAGGTAGGCTCAGCCTGGCGCTTGCGGTCTCGTTCACGCTTTTCGGCTTCAGCCATATCTTTCTCAGCCTTTTCTACCGCATTCTTGATAGCAGCCTGCTCTTCTTCTACAGACTTATAAAAGAGGTATGCACCTGCTGAGAGGGTTGAAACCAGCTCACCATTGGCAAAAATGATGGCGGTGCAACCTTCCTGAACGATGATACCTTTCAGTTTTTCTATTTCGTCGAGTTCCCGTTCGCTAATCTTGCGAGCGATTTCTCCTGGTTGGATATTCCAGATGGTTCTGCCTCTTACCACGTCAACACCATCAACAGCTTCCATACTGCGACGGTCGCGGCTACGTTCAGCCTCTCTTTCGGCTGCAATCTGTGCCTGTTCAGCCTGCTGTTGCGCATTTCTGGCATCACGGATTTCCGACTGGCTTTCAGTAGCTTGTTGGTTAATGGCTCTTCTCTGTTCTTCTGCAATCTGGCGATTGAGCGCCCCACCAGTCATGGCGTTTGCTACAGAGCGAACGGCATTGGTGAACATACCCTTGCTGGCTTGTGGAGACTGAGGGGCTTGTGGAGACTGTGGAGACTGAGGCATTACTGGGCGCTGGGGCTGCATCGGTTTTTGGGGCATACCCGGTGCTTGAGGTCTCATAGGTTGAGGCTTCATAGGCTGCTGAGGAGCTATGGCTTTCAGTGGTTGAGGACGTTGAGGCTTGCTAACTCCTTGTGGCTGGGTTGGAGCCTGTGGTTGCAAGTCAATAGGTTGTCCACACTTCGTACAGAATTTCATTCCCGGTTGCAGCATTGCGCCGCATTTCTTGCAATATGTCATAATGGTTATTATTTTTAAGATTAAATGAACTGATTATTGTATCAGTGCAATAAATATAACGATTAGCAGAATCACCCAGAAGAACTTGATGAAGCATCCTATGCATCCAGTGATGCCTTCACCTAAGAGTCCTCCGAGAAATCCCAAAAGCTGTATTCCCCAGCCCAGAATGCCGAGAAGTACAAATGCTCCGATTCCTATTAATATGATAAGTATTATTGTCATATCATCTCTAAGAATATTTCATTTACTTTATACAATCGTTAAGCATATCAATTTACGTTGATAGCTAATTCATGTTTTGGGTGCAAAGATATATAAAATAAATGAAACTGAATTGGTTCAAATTGGTTCAATTTTGCCTTGATTTGGATCAATTGCCCCAAAAATGAGGGTGTGTCATAAGTCTATGGCGCACCCTTTTCG
>NZ_QSAV01000052.1:0-24611 GCF_003465495.1 Segatella copri | reverse complement strand
ATATAATAAACTTCTAAATAAAATAAAAAGTGAAGGGTCAGAGAAAAACTGAGGAACTGAGGAACTGAGGAACTGAGTCATTGCAGTAAAAAAATCATAACCCTCGTAAACACCTGATTTACTGCTTAGCTCTATACTTTAAGAGAGCAAAGCTATGAGTTGTTACCCGTAAAACTATGAGTTGTCACCCGCAAAACTATGAGTAAGGAAGTTTAACTACTTTCAATCTGAAAGCATAGTTCAAACATTTCCTTATCACACCCCCAAATTTGGCAGTATCAGAGAAAAGTTGTATCTTTGCACGGAATTCCATCCATTCCTTCCATACCGCTCCTTCCATCCATTCCATCCATACCTTCCAACTCCTTCCATACCGCTCCTTCCATGCTATCCCCATAACTCCTCCCGCCCAGTTTCAGCACACGTCTCTCCATCCGAAGTATTAAAAGGAAAAAGATAAAAAAGGTATGGCTTTTCGAGTTATTTTTTGTACTTTTGCAGCCGATAACGCATTTTGCGAACAAAACAGGATTCTTTAAAAGAAAAGAAAGGAAATAACAATGAAGAAAATATTATACTTTGTGGCAGTCCTGGCTGCTGCATCCATTATCACTACGATGGGTACCAGCTGCAAGTTTGCACCCGACCAGCATGACGGCGACACGGTAGCTGCCAGCGAGTTTTACCCGATAGATACCTCTGCGGCTCATGCCAAGAAGATGGCGAAGATTGCTGCCATCAAGAACGGAAAAGACAGTGTAGGTATCTATTATGTGGGCAGCAACTCTACCAAAGACCTCATCGAGCTCGTATCCTATCCTTCACGCCGCGACACGATGATGTACAGCAAGACCCGACACATAAAGGTGAAGGGCAATGCCGACATCAACCACGTGGTTCGTGTAGACTTCTATCTCCTCAATGGCAAGGATTCGCTGGTGAAGTATGTTGAGGAGGTGGTGCTTAAAACAAATCATTAAGCACCACTTCATTCTGGGCAATGCCCGAATACATATTCCGCTGAAGACCGTAACTGCTGATAAACGTCAGCTGTATCGACTTTCGGGTCTTCGTTTCCTCCATAAAGCGGACAATCTTGTTTCTCAGAATCTTCTCGTAATCCTTATTGATGGCAAACTCACTCTCCGAAAACTTCATTTCGCAAAGATTAATGGTATTGTCACCACGCTCTATCACCATGTCTATCTGGGCTGCCCGCTCCGCCGCCCCGGCATCACTCTTGCTTCGCCAGGAATACAACTGGGTAGACACACCAGAAATTCCCAACCGCTGCTTCACCTGGTCGATATGATTCATCGCCAATATCTCGAAAGAGACTCCAGCCCAGGCATAAAAACGGGGCGTGCGCTGCAACTTGCTCCAATACAGAAGATTACGGAATGAACTATCGCGCAGGAAACGGAAATAGAACAAGGTGAAGAAATCTACCAACTGATAGAGAGACTTTCGGGTAGAACAGCCATAGTTGACATACTTTCTGATGAAACCGCAAGATTCCAGATTGTCGAGAATCGTGGTCAACGATTTGCCCGACTTCATCCCTGTGGCATCGGCTATTTCCGAGCGCATCATGCCATAACCACGCTCGTTCAGGCATTCTACCACCTTGACGTATGCCTCTGAATCCTTGAACAGAGAGCGATAGAGAATCGTAAACTCATTGTACAACTGCCCATTGGGATTGAACAGCAGACGGTCTATATTCTGAGCCAAACTTAACCGCTCGTCCAAAAGATTCAGGTAATATGGGATTCCTCCCAATATCATATAAAGTTCAGCCAGTTCATATCTGGACAACATCATCCCCTTGGTCTTCAGAAATGCTTCCGACTCCCCTAGAGAAAAAGGCTGCAGGAAAAGACGATGAGTAAGACGACCATAAAGTCCGCCATGGTTATTGATAAGTTTATCCATCATCCAGGAAGTGGCAGAGCCGCAGACAATGAGAACGATGTCGCGACGTGCAGAGGCCCATCCATTCCAAAAATGCTCCAGGGCAGAGATAAAATTAGAGCCTGCAGTATCCATCCAAGGCAGTTCATCAAGAAAAATCACCTTACGTTCTATCCCGTTCAAAGAGTCGAGATAAGAGATAAGCATCTCGAAAGCATCGAGCCAGTCGTGGGGAACAGAGGTTACATTCCTATCATAACGTCGAAGCGTATAAAAGAAGTTTTTCAACTGCTCCTGTGTGTTTCCGCCCGCCAATCCTGATGTCTGAAACACCATTTCCTGCTCAAAATATTCGCGCACAAGAAACGTTTTCCCCACTCTGCGGCGTCCGCATACTGCCACAAATTCCGACTGCCTTGACTCGTATATACGTGCCAAGGTATCCTGTTCACTCTTTCTGCCTATGATATTATTCTTCATTTTTTATTCTCCTGCTTTAATTTCTAACCATTTGCAAAAATAGCAAGAAAAAAGTAATTATTGGCTATTTCTTATATAATTTTCAGCCAATAATACCTATTTTTAAGCATTATTGGCTAAAATGAGCGGCATATTTAGCCAATAGCCAAAAAATCAGCACACAAAAAAAAGGCTAGCATGCAAAAACGCACACTAGCCTTTTCGTATTTTATCTAACCTGAATTTCAAATCACTTAATAGCCTAAGCCTATAACTATAAATTATAAACTATAAGCTATCAACTAATCATAGAATCCCGGCTGCTTATACTCAATGCCCAGTTCATCATCTACTGTTGCGATGACACCCTGAATCTGACCCATGGCAAACATACGGCCGAGGAGAGTGTAACCGGCATTGTGACCATGATTGCTCTCATCGAATACGCCACCTGGCTCATCAGTGAAGGTCATACCGTGGTCTACTCGCATAGGCAATCTGCGGCCCGAATTGCACTTGCCTTCCTGCTCAGCCTTCTCGAAGATGCGGCAAAGTTCAATGAGATGGCCACGACCACCCAGGTGAGAAGCCTCTGTAAAGTTGCCGTTAGGGAAGATGTAGCAAGAACGCAGATGAACAAAATGAGTTCGGTCGGCAAACTGCTTAGCCATCGCCACACAATCGTTGTGCTCGCCAGCAGAGAATGAACCTGCACAGAAAGTCAAACCATTGTGCTTGTTTGGCACAGCATCGAGCATCCACTGGATATCCTCGGCACGACCGATGATTCTTGGCAAACCGAATACAGGATAAGGAGGATCGTCTGGGTGAACACACATGTTGATATCGTACTCATCGCAGATAGGCATGATGGCCTCCAGCCAATACTTCATGTTCTCCTGCAACTTTTTCTTGTCGATGCCATCGTAAAGTTTCAACAGGTCGCGGAACTTCTGGACAGGAGCAGAATCGCCCTCGCTGAAGTTACCGGATACAAAGCCCTGAGTCTTGATGATGATGTTCTCTACCAAGGCATGATCCTGCTCAGGTGTAGAAGTCTTCTTGATTTTATCAGCCTCAGCCACGAGGTCTCTGCCCCACTTGTGCTCCTTAGAGAACTCAGCCCAATCCTCACGAGCGCCTTCACGCTGCAGGATATAGATATCAAAGTAGGCAAACTCGCCCCAGTTCATATAGAGGTTATTGGCTCCGTTAGGATTCTCGTGTGCCAAATCGGTACGTGCCCAGTCCAAAACCGGCATAAAGTTGTAGCAGATACATTTGATGCCTTCCTCGCCCAGGTTGCGGAGACTTTCCTTGTAAACCTCAATCTGATGGTCGCGGTCAGGACCACCATATTTCAGGGTTTCAACCACAGGCAAAGACTCTACCACGCTCCATTTCATACCATAAGACTCGATGTACTCCTTGAGTTCATGAATCTTCTCGCGTGTCCAAACCTCACCCAGAGGAACATCGTGCAATGCGGTAACAATGCCCTCAACACCAATCTGCTTCAACTGTGCAAGTGTAATCTTATCTTTCTTGCCAAACCAGCGCCATGTTCTTTCCATATATATTATATAATGTATAAGTTTAAAAATGAATTATCTTGCAGAAACATATTTATGCAATGTCTGTCTTACGGCACCCTTGCCGGCGAAGAGTTCCTTCACCATGCCCTCAATCTGCTCACCGAAGCCAGCCTCGTAGAGATCGAGTCCGAACACATCCTTGCGGGAATAGAGATTCTTCAGGCAAGAGTAGTCCTGATCTGCCTTGCCTACCTCCAGAGGAGCTACGATGGCCTGCAGTTCTGCCAACAATGGGTCAGAAGATGGCTCGAATGGCTTCAGGTTATCATCCAATGCTTTGAGATAACGGGCATAACCTGCCAATACCAGAGGAATCAACACGAGATTGCTCTTGTCGAGACCACGGTCGATGTACTTCTTGATAGTCTCACCGAAACGGATAGAGAGTTTCTGGCTGGTATCGGTAGCGATGCGCTGAGGAGCATCAGGCATGAACGGGTTAGGCAATCGCTTGTTGATAACAGTGCCGATAAACTCGTATGGGTTCAATACACCTGGATCTGTTACTACTGGCATTGCCTCGATATAACCTATCTTCTGGATGAAGGCACGAAGGTCCTCATCAGCCATCTCGGCAGAAATCAAGGTATAGTCGAGCATGCAACCATAGATAGACATCGCTGTATGGAGAGGGTTCAGACAGGTGGTTACCTTCATGGTCTCAACCTCATCTACAGTCTTGCGGGTGGTATAGAGCGCACCGCCCAACTCCAATGGCGGACGACCGTTGGTATAAGTATCCTCGCAAACGAGATACTGCACTTCCTCGGCATTTACGAAAGGAGCGGTGAAAGTATGCTTCTCGGTGATAATCGTATTGTTATCCTCGAAACCATCCTCAGCGAGCATCGCCTGGACCTTCTCGTGTGGACGAGGAGTAATCTTATCAATCATAGACCAAGGATAGGTTACCTTGCTGCCATCGTTAATGTAATCCAGGAATCCAGCCTCAACAATACCATCCTGTGCCCAGCGCTCTGCATAAGCCTTGACGCCAGCCTTTACATGGTCGCCGTTGTGAGAACAGTTGTCGGTAGACTGAAGAGTAAGTGACAACTTGCCTGCCTTATAACGCTCATAGAGAAGAGCGGTAAGCTTACCCATAGCAAATACTGCATCAAGACCACGTGCCAGATCTGCATCATTATAAGAATATCCCTTCTCTGTGATAGTGAAAGTTACCATCTGCAGACTTGGAGCCTGGAAAATCTGAACCAATCGTGCCCAGTCCTCACCAAACTGCTTATCCGCCTTGAGGCTTTCTGTGATAGAAGCGATGACCTTCTTCTCGATGGTTCCGTTGCTCTGGAGGCTGACGAGAAGAGAGAGATTATTGTAAGGGCGATAAGCCTTGTCGATAATTTCGTAGTCGAAGCTTTCTGCAACAATAACACCCCGATCGTACTTGCCGGTGTTAAGTGCATCGTTAAGAATAGCAGCCGGGAACGCACGGAAGATGTTACCTGCGCCGAAGTGAACCCAAGTAGGCTCGTCGTGAGTCTTCTTAGCTACGGCTGCGATGTCATACTTAGGAAGCTCATAACCCTTAGCTTCCCATTCTGCAGCATTAAAGCTGCGAGAAAGAATTTCGTTCAGTTTCATGATTATACGTTTTTTTGATTGTTCCATGTATGCGCCTATCTTTCCGAATAGGCGTGGCAAAAGTACAAAGAAAAATCGAAAACCGCTCATTTTTAGAGAACTAATTTCAAAAATTGAACGATTAACAAATACTTTTGAACAATATGGTAAGACCAGGAAAAGAAAATGTTACGATTCCTCCAGCGATTTAATCTGCTTCTTCGGCGTTACGCCGAGACCTTTCAAGCTTTCCACCCTGCGCATCACGTTGCCACTTCCATCGTAAAGCTGCTTTCTTGCCTTGTCGAAGGTACCCGAAAGGCGGGTTATCAGATCACCCACACTCATAAAGGTATCTTCGAAGCCAGCCACCTTATCATACAGGTCAGCAGCCGTCTTCACGATTTTCTCCACATTCTTGTTCTGCCGGTCATACTGCCAGAGATTATAGGCAAGCTGGAGTGCCATGAGCAGATTGCTTGGTGAGATGATGATAATCTTCTTCTGATAAGCATAACGGCTGAGATCCGGCTGCTGCTTCATGGCTGCGATATAGCTGGTCTCGTTAGGGATGAACATCAGTACAAAGCCGATGGCATCATCCACCAGTTTGGAATAGTCTTTGGCTGCCAGTTCATCGATATGCTTTCGTACGCTCAGCGCATGTGCCTTCATCAGGCGTTCCTGTTCAGCCTCATCTTCAGCTGCCAGAGCATCGGAATAGGCGGTAAGCGAAACCTTGGAATCGATGACCACACTTCTGCCTTCCGGGAATCTGACGATGACATCCGGACGATAGTTCTTTCCCTCTTCATCTTTCGTATTCTCCTGAATGAAGAATTCCTCATCTTTACGAAGTCCGCTGTTCTCCAGGATGGTTTCCAGCACCATCTCGCCCCAGTCGCCCTGCATCTTGCTGTCGCCCTTCAATGCCTTGGTCAGGTTGGCAGCATCGGAGCCAATCTTCTCGGTCTGCTCCTTCAGGTTCAGTACAGCCTGCTGCTGTTCCTGCTGGAAGAGTTTCATCGTTGCCTCGAAGGTGTTCTGCAGTTCCTTCTTGTTCACCTCGTTCTGGGTTTTGCTCTCCTCTACCGATTTCTTGAAATCAGCAAACTGTTCCTTGATAGGTTTCAGGAGTTCATCCATCTGCAGACGGTTGTTTTCCTGCAGAGCCGACTGCTTGGCAGCCAACTGCTCAGCCGCCACCTTCTGCTGTTCTATCGTCATTCGCTGCATTTCCTGCTTCAGGCTCTCGAGTTTCTGTGCCCACTGCTGGTCGCTTTCCGCCCTGAGTTTCGCCGCATACAGCCGCTCGTTCTCCATTTGAGATTTCATTGATTGAAGCTCAGAAGCATGATGTAGTTTTATCTGTTCAATGTTAGCCGCCAGCACCTGAGCCTTCGCTACGAGCTGTGTTTTCTCCTCTCCCGCACATTTTGCTTCCATCAGTTTTCCTACGAAGAATCCGATGGCAAGCCCTATGATGATTCCAATTACTATTTCCATTTATCCTTGTTTTGAATGATTCTGTAAATCTGCAAAAATTATGATTTGCAAAAGTAATCATTTCAAGACATAACACCAAACATCATGGGGGATTCTTGTAGATATTTAACTCTTCTGCATTTTACGATGCAAACAAAAAGAGCGCACCACTCCTGGCACGCTCTTTTCTTTAAATCATCTTTTAAATATACATTATCGGTTGGCAGTAGGCCACTGATAAGTATCAGTGCAATGGATATCAGCACTCTGGTCGGCTATCATCAACTTGAAGTCGCCTTCCTCCAATCTCCATTTGCCATTCCAACCTACGAAGGCCAAATCGTCTGCCTTCAATTCAAATATCATGGTCTTGGTCTCACCAGGCTGAAGTTCCACCTTGTCGAAGGCACGGAGACGACGGCCATCAGGCACCATACTAGCGATGAGATCGCTACTGAACAGGAGAACACTCTCCTTGCCTGCCACCTTTCCCGTATTCTTCACATCCACGCTCACCTTGATGATGTCGCCGTGGCGGAAATCAGACTGAGAAACCTTCAGGTTGCTATATTTGTAAGAGGTATAGCTCAAACCATATCCGAAGCCCCACTGCTGGGTAATCTTCGCATTGTAGTCGTAAGCACCTTCCATCGTACCCACCTCCTCACTCTTCTTGAAGTCATAGTTGGCGAGCGAATTGATTTCCTTAGGATAGGTGTAAGGCATCTTGCCGCTGAAGTTTGACTTGCCCGATACCAGGTTTGCCAAGGCATCGCCGCCCATATTGCCAGGGATAAGGATGTTGACGATGCCCTGTGCCAATGGTTCGATGTCAGCAATGAGACGAGGACGACCTTCATTCAGCACCAAGATGACAGGCTTGCCTGTCTGAGCCAAAGCCTTGACCAGATTGCGTTGGTTCTCTGAAAGCCAAAGGTCGGTCAGGTTGCCCGGAGTCTCTGTATAAGAGTTCTCGCCAATGCAAGCCACAATGACGTCGGCATCCTTCGCTGCAGCCACTGCGCCCTGAATCTGAGGTTCGTTCTCCTCCCAGTATTTTCCCTTCTCATTATAGGTAACACCCTGGTTCAAGATGACATTCTCCTTGCCATACTCATTACAGAATGCCTCATAGATGGTATTGTACTTGCCGGCAAACTCATCGGCACGATGTCCCTGCCAGGTATAGCTCCATCCACCATCCAGGCAGCGCATCTGATTGGCATTAGGACCCGTAAGGAGAATCTTCTTGCCATGCTGCAAAGGAAGGATATTACCCTCGTTCTTCAGGAGCACCATACTCTCGGTAGCTCCCTCCAAGGCGAGCTTGGCAAACTCCTCGCCACCAAACTTAGGATAATTCTTCAGTTTCTGGGTTGGGTTCTTGAAGAGGTCGAGACGGTACTTCATGCGAAGCACACGGCGACAGGCATCATCGATGCGACTCATCGGAATCTTACCTTCCTTCACCAGTTCTACAAGATAGCCACAAGCATCGCAAGAATAAGGTTCCATAATCATGTCGATACCAGCATTGATGGCGATGCGGAGCGCATCCTTCTTGTCCTTTGCCACCATCTCACGAGTATAGAGATTGTTGATGTCTGCCCAGTCGGTAATGAGCACACCATCCCATCCAGTCTCTTCCTTCAGCCATCCTGTCAGGATGTCCTTGTTGGCATGCATCGGCATACCGTTAACGGAAGCGGAATTCACCATCACGGTCAAGGCTCCAGCCTGCAGACCCGCCAGGAAAGGAGCGAAGTGCTTCTCTCGCAAGTCGGCTGGAGAGATATAGGCTGGCGTACGGTCTTTACCGGTCCAAGGCACACCATAGCCCATGAAGTGCTTCATTGAAGTGGCAATGTGATACTGGTCGATGTTGTTTGGGTCCTCGCCCTGGAAACCATAGACCATCGCCTTGCCCATCTCTGAACTGAGGTAGCAATCCTCGCCAAAGTTCTCCCAGATGCGAGGCCAACGGGCATCACGACCGAGATCAACGGTAGGACTGTAAGTCCAAGGTATGCTCACAGCACGAGTCTCATAAGCGGTAGCCTCAGCCGAACGGCGAGCTATCTCACGATTGAAGGTGGCAGCCACATTGATGTTCTGCGGGAAGAGGGTTCCGCCCTGTGTATAAGTAGAACCGTGGTTCTGGTCGAGACCGAAGACACAAGGGATGCCGATGCGCTTCATCGAGATCTTCTGGATTTGCGCGATGTACTTCTCCCACTGCTTGGCGGTTGGTGCGCAAGTATTTGGAGCGTTGAGGATAGAGCCAATCTTATAGCGGGAAAGGATAGAATCGGTCTTGTGCTCGTCGATATAGAACACACCGTTCTTGTCGTTGGCACCAAAGAGGTCGGTCACCAATTCCATCATCTGACCTATCTTTTCCTCCAAGGTGAGTTTCTTCAGGGTTTGTTCTACCTGAGCCTCAATCTTAGGGTCGCTCTTGATAACTGGAACATTGGCACTGGCTGTATAAGCCAATGCCAATAATGAAATAGATAATAAAATTTTCTTCATAAACAGTAAAGGTTTGACGCTTTATGATAAAAGCGGAAATCTTTCTAATATATTATTCAATAGTTACTTTATCTACATAATAGCCATGTCCCACACAGATGAACCCATTCTCGGCAGCCATCTTGTCGAGTGCATCCTGGGTCAACTCAAACTTCACGACATTGCCCTTACCAAAGTCGTATGGAGAAGTCAAGTCGGTCCACGAGGTGGTGGCAAGCTTGATCTGATGGTAAGTATCGTCATCCTTCATCGAGCAGTAAACTCGGAGGATCTGCCCCTCCTTCCACTTAGCTACCTGGTCCTTTTTGATGAGGTTGAAGCTCTTGTTAGGGTCACCATCTCCCAATTCCCAAGATACATAGTGATGACCTTCCCAGAGGGTAGTCTCCATAGATGGACGTGGCTCTGTAGTTACCTTGATGGTACCGCCAGAGAACTGGTTGCCCTCACCATCTACCAAAGTGATATCATAGTCACCATTCTCCAAACCTGTAGGAGTTGTGAGCTTCAAGGCTGTGCCCTCTTCGAGGGCCTCGAAGGCTACTTCCTTGCCACCTACCATTACTTTAGTAACTGTACCGAGATTCTTGCAATTATGGATAGTGGTCTCAGCACCCGGAGCTACCCAAAGCTCGCTGGCATTGGTACCCAAAGCTGGGTCATCGGCAGCAGGAGTCACGGTAACTTTCAAGGTGCGGGATGTGGTCTTATTCTTGGTGGTGGTTGCCACAATCTTCAGTTCATGATCACCTAAAGGCAAAGGCTGGTCGATAGTAGTACCTTCGGCAATCTGAGTGCCGTCGAGCAACCATGTCACAGTGGTATAGTGAACAGGAGTCACCTTGATTTCCATCTTATAATTAGTCTTGCGGTCTATCTTGGAATCAGCCAAGTCGGTGTTCAAGATACGTGGATTGTCATCTTCGCTGACAGTGAAGTATGGTTCATCGTCAGAAGAGCAAGAAGACAAGGTAGATGTACCAGCCAGTGCGAAACCCACGGCTAAGAGCATCATCATAGCCTTCAAGACTTTTCCCTTATATTGTTTCATTGTCTTATTCATAATTAATTATTCTATTCTATTGTCCTATAAGACTTAACATTTAACACTTAACATTAAACACTACTTGCTATATCCCTTTCCAAATGGAGGATTGAAGTCTGGCTGAAGTTTTACATCAGCCTTGTCCCACCAGAGGCGCTTGTGCCAATCGTCAGTACCACCCATGCGGTCGATGGCAGCCTTGTAGTTGGCATTGTTGTACTGAGCTTCCAACTCAGGATACTGCAAGCGGACAGGCATTGACCAGTTAGAATCCGTATAAGTGAAACCTTCCTTGGTCAAGCGATCACGATTCAAGATGGCAGGATAGTCAGAGCGACGCATGTTAGCCCAACCCTCAGAAGGGTTCATCATGTGGAGAATCCAAGCCTGGGTGTTGATGGTCTCCTTAGGATTGTCACCCAACTTGTTGTTGGCAATGAACTCATCTATCTCTTCCTTGGAAATCTTGTTGGATGTAAGATAGTAGTTGTTGAGCAACTCCATGCTGGCACGAACACCAGCCTCGTAGTGACTCTCAGCATCACCACCACCTACATTCCAACCCTTGGTTGCAGCCTCAGCCTTGAGGAACTCTACCTCAGCATAGCTCATCAAGTCGCCAGGACAAGAAGGCATCTCGAAGTCGATGTTCAGGCAAGGACGACCAGCTCGGGCTATATAATCAGAGTTGGCATAAGTGTTCGCGTCTATCTCTGCATACTTCTTCAAAGTAGGAAGGTCATCCAACGTAGCTGCATTCATCCAGTCTGTGTACCAGGCTGCACCAGGGTTGCAAGGCTCCTCACCGAGGTTCTTGCTTTGGAAGTAAGCCAGGAAATCATCGGTCAAGTCAATGTTCTGCTCCTTATCTGGCTTCACCTGACTACGCTTGATATTGTAGTAGTGACGGCAGATGCGATAGAGACGAGGGTCGTTGGTATTCTGCAACTGATAGAACAAGGTAGAGCATACCATGGTAGGCGATGTGGGATCCTGACCATAGAGAGTCTCGCTCAATGCATTGGCACGGAAATCGTAGTCGTTGGCTCCATCATAAAAGGTAAATGGAGAATCAGCATACTTGATATAAGCATCATCTGCTGCACTGGCAATAGCACCGGCAGCCACAGCCTTCTCAAACTCCTCCTTTGCCTTCTGTGGATTAACATCGGAAATGCGCATGGCATAGCGCATACGGAGTGCATTGACATACTTCTTCCACTTAGCTACATCACCACCCATGCTGGTGACATCACCAGAAATGTGGTCGGTACCTGTGCCAAGCTGCTTCTCGCAAGCGTCAAGTTCATCAAAGAACCAGCTGTAGAGTTCCTCTACGGTATCATACTTAGGGTTGGAGATACCTGAGATATAACCCAGACCTGCCTCCGAACAAGGCACGTCACCATAGGTATCTGCCAAAACTGCCGTGAGATAGACACGATGGATACGAAGTGCCGCATTCAAGTTTGCCTTGTCAGCAGAATTGTGGATGGCATCCACAAGGTTCTTGATACTGATTTCATAATAGCGGTCCCAGACACGACGGGTCATATCATCTTTTCTGAAATTAGAACCAGCGTAATTGGTTACATTCCAACCACCAGCAAAATACTGTGGAAAACCAGTTATATAGTTACGATAGGTATCCATCAGACTGAAGTCACCGTAAGTCTGCAACAAAGCTGTTGTCAACTGTGCGTTAGGGTCGAGCTCGCTCACCTTGGTCTTGTCGGTATTGATGTTGCTCAAGGTATCATCAGAGCAAGAAGTCATCGCAGTGCCGGTTGCCATCAGGGCGAAAGCCATCATCAGGCTGCTCTTACCTATATATTTCTTGATTATATTGTTCATTTTCTTACCTTATTATATATTAGAACTCTTCTAAAGAAATTGATTCATTTTTTCGAGACTAGAACTTCACGTTCACGTTCAAACCATAACTCTTGCGAGATGGCAGGGAACCATATTCCAGACCGAGACCTGAGGTGTTGTAGCTGGAGTCTGGGTCGATGTTAGGAATGTTCTTCCAAACAATGAATGGGTTACGAGCCACGAAGGATACGGTCAAGCCCTTGACATACTTGCCCAGGATGCTCTCTGGGAAGGTATAGCCGAAAGTAATCTCACGACACTTCACGTAAGAGTTGTCGTAAACGAAGGCACTCTGCACGCCTTCTGCCACATGTTTCCAGTAATCTTCAGGGTTCACGGCGATGTCGTTCTTGCGATAAGTACCGTCGCCATTGTCGATGACACCATCTACGACTAATCCCTTGCATTTACCTGCTTCACGCCATGCGGCAAGGTCCATACCCGAAGCCTTGCGAGCCTCCTCAGAAGAGTACCACTCCTCACGGCCTGCCAATGTTCCCTTAGCCTTACCTGTCTGATATGCGGAACGCATAGACATAGAGTAGATGTCGGCACCTACCTTCACATCGAAGGATGCAGAGAGGCGGAAGTTCTTGTAAGAGAATGTGGTATAGAAACCACCAGTCCAATCCCAAGAAGAGTTGCCGATGGTCTTCACGTTCTGGTCAACCATTGGAAGTCCTGTGGCTGCATTGATGACAACTTGTCCCTGCTCATTGCGAACAACATCGTGTCCACGGATAGCACCATAATTCTCGCCAACCTGAGCACCTACTGATACACCGCACCATGTGGCCTTGGCAAGCTCAAAATAGTCCATGCCATCGGTGAGCGACTTCACCTTGTTGGTATTCTTCGAGAAGTTGACACCCAAGTCCCAAGCGAAGTCCTTGATCTGCAAGGCACGGGCATTGAGGGCAATCTCGACACCCTGGTTCTGAATCTCACCGGCATTGATGAGGCGGTAAGCATAGCCAGAGGTGGTGGTTGAAGCCAAACTCAAAATCTGGTTCTTGGAGTTCTGGTTGTAATAGGTGGCATCTAAGCCCAAGCGTCCGTTAAGGAACTTCATCTCCAAACCTACCTCGTAAGAACCTGTCATTGTAGGCTTCAAATCCTTGTTTGGCTGTGTTGAGTTGGCTATCATACCGATGGTATAACCCGAGTAGCTGTACTTGCCCGTGGTATAGTTGAGTGCCAACAGGTATGGATCGGTATCGCTACCTACCTTTGCCCAAGATGCGCGAATCTTACCATAATTGATGAACTTCTTGTTCTTGATAAACTCGGAGAAAACCAAACTACCCGATACAGATGGATATACGTATGTATTGTTATTTGTAGGGAGCGTAGACGACTTATCGCCACGGAGGGTTCCCTCCAAATAGTAAGTATGCTTGTAGCCGAGGCTTGCGCTGGCATAGAGAGAGCTGATCTGTTTCTTGTACATGCTCTCACGAGTGTTCTGTTCCTGATAGTTCATGATATTCTGGATGCCATTCATCTGCTGGTTGAGACCGATGTTTGTAGTGGTCTTGTTGTTCACCTTGAAGATGTTACCACCAGCGGTAGCGTTGACATCGAAGTCGCCCCATGAGTTGTTGTAGAGGGCGAGTATCTCGGCGTTAAGTGTGCGGTTGTTGAAGATTTGGTCGGTAAGCTTTCCGGCAGGAGTTCCTGGAGTTGTCTTGGCGATGAAGTCCTCGAAGTTCATGCTGTTGATGTCGGTACCAATAGTACCCTGCAACTTGAAGTGCTTGTTGATGTTCCAGATTGCCTTACCCGTAAAACGGAACACGTCCTTGTCGGATGTATTGCTGTTCTTATAGAGATCCCAGTATGGGTTCTTGTTATACTGATCGTTACCATTCCAGTTAGAGTAGTTGCCGTCGGCATCCTCATAGTGCTTCAACCAAGCCTGGTCGTAGGTACCAGCCAGGGTCATGAGGTTCTTACCCACGTTGCTCTGAGAGTCACCAAGGGCAGGACGGTTCTTTACCTTCTCACGAGTATAGTTGGCGGTGAAGTCGAAGTCAACAGGACCTGCTGAGGTATTCACACGGAGGTTGAAGTTGTCACGACTCATGTTGGTATTTGGCAAGATATCCTTGTTGCGCATATCCGTAACAGAGAAACGCATACCCGTCTTACCGGAATTAACTGAGAGGATGGCAGAGTTCTGAGTGGTGAAACCTGTACGGAAGAAACCAGAAGCATTGTTTGGATGCATCATGAATGGACGTTCCTCGCCATCGAAATATTTGAACATGAAGTCATCGGCCTTAGGACCCCAACTGGCATTGGTACCAGAGGTACTGGATGTAGGAAGCTCGCCATTGTAGCCAGCACCATATACCTCCTGGATGTCGTCCCATTTAGCCAACTGGGTATCGATAGTATAAGAACCATTGTACTCCACGGAAATTCTATCCTTCTCCGCCTTCTTGGTCGTAATCAAGATAACACCATGGGAAGCACGGCTACCATAGAGGGCAGAGGCAGCAGGACCTTTCAATACGGTCATCGTCTCGATATCGTCAGGATTGATGGCAGAGATACCATCACCGAGGTCATAACCACCAGCTTCACCAGCACTGCCAAAGTTGGTATTATCCAAAGGCACACCATCCACCACGTAAAGAGGCTGGTTATTGCCTGCCATTTCTGTATTACCACGAAGAAGCACGCGGGTAGAACCAGAAGCACCGCCAGCGGTGTTCTGCACAACGAGACCAGCCACCTTACCTGAAAGAGAGTTGATGACGTTGGTTTCCTTCGCCTTGGTAAGTTCCTCACCTTTAACCTCCTCCAAGCCATAGCCCAAAGCCTTGCGGTCACGCTTGATACCAAGGGCGGTAACAACGACCTCATTCAAGGCCTTACCATCCTCTTGCATCTGTATTTTCATGCCATTAGCAGCTTTCACGGTCATCGTCTTGTAACCGATGTAGCTCACTTCGAGCGTTGCTCCAGGCTTGCAGTTCAACGTAAAGTTACCATCTATATCGGTAACGGCACCATTGGTTGTACCAGCCACCTTCACGCTAGCGCCAATCAAGGTTTCGCCAGTGGCATCCACCACTGTACCCTTGATGCCTTGGTTCTGCTGAACGCTCATCGCTGCATTGTTCATCTGGGCAGCGAGAATGGCAGAAGCAGGCATCCACATCAAACCTGCACCGAGCAGGCCGAGAAACATAGTTTTCTTTCTCATAATTGATATTTTTGTTTTTAGTTTAACATTATTCTTTCCCAAAGATTCCTTCGAGAATCCAAGGAGCATTCACCTTCATACTCTTGAAACGGTCGAAGATGCCATACTTCTCAGAGCCGTTGCCGAAGTGGTTGTTGTCCCAAACGAAAGTAGAGAAGCCTCGTTTGCGAGCCTCCGTAGTCAAGAACTTACAGTAGTAGGTCATGTTTTCATGCACTTTCTCTGAGTTTGACTTATAGTGATCGGTTACTCCCCACTCTCCTATAACGATACCCAGTCCTTTGTTGCTCCAGGTATTCACCACCTTGTCGAAGAAATCCGTCATCGTCTTCTCGTTGTCTGCAGGTATCTTGCCAGCATCCTTGTAGGCATCACCCCAGTAATCGTAGGTGCAATCGCCGGCGTAGCTCCATGGCTGATAGTAGTGGAATTCCACACTCATATAGTTGTTGCCATTGCCTTCGGCATCCTTCGGAATGATGAAATCTCCATTCTCGATGCCAAACCATGGGTTACAAACGTAAGTCTGTAAGATGAGGTGGCGCTTGGCATTGTTGCCGCCTGTGGCACGAACCACATCCACGAATATCTGATTGTAAGCATTCTGCACTTCGAGGTTCTCGGCAGTAGGCTTGCCCCAGTTATCTTTGATATGCACTTCGTTAGTTCCTGCGAAAGCAAGACGATAATCATAATTGGCAAACTCAGAAGCGATATTCATCCAGAGGAGCGCAAGCTTCTGGCAGTTTTCTTCCTTATATTGATAGGTAGGACGACCTTCGAGCCATTTTTCATGATGCACATTGATGATAACCTTCAAACCGTTGTCAAGGCACCAGCCCACCACCTCCTTGATGCGAGCAATCCAAGCCTTGTCGATGCTCATCGCCTGAGCGTTGGTAATGTGGCACTGCCAACGGATTGGAATACGGATGGCATTGAAACCTGCCTTCTTCACGGCTTGTATCATCTTCTTGGTAACAACGGGATTGCCCCAGGCTGTCTCTGCATGGATAGAACCATCAGGGTTGCCAATCTGCATCGACTCACCATCCTGTCCAGGAGCTGAGCACTCGAATTCATTGCCAAGATTCCACCCCACAACATCTTTATTCCATTGCTGGGCAGTAGGTATGGATTCGCCTACACCATCAGAACTGCCGGATGAGGGCAATGTACTTGCTTCGCATGAGAAACATGTGAAGACGCCTATTAAAAAGAGGCTAATTTTCAAAAAGTTCCTTTTCATTTTTATGTTTATATTGTTATTGTTTCGTTTTTTAAATAACTGTTTAACTTACGTAACAGAATCTGGTTGCAAAGATAAAGAAAAGGAACTTTCAGAGGGTTAGATAACAAACAAAAAAAGGTTTCAATTCAGACATATCGTCTAAACAGAAACCTTTTCTTTGGATTTAAAACTCTAATTTACAGATACTTACTTAGAGAAACTCCAAAGTGCTTTTTAAATACAGTACTAAAGTACTTCACATTTACAAAACCGGCTTTCACAGATACATCCAGCACACTATCCCCCTGTTTCAGGAAGATTGCAGCCTGCTCCAGACGTATCAAACGCATAAAATCCTGCGGACTTTGGCCCGTAAGAGTCTTCAGCCTACCATAGAAAAGCGTTCTGCTCATCGCCATCTCTCTACAGAGTCGGTCGATATTAAAGTCTGTGTCGCTCAGATGAGCCAACACCAAACGGGTAGCTTTATCTACAAAAGCCTGGTCTTGTGGATCCAGAACAGCTTCTGCCACATTTTCGAATGTCTGGCCTTGCTTATTCAAGATAGTATCATCCTTTTTCTCTTCAGAAGCTCCAGTAGGTTTCAAGTGTTCATCGGAAGAATCAGAACCCACAATCTGCTCGGAAGAAGCAGACCCAGAAGCAACCTCTCCTCTAACAAGAGCAAGGCTTCTGTCCATATAATACTGACTCAACCGGCGACGATTCTTCAAAATACTGGCAACCTTACTCGCAAGAATAGCAGTATCGAATGGCTTGGCTATATAGTCATCAGCACCAAGTCCGAGTCCCTCTATCATAAAGTCACGACCAGCCTTAGCAGTCAGCAGGATAACAGGCAGCCATGATGTTTCCTTATTTTCCTTGATGCTGCGACAGAACTCATCTCCGTGCATTCCCGGCATCATGACATCAGAAACAACGATATCACATACCCCGCCCTCTTTCAAATATTTCAAGGCAGCCTCTGCACTCTCTACATCAACTACTTGATAAGAATCACCAAAAGTCATTCTGATATATTTGCGAAGATCTTCATTGTCATCGACAAAAAGAAGTGTATCCGTTGAAACATCAGCATCCTGCAGAACCGCAGAAGACACAGTCTGGCAAGTTTCATCATGCTTATCTTCAGCTAAAGAAGATTCAGTTGCAACATTTTTCTTTTCTCCAACAAGCCGAACAGAAGAATCTGTTACATGACCTAATGGCATCTTCACACAGAAAGTAGTACCCTTTCCTTCCTCACTTACGAAACTAAGCTTTCCTCCTAATTTCTCTACAAGCTTTCGTGTAAGCATCAGTCCTAATCCACTTCCCATTTCCTGAGAATTTATCGCATTAGAAGCCCTGAAGAAGGTCTTGAAGATACTCTTAATTTCGGCCTTTGGAATACCTATACCTGTATCACATACATGAATCATAGCCATCTTGCCTTCAACAGAAGCCGACAACGTAACCTTTCCACCTTGAGGTGTATATTTGATAGCATTCGAGAGAAGATTTTCCAATATCAGATCCATCATTTTGACATCAGAATGAATCTGTTGCTGCGGACACGTTTCAATACACAGTTGAATATGCTTCTCCTGAGCTGCCAATACAAACTTTTCCAACTGCACACGTAAAAGCATCGGCAATTCTATATCTTGCAGGCGAACCTGTTCGGCAGACTGCTCTACCTTTTGGAAGTCAAGCAATTCTGTAACCATCTTCAATAGTTTGTTGCCGTTGCGATGCGCCATATCCAAGAATCCACGGCTTTTCTCACTCAAGCTGGAATCATTAGCCAGATTATCAAGAGGAGCCAACACGAGACTCAAAGGAGTACGTATGTTATGGGCAGTATTAACGAAGAAATTGATTTTCTCATCATAATACTTTCGCTGTAAGCGCTCTTTGTAATACTGCCAGACAAAATATAAGATGGCAGCAAAAATACAGAGATAGATAATCCATGCCCACCAGGTATTCCACCAAGGTTGGGCTATATGAATTTCCAAAGCTGTTTCTCCCAATTCTCTACCATTACTTCTGCAGATAGCCTTTACATGAAGCACATAGCTGCCCGAAGGCAAATTTACAAATCGTGCCAACTGATTAGAAGATGGTTTACTCCAATTACGGTCGTATCCTTCCAAATAATATTGATATTGAATATCATACTGGTATTGATAATTGATGCTCTCGAAAGAAACAACCAGCGTATTCTCATTATGGCTAAGACTCAATTTGCCTTCCTTCAACATTTCAAAGAGACATTCATTCCAGTAATCGGAACGTTCGACACCTTCAACCTCAACACTATGAATACGAAGTGGAGCGGCATAATTCAAACCTTTGGCAAACATAGGAGTCAAAGCGACAACTCCATCGTTGCTGCCAAAAAGCACCGTGCCATCTGAAGTACACGCAACAGACATTCGGTTATACTCACGTTCCATTCCCTTAAAGATGTTGAGGTTTACTATCTTCCCCTGTTTCATGAACGCCAATCCTTTATCCGTACTGATCCACAAATTGCCATTAATACCTTTTATAAGTCCATAAACAGTATTAGAAGGCAAAGCGTCCTGATTAGTATAACGCTTAAACTTCTTTGTCAGGAAATCATAATCATAGAGTCCTCCTCCATCCGTTCCAATCCAGATATGACGGGAATCCTGAAAAGCCATACTGTTGACAAACAAATTAATGTCTTTACCGGGATACTGTTCAGGATAAAAGAAACGACGAGGATGCAAAGGTTCACGCTTATCAATCAAATAGCCTCCATGCGAAGTTCCTACAGCTATAAAACGCTTATCCAGTGATTCCGTGATGCATTGCACTTCGTTGACAGGCAGATAGAATACCGACTTTCCCGTTCCATTCAAATTATATTTATCTGAAGGGAAACAAGCCATATCTCCATCCAAACATCCCACCCAAATATTACCATCGCTATCAGTAAAAAGACTGAATACGTAATCACTCTTCAACATTCCTGTTTCCACAGAATAAGCAGGCATACTAGTGCCATCAGCATGAACATGATATACGCCGTTACCATAGGTACCAACTAGAATTCTGCCGTCTACAGTCTGACAAATCGTAAGCGCCACCTTATTATATAATCCATGATGCCAAAGACGAGTCTGCGCATCATAGACACTTACTCCTTTATCTGTGGCATACCATATTTTCCCATCACGGCTTTGGAAAACATCGTTCACACAATTATCTATCAGTGATTGATTGTTGAGATATTCATGTGTGATATATTCCAATGTATGTTTCATCGGTATTGCCAAATCTACTCCTCCCGAGTAAGAGCCTGTCCATAAATCGCCGAAACGATCGCAGCACAAGGTATATAAGCCATTACCATTCAGCACATTACCAGGACGTCCATCTGTATCAAGCAAGAGTCTGGTTTGTTTATTCGAACTGTCATAAGCATATATTCCAGCTCCATCTACAGCCATCAGAAGAGTCTGCTTATCATATAAAATGATTGAACGTACGGGAATTTTAGGAATGTTTTGCAAAGATTGGAAATCAGCAGATTTTATCAGCTTCCAAGTACGATCATCCACTACTTTAACTCCTTCGTGAAAAGTACCCAGCCAGATACGATGTCCCACAATATCATGATAAGAGGATACTACAGAACTGCCACTAATCTTCTTTTCTAACTTCCGGGCAGACATCGAATAGCAATAAACATCTTTAAATGTTCCTATCAAGAGTTTCTGACCTATAAATTGGATATGATTAATATAGGTATTTTTCAATACAAACCTACCCTTAGCTGTCTCCCGAACTATCTCCTTTCCATCAGTAGCTGCTGATAAGCAATAAATGCCTCTATCCATAGCTAACCAGAAATTGCCCTTTTCGTCTACCAACAGTTCGTTCAACACGATACTTCCACCTAAAATATTCTGAAGATTACATTTCAAAACAAATGTATCTTTCCTCTTATCATATATATACACCTTTCCCTTGTTGTCATAGGCGTAAATCAGATGTTGCGCATCCTTAGTCAGTTTAATACTTCTACCACAAGCATCACTATACGGCATCTCTGTGTATAAAGTATAATTGGTTACTTGTTGCCCATTATATCGGTCAACTCCACGCTTAGTACTTATCCACATGGCACCATCCTCTGCCTCGACAATAGAATAAACACGAGGGCTGGAAAGACCATTGTCTGTATTGAGATTGGAAAGCATGAACATATTTCTGGAAATATGCGCATATGCCTGAAGAGCCGATGCCAACAGCAGCAATATAATTAGAGTACAGGATTTATATCGTTTCATAATTCTTTCATTGATCTTATTTGGGGACAAAGATAATACAAAAAAATGAAAAACAAATAGAATAATGAGATAAAATGAAAAAAATCTATTATCTTTGCAAGATATTAATATAAAGATATAGACTATGATCAAAAGATTATTATCCTTTCTAGACGCATCGCCAGTGAATTTCCTGGCAGTAAAGAATATCTCTGAGGAATTGGAGAAGAACGGGTTCCGCCGTATGAACCCACAGGAGCCTTTGGGCAAGATTGAAGCGGGTGAAAAGTTCTTCGTTACCAAGAACGACTCTTCCATCTACGCCTTCCAAATCGGAAAGAAACCTTTGGCAGATGCCGGTTTCCACATGATCTGCGCCCACTGCGATTCGCCTACCTTCCGCATCAAGCCAAATGCAGAGATGCTTTGCGAGGGCGGTATCGTAAAACTGAATACCGAGGTTTATGGTGGTCCAATCATGTCAACCTGGTTCGACCGTCCGCTCACCCTGGCAGGTAGAGTTATCGTGAAGGGCGAGAATGCGATGAATCCCCAGACGCTCCTTCTTCATGTGAAGCGCCCATTGCTGCAGATCAGCAATCTCGCTATCCACTTCAACCGTCAGGTGAATGATGGTGTGAAGTTGAGCAAGCAGAAGGATGTACTCCCTATCCTCGGCATCATCAATGAAGAACTGGAGAAGGGTAACCTGCTGATGAATGTGATAACCAACGAACTGAATATCCAGAAAGAGGATGTTCTTGATTTCGATCTCTACCTGGCTGATGCCACTCCAGCCTGCACCTTCGGTGTACACGATGAGTTTATCTCTTCAGGAAGACTCGACGATTTATCGATGTGCTGGGCTGGCATAGAGGCAATGATTGCATCAGATGCCAATGATACCACCCAGGTTCTCGCCATCTTCGATAATGAAGAGACGGGGTCTCAGACCAAGCAGGGTGCCGGAAGTCCATTCCTTTCATATATGCTCCAGCGCATCGCCCTGGCACAGAGCCATACAGAAGAGGCTTACTATCAGGCAGTAGAGCGTGCCTTCATGATTTCAGCCGATAATGCGCATGCCTGGCATCCTAACTATAGCGAAAAATTCGACCCTACGAATCATCCTAAGTTGGGCGGTGGTCCGGTCATCAAGTTCAATGCAGCCCAGAAGTATGCGAGCGATGCTGTATCAGCAGCCATCTTCGCCAACATCTGCGATGCAGCCGGTGTACCATGCCAGCGTTTCGTAAACCACAGCGATGTAGCAGGTGGCAGCACCTTGGGCAATATCCTCGCCTCTTCCATCCCATTGAAGGGTGTGGATATGGGCAATGCCATCCTCGCTATGCACAGCTGCCGCGAAACCGGTAGCGTTATCGACCACGAATATTGCGTGAAGGCTTTCACCAAATTCTATCAGTTGTAATAAAAAACAAAGAAGGTGTGTCTGTATTTATGACACACCCTCTTTGATTTTATATATTAACCTTTTCCTTTTATCGTTCCTAATTCTTTCACATTCTTCTCAAATTCATTTCTTTCACCAATAGCTCCATTACGCAGTTTTGCCCGATAATTATATATCGTATTAACTGCATAATGTAGGAAATCTGCTATCTTCGTACTGTCATCAATACCCAGTCTTATCAAGGCGAATACCCTCACCATTGCCGGTAACTTTGTTGCATCAGTAAGATGGATTTGTGCCTCCGGCTTCAGAAGGCTATTGAGGTCTTCCACGAAATCAGGGAACAGATGCAGGAAGACCTTATCGAAATTTGCATAGAGTTCTCCCAACTCGTGTTCCTTCAGTTCACTGCTTCTCGTCATTGAATAAAGTTCCTGATATTCACAGTTCTTTACCATCTTATTGACATGGAGACGCAACTTATCCAGTTTGTCTATATAATGAGAACATGCTCCCAGGAACTGGCCTATATATTCTTCCTTCACACCATTTGACTCATTCAGTTTATCATTCGAAGTCTTCAACATTTCGTTGGTAGCAGAAAGTTTCTTATTCAGTTCCTCCAATTGTTCATTCGTTTTCTTCAGTTCATTTCTCGCTATGGTAACATATTTCTTCTGTTTATTGACATAGAAAGCCAGAACACCTAAAGAAAGAACCAGAAGGCTGACACAGATGATGGCAAAGACAAGACGCTGGTTTGCCTTCTTGAGCTGTGCCTGATAATTATGATCGATGGTACCAAGCACTGGCGAAATCTGCCAACTGCGAATACGCGTACTAAAACTCTTATTGGCATTCCAGGAGAAGTTGATATATTTATAAGAACGCTCAACATCTCCCTCCTGACTCAGAATATCGGCGAGCATCCAGAGCGAAGCCTGATCATTGATAGCACACTTCACATCACAAATGGCAGATTTTAGCAACCAATATTTCTTCATTTCTTCGTTTTTCAGAGAACGGTAAATCAGATAGCGATAGTAGGCTACGATGCCGTATTCATGACTCCCCTCCTTACATAAATTCAACCGTTCATCATTCACCTTCAATGCTTCATCCCATTTATTCTGACTGGTAAGCATCACCTCTTTACGCATGAGATAATCTTCGCTATGATGTGGAAGGATAGCAAACAAAGTATCCCGATATGCATTCTGACGACTAAAGAAATTCTGACTTAAATCAGTATCTACATGTATATTAGAAAAGCCCAACTCACCATAGACATGGTAATAGGCGATGAAATAATCTTTCCGGTTCGATTCATCCAATGTCTTTTTATCTATATGATTGAGCACCTCCAAAGCCTCAGCAAAAGCTCCGGCTGTAGAATACTGCAAAGCTAACTGACTTTTCAATCCAGCAACTTCAGCCGGCAGTCCCTCCTTCTGAGCCAATACAATGGCTTTCTGAATATAAGCCACAGCAGAATCGCTCTGGTAGGACTTATATTCTGAATAGATCTTGCGATAAGTATTGATGAGCAACTTCGGATTATTCTCCTGATGAATCAATTCCTTCAACTGAGCGATGCTACTTTCTTTCAGTTTGGTATAGTGCTGGGATTGCTCTATAGCCCGATCAAGTTGGGCATACAGTTCACTGATGCTTTCCTTTTGAGCAAAGCATGATGTAAGTGTAGCGAAACACCAGATATACAATAGAGATAATAATCTTTCTATCATAGGTTGATAATATTTTGTTGTATAGGTATCATTAGAACCAGCCCTTACTGCTGTATAGGACATTCAAGAGACAAAGGTATTGTTTTTTGGGCATATTTCCAAATTTTCTTGCATTTTTTTGATTTTCTTTTTTACGTTTGTTATTCTTACATCCTTGCACCTCCCCCAAAAAGAGGGTGTGTCATAAGTCTATGGCGCACCCTCTTTT
>NZ_QSAV01000051.1:0-24894 GCF_003465495.1 Segatella copri | reverse complement strand
ATAAAAGAGGGTGCGCCATAGACTTATGACACACCCTCATTATCTTTTGCCCATTCAAGAAATAGTTGTACCTTTGCCATTACATAAAAGTTGTAACACTAAAGATGTAATGGCGTATAAAACTAAGTAACAGGAAATTAACAAATCCTTTCATCTACCAAGGTTATGAAAGTCCCGAGTATTTCTGCGACAGTGAAAATGTGCTTTAAACGTGCGGAATGTGCTTAAAAAAGACACATTCCGCACGTTTAAAGCACATTTTCTTAGATATCGCTTCATATTTGGGCTATTCCGCATACTCTTTTCTTTACTTTTTATAGTAACAAACGTTAAAAATATACTTTAAACGTGCGGAATGTATCTAAAAAAGATAGATTCCGCACGTTATCTCACTATTTTTTCGTATATTTGCCCCAGAAATATAACTATTTGAACTATGTTAATAGGTAGAAAAGAAGAACTGAAGACACTTCATCAAGCATTGATTGCAGATGAGTCGAAGTTTGTTGCCATATATGGGCGCAGACGAGTGGGAAAGACTTTCCTGGTAAGGGAGGCCTTCAACAATGACTTTGCCTTTTATCATACAGGATTGGCAAATGAGACCAATCGCATACAATTGGCAGAGTTCAACCGTTCACTCACATCATATAGCAAACAGAAACAGTCGAAGTTAAAAGATTGGTATGATGCTTTTGACAGGTTGGGGCAACTGTTGGCACAATCTACTATCCCCAAGAAAGTAGTGTTCATCGACGAGATGCCATGGATGGATTCTCCACGCTCCAATTTTCTTTCGGCTTTGGAACATTTCTGGAATGGATGGGCTTCCGCCCGCAAGGATATTCTCCTCATCGTTTGCGGCAGTGCTACCTCATGGATTATCAATAAGGTGATTAAAAATCATGGTGGATTGCACAACCGAGTGTCTGTCCGTATTCATCTGAAACCGTTTTGCTTAAGGGAATGCGAACTCTATTCCGAAGAAATGGGACTGCGCTTTAATCGCCGACAGGTTTTGGAAGGCTATATGATCATGGGAGGTGTTCCGTTTTATTGGTCTCAACTGAAACCGGGAATGAGTCTGGCACAGAACATCAACCAGTTATTTTTCTCTGAGGATGGCAATCTTCGTCACGAGTTTGATGACTTATACGACTCTTTGTTCAAACAGCCTAAGCCTTATCTCTCGATAGTAGATGCTTTGGCAACCAAGAAAGTCGGAATGACCCGAACAGAAATCTTACAAGCAACCAAGTTGACCGACAATGGCAAGTTGACGGAATACTTAGAGAACTTGGAATACTGCGGATTTATCCGAAAATATAATTGCATCGGAATGAAAGCTAAGAATGCCTTGTTCCAGTTAATGGACAATTACACCTTGTTTTATTATAAGTTTATCAAGGACAGCTATATCAATGACGCACAATATTGGACCAAGATTACCGGCAAACCCGAGTACAACACGTGGTGCGGTTTGGCTTTTGAACGAGTATGCCTACAGCATGTGGAGCAAATCAAGACAAAGCTAGGCATTCAAGGAGTTATCACCACGGTTTATTCTTGGAGTGTAGCTGGGAGCAAGGATAAGCCGGGAGCACAGATCGACTTGCTGATAGACAGGAGCGATGATGTCATCAATCTCTGTGAAATCAAATACTCCAAGGCTCCATTTCAGATAACTAATACGATAGATGCGAGTTTACAAAACAAGCGAGAGCGCTTCATCCAAGAGACTGGTACCGAAAAAGCCGTGCATCTTACAATGATTACGACCATGGGATTATCCGACAATCCTTATGCCTGGGATGTTCAGTCGGTAGTAACAATGGATGACTTGTTTGTTCTCTAAACGTCCTAACTATATTAAGTTGGAGGAGATGGCAACAGAATCTGTTCTGAAAGCATTCTGCAAGGCATTAAAGATAAAGCTCGTAAAAGAGCGCCTCCCTTTACGTGATTTGAACGATGCTTGAGAATATCTTCACAACTACACTATGGATATGTAGATTCCCTAACTGCTTTAACAAGCCAGAGAATATGGTTGCTTAAGTAAGAGAATATGGTTGCTTAAGCTTACGGATACTGAATCTCGGGTTAACGGAGATAGTTTCTTGAGTTAGCGGAGACAGTTTCTTGGGTAAGAGAATACTGCTTCTCTGAGTTTGCCACTAGGCTCAGCAGGTCTGCCGACTGCAGTCAGCACATCTGCTGACTATAGTGACAACACTTTATAGTTGCACAACCTTACACCTCATAGTTGTACAACCTTATACACTATAGTTGTACAACTACAAACTCTGATGCAGAGATACTACTTTCTTCTGGAAATACAATTATTATCTGCAACTTTTTATCGAAAAAAGTGAAGAGAAAGATTGCTTTTTCGATATAAAATCGTATCTTTCAAGAAGTTCTATCTGAAATTCAAAGAGTTAACAATTCTTCAGACACTGTCTGCTGAATCTTCTTTGCTCCCCCCAAAAGGTCAGGCGCTGCCTGACCTTTTTAAATCTCATTTTCCGTATAACTATCCATTTATCTATTAAACTATCACTTTTTCTTGCATAAAGTTTGCAATTTCCGATATTTATGCTTACCTTTGCCGTTGTTAAGAGGGAACTCGTAACACATTACAAAATATCTTATCAAAAAAATAAGAAAGGAAATAGCGAATGGAACTGAAAGAGACTTTCCAAAAAGTGAAGGCAGCTAGCAAAACACTTGGTTTGCTAACTGATGAACAACGTAATGAAATCCTGCAGGCGGTGGCTGACGCTATCATCACAGAAACTCCTGCGCTCTTGAAAGCAAATGCAGAAGACTTGGCGAAGATGGACAAGGCGAACCCGCTCTACGACCGATTGCAACTCACAGAGCAACGACTCCAAGATATTGCATCGGATATGAGACACGTAAGTACCCTGCCCTCACCGCTCGGAAAAGTTCTCAAAGACAAAACACTCGAAAATGGTTTGCATCTGCAGCGAGTTGCCGTTCCATTCGGAGTTATCGGCATGATTTACGAGGCCCGTCCTAATGTGACTTACGATGTTTTCTCACTCTGTTTCAAGAGTGGAAATGCGTGTGTACTGAAAGGAGGAAAGGACGCAAACGCCTCAAATTCAGCGGGTGTCGAACTTATCCACAAGGTGTTGATAACTTTTGGTATTGATCCGAATGTTGTTACACTGCTCCCTGCTACCCATGAAGCTACCGGCAAAATGCTGAATGCCGTGGGCTATATTGACCTCTGCATTCCTCGTGGAGGAAAGAAGCTCATCAACTTCGTCCGTGATACTGCCAAAGTTCCGGTTATCGAAACCGGAGCCGGCGTGGTACATTGTTACTTCGACAAGGATGGCGATCTGGAGATGGGCAAGCGCATCATCACCAATGCCAAGTGCCGAAGAGTGAGCGTATGCAATGCGCTCGACTGTCTGCTGATTCACGAAAGCAGATTAAGCGACCTCCCTGCCCTCTGTGAAGGACTCGCCGAGAAGCAAACCAAGATTCATGCTGATGCCAAGGCTTACGAAGCCTTAAAGGGTCACTATCCTGATACCTTATTATATAAGGCAGAGGAAAGCGAAGCGAAGATGAAAGAGGCTGATGCCAACGTGAAGAGCATCTGGAACACCGAATGGCTCAGCATGCAGATGGGTATCAAGACCGTAGCTTCGGAAGATGAGGCGCTCGACCATATCGCTACCTACGGAAGCGGACACAGCGAGAGCATCGTTTCCAACAATGAAACTGCCCAGAAGAAGTTCCAGGCAATGGTAGATGCAGCCTGCGTTTATGTAAACGCTCCTACCAGCTTTACCGATGGCGCACAGTTCGGATTGGGCGCAGAGATTGGCATCAGTACCCAAAAGCTTGGAGCACGCGGACCAATGGCGCTAGAAGAAATTACCACCTACAAGTGGTTGATTACAGGAAATGGACAAACAAGAGCTTAACAAGACCCGCTCCGTACCTGCTCCGTACCCTCTCCGTACCAAGTCTTAGTTTCTGCCATGTTTGCAAGGTTTGCATGCAAACTTTGCAAACATCAAGATTCAAGAAGAAAGATTCAAGAGCAATATATATTAGAAATAACAAATAAAAAACGAAATAACAATGAAGACATTCTTTAATGTTGAAGACCTTGGCGACCTGAAAGCAGCACTCGCCGAGGCACAGGAAGTGAAAGCAAACCGTTTCG
Organism: Segatella copri; assembly: GCF_003465495.1. Taxonomy (GTDB): domain Bacteria; phylum Bacteroidota; class Bacteroidia; order Bacteroidales; family Bacteroidaceae; genus Prevotella; species Prevotella copri_G. The sequence goes on along the minus strand of NZ_QSAV01000051.1, from coordinate 20,684 downwards.
GTTATCAGGAGTTGGGCAAGAACAAAACCTTGCTGATGATATTTTTCAATAACAGCCTCCGTACCCGTTTGAGTACACAGAAGGCTGCGATGAACCTAGGCATGAATGTTATCGTACTTGATGTGAATGCCGGTGCATGGAAACTGGAGACAGAGCGTGGCGTTATCATGGATGGCGACAAGAGCGAGCACCTGCTGGAGGCTATCCCTGTGATGGGTAGCTTCTGCGACCTTATCGGTGTTCGTAGCTTTGCCGGTTTGAAAGACCGTGACTACGATTATGCCGAAACCATCGTCAACCAGTTCGTAAAGTACAGCGGTCGCCCAGTCTTCGCTATGGAGACTGCTACCGTTCACCCTCTCCAGGCATTTGCTGACCTCATCACCATCGAGGAGCATAAGAAGGTGGCTCGTCCTAAGGTAGTCCTGACCTGGGCTCCTCATTGCCGTGCCTTGCCTCAGGCTGTGCCAAACTCATTCGCCCAATGGATGAATGCAGCCGATGTTGATTTCGTGGTTACTCACCCTGAAGGATACGAACTCGATCCTAAGTTCGTAGGCAATGCCAAGGTAGAGTACGACCAGAAGAAGGCTTTGGAAGGTGCAGACTTCGTTTATGCCAAGAACTGGAGCTGTCCGGGCGTGAAAGACCCAGCACAGTATGGCGAAATCCTGAGCAAGGATATGAGCTGGACCATCGACGAGGAGCACATGAGCTGGACCAACGATGGTTGCTTCATGCACTGTCTGCCAGTTCGCCGTGGCTTGATTGTAACCGATGATGTCATTGAGAGCAAGAACAGTCTGGTGATTCCAGAGGCAGCCAACCGTGAGATTTCAGCCGAGGTTGTCATCAAGCGTATGCTCGAATCACTCTAAAGCAGGAAATAAGAAAAAGATAGGGGGAAGTAAAGGAAAACAAGCCTTTACTTCCCTCTTTTTCGTTCTATCCCACATCATCCTATCCCCATTTCTCGGTATTTTCATCTTTTCATCCTGTCTATATTCTTATATCTCATATATTATCCGTACCTTTGCCGGCGAAAAAAAGAAAAACAAGATGGACAAATACATAATACTTTCACCAGAAGCTAAGGGTTCATTCAATGATCGCCTTAACTTTCTGTATCTAAAACTAGGTAACTTTCTCGATACAGAGAAACTGGAAAACCGTACCTTGCAATATTGTAAGGTATTCCTCAGCGACGCCCAGAACCAGATAAAAGAGTTAGAAGAATCTCTCCTTTATCAGGAGTTTCTGAAAGGCGCAAACCTCACTATCGTGGAACAGACTCCACTGAATGGCAGCAAGGTGAGTCTGCTGATCAAGACAACGGACTCCCAGACTTCCATTCTCTTCCACAGTCTTCGCCTTACAGAGGAGGAGGCTAAGGGAAAGGATTCGTACGAACAGACCCGTCTTCTCTTCAATAAATACCTGAAGACTATCGAAGGTACGGATATGACAATGGAACGCAACCTGATTCGCACCTGGATATACGTCACCAACATCGATGTAAACTATCAAGGCGTAGTAGAAGCCCGTAATGACATCTTCGATAAAGAGGGATTGACAGCCGACACCCACTACATCGCCAGCACAGGTATCGGTGGCGCCACTCCGGTACGCCATGCAGCTGTAGCCATCGACTTCCTCACCATCCCCCATATCAAGGAAGAGGACAAGAAGTATCTTCAGGCACTCGAACATCTGAATCCTGCCCATGAATATGGAGTAGCCTTCGAACGAGGAACCCGGCTTACGCTACCTACCCATACTCTCCATCCAGAAGGAAGCCAGCAGTTCAAGCAACAATACTTCATCTCCGGTACAGCCAGTATCGACAAGCATGGAGATGTGGTCTATGAAGGAGACATCGTGCGCCAGACCGGCAGACTGCTTGAGAACATCGGCGCCCTGCTGAAAGATGGCGATGCCACGATGAATGATATCCAATACTTCATCATCTATCTGCGCGACATCTCCGACTATCACACGGTAGATAGACTGATGCAGCAGTTTTATCCACAGATTCCCCGCATCATCGTGGAGGCAAAAGTATGCCGACCAGGCTGGCTGATAGAAATGGAATGCATTGCAGAAAAACAAGAACAGAAATAAATGCTGATAAATGCAGGAATTTACAGCCAAAAGCTCTTCACTCTTCACCTTATGCCCTGAAACGCCCATAAACAGGGCGTTTCAAGGGGTGAAGAGTTATCAGCGACTCTTCACCCACTCTTCACCTCTCGGAATGCCGATAAACACAAGGGATTCCGAGCGAAAGGTGAAGAGTGAAGAGTATTTCTTCGTAAGCTTCGCATAAAAACGAAACAAAGGCAAAGGGGAAGGCTGTTCTAGGCGAACAGTCCACTAGCGGCTATAGCGCCAGTAGGCTGTCTGTGGTTTGCCTGTTAACTGTCTGTCGTAAACAGCTTATGAATTACCAATTAGGAGTCTGATTAAAACAGGCAGATAATAACAGTTTCCAACATCATCAAACAGAAAAAGTATTACCTTGCCGCTATTGAGCAGCAAGGTAATTACGTACAGGATTGGCATACATCTCGAGAATTCTCTCTCTCAAGTAAGCTTCATCCTTATTTGGAAGGTCAATTTTCGCAAGCTGACCAGCCATATATTTTTCAAATTTTGCCTTATCTTCGGCAGTATATTCTGCCTGATGAGCAGCTGAGTTTTCAAGCAAATCAAGAGCCACATAGTTGCCCGGATAGAGGCGGTAGTTCTTGAATATCTGCTCATCCATGTAGGCGGCTACTTTATTATATATATCCTGCTTAGGCATATCAGGATCAAGACTGTCCAGATAATCATCAAGACATGGAGCTGCATGATAATGCACATGACCCTTATAACCGAAGATACCGGTCTGCATGCTTACCAGGTCATCCATAGGTCCCTTCTTCCAATCGGCATTATCGCGCTTCTGCTGGAACTCCTTTGCCTTCAGGAAATCGCATGGATCATATTCGTAACTGATAGAGAGCGGTACGAGATGAAGTTGTTTCAGGCGGTCGATAATGCTGCCCTCACCGCCCATCGACATCATCTGGAGGATACTCTTCTGGGTGCGGTCATTACTGTCCTTGGCCCTACCCTCGCGCTGGGCTATCCAGATGTTCTCGTTCTTCTCCTTGATGGCAAAATGCATATAGTCAGAAAGGCGCTTGCTCGACATCAGCATCTGTCGCATGCTCAGGGCACGCTCTACGATAAACGCCTTGTTGACACGTACCAGGTCCTTGACCCAAGGAAGAGAAAGGAGATTATCACCGATGGCAATCTCACAGGTGGTCTTAAAACCGTTATCGATAAGAAGGACATCAAGGATGGCTGAATCGAGCACGATATCACGGTGATTACTGATGAAAGTATAATTACGGGTATTATCGAGCGATGTACAATCCATCTCGCAGCCTGTTGCTGCCTTCTTCAGAATGCCATGAACAAAATCGTAAGCAAAAGCCAACTGGAAATCCAGATTGGTCTTACATGCCTTCAACTTCTGGGCAATCATCTCGAAAGGTACTTGTGGATAGAGATAGGCAAGCACTTGTTTAAACTGATCGTTTGAAAGCAAACGGTCGAATACCTCTGGGAGATCTTCAGGCTCCCAAGGACGGATGGTATCAAATTCTTGAGGGATATTCATAATATATACCTATTAATATATATGGCTCTGCGAAAAAATCGCAGAACCATATATGAGTTTGTTATTCTAGAACTGATTCTCCACGATTTCGCTGAGCACATCCTTGATATCAAGACCTGCTGCACGAACCTGCTGAGGAATGAAACTGGTAACGGTCATACCTGGAGTGGTATTGATCTCCAGCATGTTCACCTTGTCTTTACCATTCTTATCCTTAGAGATGATATAGTCGATACGGATGATACCGTTGGCATGAAGAATATCGTAGATGCGTGATGTGGTCTTGGCAACCTCTTCTGCAGTCTCTGGAGAGAGACGGGCTGGAGTGATTTCCTGTACCTGACCGTTATACTTGGCATCGTAATCGAAGAACTCATTGGTGGTCACCACTTCGGTAGCTGGCAGAACAACAGTCTTCTCGGCTGTCTTATAGATACCCTGTGAAATCTCGGTACCATCAAGGAAGCCCTCGATCATTACCTCATTGCTCTCCATGAAAGCCACACGGAGGGCTGGAGCCAGCTGGTCAGCATTCTTCACCTTGCTCACACCAAAGCTACTGCCGTCAGCAGCAGGCTTTACGAAACAAGGCATACCGATACGCTTGGCAATCTCTTCTTCATCATAAGCTTCACCGCGACGGAGCAAGATACTGTCTGCTACGTTTATACCGAAACCGCGCAGATAATTATTGAGCACATACTTATCAAAAGTCATTGCCTCTACCAGAACACCGCTTGTAGAGTATGGCAAATGGATGAGGTCGAAGTAGCCCTGCATCACACCATTCTCACCAGGCTGTCCGTGGATGGTGATATAAGCATAATCGAAATAGACATGCTTGCCGTTCATAACGAAAGAAAAATCGTTCTTGTCAATCTCGATAGTCTCACCATTATCCAAAGCAACATGCCAGTCGGTGCCCTTCACATCGACGAGATAAATATTGTAGCGCTCTTTATCAAAGAAAGAGTACAAACCCTGTCCTGAGCGCAATGATACGTCGTGCTCAGAAGAATCACCACCACATACGATGGCTATCGTTCTCTTGCTATTTTCCATAATTACTAAATATTTTTGAATGTATCTTGTGTGGTGCCAGCGATGAAGCCGCGCCACTTTTCTATTAATTGTCTAAAATCATTTGGCCACTCACTGTCAAAATCCATCTGCTGCTTGGTTGTAGGATGCACGAAGCCGAGTGTCTTGGCATGGAGAGCCTGACGCGGACAGAGTTTGAAACAGTTCTGGATAAATGCCTTGTAGCTGCTACTGCGCTGACCTCTCAGAATCTCTGTTCCGCCATACGTTTCGTCCATAAAGAGCGGATGACCGATATGCTTCATATGGGCACGAATCTGATGGGTACGGCCTGTTTCCAACACACACTGCACCAAGGTGGTATAACCGAAACGCTCCAACACCTTGTAATGCGTAACCGCCGTCTTGCCTATTCCGCTGTCCGGATCGAAGACCTTCATACGGAGGCGGTTCTTCGGATCACGGCCAATATTGCCTTCTATGCGACCTTCATCTTCTACAATATTGCCCCAAACGAGCGCATTGTAACTGCGATGGGTAGTCTTGTTGAAAAACTGCTTACCCAGTGCGGTCTTTGCCGTAGGAGTTTTTGCCACAACGAGCAGTCCGCTGGTATCTTTGTCGATGCGATGCACCAAGCCCACTTCCGGATCATTGGCATCAAACTCAGGCATATCCCTTAAATGCCAGGCTACCGCCTGAATCAAGGTTCCATGAAAGTTGCCCGCACCCGGATGCACCACCATACCTGCTTCCTTGTTGACCACCATCAGCTGGTCGTCTTCATAAACCACATTGATAGCGATTTCTTCAGGTTTGATACTCGTTTCATGACGAGGACGGTCGAGCATCAGAGTAACCAGATCATTAGGGCGCACCTTATAGTTGCTCTTTACCGGTTTACCATTGACATGGATGAATCCGGCATCAGCAGCCTGCTGAATACGGTTACGGCTCTGATAGGCCATCTTATCAGCCAGGTACTTATCGATACGCACCGGTTCCTGGTTGGCATCCACCTGAACCTTCCAGTGCTCGTAGAGTTCATCTCCTCCTTCACCAGAAGCAGCGTTTCCTTCCTCCACCTGGAGTTCATCATCCAGTCCGTCCATATCTCCTGCATCATCAAACCCGAAGTCATCCTCTACAGGAGCATATACCTTATTATATATATAATCTAAAAATATCATTCGTATTACTATTGAATTCTTCACTCTTCACTTTTCATTTCTCCTACTCCACCACTTCCTTCTGGTGGTGCTCATGCGAAGGAGCAGGCTCTGTGGCTTCCGTACCAGGAACCACCTCGAAGTTGTCTTCATGAGTTTCTCCGCTCATGTCACCTTCGCCTTCCATCACATCTTCTTCGCCGTGATAAACCGGATCTACCACATCGATAGAATCATCAACGCTCCGTTTACCATTGCCAACCTGTATGACAAGCACATCATCGATAGAAACCTTATCACCAGCCACAACATGCTTACCCTTAACGAGGATACCATAAACCCAATCCTCTTCGCCAGGAATATATTCAGGTGTACCCAGTTTGAATCCCATAGCAGTAAGTTTAGCCATTGCCTCTCGCAACGAACTGTTGTCAATGACATCAGGAATGGTGATACGTGGAGAATGATCAGAATTGATGGTAACATAGATAACATGTCCCGACTTTACCACTTCTCCGAAAACCGGAGTCTGCTCCAGAATGACATCAGGCGGCAAAGAGCGGACATATCCCGTATCCGTTACAACAATTTCCAATCCCGCATCGTCGAGGATATGTGTAGCATCATCGATATTCTTATATCGAATATCCGGCACACGGATGGCCTCACCATGATGGGTATAGATATCAATGCCGTACTTGACACCGGCACAGAGCAACACCAGCACCAGAATCATGGCACCGATATTCCCCCAAAGGTACTTACTCTTAAACTTATTTATAAACTCTGATGAAGTCATATATTATTTTTTGGTGCAAAGATACAAGTATTTGGGGGAAGAACAAAATAAAAAGGAAAGTTTTTGCACTCTCACCACCTAATTTTATGATATAAAAACAAAACATCTTTGTTCCCAAAAGAGCAATCTCAGAAAAGGAAGGGGCGTTATAAACAACAAAAAGCAGCAAAGAATACATCCTTGCTGCTTTTAATGTCATCGTCAACAGACGAATCTTTCCTCGGAATTACTTTCCGTGGTGCTCGTCAGATACAGTTAACTTCTTACGGCCATGAGCACGGCGAGAAGCCAATACGCGACGACCATTCTTAGTTGCCATACGCTCACGGAAACCATGCTTGTTTACGCGACGACGATTGTGAGGCTGAAATGTTCTTTTCATTTTTCTTATTTATTTTTTAATTAATATTCTTCACAAAAGTGCAAAACACGCCCTTTTTGGGCTGCAAAATTACGCATATTTTCTGAAATAACCAAGAAAACTACCAAATTTAGCTTAAATATTTATGTTTTTTTCGATATTTCCTTTGATTTTTCATGTTTTTGCCGTAACTTTGCACTCGATTTTGAGATTATTATAATAACATTCAAGATAAACAAGAAATGATTAATTCACAGGAAATTAAGATTGGTACTTGCATCCGCATGGATGGCAAAGTATGGGTTTGCATCGACTTTCAGCACAGAAAGCCAGGTAAAGGTAACACCGTAATGAACACAAAATTGAAGAATGTTGCCGACGGTCGTGTATTGGAACGTACATTCCAGGTAGGTTTCAAATTGGAGGATGTTCGCGTTGAGCGCCGCCCTTACCAGTACCTCTACGAGGACGCTACTGGTTGCATCTTCATGAACCAGGAGACTTTCGAGCAGGTGCCTATCGCTAAGGAGAACGTTACTGGTGGCCAGTACATGAAGGAGGGTGACGTTGTTGAGGTGGTTACTGATACAACTGATGGTACTATCCTCTTGGCTGAAATGCCAGTGAAGACTACTTTGAAGATTACTCACTCTGAGCCAGGTGTAAAGGGTAATACTGCTACCAACGCTACAAAGCCAGCTACATTGGAGACTGGTGCTGAGGTTCGTGTTCCTTTGTTCGTCAACGAAGGCGAGACTATCCAGATCGACACCCGTGACGGTAGCTACCTCGGTCGTGTAAGCGAGTAATACATCCTCCAACAGGAAGATTGTGCTCTTATTGAGTAAAACTAACCCTTAATAGTAAGAAGAATGAAATATTCCATCATAGTACCTGTATTTAATCGTCCTGACGAAGTGGACGAACTTTTAGAGAGTCTGACTCATCAATCAGAGAAAGACTTCGAAGTTGTCATCGTTGAGGATGGCTCACAGACTCCCTGCGAGGAGGTGTGCAAGCGATATGAGCACATGATGGATATACATTATTACTATAAGGAGAACTCTGGTCCGGGCCAGAGTCGCAACTATGGTGCCGAGCGCGCCAAGGGTGAGTATCTTCTGATACTCGACAGCGACGTGGTCTTGCCAGAAGGTTACCTGAAGGCTGTAAGTGATGAGTTGAGCCGTGAGCCAGCCGATGCTTTCGGCGGTCCCGACAAGGCGCACTCATCATTTACAGATACTCAGAAAGCCATTTCTTATTCCATGACTTCTTTCTTCACCACCGGTGGCATCCGTGGCGGAAAGAAGAAGATGGATAAGTTCTATCCCCGTTCATTCAACATGGGCATCCGCAGGGATGTTTATCTCAGGTTGAATGGCTTTTCCAATATGCGTTTCGGTGAGGACATAGATTTCTCTATCCGTATCTTCAAGGCAGGCTGCCGTTGCCGTCTGTTCCCTGAAGCATGGGTTTGGCATAAGCGCCGCACCGACTTCCGCAAGTTCTGGCGACAGGTCTACAACAGTGGCATCGCCCGCATCAATCTCTACAAGAAATATCCAGAGAGTCTCAAACTCGTGCATCTCCTTCCTATGGTCTTCACCGTGGGTGTAATAGGCACGCTGCTTCTACTCTTCTTCGGCTTCCTGCCATACATGCTTGGCACCGTTCACGTATTCCCAACCTTGGGCAATGCGATGGCAGCATTGGGCTGCATCGGTCTCGCCGGCATCATTCTCTATACCATCGCACTGTTTATCGACAGCAGCAGAGAGAATCACAGCGTGAAGATAGGCTTGCTGAGCATTCGCGCTGCCTTCACACAGCTGATGGGTTACGGATGCGGATTCCTTTCTGCATGGTGGAAGAGATGCGTACTGGGACAGAGCGAATTCAGCGCATACAACAAGACTTTCTACAAATAAGACTTCCCCGCAAAAAGAGAAGCCAATAATAATCTACTAATCAGTTATTATTATGGCAGAGAAACTAACCATTGCCAATTGGGCAGAAGAAGACAAGCCCCGCGAGAAACTGGAGCGCTTGGGAGCCTCAGCTTTATCCAATGCTGAGCTCTTAGGTATTCTGATTGGTTCGGGATCTACTGACGAAAGTGCCGTAGACCTGATGAAACGCATTCTGAAGGATTGCGATAACAACCTGAACCAGCTAGGAAAGAAGACCATCAGAGAACTGACACAATATAAAGGAATGGGACCCGCAAAAGCCATCACCATTCTTGCAGCCTGCGAACTGGGCAAGCGCCGTGCTCTCGATAAGATTGGCACACGTCCCGACTTAGGCTCATCCCTTTCCATCTACAACTATATGCTTCCGAAGATGCAGGATTTAGACACAGAGGAAGCATGGCTCCTGATGATGAACCAGAACTTCAAGCTCATCAAAGCAAGCTGTATCTCAAAAGGCGGCATTACAGAAACGGCAACCGACATCCGGCTCATCATAAAAGAAGCGGTGCTCAACAACGCTACCATTATCGCCTTCTGCCACAATCATCCCAGCAACAATCCTCAGCCAAGCAAAGCCGATGATGTACTTACCCAGAAGATTGCCAAAGCCTGCGAAATCATGCGCCTCTTCTTTATGGACCATGTCATCATAACCGATGGTGCCTTTTATTCATATCACGATAAAGGTAAATTGTAGTCTATTTGGGGTATATTAGACCTTCGGCAAGAAAAAAACAGCTTTTCTTTTTGTTTTGTCTGCAATAATTATTATCTTTGTAGGCAAAAACAAAGATTATTATGACACAAGAAGAAAAGACAAAGATAGAAGAAAAGATCGTAGATGTACTTAAGACCGTTTACGACCCAGAGATTCCTGTCAACATCTGGGACCTCGGTATGATTTATAAAATAGATGTGAAGGACGATGCCACCGTAGATCTCGACATGACCTTCACAGCCCCTTCATGCCCTGCTGCCGACTTCATCCTGGAGGATGTAAGAAGCAAGGTAGACAGCGTGGAAGGCGTAAAATCTGCCAATGTGAACCTTGTATTCGAACCGGCTTGGGATCAGAGTATGATGAGCGAGGAAGCTCGCGTAGAACTCGGCTTTGAATAAAGACGAAGCTGTTGAACTCTTCACTCCTCATTCTTCACTCTTCATTTAAAAAGAATCGCTTATGAAAAATGTATATTTCCTCTCAGATGCGCACCTTGGCTCATTAGCCATTCCGCATGCCCGCATGCAAGAACGCCGCCTGGTCCGTTTCCTGGACAGCATCAAGACGAAGGCTGCGGCAGTTTATCTCCTGGGTGACATGTTTGACTTCTGGAACGAATATAAATATGTCGTACCAAAAGGCTATACACGCTTCTTAGGTAAGCTCTCGGAGTTGACCGATATGGGAGTTGAAGTACATTTCTTTACGGGTAACCACGACCTCTGGACCTATGGCTACCTGGAGGAAGAGTGTGGCATTACCGTACATTACAAGCCTCAAACCGTAGAGATATACGATAAAGTATTCTATCTGGCACATGGAGACGGACTGGGTGACCCAGACAAAAAATTCAAGTTTCTGAAAAGAATGTTCCAGAACCAGACCTGCCAACGCCTCCTTAATACGATTCATCCTCGCTGGGGAATGGCTTTGGGCTTGAACTGGGCTAAGCATAGCCGACTGAAACGTGCTGACGGAAAGGAAGAGCCTTATATGGGCGAAAAGAAGGAGTTTCTGGTGCGCTTTGCCAAACAGTATATGCAAGGTCACAAGGATATAGATTACTTCATGTTCGGCCATCGCCACATCGAACTGGATCTGATGTTGAGCAAAAAGACCCGACTGATGATTCTGGGCGACTGGATATGGCAGTTCACCTATGCCGTGTTTGATGGCGAACACATGTTTATGGAAGAATATGTGGAAGGCGAAAGCCAACCATAACAATAAAGGGCAGCTTTATGAGCTGCCCTTTATTGTTATCGCTGTATGCGACCTCCTGAAGAAGTCATGTTATTGATGATTTCTTCTTCTGTAACCAGATTCTGATCACCCGGAACCGTATTCTTTATCGCGCTTGCTGACAGTGAGAAATCCAGGCAATACTGGTTCTTGTCGCCCCACTTCTGATGGGCATGAATATAGGCAGCAATAAAGGCATCACCTACACCCATCGGATCAACAATCGGCTCAATATCATAGATTCTTGTAGTATAGAGCTGATCTTCTACAGCATCATAGAGCAAGCCGCTCAAGGTATGATGACTGCTGGCAATCTGATTTCTTACCGCCATCAGCATCTTCTTACACTTAGGGAAGAGCTGATGCATCTTGCGGAAATACTCCAGATAAGCCTCCTTGGCAATCTCATAGTCTGCATCCAAAGCCTCGAAAGGAATATGAGGCACACCGCTTGCTATCTCCCACTCATTCTGGTCACCAAAGATGATGTCGCTATACTGCATCATCTGGAATAGCACATCATGAGGCTCCAGACCATATCCCCAGAGATTCTTACGGTAATTAATGTCGCAGGCAATGGTCAACCCGTCAGAAACAGCAAGTTTGATGGCATCCATAGTTGATTCCATCGCATCGCGGCTGATAGCACAGGTAATGCCGGAGCAATGGAATACAGCTGCATCAGCCAGCACCTTATCCCATTTCACCATTCCGCGCTTCAGCGTATAGAAAGAAGAATTCTTGCGGTCGTAAACCACACGGGAATTGCGCATAGCTACAGCTTCCTCGAAATAATAAGTTCCGAGACGTTCACCGCCACGCACAACATGAGAAACATTCAGACCGTACTCTCTGAGATGCATCAACGCGGCCTCACCCATCTCACCGTATGGCACACGGGTTACATACTCTACATTATCGCCTAAATAAGCCAAAGAGATGGCTGCATTAGCCTCACTGCCACCATAATTGCCAAACATATGATGTCCCTGAAATAAACGTTGATAACCAGGCTTAGAAATCCTAAGCAATATTTCTCCGAAAGTTACAATCTTTGTTTTCATAATTCTAAAAATTTAAAAAGGTGAAGACTATTCACTTATGTTTCTAGTCTTCACCTTATTATATATAGCGTATGATTACTTGTTAGCAACCAACTCCATTGTATCGCGAGCGATAACAATCTCCTCGTCGGTAGGAACTACTACTACCTTCACCTTACTGTCGTCAGTAGAGATGATAGCTTCCTCACCACGAACCTTGTCATTTACTTCCTTGTTAATCTTGATGCCAAGATACTCCAGGTTCTTGCAAGCTTCCTCGCGCAGGCCGGTCTGGTTCTCACCCACACCAGCTGTGAATACGATAGCGTCAACGCCACCCATAGCTGCTGTGTAAGCACCAATGTACTTCTTGATGCGATACTCATACATACGGAGAGCCAGCTGAGCCTTCTCGTTACCCTCGTTGGCAGCGTTCTCGATGTCGCGCATATCAGAAGAAATACCTGTAATACCGAGCACACCACTCTTCTTGTTCAGGAAGTCAGCCATCTCCTGTGGCTTCATGTTCAACTTCTCCATCAAGTAGGTAACGGCAGAAGCATCGATGTCACCACAACGTGAACCCATCATCAAACCAGCCAATGGGGTCAAGCCCATTGAAGTATCCAATACCTTACCATTCAATACAGCAGCTACAGAGCCACCGTTACCGATGTGGCAAGTGATGATCTTAGAGTTGTTCTGGTCGAGACCGAGAATCTCGCAAACACGCTTAGAAACATAGCGGTGAGATGTTCCGTGGAAACCATAACGGCGTACGTGATACTTCTCGTACAACTCGTAAGGAATTGCATAGAGGTAAGCGTAGTCAGGCATTGTGCTGTGGAATGCGTTGTCGAATACGCAAACCTGAGGAGTGCCAGGCATCAAAGAGTCAACGGCACGGATACCCTTCAGGTGACCTGCGTTGTGAACAGGAGCGAGGTCGCAAAGTTCCTCGATACCATCCTCTACGCTCTTGTCAACGATAACGCTCTCCTTGAACTTGTCACCACCCTGTACGACACGGTGTCCTACAGCGTCGATTTCTTTCAAATCCTTGATAGCGCCGATTTCCGGATCGAGCAAGCACTTGAACACGAAGTTCACACCTTCCTTGTGGTCAGGCATGTCGTGCATGATCTGTTTCTTCTCGCCGTTAGGCAATTTCACCTTGATGAAAGCGTTATCAAGACCGATACGCTCTACACCACCCTGTGCCAATACAGACTCATCGTCCATATTATATAATTTGTACTTGATAGATGAACTACCGCAGTTCAGAACCAATACTTTCATTTTGCTTTCAATTTAAAATTTATAGTTTACAGTCTATAGCATAAACCACCCATCTTACAGCAACTTAGCCCTATAAACTGTTAACTGTTTACTATTAACTATATACTTACGCCTTCTTAGCATCCTGTGCCTGGCAAGCTGTGATGGCTACCATGTAGTAGATGTCATCAACAGAGCAACCACGAGAAAGATCGTTAACAGGACGGGCAATACCCTGGAGGATAGGACCGATAGCGATGGCACCACCCAAGCGCTGAACGAGCTTGTAGCCGATGTTACCAACCTCGAGGTTTGGAACTACCAATACGTTAGCCTTACCAGCAACGTCAGAACCTGGAGCCTTCTTGGCAGCTACCTCAGGAACGAGGGCTGCATCAGCCTGAAGTTCACCATCGAGATGAAGCTCTGGGAACTTCTCCTTAGCAATAGCTACGGCATCCTTTACCTTGTCAATGATATAAACACTCTTGCCAGTCTCCTTGTTGATAGCATCCTTTGCGCTACCCTTTGTAGAGAAGCTCAACATGGCAATCTGTGGATCAGTAATACCTGCCACTGACTGAGCTGTATGAGCTGTAGTATAGGCAATCTGAGCAAGCTGGTCTGCTGTAGGGTTTGGAGTTACAGCAACGTCACCCATTACTACAACGCCATCCTGACCATACTGCTTCTGGTCTGAGATGAGCAACATAGCACCACTTACGCAAGTGATACCTGGACTGCACTTGATGATCTGAAGAGCTGGACGGAGAGTATCGCCAGTAGTGCTCAATGCACCAGAAATCTGACCGTCAGCGCCCTCAGTCTTGATAATCATACAACCGAGGTAGAGGTTGTTCTTAGTTACGAGTTCACGAGCCTGCTCTACAGTCATGCCCTTCTTCTTGCGAAGTTCAGCGAGCTTCTCTGCATACTCCTCAGTCTTAGGGTTGTTTTGTGGATCAACGATAGTAGCCTTGTCGATGTTGTTAAGACCCCACTGAGCAGCGAGATTCTTAATATTGGCAGGGTTACCGATGAGGATGATGTCTGCGAGATCATCAGCCAAAACTTTATCGGCTGCTTTCAATGTACGCTCCTCTTCTGCTTCAGGGAGCACGATGCGCTGCTTGTCAGCTTTAGCGCGAGCTACGATTTGCTGTAATAAATCCATTTTACTTTTTAATATTTTATATATTTTGTTGTTTCCTAAGTAGATCTGTCAAAGTGTTAGGCGATGTTATCTTGTTTTTCGCCTTTTTGCCACATCGACTTTGCAAAAGTACACATTTTCTTTGAAATAGCAGCGATTAAAATGTGTAAAAAAAGCTAAATCGGGAGATTATTCATATCGTAAAGGTTTACGTAGCAGGAAAAGTGATGAATTCTTCACTCTTCGTTCTTCACTTAACTTATATCATTTCCAGAGTAAGGATGCTTTCCAGTTCCTCGGCAGAGAGTCGGAGTTTGAACTCGCCCTTGATGGCCACGCTGATTCGTCCGGTCTCCTCGGATACAATGACGGCGATGGCATCACTGCTCTGTGATATTCCGAGAGCGGCACGATGGCGGAGTCCCAGTTCCTTCGGAATATCGAGGTTATGACTCACAGGCAGAATACATCCGGCTGCCATGATGCGCTTATTGCTCACCACCATGGCTCCATCATGAAGCGGCGAATTCTTGAAGAAAATATTCTCTATCAGCCGCTGGTTAATCTTGGCGTCTATCTCCTCACCCGTATCCATGATGTCCTTCAGTGGAACGCCTCGCTCTATAACGATAAGAGCACCTACGTATTTCTTCGCCATACTCATACACGCCATCACAATCGGCATGATGGTCTCCTTATTAGCCTCCTTCTGGCTCTCCTTGCTGGAGTGGAAGAAGCGAACCAGCCGGCGCATACCTTTCTGCGAACCTATCTCATAGAGGAATCTACGGATATCCTCCTGAAAGATGACGATGAGGGCGATGACTCCCACGCTCACCAGTTTATCCAGGATAGAACCCAGCAGACGCATTTCCAGTATCTGACTCACAAAGAGCCAGATAAGCACAAAGAGCATGATGCCCACGAAGATGTTCAGTGAGCGCGATTCCTTCATCAGACGATAAACATAGAACAGCAGCGAGGCTACCAGGAGAATATCGAGAAAGTCTTTGATGCCAAATTCTATCATACTCTGCCCTCCTTCATCGCTTCTACTATCTTCACAGCCTCAGCAGCTTCTTTTACATCGTGCACTCTGAGGATGCTGGCGCCCTTCATCAGAGCGATGGTGTCGAGAACGGAAGTTCCATTGAGCGATGTCGTAGCATCTCCACCCAGCAGCTTGTATATCATACTCTTGCGGGAGATGCCTACCAGAACCGGAAGTTCCATCACGTTCAACTTCTCCATCTCATTATAAATCTGATAATTCTGGATGAGATTCTTGCCGAAACAGAAGCCTGGGTCGAGGATGATGTCCTTGGCTCCCAGGTCACGCAACTGCTGTACCTCTCTGGCAAAGCCCTTCATCATCGTTTCGAGCGTAGGCTGCACCGACATTAATATATAAGGTACCTTCAGCTCGCCCACCACCCGGAACATTTCAGGATATTCCTCCTGTCTCTGCTCCAGCGGCACATTGACGATACCTGTGATTCCCCCTTCAGATACATCGTTGATGATGTCAGCTCCCCACTCCTCGATACACTTACGTGCCAAGGTTGGGCGATAGGTATCTACGGAGACGGCAGCATCCGGTTGCTCCCTACGAACGATGTCGAGAGCGAACTTCAGGCGTCTTCCCTCCTCCTCTTCCGATACTTCATCGGCACCGGGACGGGTGGAGAAAGCGCCCACATCAATGATGCTTCCACCTTCTTCTATAATCTGATTAGCTCTCTGAGCTATCTCCATTTCTGTCTGTTTTCTACTGCCAGAGTAGAAACTGTCGGGCGTAACGTTCAGGATGCCCATCACCTGAGGGGTACTCAAATCCATCAAGCGCCCCTTGATATTGATTGTATATTCCATCGGATTACAATTCTTTAAGCCACTTTTTCCCTGACTTTGTGTAAGTCCAGGCAAGAAAGCTTCCACCTATGATTGTTCCAACCACAAAGAAAAACAATAGTCCATTGTAAACTTCCATAGCTTAATATTTTACAAATCTTTCAACCATTTTTCGCCTGGTTTTGTATATAACCAAGCTAAAAAACTTCCACCGACGATACAGCAAACTAAAAAGAACAATGCCAAATAGCTCATGATTCTACAATTCTTTAAGCCACTTTTCACCCGACTTAGTATAAGTCCAAGCTATAAAACCAAGACTGAAAATCGAGCATACTAAAAAAAACAATGCCAAATAGCTCATAACTTTAATATTTTAAAATTCTATTGGCAGCATACGCAAAGCCTGCTGTTGCAACTGCGCCAAAAACTAATACGGAAATATCACCTAATGAAGCCGTTCCATGCAAAAACGGCAACACGCCTCCAACCCCAGTTCCCGTAAATATCAACTGGGATAGATTATAGAAATAGCCTGCCAGCTTTTCCTTCCTTACTTTCGTTTTATCTTTTTCATCTCTACTACCCATAAAGAGCCTCACTTTCTAAAGATTCATCGAATATTTCTGCAAAAATAGAAAGAATATTCGAGATTACCATCATTTTTTGGGAAAATTGTTTGTTATGTCCATAATTTAGATTACTTTTGCACCCAAAATAACAGTTATAGACTATGGATATTTCAGAACTCTATCAGATTTACCAAGCGCACCCAGTGATTACCACTGACAGCCGCGACTGCCCAGAGGGCAGCATCTTCCTGGCTTTGAAGGGCGCATCGTTTGATGGCAACAAGTTTGCCGACATGGCTTTGGAGAAGGGCTGTGCCTATGTGATTGTTGATGAAAAAGAGTATGCCAAGGAAGGCGACGAGCGCTACATCCTCGTAGAGGATTGCCTCACCACCTTCAAGGAACTAGCCCGTGAGCATCGCCGCCACTTCGATATTCCTGTAGTAGGAATCACCGGAACCAACGGCAAGACCACCACCAAGGAACTCGTCTCTGCCGTTCTCGGCGAGAAGTTCAACGTGATGTTCACCCAGGGCAACTTCAATAATGATGTAGGCGTACCAAAGACCCTCTTCCGTCTCTCACCAGAGAATGAGATTGCCGTTGTAGAGATGGGTGCTTCCCATCCTGGTGACATCCGAAAACTCGTGGAATACGTGGAGCCAACCTGCGGTATGATTACCAACGTAGGCCGTGCCCACCTGCAGGGATTTGGCAGCTTCGAAGGCGTGAAGAAGACCAAGGGAGAGCTCTATGATTACCTCGCAGCCAACGATGCCCTCGTCTTCATCAATGCAGACAACGAGCATCTGATGCAGATGGCTGAGCAGCGCAACATCAACCGCCTCATCACCTACGGCAAGGATGAAAACTGCGATGTATGGGGAGAAGTCATTTCCTGCGCTCCTTTCCTGAAGTTCCGCTGGCGCACCGAGAGTTTCGACTGGCATGAGGTTCAAACCCATCTCATCGGCTCTTACAATATCGACAACATGCTTGCCGCCATCACCATCGGTCTTCATTTCGATGTGAAGCCCCAGCAGATAGATCATGCCCTGGAGAACTACATCCCAAGCAACAACCGTTCGCAATTGGAAGAGACGGCGCACAATAAGCTGGTGGTAGATGCCTACAATGCCAACCCATCTAGCATGGCAGCCGCCATCGAGAACTTCCGCGTGATGGATGTGCCTCATAAGATGGCAATTCTCGGACAGATGGGCGAGCTCGGCGAAGTGAGCCACGAGGAGCACCAGAAGGTAGTAGACCAGTTGCAGGCAGCCGGTCTGGAGAATGTATGGCTGGTGGGCGATGAGTTCAAGGATATTCCATGCAGCTACCGCAAGTTCCAGAATGTAGAGGAAGTGAAGGAAGCGCTCAAGGCGAACCAGCCTCACGACCATTACATCCTCATCAAAGGCAGCAACAGTGTGAAGCTCTTCCAGCTTCCGGAGTTGTTATAAACGGTTATTATCGTACAACTAAAAGGTGTGTGGTTGTACGACTATAGGGTGTTGCCACTAGGCTCGGCAGATGTGCTGACTGCAGTCGGCAGACCTGCTGACTAGGCTCAGCAGAGCTGCTGAGCCTAGTGGGAATCTCTTAGAAACAGCCTCCTTGAACCTGATATTCCGACTTCTTGAACCTGAGCAAACGTATTCTTTCACTTGTTCTATCATATCCTTGTGCTTGTTCAGTCATATCTGTAGGCTTATTCGGATGGCTCATTGAGTTCACTCAAGCACATTGTTTCGCTCACTCAACAGGCCCACAGCCCCATCTACATGAATTCTGCAACAGCTTTTTAAATTCAAAAGAATTTAACTGTACCATAAGCATTTACATCATTATGAGTTTTACGTAACGAAGATTTCATAATGCAAAGATACGATGAATATTTGCAAACGGCAAACATTTATCGGAAAAAAGTATCAGACATTCAATAAAAAAGTATCTTAGGATACTTGCTCATGTATCTTAAGATACTTGGCAATGTATCCTAAGATACTTTGCTATGTAGCTTCATGTGCCCATGAAGCAGTTTCATCGGCTAGCGAAATAAGTTTCATCTCTGGATGAAGCCTACTTGCTGCACATCCCCAGAAAACACTTATGAATCTCCAGACTTTCGTTCAGTTCCGGATGGAAGGCGGTAACCAGCTGGTTACCCTGGCGGGCAGCCACAATCTTGCCATCTACTTCAGCCAGAACCTCAGCATCTCCCCACACCTCTTTAATATAAGGAGCACGGATGAAAGTCATAGGGACATTTCCCTCGATGCCCTTCATCGGAGCCTCGATGTAGAAACTGCCCAACTGGCGACCGTAGGCATTTCTCAAAGCCGTGATGTCCATCGAAGCAATGCGCTGGCTAGGCTCGCCCTCAATCTTCTTGGCAAGAAGAATCAAGCCGGCACAGGTACCATAAACAGGCAAGCCGGCAGCAATCGCCTCCTTCACAGGCTCCATCAATCCCAGTTCATTCAAGAGTTTCGCCTGGGTGGTACTCTCACCGCCCGGAATAATCAAGCCATCCTTTGGCTGGTCCCAATCCTTCAACTGGCGAACCTCGAAACTATCCACGCCCAACTGAGCCAACTTCTGTCTGTGCTCAGCAAAAGCGCCTTGTAAAGCTAATACTGCTATTCTCATAACATACTTATCTAATATAAAAGCCCCTTCTTGTGCAGGAGGGGCTCTTATCCGTTATCCCATTTATTACTTACCTCTTTCAGCCATGAGCAAAGCAATCTCCTGCTCATTGATACCTACCATTGCCTCGCCGAGATCCTCGCTCAACTCAGCCAGCATCTTAGGATCGTTGTAGTTGGTAACAGCCTTCACGATAGCCTGTGCACGCTTAGCAGGGTTACCGCTCTTGAAGATTCCAGAACCTACGAATACACCCTCGGCACCGAGCTGCATCATCAGGGCAGCATCAGCTGGAGTAGCCACACCACCGGCAGCGAAATTAACCACTGGCAACTTGCCGTTCTCGTGAACATACTTCACCAGCTCGTAAGGAGCCTGCAACTGCTTGGCTGCCTCGTAAAGCTCATCCTCGCTCATAGAAACCAGGCGACGGATTTCGCTCTGCATCATACGCATGTGGGTAACAGCCTGAACCACATCACCTGTTCCTGGCTCACCCTTGGTACGGATCATGGTAGCACCCTCAGCAATACGGCGGAGCGCCTCGCCCAGGTTCTTGGCACCACAAACGAATGGCACGTCGAACTGAGTCTTGTCGATGTGATAAACATTATCAGCAGGAGAGAGCACCTCGCTCTCGTCAATATAGTCGATTTCGATAGCCTGAAGAATCTGAGCCTCAGCGAAGTGACCGATGCGGCACTTAGCCATTACAGGGATAGAAACAGCCTCCTGAATACCCTTGATCATCTTAGGGTCGCTCATACGTGAAACACCACCTGCTGCACGGATATCAGCTGGAATACGTTCCAGCGCCATTACTGCGCATGCACCTGCTGCCTCTGCGATTCTTGCCTGTTCTGGAGTTGTTACGTCCATAATCACACCACCCTTGAGCATCTGAGCCAAGTTGCGGTTCAATTCTTGTCTATTTTCTGCCATAATTCTTATATTTTTATTCAATTACGGCTGCAAAGAAAACATTTTTCACTGAAAACAGAAAAAAATGTTCCATTTTCTGCAAACATTGAGTCATTTTGTATAAAGAGAGATTCGCAAATATATAAGAGATATTCCTGAATATATAAAGAGGAGGAAAGCTGTTAAAATTACTAACTCGCTCTAAATTGGACTTTGATTGAAAATCAAGAAG
>NZ_QSAV01000050.1:0-24905 GCF_003465495.1 Segatella copri | reverse complement strand
TATCACCCTTTACGAAAGTATAGTTAGGCTTATCCTCGATGTCCTTGAGGTTAGCCAGATTACCTGCGTAAGTCAACTTGTCGAGGTTGATGATGTGATACTCAGGATATTTGTTCACGAAAAGTCTTACTACGTGTGAGCCGATGAAACCAGCACCGCCCGTTATTACAATATTCTTCATCCTAATCAATGTATATATTCGAACACAAATTACACGAATCATTCTGGAGAAACTATAACCTCTATATTCGTGTTATTCGTAAGATTCGTGTTCAAAAAAATTAATATTCTAAATTCTTTTTTAATGTTTGATCTTTCTCTTCAAGGATTGAAAGGAGATATTTGCCATAGTCATTCTTCAACATTGGCTGTGTCATAATCAATATTTCATTCTATTTATCAAACATCTGAAATTTTGATATATTTCATATTCCGACATATTAAGATATTCTAATGTATTTCTGATGTTATAATGTTTATTGTAAGGCGCATCACTCTCTGTAAGAATTCTTTCTTTAGGTATTGTTGATAATATTTTCCTTCCATTAGCCGATTTCGTCATGGCTTCGTTTACAGAGAAATAATATCCAGCTGAGACGATATTTGTTATCAACGATATGCTTCCTGAATACCAATGAAAAATAACGTTTGGTATCCTGTATTCTAAAAGTAAAGCAAGTAACTCTTTCTCTGCTTTTCGAGAGTGTACACTTACAAGTTTATGGGTATCACCAGATATTTTAGAAAGGATATGTCTCAAACTTTTTATTTGAATGTCTTTTGAGTTTGAATATGCAGAAGAAAAATCCAACCCTATTTCTCCTATGTATGAAGTGAAATTAACGAGACTGTCAAACATAAGCAATTCATGCTGTGATGTGGCAGCCAACTGTGGGTGGAAACCTAGTGATAAACGTATGTGTTTATATCCCACAACATGTGCTTTTCCCATTCTGTAATGACTAGGCAGATTTGTCATTCCTATAATTATATCACCGTGGCTTTCAGCCTTACTGATATAATCTGTAGGATTTTCCATCATATCATAATGGCAATGTGTATCTATTGTCATACGATTCCTGCTTTACCTTTGATTTCGGGAGTTCCTTTTCTTGCAATCCAATCTTTTACTTGCTGATATGAATGTAACGCTAACGATACATAATCATCGAGCTCCTGCTTGCTACGTATTCCATTCATAAAGAGTTCTCTTCGGATGATATTTGCATCCATTCGATTCTTTATAAAATACAATAAGGCATTGAAATCATGGTTTCTTTTCTGTTTATGAATATTCAAATTGTACTTGGTTCCATGCATGACATCGGTTCCAACATATTCTGCTGAATCTAATCCTATAATATCTAAAGAAACTCTTCTATACAAGCATGGCAGACACATTCCGCAATGAGTGATTTTTTTATTGCGTATAACGTCACCTGGTTTATCCCAATGACTATTATGCCCTCTTTTTGCACAAGAACAAGATTTTGAGTATAATTGTCTTAAAATTACACTCTTATTCACATCATTATCACAGTCTTTCATCATGTCTGCTTTTGATTTCAATCTGTATGGATTGTAAAAAGTATTGTTGATACCGACCAATTGAAGTGCTTCTTGTATTCGTTTTATGAATGTGGGATGAGTAGTCCTTGTACTACAAGCACTTCTACGCCCGCTATCCAAAGGTATATTTATTGATATTGTTCCATTTTCGGGTACTATTAGTGGGGTGTTTGGTGACATTTTATGGGCTACGTATATTCCAGCGGCAAAAAACAACAATGACCTTGAACGAAATGTGCTTTCTGATGGAGTTCCCTTTACATTCCATGACTTAGGCTTTAAACCTGCATTTAGAAGTACTTGCTCAAATTTGTTTTGGAAAATGTTGTTTTCTCTGCAATATCCTAAAATACTTTTTTGGTCGCAATGTTCTTTACCCAATTCCATATGAGAAACAAGCAGTATCTTTTTATTGACAGACAACGTATTTGTTTCATCAATAAAACCGATTAATGAGTCTAAACCGCCAGAGAATAAAGCAACTTTTTCAAACTCTTGTGGGTCGTAATCTCTAATATTTTTTGTCGGACGATAATCATAAGGATTTGCTTGAACGAAATGTATGTTCCAATTGTCTCCAGTAAGAAAGCTTATGGCTCTATTAAAAGCCTCGCGTCCATGATTCATCATGGCAAGATTGATAACAGGTACATCCAACAATACTAAATCTCGCTTCCATCCATCGTCTGAATATAACAAACGATGGACTGCTCTATCCACATTATATACTATCAAGGCTAATACAAGAAAGTCAAAAGCTACAGATGTTGTGTCCCGCGAGAACTCCCATAGTTGTTTGGGATTGAATTTTGTATCGACTGAGCGAATTTGTCCGTCAATTCCTTGGAAAGAAATAGTAAAAGTTCCAAATACTTCACTTGTTCCTGACGGAGTATAATTGATGTTTATTCTTGTTTCCATATATCTAAAATATCGGATGTTAATGAATCAAGATAGTCTTTTCCGTCTTGGCTATTGAAGTCGATTTGGGTCATTTCTTTGCTCAACTTCTCGTCCAATTCGTTATGCAACCATCCCCTGATCTCTCTCTTTATATCCTCAGGATTGCTTCCTTTATCAAATATGTGACTTTGAAACAATTCCGCAGAGTATTCCAATATATACTCCACTTCAAAGGTTATAATCCATTCACAAATATCATCTTCGCTTGCGTTTTGAAGCCTATCTTCTATCTCTTGTCCATCTTTGCAATCTGACAAAATATCATTCAGCACTTTATCCATGGCATAAGTTGCTGCAGCATCATCCATTGTGGAATCATTGTCTCCAATGATTTCATTCAGAAGTAATTCCTTAAATTCCTGTGGAGTCTTGGGCTTCTGATCTTCAGGAAGATTTTCAACACCTAAACTTGCTATTAGTCCGTATTGCTTGGCATTGTTTAAAACAGTGGTTAACCCTCTTACAGCTCGACCACCGGCACGTCCAAACGAACTACCTCTATTACCACCGTGTCTGCCATTTCCACCGCCCCTATACAACCCATTACCAAGGGCAGAACCAAAGTTTCCTATAAACTTTGCGTTTGTCGCAGCTTTGTTCTCTGCACCTTTTGCAATGCTCGTCATTGCGCGTTTGGTGGCAGACCAATTAGGGGAGGATTTTAAATTATGTGATTGTGATGTACCCATGATTATTGTTTCCTCATTTTTCGTTCTATAGCTTTTGTTAAAGAATTTCCCTTCGGCAATGATTCTATATAAGCACGTATATCATCGTTCAATGATAGCATTCTTACAAAGAAAATATCAGCTTTAGCATCTATATCTTCTGCCTTCATATTATGGAATAACAACCTTAATCTATCTATATCATTGTTCATCAATAGATTTTCTTCATCGGCATTAAGAATTGTCCAACAAGTCTCGGATTTTGGTTCTTGTTTAAGTTTCTCATTTATTAAACGAATTATCATTGCTTTTTCAGTATCATCACAAGCATTAATTATATCAGGCAACTCTCGTTTCATTACCCGATTTGTTTGTATAGAACACAATCTTTGGAATAGCAACATGACTTTATTTGTAATTAAAGAAGCTATTGGCTTTTCATTCTTCAAGGCATCACGTGCCACCCAAAAATAATCTTGTAGATTTATATTCTTTAAAGACGGATCTGAACTTAACCATTGTTTCAGATAGTCTGAAGACCAGTTGTCTTTCCATTGTGGGTCTTGAATGCCATTTTCAGTTTTTGCCTCTTGCTCGACATTTCCTAATGGTAGAACTCCTTCATTTGTCTTCTGCAGTCTATAAAGCTCTTCAAAACGAGAATTGTAGAGGGAATTGTACTCCAAAACCATAAGTTTGGTTAACACATCAGGACGAATATCTCTGAAGCCTGCTACTTCCGCTAACTCCTGACGTACATACAATGTGTTTAGGAAACGCTTTAGTTGTCGTGGATTTCCATTCAAGAATTGTTTAATAATCGGAACTATCGGCAAACGATATTCTACCGCATAAAAATCTACATTTTGAATATTTGCCTTGATGTCATCTATATTGTACTTGGAATGCTTGTCTGTTTTTCTGAATTCCAAATATTTCTGATGGATTTCGTTGAAATGTATCTCACTCAAATGATTTTTGCATAAAAGAAGCGTGATATAGGTTTCTTGCTCATTGTCCGACAAACGTGGCAGTTTATATGGCAATTGAATAAGTTTCTCCAAATAGTCAGAAAATGGACTGGATATATCCTCTTTCTTCATCTGAATTGGATAATGCTGACTTATGGCATATTCAATGATACGTTCATCCGCACCAATCACGAAAGCTGTTTTCTTTACATTTACGAACAACTTGACAGCCTCCAAACATCCGATAATTCTTTTAGGATCACATCTATCTAAATCATCAACATAGACAATAACGGCTTTATATCCCATGTCATTAACCAAATCCTCGAAAAGTTCTCTGAAAGTGGCAATGAATTTTGAAGTATTACCTTTGGTTACGTCTTCAAGTAGGTTGTTATATTTATCCTTTCCCGTTATCTTATCTATGTCATCCTTTTTAGGTAGCCATTTCTTCATCCAATCAGGAGTCAGGTTGTCATATGCTTTTTTAAGAATGAAGACACCAACTTTCAGAAAGTTTATTCTTGCAAGTAAATCGTCTGCTCGCTCAAATACATCTTTCCGTGTGTTAATGTCTTTGTCAAGTGCTTCCAATATACTTTCTATCATTGTCAGCTTGGTGGAGTCATAACTCTCAAACTGCCAACTGTTGAAATAAACTTGGAGTATGATACTATGCTGCTCATTTTGTTGTGACTTCTCCCATTCCTGCAATGATTGCTGAAGCAATAACATCAAACTGCTTTTTCCAGAGCCCCAATTGCCAAACACTCCAATTGAGATAGGCAACATGGCATCATTCAATATTATCTTTTTGAGCAAGTCTGCATGAACTTGATAGCCTAACAAATCTTGCGTTGTTTCATTGTCTGACCACATAAATTACATTTGTTTTATGATTTAATTTATTTTGCACTCTCTGCGAATTCAACAAGCAAGTGCAAAATTACGTAATGTTTTTGTAAAAGCACTCCTTTGGTGTTGAGAAATTCAAATTCTTTCTTGGTCTCTCATTATTTTTGCCATAAACTTTGTTATTTCCTGCTGGCTGATTTTTGTCCCCCCATACCTCTAGAACCTATAGGCAATTCGATACCCAAGCGATTCATCCAAGATAGAGATACCCCCATCAGCCTCAGGGTGATAGAAGTTATCACTCTACCCTTCACGCATCTCACCAGCTTGCTCTGTGTAAACGGAGGTCTCTGGAAATGCAAGCCACGCATCACACCATAACTGCTCATGCTCTCATTGTCCTGGCAAAACTCCACCTTGTAGCCCACCAATGGCTCTACTTTCTCTTAAAACTCACGCTCGCTGAAGCTCTAGATGAAATAGCCACGAGCATCTCTAAACAGGCGAGGCTCAAAGATGAGTACGCCATCTATATTTGTCTTTATTACGTTCATCTAAATTTATATTTTTATTGATTACAAATCATGATGATAAAACCTACTTTCCTTCAGTAAGTTCCTCAAACATTTCAATATGTTGATCAACAACTCTTGAAATGTCATAGTTCTCTATTACTTTTTTCAAAGCCTTGGATTTCATTTCTGTAGCTTCCTTCGGATGACGATATAACCAGAGAACCTTATCTGCGGCATCTTGCGGATTATCTACTTCCACTAACAGACCATCAACACCATCATCTACCAATGTAGGGATGGCATCAATCTTTGTGGCAACGACATTCTTCTCAGCTGCCATATACTCAACAACAGCCAAGCCAAATCCTTCCCACCTAGACAAGAGCATCGCTACATCAAAAACTTTCAAGTAACTATATGGCTCGTCAGTCCAACCAGTTACAACAAGTTCCAAACCATTCTCCTTGGCAAAAGCATTGACTTCTTCCTCTTCCTCACCGCTTCCTACTATGATGAAAGCAGAGTTAGGAATTTCATCATGTATCAACTTGGCTGCACGGATAAACACATCAGGCGCTTTCTGTGGAGAAAGTCTTCCAATCATACCTACCACAAAAGCATCTTCCGCAATGCCAAGTTCACTTCTAGATTTAACTACAGCATTCTTTACAGAATTCACATCAATACCATTCGGAATCAAAGCTAGCTTATCATCCTTAGCAATGTGTTCACGCTCTGCCGAAGCCTTTTCTGCCTTAGAGATACAAACAATCTTGTCTGTACAAGGAGATAAGATTTTCTCCAAACACAGATATATTATACTTTTCAGTTTCATCTGATAAAAAATTACTTGATGTTAAAAGCCCAACCATGAGGATTGTAAACTACCTTGCAATGCAAGCCGATGGCTGCCAAACGTCCTAAGCCACCAGCAAAACTGCTATGACAATACATGATATCAGGATTGACCTTTTTGATTTCCTGGCGAATAGCTCTAACTTTAGCAATCACTTTCAAAGGTGAAAATGATTGCATAAGATCCATTTGCTTCACACCATCAACCATCTTGCTATATGTACTTTCATCATAATTGAGAGAACAGATGAAATACTGCCTTATTCCCTTGTTCTCCAATCGTGGCAGGAGCATCTGGAGATAACGCTCTACGCCACCTGCACATTCGGCGATATGAAGTATCTTCATGCTGCCACCCTCCTTTCTTCATGATGAAGGGTAGCATCATAACTGACAGATACCTGAATTACATTATCAATGTTAGTCTTTAGGAGGACAAGATGTGCCCCCCCCCATATCTCTGATTATAAACCATATTATATTGATTTTGCAAGTATTTAATTCTATTTTCTATGAAGAATTCTTCCAGGAATAAAGCTCTGGATTTCTCCTCCATAGATGTTCTCAATTCTTTGTCATTTACGAGTTGGATAATCTTGTCAGCATAGGCATCTGCATCCAAAGGTAGGAGATAACCATTCTCGCCATTTCTTACGCAATCCTTATTTCCAACTACATCACTGGCTATAATCGCCTTGCCATTCGCCATAGCTTCAATGATAGCCAAAGGCAAACCTTCATAAAGAGCAGTAGATATATAGAACATCGACTTACGTACAAACTCCTGACAGTCTGCATGATTAATCCAAGGTTCTAAGCGAATGGAATCTTCCAATCCTAACTCATGCATTTTGGCTTTCATCGCTTCCAATTCTGGAGAATGATAGCCAACACCAAGCAAGATAAATTTGAGATTGTATCCTCTATCCTTTACTTTCTTGATGACATCAAGCAAAAACAAAGGATTCTTCTGGTAGCATGGTCGCCCGATATAGCAAGCATAAGGCTCAGATATATCAACTATTTTTCCCCTTTCAAGAGATGAATCTGGCACGGCATTATGCCAAACCAATGCATGCTCTTCAGAATAGCCAACCTCCTTGATTGCCATTTCCTGTTCGGACTCCGAACAAGCCAATACGTATGTCTTGAAACGAGTCAATCGTTCTATAGTCATAAACACCCATCGTTTCAACTTCGAAGGAGTACAGAGATAAGAAAAAGCATGAGGCGTATAAAATGTCTTCACACCTGTAATCCATCCCGCAGTTCTTCCAATGATGCCACCTTTTGCACTATGGCAATGAATCACATCCGGCTTCTCCTTCCTTATAATCTTGACAGCTTCCAGCAAAGCCTTCAAATCATTCAAAGGATTGAGCGAGCGGAACAATGATATAGGATATTCCTTTACCGCTACACCATTTCTGATGACTGGTTGATGCTTATCATCCTTACCACAGGCTATGACATACTCATTACCTTCCACCTTATTATATATAATAGAGTTTCGGATATAAATATCCAAGCCTCCTATCATCTGACCGATATGTAATATCTTCATAATGCACTATATATTTTTTGTACAAAATCATTTTTAGGAAAAATCCTCACCATTACTTTTTATTAGCAAAAGCTGTTAACAAAGGAGTCAAGAAAAAACAATAAGATATATCATATTCTTTTTTAAATTGTGTTACGCCCTGCGGAGTCAACAAGTCATTTATTTGTTCTCTTTTCGCCAATATACATTTTACTCCATCCTTGGAGACTTGATAAAAAGTCAGAATCGAACTTTGAGACTTCATACGACGTTCTATATACGGTAACCGAATCAACGCCTCAAATTCTTCTTTATTGGATATAGAACCATAAGTCACAAACTCGGTTACATAATATACAGCTTCTATCTCCTCGTTTTTAACTTTCAACGCAATTTCATTTATCTTGCGATAAAATGTAGTTCTAAGAGTTGCATCAAAAGAAACTATAGCGATGGTATCATCCGCATATTTAACAAAAAACGTTGGCATTATATGCTGATGTTGTTTTAAGTATATCTGCGAATGCATGGATACAAAAAAAGCAAAATCATCATATAACTGTCTCTTCATTCCAAAATTCTCGTATATTCTCCCTACTGGCATTTTGTTATACGGAATATTAGACTCCAGTATTTCTCCTCCAATAAACTGTTGTTTTTGGACCAAATAACAATAATCCCTTATGAAGGTAAAGGTTTTACCATCAATTGAGTGAGCTAATTCTATATTCTTTTCCAATAATGTTGCACATGTTGAATCTTGAATATTTAAATCCTTATACATCGCAACCATGAAAGCCATCATTGCCTTGATAGCTTTCATAGATAAATTGAAAGCATCTACTTTCTTATCCTCTTCTGTAAAAAAATACACAAGAGAGAAATTAACTTCAACAGGATTTTGCTTTTCGAACTCACTTATCAATTCTTTTTGAAGTTTTTCAAACGACTCATCATATTCTATAGTATATTCTTTCTCTAAGATTATCTCCGAAGAATTTGTTGAATATACAACTACCTGCAAATGTTTATGAAGATTGAATGGTTGCTTGTGAACCGAGCCTACACGCTTATCATTCATCCATTTTGATAGTTGTTCATCCTTCAACAAGAACTCTTTCAGATTTTTCTGATATATAGGATTGTTTTTTCCGCCTAATGATGTCTGTAATACCAAAGTAGAACTTCTGTACTCAGAAAAGAAACCATCAAAATCAGAGATGTTATCATAGAAATCATTGGAAACTGAGAAATTATCCAAATGCTTTAAAGCACTATAAACTTTCTGAAGAAACGGGATTAATATTTTATCATTTTGCTCCATAATCGTTATATTTTTAACCTTGTCAAATGCAATATCAAACCACCATATTAATAATCAAATATCAGTAAAGAACTCTTTCGTCTGAATCTGCAGAATTTCATTTTTCCTATTTTGATACCAATTAAGAAATGTATCACTCATCTTTTGCTCCTCATCATCAGTACAAAATATATTTAATTCATTATTCTGAAACAACATAGAAGTCCGACCGTAGTTCATCTTATGAAGAGTACGCATAATTTCTATTCTAGAAGCCTCATTATAAGTAAAAATCGTTATTATTCGCCGTTCACTTTTCTCTAAGTTTTCTTCACATTGATGTTTAAAGAACGATTGAAAATAATGATAATCGTTGTCACCAAGTGAATGCCCGAAGAATACAACCTCGTCAGCATCTCTTAAATCAAACCCTACAGGATGACTTGAATAATGTATATTAAAACTTTTCCTCATAAAATCGTATGCTCCATCTATGGTATCAACCTGATCGTTTATTCCCAATATCGCAGAGTTATCAGATAAACAACCATGCACATACTCAATATTAGACATTTCCGGTAACAGGAACTGTCGTGCTACTCTATTTAAATCAGTATAATTAAAAGAGTAAATCTTACTAAATGAAGAGTTTTTACAAGCCAAAGAAAAAACTTTAGCAGCTAATGTCTCAGTCTTTACGTTTTTTCTCTGAACAGACTGTAGGTACGAAATCATTGAGGCAACTATAATTTTAAAATCTTGAGCATCTTCCTGCGCTGTTGCAGGAATCAACGCTCTATAAGATGAAACTGTATTGCCCATCTTTTGAACATAATTAGCAAGTTCACCCTCTAAATCAAACCATTTCTCTATTTGAGATTTTTGGCTTAGGTATCTATACAACTGGCTTTTCAAGTTCTTGGGCCAAAATTCGCTTTTAGCAAAATCTGAATACCTCGTATTTCTACCTAAATCAAGATCAAAGCCATTACCGATAATTAGCAAACGCTTTGGTATTCTTTTTTCTTCCATAGACTTCATCATAATTATTTTTCAATCAATTATCTACCTGAGAGGACAAGACTTTCATGATGCGGAACAGATGAGCAGAATCTATTCTGTCCAAATCTTCTATAATCAGAACAGTTTTTTCCATCATCTGCTCTAAAGACTTCTGGAAAAAACAAGTAAAAGCATCACATTCGCTGATACTACCCGACTTCCCATAAAATCCATTGAGGTAGTTATCTACTACATGAAGAACATCTTGTTCTTTACGCTTTTCATCAATCGTAGAAACAAGCCCCTTCAAAGCCTTATACCCTTCTTTCAAACCTTTTACAGGAATGACTAAAGCAGCAAAGTCTGCCAGCTTAAACAAAGACTCAACATTGCATACCGCATCAAATATCTTATCATACCCTTCTTTAAAGTCATAGATCCGATTATCCTTTATAAGTTGAAACAGAATATCACGCTTGATATACTCAATGACATCCCGATTCTCCTCAACCACGTAGTTTACAGGATGGAGAGTGATGAAATAGTAATCATTCTTCTTATCTTCATAGCTCTTCATGAACTCTTTCAGAAAGTAAGATTTACCATCTCCAAACCTAGCAGAGAAAATGATTCTACTCTCATTTTCAAACACCTGCTTGAAGTCTTGAATGTTTTGTGAAATATCAATTGTATCCATCATGTCTTTATCTTTTCACTTCCCCCACCATCTTCACAACCAGCATACGGAATTGCTTATAGATGCCCAACTGTAACATTAAGATTCTAATATGCTTTTCCATACTATAAAGTTTAATTCTCTCTTAACAACTTCAGCAGTTTCCCTGCCTCTCTTGCCCAAGAATACTTATCCAACACTTCGCTTGCAGGAGCTATCGGCTCCTTTAGCAACTCATCCAAATCCACATCGTAATTATGAGGATCTATATAATGAGCAGAGTTACCATATACTTCTGGCAAACAAGCAGCTGTTGAAACAATCAGTTCCGCGCCGCATGACAAAGCTTCAATTGGGGGGATACCAAAACCTTCATATACGGCAGGATGAATAAAAGCCCTACATCCCTTCATCAACGATTTGATCTCACCATCGGTCAAATAGCCAGTAAAATGAAGGTTACTATCTTGTAGCTCCTCACTCCCCAACTTGGTAAATCCCTCAGCTCTACCGACAATCACAAACTTTTTATTCGGATTACGCTTTGCTACCTCTTTAACCCAAACAAAATTCTTTTGAGGTGTAAGACTACTCAGGGCCATAAAATACTCCCCGCGATGATAACCTTTTGGAAGTTTATCAAAGATTAAATCATCTTCTTTAACCCGCTGATAGTGTTGCCAAGCATTAGAGATGACATGGAATCGTGCTTCAGGAACATGCATAAACTTAGCAAGTCTAGCTTTTGAATAATGACTAACCGTAATTATAGGATATTTGCTGCGTTTTACAGCATCTATCATCCACATGTGCCATACCTGCGATAACTTTCCATATAGATTCTGAGTTAAGAGTTCATGAATCTCATAAGGAGCTGCATCATGACAACAAACAATACCACTATCCAATAAAGGGCAAGTTGAAGTCAAGTTCACACTTACCAAATGATATTTTTTACAATAGCGATAAAGACTAATCTGCTCCCAGAAATGGCTTTTAACCTTTCCATACTTAACAATCTTAATATTCTTGTAATCAGGTAATGTCTCGGCATACTCTGGTACAACCATGACAAATTCATCTTTCTCACAAATTTTATCTAACTCACGAAGCAACTCCGTTGCAAATCGCTCCTGTCCAGTCAATTTACGGACGACGAAGCGTCCATTAATAGCGTATCTCATAAAAAATCTATTCTTCTATCATTATAGCAAACACAATTACTTTTTCCTTAATACGAATTTCCTTACAAATGCAAATATTCCTAGTTGATTCATTACTTTCTTTACCTTAAATCGCAAAGGAAGGAAATCAGTAAAAAGATTAGCTGTAGGACTAGTCAAAGCACAATACTTATCAAAGAACTCTTGTCTTCTAGGATGCTCATTCACCGAACTCCAAAGCATACTATTCACACAACCTATTGTCTTGTAATTCGTATCTATTAATTTTCCATCCAAACTATGAATCCACTTATCTCCATTCTCATTCATAGCATAGAGACAAGAGCATCCATCATTGCCTGCTTGAGGCACAGACTGATAGAAATCGCCAACTATAATATCCGCCCCATTTTGGTCTGCTTTATATTGGCAATGATTACAAGAATGGCGTAAATAGAGGTCATCTGTAAATAAAAACACATAGGGGTCGCTGAGGAATGTGGGCATGCCCACATTCCTCAGCTTCGTCGAGGTATGTGAGTCTCTAACGCGACCATCGCTAGCCTGCGGGGAAGTAAAAGCATATCTCACATAAGAGGTTTTATAGCCTTTATAACTCTTATCACGCATGTTCACATCAACAAGTTTACCATTATATTTCTTTTCCATAATGGTTTTCCATGCATTCCACACTCCTGGTGATGGAACGCCATGACAAATCACACAAACAGAAATTAAATTACTTCTATCGGTCTTTCCAAGATAAGAATTTAAGCCTGCAGTCTGGCATGGAGTGCCGCAAAAAGCAACTTGCTTACCTTCTCTCAAAGCCCACCGTATCTTTCTATAGCAATTCTGCATGTTACTTTGAACATACTTGGAACTCTGCATCTTATGCAAGTCATCATAAGAATCAGATAGCACATGCACTGCCTCTAAATCAACATTCCATTCGCAACCACATATCAAGCCACCATTCTTCAATACCTCTTTATATAGGTCGAAGACAAAGCCACCAGAGGCAGACTCTTTTCTACGAGAATCTTTCGAGAAATAGAGATAAGCCTTTTTATCCTTAAAGCTCTCTAAAGAAAATTGACTTCGATCAGTAGAGGTGTTGAGATGAGGGCAAGCCTTATCGCAAAGTCCACAATCCACACATTTACTTTCGTCAACATGAGGCATCAGAAACCCATCCTTGTTTGGCAGCATAGTTATTGCCCCATGATTGCAACTATTGGAGCAAGCGGTACATCCGCAGCAATCTTTATCAAAATCAAAATGAATCATAATCCTTTCAAGGCATTTTTAAGGTAATCAAAAGAAGTTTGGCGCAAAGCCTTTTTCTTATCTCGCACAGGGGTAAAATCGGTAGCCATTATCTTATCCACATCTATATTATCCTTTGTGACAAGATGATCAGAAAGTCCCAACTGAGCAAGCAAAGAATGCATACGAGTATCAGCCTTACCAGAGACGATAGAAACGTATGGCTTCTCAAAGGTTGTAGAGAAAGCCGTTCCATGGAAAGAATTGGTAACTACGAATTCTGCATTTTTTATCATGCTAAGAAATTCGCAAGGACCTACATCCAATTTTCTAGGAATACCACAAAACATCTTACGTGGTGGTGGTACTATATTATATACAGGCAAACCTAGCTTCTTTGAAACTTGCTTTGCCGCCTCTATCAAATCAGAATTGGTATTCCAACCGAACATCAATACATATTTTTCCTTTATAAGACGAGGCTTACATATCGGCTCATAGTCCTCCTTGTCCAACAATATTGTTGGATCCAAGGTCAACTCACAATCAATTCCCTTGGATTTCAAGTATTCATAACCATCTTGCTCTCGAATAGAAATCGAATCAAACTCCTTGATCCAAGGCATAAACTCCTCCTCATGTAGATGAGCTATCTTCGTAAAACTAGCAAAGGAAGCTGAGAAAGCCACTCTTCTTTGCTTTTTCGGAAAGTTTAAGAAGAACAAAGGAGTGATGGCTGGATCGTCCTTCACATGGGTAAGATTCCAAATTTGGTCACTTCCACAAATGATACAATCATAGTCCTCGGCATGCTGCTTTACCTCTTCCTCTGTTTTATAGCGTGGAGTAGATTTCAATACATCGAACGTATAGCTATTAAACATTCTCTCTCTCTCATGCAAAGATTTCCAATAAGGCAATCTTGTGATGTTCTTGATAAATTCCTTCAAACGCCTTGGCTTGCGACTAAACATTTCTCTACTAGACACAAAGGCATCTGTCTCAAAATTTATAATCTCACTATCATACCCAAACTTCTTCAAAGTTGTCTGCAAAGCATACGCCTGCAAACAAGCCCCATAGTTGAAGCCTGAATGATAGGTTAATATTCCTATTTTGCTCATAATATTATTCACTTTTCCGTTTTAAATCTTCTTCTACAATTATATTCATCAGTAGTTTTGGACTAAATTCTCCTCGATAGTTGTAGTTTACATTTTTACTGAATATATTAATATTAATCTCATCCACACTATCAAACATCTGCATATAGGCAGGATTATAATAAGGTGAAGAGATTATATTCTTATTATTTGATAACAAACACTTATTATAACAAACAGCCTCTTTGAGCCGCAGCGTATTACCGGTTTGTATTCCATTGATTATTTCAACAATAATGTCATTTTGTTGAACCAACTCTACAACCTCTGCATAACTTAATGGGTGATTATAAATGATACCTTCTTTAGTAGCATTCTTCTTGTCTACCCCATTAATATAAAATGTGCAACTAGCTTTGCCACTCAGCTTATCATATAAAGCATGGAGAGTTTGCAAACGTTCCATGCTTCTGCATCCTCCCACATAAAGTACCTTCATCTTATCATTACTTTGCTTTATGGGTACTTCCTTGATGGGCAACATAGAATAGAAGTCAAAAAACTTAACTCCAAACTCATCGCAATCTTTATAATCAAAGGAATAAACTTGATCAACATGATAATGCTTACAAAATCTCTCAAACTCAGATTTATTCCTTGCCATTTTCATTGTTCTAATATTATCCGGCATATAGAGAACAATGCAAGCATTGCGTTCTTTTTTGAGTCTGGCAATATAATGAGCAGAGAATTTGATTCCGGTCTGAAAGATGATATAGTTACGCTTCTTAGAATCAAGATCCTCAAGGCGAAGCGTATTCGTTTTATCCCATAAGCATTTCATAGGTAACCAAATTTTGTGATTGGCCAGATTAGAAAAATGAAATTTACGTAGTTTTCGAAAAACACGTAACAAAGGAAGACAACTATCTAACATGACATTAGCACCTACAGATTGAGCATCACGCCATACAATATCAGGCCAGGAATCTGTACTAGCTTCATTAAGTATAATAGTAAAAGAATTCATATTTTAACTTATTTCTTTTAACAATTCTATCTGCAAATTCTCGTATATTAATTATTTTTTTTCTTTATCAATAACTTTTTAAAATAAAACCAATACATAACCAATAATACAAGAAGTGTCAATATACCAGTACTTGACAATAGGATCCAATAACAATTATCATAAAAAGCCAAGGCTATAATCGAAACATAACAATAAACATAAACTAAAAGTCGTTTATTCCTTGTATATGAGGAGTAAGAACAAACTATATATTTATAATAATATCTGCCAAATAAAAAATATGAAAGAAATATAAATATAGCCATACCTAAAGGACCAAAATCTAAATATGCACTTCCAAATACAGTTTGTGCATTTCCCGATTTATTAGAATTACCTCCAAGATAAACCATACCACTTCCAATTTTCTCGGATTTTGCATCGTCACCAAATCCCAACAAATCATATAATCCGATAAATGTATAGTTACCAAATCTATTGTATTCCCATTTATGTCTTCCGTCTTCAACCTTCAAATTAAAAACCTGTATAGGGCTTCCTGCATAATAGGAAATATACTCAAACGTTTCTATTTTATCACGTTGAGAGGCATTATTCTTAACAATTAAACTTACAGCACTAAATAGAAAAACAAAGGCTATTCCCAGCGGCAGCCCAATTTTTAATACCTTTTGTATATATAGTTTCTTCCAATTACTACTTTCTCTTAAAAATAAATAAGAAACTAATATTAAACCAACCATAACTTTGAATATATTCAAACGCCCGCCACTGGCCAAAGTTATAACGACGGTACACAGGAAAGGAATTAAATGCCTCCATTCTTTTTTAAAGTGCGACTTTGCTAAAAAAACATTATTGGCAAAAATTAAGGAGTGAATATAACTGGCAGCAGTAACAACCTTATACATTTGCTTTATTAATGGATTCATTTTTGCATTCAAGTCTTCCATATTAGCTTTAACCTCTCCAATAGCACTTAAATCATTATACCCCAACATCTGACCAAGTTTACTGATTTCATGAGCATATAAATATGTTGCGACAATATAGAATAACAACAGGTAATTACAATATTTAATATTATAATATTGAACTTTATTATTCTTTACAGATATTTTGTGGGAATATTGTTTAAAACACAACACCTCTGCAACAGATAAAGAGATTAATCCCACTCCTATAAGATAGGTAGTTTCATTAGAAATAGAAATATTCCAAAGTAAGGATTGAAAATAAAGTAATATAACACCTACACAAACTGTTACTAAGGTAAATGCTGCACTAGAAAAGAATTCATATCTAGTTTTCTTTAAAACTATAATCCATAAAACTAATGAAAATAATGTTAAAAGCAGAAGATTATTCATGAATAAACAATTTCTTAATATTATAACTAAAAAGATATTGTAACTCTAAAAAACAAGCAGGGAATATATGCCAAAGCATTCGTCGATGGCTAATAACTTCTTTAACATATTTAGTTCCAAACCCCTTGAGCCACAAATCAATACTCTTTGCTAATATAAAATTCAATGTAAGATTTTTATCCGCAATTATTCTTTGTTTTGAATTATTTAAAACAATTTCAACATAATATTCCCATACTTGTAGAAAATGTTGTTGGACTAAGTTTCTGTTAGAGTTTGTCATACTATATCCCACTTTTCTATAAGAACAAGTATTATGATCCAAATAAATACAATTACCTAATAAGGATGCTGCAAGAAATAAATTATAATCTAAGGATTTATTGCAATCCAAATATAATTTAGATTCTAACACTTTTCTATTAACCATACAACTTACAGTCATTACAACATTTCGAAATAATAAAAAAGGAAGTATATTTCCACTTTTAGATTTGCGCATATTATAATGTAAATCATACCGATATATACTATTTCCTGTTTCATCTACAGTTGAAAAAGCAGTATACACCATAGTGTTTTTAGAATCACTTTCTATTGCAGTTACCTGTTTCTGTAATTTTAATGGATCAATCCAATAGTCATCCCCTTCACAAAATGCGACATACTTACCCTTTACTCTTGGAAATTGATAAGTTTTCCAGATACCCACACCCTTTGAATATTGATTTTCTTTCTGAATAATCGGCTTAAATATATCTGGATATTTATTAGTATATTCTATAATTATTTCTGCCGACTTATCCGTAGATGCATCATCATGTACCAAAACTTCAAACTTAAAATTGGTCTTTTGCATGACAAAGCCATCAAAGCATTGGCGAAGGTATGGTTCGTGATTATAAACATCACAAACCACACTTACTAAAATATTATCATTTTTCATAATCCTCACCCTTTCCCCATAGCTTCGCAAATGGTTCGGTTTTCATCTCATTATAAAAATCCTGCATTGCTTCTATATATGAATATATTGGTTCATAACCTAACTCCTTTTTTGTCTTTGATATATCAAAGTGAGCTTCTAAGGCATTAGGCATATCTGGGCGATAAGTGATAACGGAAGGTTTCCCTTTTGGTGAAAATACTTCTACGATACCCTTTATCTGCTCATCCAAAGAAACAAGCTCTTTACCTCCTACATTATAAATGCCACCTGCAACTTCGCTCTCTATAGCCTTTCTAACACACTGGGTGAAATCTTTGATATATACAATCTCCTTACGACGACTTGGGTCACCCCATATTTCTATTGGCTCTGAATGCATCGCCTTATCCATCAAAATTCTAAATGGCATCTTTTGATGCTTATAGTGATTATAATGGTATGGGTTAGGATGATATTCATAAATCGTAAAGAATCTAAGCACAAACCAAGATATTCCATATGTAGCTGCATAGTGCTCTATCAAATCTACAGCTGCATTCTTAGCAATCGTATAGATAGAATGGTCTCCTGTTAAAGGAAACTCTCTAGGCATATCTGCTTCAATTGCTATCTCTGTATTATGGTATTTATAGAGATCAAATGGAGTCTGAGGGAATACTATTTTTTGGGCTTTTACTTTTACCATATAATCCAAAACATTCAATGTTCCCAATATTATTGAATTCAACAACTTATCTGGTTGATAATCATATCTCGAAGGAAGTTCTCCTGCAAAATGAGCAACGGCATAAACATCCTCCTGGGGAAGTTTACTAAATGTCTCTTTATCATTGATATCCACAGATACATACTCTATACCATGAGAAGCAAAGAATCCATTATCAGACGTTCTATGACCAGTAGCCACAACTTGATAACCGTGCTTCTTTAAGTCAATAGCAATATAAGCTCCCAAATTTCCGGTAGCTCCAAATACAACGACCTTTTTCATAATAATTTTATTTTTCTATAAAGTATTTAATTTCAATAGATTCTGTGTATTGTACTGGTGAAGGTAATGAATATCCTGCAAAGCATGCCAGATGTGCATTGATGAAATCATAACCAGACTTACAGGAAAAAGCTATACCCGCAGAAAAGCGTGGATTTATATCTATGAGATAAAAATCATCATCATGGTTTATGAATTCCATGTTTACCACACCACTGATTTGCAGTTTTTCACCTATATATTTCACCAAACTTTCCAACTTTGCATTATGGAATATTCTCACGGTAGTACCAGCACCATTCTTAGTACGTAGCAACTCTTCACGAGGTACACAAAACGAACAGCCAGTTAATGGATCTCTAACATAATCAACAGTACATACACTTCCTTCTATCTTTTCTTGGAAGATATATGAAGATATATGCTTTATCTCATTAAGCTGATTCTCATTTTGCAAATAACACAATCCTTCACTACTTCTACCATCACGTGGTTTGGCTACACATGGATATTTTAGTTTCGTTAAATCATCCTCTAAAGTATATGTTGGCACAGACAGAACTGTTTCATCATCCTTGAAAGCCTTGAACAAGGAATATTTATTACGAGCTATTTTCAAGGTTTCTCTCGAAGAGATGCAAACAGTAATACCTTCTTGCTCAAACAACTCTCGTTTAGGATTAATAACATCAATCTCTAAATCTGTAAGAGGGAACAAGTATTTGACATCATTTTCTTTAGCCAATTTAAGAAGAAACGGAATATATTCTTCCGTATTTGCATAAGGAGCCTGTTCAAAGACATCACATTGAGACGCCTCATAATGCCATTCTTTAGGATATATATCACATCCTATAACTTTATGACCTGCTTTGTGCAAATTATTAATTGCACATAAAGCAGACATTGAGCCTATTGCAGTTAATAAAATATTCATATTAAAACTTAGATTTTTGCAGGAATTCATCAGCAGTCCATCTATCGCGAACTATGCTGATTTTTCCATTATTTATTGAGTAAACTGTAGGAAACCAAGAGATAAAAAGAGGTGAGAATGTCAAGGTATAAGCACCAACTTTGTCAAAGCGTACCATATCACCAACCTCTAGCTGTCTCTCTTGTGCTAATTCAAAAAAAGAATCATACTCTAAACATGTATATCCTACTAAAATTTGCGGACGATTAAATATTGGAGTTTTATTCTGTTGCTCTATTGAATAAAAATAACTATTTATAGTTTTATGCATTAATGGGTCTATATGATTTCGACTTCCATCTAAAACGACAAAATGGGAACGGGCTGTATCCTTGACATCTTCTACTCGTGTATAGTAACTAAAGCAGCCTGCCAAAAGGCTGACACCTGGTTCTATAATAAGTTTAAGACTTTCTGGCATATAACCTCTATCCGAAAGTTCTTTAGAGATGGTTGAAATATAATCAGCCCACTGTGGTTTATTTGGAACCTCACCATAGAAACCACCACCTGCATCTAAATATTCTATATCAGAAAGAGAATATCGCTTTACAATCTCATCAAACTTGCTAACTATATATTGATAAACAGCCAAAGAACGAAGGTTGGTTGAAATATGTAAATGCAAACCAGTTATCTTAACAGTATTGAGACTACGCAAATATTCAATTGCATGTCCTAATTCACCAGTTTCATAACTAAATCCAAATCTACTACCTTTTATTCCTGCTGTAGATGCATTAGGAAATATATCTTCTATGTCATTATTAACACGCAATCCAACTTTAATTATCTCATCAGGATGTTGTCTTGCATATTTTTCTACAAGAACTAATTCTCTTTTTGAATCAATATTTAAATAGCATTTTTGGGTTAGTATTTTATCAATCCAACTTTCATGTTTTATTGGACCATTACATACAATATTACCCCCCCCGAATTGAGCTACCTTATTTATGAAGTCAAACTCATCTTCTGAAACGACCTCCGCTGCAACACCTTCATTATACAAGACTTTTGCTAAATATGGTAACGAATTTGTTTTTACAGAATAAGCAACCAATCCATTAACCCAATATTTCTCAAAAGCCTTATGTATCAAATCTACTTGATTTGCAAGATGATTTTCATCTAACAAGAAAAAAGGTGTAGAAAAGGCTTTAGCCTCTTGGTATGATAAGTATTGCATATTATTTTAAGATACAATCTAAAGTTCTCTGAATGTCCTCATCACTCAAAGCATGATGCATAGGCAAGCAGATTACACTATTTGCCATCTTATGAGCATTAGGCAAATTAGTCGGATCTGCACTCTCCAAGCCACGATAAGTAGAGAACTCGCTAATCAATGGATAGAAATAGCGACGACCTAAAACATTCCGTGACTTCATCTTTGCATAAAGTTCATCACGAGTCATACCATACTTTGACGCATCAATAAAGATAGGGAAATAGCTATAGTTATGACGAACACCAGGCATATCATCGAAGAAGGTAATGCCTTCAACATTGCGCAAAGCCTCACGATACTTGATAGCTACCTGATGACGAGCCTCAATAGCAGCATCTACCTGCTTCAAGTTAAGTAAGCCATACGCACTACGCATCTCATCCATCTTACTATTGATACCAGGACCAACAACCTCGGTTTCTCCTGCAAAGCCGAAGTTCTTCAAGTAATCAATACGCTTCTTGGTTTTCTCATCGTGCATAACCATGGCACCACCTTCGATGGTGTTATACACCTTAGTAGCATGGAAACTCAAAGTACTCATATCACCTGCATTCAAGATGCTCTCACCATTTACTTCTACGCCAAACGCATGAGCAGCATCATAAATAACCTTCAAACCATATTTATCGGCAATATTCTGGATTGCTTTGGTATCACATGGCTTACCATACACATGCACAGGCATGATAGCGGTAGTTTTAGGAGTAATAGCAGCTTCTATCTTGTTAGGATCAAGATTACCTGTCGCAGGGTCAATGTCCACGAATACAGGCTTGCAACCATTCCACCAAATACTATGAGTAGTAGCAACGAAACTATAAGGGGTAGTTATAACTTCGCCAGTAATACGAAGTGCCTGCAATGCAGTAAGCAATGGTAAGGTACCATTGGTAAAGAGACTCACGTATGGAACCTTAAGATACTCTGCAAGAGCAGCCTCCAACTTATGGTGATAATCACCATTGTTTGTTATCCACTTGCTGTCCCAGATCTTCTGGAGTTCAGCATGAAAATCATCCAAATTAGGCAGTAACGGAGAGGTTACTGTTATCAATTTCTTGTCCATAAAAAATATGATTTATAACGTTATTTTCGTTTAACTAAAGATACGAGTTCTTTTAACTCGCTAAATTTAAAGATGTAAGCTAAAGACATATACATTATTATGCCAATTAAGATTCCTACAACCAACTTCTGCAGATTTCCTG
This sequence comes from Segatella copri, assembly GCF_003465495.1. Lineage (GTDB taxonomy): Bacteria > Bacteroidota > Bacteroidia > Bacteroidales > Bacteroidaceae > Prevotella > Prevotella copri_G. The sequence continues at coordinate 2,689 of NZ_QSAV01000050.1, read as the reverse complement.
CTACCAAACAATTGACCATTAAAATTCCCACATACATTACCACACAGAGTAAGATAGTGGGTAACAAATCCTTCATTTGTTTCAAGAAACCAACATTTATTAATTTACCTGTATAATAAGTATTAATAACTAATGATAAAACAGAGTTGAAGACCTGTCCATAACACATAACAATCAAACCAAATGGTGCTGTAGATACTAACACAAGTACTCCTGTTATCTTTTTGATTATTTCCAAACGTAAGAACAAATCAGACCTACCTCTAACCTGCAGAAGATTTAAATTAATTGCATGAATAGGATACCACATCATCGAAAAACAAAGGATTTGTAATATCTGACTACAAAAAATCCATTGACTACCAATTGCTATGTATATAAAAGGGTTTGCGACTGCAGAAAGTCCTATCATCAAAGGGAAAACAACAAAAGCAGACAACTTCAAGAACCTCCTATAAACCGAAGCCAGTCTTACTTCATCATCCTGTATTTCGCACAACACAGGATAAGTCACTCGTTGAATGATACCAGTAACATTCGACGAAGGAAACTCTGAGAACTGCTGCGCTCTGGTGTAATGCCCTAAACTTGATGCGGAAAAAATCTTTCCTATAACAATTGTATAGATATTACGATATAAAGTTTCCAGTAATCCCGATGCTAATAACTTAGAACCAAAAGAGAATAGTTCATGAAATGATTTCCATGAATATATCCCAATAGGTCGCCATTTGGAAAATATCCAAAGCAAAGTTGTATTCATACCTAAATTTATGAGCTGTTGACAAACCAAAGCCCAAACTCCAAAACCAGCATATGCCATACTAATACCAACTCCACCGGATATGATAGCTGAAATGAAAGAAGCCTTGGCCTGAGTCTTAAAATCAATATTAATAGTCAATAATGCTCTTTGAACGACTGCGAGAGAATTGAATATAATACCCAAGCAGACTATTCGCATCACCAAGCAAAGTTCAGGAGTATTATAGAATTCTGCAACGAAAGGAGCTGTAATAAAGAATATAGCATAAAGTGCACCACTGACGACTAAATTGAAATAAAAGACCGTACTATTATCAACTTCTGTTCTATTTTGTTTGCGAATCAAAGCTTGCGAAAATCCACTATCTATCAGTGACTGTGCTACCGCCAAGAATATAGCAAGCATTCCAATAAGTCCATAATCATGAGGTGTTAGCAATCGTGCCATCACAATCATGATAATAAACTGAACTCCTTGAACAGAGAATCTTTCAAGAGTACTCCATAAAACTCCCTTGACCGTTTTCTGTTTTAAATTATCTGACATAAATTATTTTCAACTGAATTTGACAAGTTGTTTGTCAACAAAAACAAACGTCCATTTTTCTAATGTATGAATTCGTATATAGTCTATGATAATGCATGAGAAAAAAATACAGAATATGCTAACGAAAGAAAGTAACACCAGTTGCTCGCTAGAATATTGCCCAACGCAATCCACAACATCTTTCCATAACCATTGACGCATTGTATCACTATTGGCATGAATGCAAAGCACCCCAAATGTACTTGCACTAATCGTATTTATCAATTTACTCTGCTTAATCGGCAAATCCTTGAAATACATAAATGAACATACCGAAACTATTACTGCAAAAATAGCATTGGAATCAGATACTAATCTATAAGGAATTAACTTAATTCCATATTTTAGATGCAGAAATATAAAACCTATAGTGCTAACCATCGACAATGCTACAGATACCAATGTTAGCATTCCCCACTGAATATTTTTTACTGAAGGAAACAATCCATAAAGACGTATATAAGAAGATATTAAATATAAGACACTGAACCATGTAACATAATTGAAAACAACATGTATCTTAGGTATCATAGCTAAAAAAGTATAAGTAAATAGGCATAATGCCAAAAGATACTGATGCTTCTTTTTATCTAAGTTTCCTACCAGTATATTAAAAAAAGGAATAAAAAGATAAAAGACTAGGAAACAGGAAGTAAAACCATCGTGTATACTTGTAATGGGTAATATTTCTTTCAACATCATTTTTATCGAGAAACTCTCATACCCTGTAGCTACGAATATCGTCCATATCATTATATTATAAAACATTACTTCAAGGAAGAGTTTCAAGAACTTTCTCAAAGTGATATTGGAACGACACATAAAGTAGCCAGTAATCAACACAAAGCAATTGATTCCAGTCTTCCCCCACATACCTATAAGATATAGATAAAGGGAACGAAAAGAAGCAGGATTTTCTGACATCACATCCATCAGTCCACTATTCACTACATAGTGATGCGTAACAATAAGCAGCATCACTATGATACGATATAGCTCTAAATTGGAGCGACGTGTTTTATGCCCCCCCATAACCTGGTCAGTTGTCTTAATATTTATCTTTTCCATTGATATTTACAAGAATCTTTGCCTCATTAGTTATCTATCCTTATACATATTTTCGTAATACTTCTGATACTCCCCAGAAGTAACATGATCCATCCATTCCTGGTTATCGAGATACCATTTTACGGTCTCCTCGATACCCTCCTCAAACTGGAGAGATGGCTCCCAACCCAATTCCTTTTGCAGCTTTCTAGAGTCAATAGCATAACGCATATCGTGACCCTTTCTGTCGGTTACATAAGTGATGAGATCCATATCCTCGCCTTCCTTTCT
>NZ_QSAV01000005.1:31148-118904 GCF_003465495.1 Segatella copri | reverse complement strand
TATAAGTATATAAGAAGAAGAGGGGTGCTTGAAAAACAACTGAGACTCTGAGACTGAGACTATGGAAGCAAGTAAAAGGAAAAGAGGCGATAATCTAATTCCCTAGAAAGCAACGACTTATGAAGGTTTCGCGGTTTCCCATTTTCGGTCTCAGCCCTATAGATTATTCGAAAGATTTTACAAAAGCATTCTTTTTAGGTCTCCCAAACCCTCAAAATTGCTTTGTTTTTTGCTTTAAAGTAGATTTAGACCTTGCTGAAATACAAAATCATGTTCTCCTAAAAAATGCAAGTAAAAACGGGATAACTGAGACTATTGCCCGATTTAGAGCCGGAAAAACCGGAAAGTGAGTCTCAGCTGTCTGTTTTGAGTCATTTTCATCCTAAATATTTTCCCAGTTAGAGATTTTTATTTTCCTAACTAGAAATATTATTTTCTTCTCTTAGAAGGGTAATCGTCCCAGCGCAAAATTGCCCTAAAAATGATGCTTGTCATCTATAAACGATAGAATTGATACATTTTTATCGTCTATAAACGATAAAATGTGTATTTGGATTACTGATGACATGCAAAAAGGCTGAACTTCGGGTTAGGAAGTTCAGCCTTTTGCTTATTTGTGATTTCAGGAAAATATAATAATTCTATCTGATACCATTATCTCTATCGCTATTGTTCAGCTTACGGCTGCCTGTATGGTATCTGCGGCCATGGCTGAAGTTGAAGCTGGCAGTAAAGACAAGCATGTTGCCCTGGTCAGCAAGGCGTACCTTGTTCTTCTGCTGCACATACTTGTTGAAAAGTTCATCCTTATACACGCAGCCATGAGGATAGAATACGAATAATCCGAGAACGCCAAACTGCCAGTTCTTATAACTGTAGGTTACGGCAAGATTGGAGGTTGGCTCTCCGCCGTTTGTCTTTTCTCCCCAAAAACTCTTTTCCACCTTATAGGCACCATAGCCAATGTTCCAATTGCCCGTCATGTACCGAATTTCTGCTCCATAACTGAAGTAATTGAACTCGTGGGAATAATCCAAACCCTTTGTCTTGACATTCTGATACTCGCACATGAGGTTCAAATCCAGATGATCCTTGATGAGGTGAACTTCAGGAGTCAACAGCAGGTGCTTGTAATCATGACTCTTCTGATTCTCCGGTTTGCTCACAAAGAGATAAGAGCCATCCTCCCGCTTTTCGGGCAAGATAGAAGTAGCTATAGGCTTGTCGTAATACGTCCAGTTTCCCTCCAGGTACACAGACAACAGCGGAATGTTCCAGGAAGCCGACAAGGTATTGTTGTAGCCGGTAAATGGCTTCAGACCGCTATTGCCGTCACGCGCCTCAAAGCTGTTGGAATATTGGCGCAACTCGCTCAAGTCGGAAAGGCTTGGGATGTCTGATGTGATTTTGCTGCTCCATTTAAAACTCAGACGGTCGCTAGCCTTTGCCTGTAAAGTTACCTGTGGTCGAAACAGCCATTTGCTGTATCCGTTCTCCCCCTGATGGATGGAAGACCTGGTTGCGCCAACTCCCACCTGATAACTGAACCACTTCTGCTGTCCCTGTAGCTGGGTGAAAAGATAGAGATTGCTGTACTTCAATTCCGTATCAGCATTACTGCTTCCCACATAGATGTTATCTGTGTGGCTGATATTATATTGTCCACCTACCGATAAAGCCATCTGTTTCCAGTTCTTGCTGTATGTTCCTTCACCAATAAGAGAGCGCTTTCTACCAGTTGCATCATAACTGTAATCGGTCAGCGGAGCGTTCTTTACAGATTCATCCGGCGATTTGTTGAACGTATATTCCCTCATACGATATTGGTAATCTGTGCCGATGTAAGTACCCACCAGGTTCAGAGCCAGGTTCTGGTCATGGGGCATGTTGAGCGAATAATAAATGTCCAGAGATGGAATCTGCTCCAGCATTTTTCTGTTGTTTTGCAGATATTGATTTGCCTTGCCGCTTTCCTGATAAAGCTGGTTCATGCCTCTCACAGGACTGTTGTGATTGTAGAAATTCAACCGTACATTCAATGTATATTTGTCTGGCTCACTAAGATTATAACCCAACTGTACATTATTGGTGGTGTATAGGAACGGAGAATCATAACCTAAATAATTGCGATGTAGAGTTTCTCCTGTGGGCAGATGATAAGTACCGAGACTCTCATAGCTTCGTTCCTCTACCGAGCGATAGGAGAAACTGTAGTTGATGCTGAATTCCGATTTCTTCACATTGTATTTGAAATAACCGTCGCTATTATTGAAACCTGCCTTGGTGCCTTGCATCGTAGAAACTCCACCCACATAACCGGCATAACGTCGGCGGACCTGGTAGTTGATGACTGCATCCAGATTGCTGTCTCCATATTTGAGTCCTGGAACATTGATGAATTCCACCTTTGTAACTTCATCCGGCTGCAAAGCCAATACATCTTGCATGCTAGCCTTGACATCGTTGATGCGTATTTGCACATCTCCGCCCTTTAATGACTGAACTTTGCGTTCTGCTCGATTTACGATAATGGTAGGCAAAGACAAGTTGTCCAACAGATCATAACCATTGGAAGCCGTTTTCACCTGCTCTTTTGTAGGGAAGATGATTTGTCTATCTACTTTTTCTACAACCCTTGCGGCTTCAACGGTCACACCTTTCAACAAGTATGAATTCGCCTGCATCCTCACATTTCCGATGCGGGCAATAGGTACCAGCTTGCAAATCGTCTTGTAGCCTACGAACGAAACCTTCATGAGGGCCTGTTTCTGCTGGCAGGGGATAACGAAATCGCCATTGGCGTTGCTCACGCCTCCACAGAGAAAGGAGGAATCCTTCGGGTTGAGCAGTTGGATATTGGCGAATTCTACAGGAAGATTGTGATTGTCTATCAGTCTGCCTATCAGCTTGCGCTCGCTCTTGCGTATGCATTCTACCGTGATGAGGCTGTCGCCCACGGTCATCTGCATTGGATAGAAGCCGATTACCTTGCGGATGGCATCGGGAATATTGGCTGTCTTCACGTTCTGGGTAACTGTGAAATCCTCCAGTTCGTTGTAGATGAAACTGATTTTGTAGCGCTTGGAAGCCTTGTCGAGGTCGATGAGAACGTCCGACATGCTGCGGTCGTGATAGTTGCGCTGGATGTGCTGTGCGCTCATCGCCAGGGCGAACGTGCACAGCAGGAATATGATGGCTGAAAATCTTCTCATAATGATGTTGCTTTTTATTTGTTATTTCACAATCAGCTCGTTTTGTTGCAATTCGATGTTTACATTCTCGAATTGGTTCAGTTCTTTTACGATGTTTTCGATGCTCGAATGACTGTTCCATTCGTAATAGAGGCGGAGGGTCTTGTCCTCGTTATTCTCAAACTTCACTTGTAAATCATAATAAGAAGCAATCTCTGAAATCATCTGCTCGAAAGCCACATTCTCGAAAGTCTTGTGAATGGCTGGCTTTTCTGGTTTCGGATGAGTCAGGGAATCCTTTACTGCTACCTGCTTTGCGGAATCTGATTTTATGACTTCCGGATGAGTATCTGCGGTTACCTGGGTTGGTTCCTGGCTGCGCTTGATGTAAGTATGGATTGCGGCAAAGGCAATACCCGAAATCAAGACAAAGCCGGCGATGGATGCTGCTAGTTTACGCCAGGAAGTTATAGGATGAGTTGCTTCTTCCTGAAGTTGATGTTTCTGGCTGAATTTCTCCCATTCCTCATCTACATTAATAATAGGAGAGGGGCTTTCAAGTGCAGAATCCATTTCCACCATCGTCTGATAGAGTTTTCGGCATTCCTCATCCTGCAATATTTCACGAATCTCCTCATCAGAATACTTCTCCTGATGGTCGATGATATCCAGTATTTTTTCAAACTTGTCCATAATAAATCTGCTAAGGGTTAAACTTTTGCTTTAATTTTCTGATGCCTTGCGCCAGATGCTTATAAACTGCCACTTCGCTGATGCCCAATTCCGTAGCAATCTCCCGATATTTCAGTTTCTGCCGAAAGCGGAGATCGAGTACCTTGCGGGTTTGTGGCGTGAGCTCAGTATCCATATAAGCCAGAATTGCCTCGTACTTTTCGGTCTCCCTGTCTATTTCGGCAATCATCGCTTCCAGGGGAGTTATCGAAGGCGAAGTATCGGCTTTCAGGAGATGATGAACCCGGTCTTTCATCTTCTGTCGGCTCAACAGGTTGAGGCATTTATGGCGCACACACACCAGAAGATAGCTCCCGACGTTAGTGGAAGGCAGGGGCGAATTGCTGGCTATTGTCTCGTTATCAAGACCCAGTTGGGTCTTTCCGTCGAGCACATCGGCAAAGACTTCGCTCACCACATCCTTGCTGGCTGCATCGTCCTTCAGAAGTACCCTGGCCAATTGGTACATCCTCAGATAATGCTGCCGGAAGAGCTGTTCTATCGTTTCTTTGTTTATTTGCATTACTTTATTTTCTTTTGCCTATATTACAATCGAATTTTCATTTTCCTAACCCTTAGCAGAATATTTTTTAATGCAAATTTTTAAAACGCCAAAATTACCCTATCGGACTTGCTCCTTCTTCAGATGCTTGTAAAGCCACAGGAAGGCGGGAATGAGGAAGAGATCTGCCATGACCCACGCCACAGGGTCGCCGAAGCAGACACCCGTCCATGCCAGGGCAGGCACCAGCCAGAGACTCACACCGCATCTCGCTATCATTTCCATTACGCCACTCATCATCGAGAGATTGCTGTAACCCAAGCCCTGGATGCTGTAGCGCAGGATGGTAAGCAAGCCCAGACAAGGATAGAAATAGTTGGCGATGCGCATAAACTGGGCTGCATAAGTCACCACTTCTGCCTCGCCCTTATCCACGAAGAGTATCATCATCTCATCGGCAAACGGATAGATGAGCAGGAAGGTGAAGACGAAATAAACCAGCATCATCCTGATGGAAGCCCTTACGCCCTGCCCGATTCTATCCAGCTTCCGGGCTCCCAGGTTCTGACCGCAATAGGTAGCCATCGCCACTCCGATGTTCTCGAATACGCAGGTAAAGAGATATTTGATGCGCATAGAGGCAGTAAATGCAGCCACATAAACCGTTCCCAGAGCGTTGTTGGCACTCTGCAGCATGATGAGACCAATGGCGGTAATCGAGAACTGCAGACCCATCGGAACGCCGTTGTTCAGCAGAATGCTTATCTTCTTATTATCGAATTTTCTTTCTTCTCCCTTCGGAATCAGAATCTGCATCTTCTTTTTGATAAACCAGATACAGAGCAGCACGGAAATTCCCTGTGAAAGCCAAGTGGCAATACCTGCTCCCTCTACACCTAACCCCATACCGAGAATCAGAATGCCATCTAGAATAATGTTGATAACGGAAGCTGTGATGAGGAAATAGAAAGGCTGTTTCGAGTTGCCCAGAGCGCGGATCTGACCGGAGAGCAGATTGTAGGCGATAGTGAAAGGAATCGCCGCAAACTGCAGCATCAGGAAGATGTAGGCGTCATCGAACACCTCCTTCGGCGTATTCACCAGATGCAGAATCTTTCCGCAGAAGATGCAGGAAAGAAAGGTGATGACCACGGCAAACACCACGGCGATGCGGATGCTGTTGCTTACGTAAGCCCGCATCTTGGCATAATCCCTGGCGCCGAAAGCCTGGGCGATAGGGATGGCAAAACCGGCACAGGAACCGTTGCAGAAGCCCATGATGAGAAACATGATGGAGCTGGATGCGCCTACTGCCGCAAGAGCCCCCACGCCAATCCATCTTCCCACGATGGCGGCATCGATGATGAGATACATCTGCTGAAGGATGTAACCCAAGATAAGTGGAATCGCAAATTTGATGATGGCTCGCATGGGCGAACCTACAGTCATGTCATTAGTAGACTTTGAACTTTGAGTTTTGACCATTGAACTTTATGATTAGTTTTTGTTATCCTAAAAATATGAAAGAGGGGGAGAATGCACTCATTTTATTTGAGCGCATCTCCTATCTTCTGTCTGATTTGTGCCATTTTGTTGCGGCGCTCAATGGAGAACGTATCTCCGTGTGCTTCCACGTAATCGAAGAGCATGAACGCCTTGTTCAGAAGTTCATCTCTTGCGGGCTGTCCCACCATGTCAGCCTCGTGATAGTAGAGTTCGGCAAGCATGTCCATCTTGGAGAGTCGCTTCTCCTCGTCGTCGATTCCTGCCATCGCCTTCATCACGTCTTCGATGGTGGCGATGCTGTAGAAGGCGTAAGGACCTACGTATTGATTGTAGAGCTCCCTGATCTTCTCACGTCTCACCTCCACCTCTTTCTTTTCGAGCATTCTTTCGAGTGCCGCCATAAACTCGCGAATCAGTCGCTGTATGTAGTCTCGTTGTAGCATAAAATAGTCTTTGTTTTATTCGTTGTTGTTGATAGCCTCCACATACTCCCACAGTTTCTTGTAGAAAGGATGTTTCGTCATCGTGTCCTTGTTGCCCAGGATGATGAGCTTCATTCGGGCTCTCGTCATCGCCACGTTCATGCGGCGGAGGTCTTTCAGGAATCCGATCTGGCCTTCATCGTTGGAACGTACCAGCGAGATGAGGATCACATCGCGCTCCTGTCCCTGGAAACCATCCACCGTATTCACGCTTATCAGGCGGCGGTAAGGCTTGAAGAACTCATATTTCTTGATGAGCTTCTTCAGATACTGTACCTGGGCACGGTAAGGCGAAATGATGCCTACATCGATTCTTTCCTCCAAAACGCGCCGTTTGCTTATCTTGGTGAAGTATTCCGCCAGGGTCAGCAGGGTTAGCTCGGCTTCTGCCTTGTTGATACGCCCGAAACTCTCGCCCACAAACTGCTCCTTGAAGTTCAAATCCTCGCCTTCCTCTATCGTATCAGCCGGTTCCTTGTCTGAAGTATCAATCCACGTTATCGGATGGTCATAATCCAATACGCTCCGGTATTTGATCTGAGGCGCACTCTCTACCTTGCCCCCGTAGAACCAGTCGCTGGAGAATCGCATGATTTCGTCGTTCATGCGGTATTGGATTTTCAGCAGGGTTACTACCTCCGGCTTGTTTTCGGCGATGCGCTCCATCAGGGTCTTGCCCAGTCCGGCTCTTAATGCCGCAATACTCTTTACGGTAGGCGGCAGCTGACAATGGTCGCCTGCCAGAATCACCCGGCTGGCTCTCTTCATCGGAATCCAGCAGGCAGCTTCCAAAGCCTGCGCAGCCTCGTCGATAAAGAGGGTACCGAACTTCATGCCTTCCAGCAGATGATGGGCAGAACCTACGAGGGTACAGGCGATGACACGCGCCTCGCCAAAGAGTTCGCTGTTGATGCGGATTTCTATTTCGGCGGCACGACTCTTCAGCCTATCCATCTTCTGATGATAGTTCTCGCTGCCTTTCTTCCTGTTTTTCCTTAATTCTCTGATTGCCTTGCGGATAGCCCAAAGCTGCGGATAGTCGGGATGACTCTCGAAACGGCGCTCGTAGGTGAAGCCCAGCATCTTGTCATTCACACGGGTAGGGTTTCCGATACGTAGCACGTTGATGCCTCTATCCACCAGTTTTTCGGAAATCCAGTCTACCGCCATATTGCTCTGTGCACACACCAGCACCTGACTCTCTCGCATCAGGGTTTCGTTGATGGCTTCCACCAGGGTTGTTGTCTTTCCGGTTCCCGGAGGTCCGTGAACGATAGCCACATCCTTCGCCCAAAGCACCTCGTTCACAGCCCTTTCCTGGGTAGGATTGAGCCAAGGGAACTTCATCGGTTCGAAGGAGAATCTTCCTGCCTTCTGATGGGAATAGAATAAATCGCGGAGATAAGCCAGGCGGTTGTTCTTCGCCTTCATCACACGGTCCAAGGCCTCGAACATCAGTTTGTAGCTGGTTTCGTCAAAGGATAGCTGTACGCCGATAGGATCGGTTGACTGCTGAAGTTCGAGCAGAGGGGCAGAATCGGGTACGGTAATCACCATTCTGTCGCCATCTACATAGCTCACGGTTCCGGTAAAGGAGAAATATTTAATACTTTGACCTTTGAGATTTGAATTTTGAACTTTATGATTAGCGTCTGAAGGGTTTTCTGACTGCTGGAGGGCTGTGTTGCCCTGGTTCTCATTCTTGCCCATCTTCTTGACCATAAAGAACATGACGGGGCGACCGAACTCAAAATTGTGCTCGATATCTTGATCAGAGGTTCGGAAAACCTCTATGGCTGTCTGGTTCAGCGAATTATAAAAGCTCTTTCCCACCTGTAGCGGGAACCAGGCATCACCTCGTTTCACCTTCCGCTGCAAGCCCATCTGTTCGGTAAGCTTGCGGAAGGCTTCTTTCTCGGTATAATACTCCAACTGGAGTAATGTGCGTTGCTGCAATAATGCCTGAATTGGTGAAATTTGTTCCATATAGGGTGCAAAGTTACACCAATTCAGGCAAAAATAAGAAGATAATAGGATAAATTATCTAAAATTTATTTCATGATGCGTTCTACGTCCTGGATGGTGCGGTTGAATGGTCCGTTGTGCTCCAGTTTGATGGTACACATGGCTGCCGCAAACTTGCCGGCTTCTACCGGATTGGCTCCCTGCAGGCGCTTGTAGAGATAGCCTGCCGAATAGGTATCGCCGCATCCGGTAGCATCTACTACTTCATGAGGAGGATAGGCTGGAATGTCGTAGAACGTATCATCTACATAAACCAGCGAACCCTCGCTACCCAGGGTGATGATAACCTCGGCTACGCCCCAGGCATGAATCAGCTTGGCGGCTTCCTTCGGGTCCTTCAGTCCGGTAATGGTCTCCATTTCGGTCTCATTCACCTTCAGATAATAGGTGTTCTTGAGCACATCGAGCTTGTCCTTCCAGTCGGTAGCGTAAACTTTCTCGTCTCTCACCTCGCGCAGATATCCCTGCACATCGATGGAAACTTTTCCCTTCTTGGCAAGAAAGGCAACCACTTCTGGCGAGAAATCATCGCTCAGCAGACTGCCCAGGTGGAAGACCTTGGCCTCTACATGCTCCAGCTGCTGGATGGTGAAAGGATCTGCCTTGGCAAGCACACGCTGCTTACGGTCGTTAGGATTATCGCCATAAATATTCTCGAAGAAAACCGTATTGCGCGATGGGTTCAAGGTGACGTTTATTCCAGCCTTGAGCATTTTTTCAACCGGTTCCTTCTCAGTAGGATCCATCGCCGTAATGAGCGAGAAACTTACATCCTTTGGCAATTGGTTGATGGCGTAGGCAAAATAAAAAGAGGTGCCGCCAGCCATGTAAACCGTACTGCTCGGGGTCACGATTTTATCCTTTGTTACGTGCCCAATACAACAAATATCTTTCATTCTTATTACATTTTACGGATGCAAAGGTACTGCAAATCGAGAATAATACAAAAAAAAATGGGAATTATTTTGTTTTGTTCGCATTTTAATGTACCTTTGCATCGAGAAAGTGTGTCCTGAGACAGAAAGAAGTCTGATATTGGCTATATTAGATAGATTTCTGCCGTAACTTCTAAAGAGATGGTGGCAGACCCACCGCATTCGGCATGCAGGTGCTGATTGCAAACCACTTTGTGCTGCTCTGATGGAAACAGATGGGTGGTGAACGACAATTGAAAGCCTTCCGTAAGGTTGGCAAGGTATATGTCAAGGAGATGAACGCAAGTGAACCATTGATGAAGCATCGTTAGCAAAGTTAGCAAGTCGCATCAGAACCAAGGTCTTTTCTTTATCTTGGGATAATGGCAGAGGAAACCTGTTTACTGTCTGCTGGGTGTGCGGTGTATAGGTGGCATGAACTTGACATGGGCTCTTTTAGAGGAACAGGAGAAATAGACATGGAATGCTAAGGGAAAATGCCGAAAGCCGTGACACGCAAGGCAGAAAGTACTGATGTCCATGTCTGTGGCGGACTACCTCGTAGTAGTGTTGAAGTCTCTGTAATGGGGATGGAGCGAAGGGGGTAGCGTGCTTAGCCAAATTTAAAGTCCAACTTAAGAAATTGAGGATGAAACAATGAACGAGGCAAAACCTTTTGTAATAGACAAGCGATTGGTGTGGGAAGCTTACCACAAGGTGAAGGAAAACAAGGGCAGTGCGGGTATCGATAAGGTTGACCAGCAGACATTTGACAAAGAAATGTCCAAGAACCTTTATAAGATATGGAATCGCATGAGTTCTGGATGCTACTTTCCCAAAGCGGTAAAGCTGGTAGAAATACCCAAATCCAATGGTGGTACTCGCCCTCTGGGCATACCAACGATTGAAGATAGAATAGCGCAGTAGGTAGTAGTATCAGTACTGACTCCCATACTCGAACCTATCTTCAAGGAAGATTCCTACGGCTATCGTCCAGGCAAGGGAGCGCATCAAGCCATAGCCAAGGCTAAGGAGCGCTGCTATGTGAATCCCTGGGTGCTTGATATGGACATCAGTAAATTCTTCGACACAATCAACCATGAATTGTTGATGAAAGCAGTCCGCAAGCATACAGAGGAGAAATGGGTACTTCTATATATTGAGCGATGGCTCAAAGTTCCCTATCAGACATCGAAGGGTGAAGTGATAGAGCGAACGATGGGAGTTCCCCAAGGTTCTGTGATAGGTCCGGTTTTGGCAAACTTGTTCCTTCATTACGTCTTTGACGAATGGATGTCGCGTAACTATCCAACGATTCCGTTTGAGCGTTATGCTGATGACACCATCTGCCACTGCGTATCGGATAAGCAAGCCCAGTTCTTGAAAGCTGTTCTAATGAAACGCTTTGAGGAATGTGGATTGAAACTGAATGAAGAGAAGACAAAGATAGTCTATTGTAAGGATAGCAATCGAAGAGGTGACTCGGAGCATACTTCCTTTGACTTTCTAGGCTTTACCTTTAGACCTAGAGGTGCAAGAAACAGAAAGACGGGTCAAAACTTTACAGCTTTTCTTCCTGCAATAAGCAAGAAGTCGATGAAGAGGATAAAAGAAGCTGTAAGGGCTTGGAAACTGAATCGTAAGACTTTTGCTTGTCTGCTAGACATAAGCAATGAAGTTGATACGCAGATTAGTGGATGGATGAACTACTATATGAAGTTTGGTAGGTCTGAATTCCGCAAGGTGTTGAATTACATCAATGAGCGACTGACCCGATGGGTGATGCGTAAGTACAAGCGCTTCTCCAAGGGTAGGAAGTTTGATAGAGCGTATGACTGGCTTGTGGAGTATGCAGCGCACAACAGAAATGAGTTTTCACACTGGGTGAAGGGATTTGTACCCTATCCACGTCTAGGTTAATAAAGAATATTAAACTAATAAACAAAAGAGTTAAGTGCGAAGAGCCGTGTGATGGGAGACTGTCAAGCACGGTTCCGAGAGAAGGGAGGGTGAAATTCCCTCCACTTACTCGACAAGCAATTTTTAAAATATTATCTAGAACAGATATAAAGAAACATTATGTGGTTTGATAATTTAATCAACGTGCATTCGGCGGTGCAAGGCATCGTCATCCTGTCTTTGATTTGTACTTTGGGTCTTGCCCTCGGCAAGATTCATGTCAAAGGAATCTCCCTTGGCATCGCCTTCGTATTCTTCGTGGGTATTATAGCGGGGCATCTAGGGCTCTCTATTGACCAGAATATGCTGGAGTTTGCAGAAAGCTTCGGCCTTACCATGTTTGTGTATGTGCTGGGTCTTTATGTGGGTCCTAACTTCTTCGGTTCGATGCGTCACGAAGGCATTTCGCTCAATCTCTGGAGTCTGGCTGTCATCCTAGTGGGAACCTTGTTCTCGCTCGGCTTGTGCTGGATTTTGCCAATCAGTCTGCCTGATATGATGGGCATCCTGTGTGGCGCCACAACCAATACGCCTGCCCTTGGTGCTGCCCAGCAGGCGTTGCAGCAGTTGGGTTTGCCTAGCGAAGGTGCGGCTCTGGGCTGTGCCGTTACTTATCCGTTGGGTGTTGTGGGCGTTATCCTGGCGATGATGCTCTTGCGCAAACTCTTTGTGAAACCGGAAGATCTGGAGATTCGCAGTAATGATGATGATGACCATACGTCTATCGGACAATATGTAATCGTGAATCCTGCCCTGAACGGTAATACCATAGCAGAGATTACGATGATGACGCATCGCAAGTTCATCATCTCCCGTGTGTGGAGAGGCGAACAGGTGATAGTTCCTCAGGCTGATACGGTTCTTCATACGAATGATAATGTGCTCGTGGTTACCAATAAGGATGAGGTTTCGGCGATGCAGATTCTCTTCGGAAAGAAGGTTGACAAGGAGTGGAATAATGATAAGGTAGACTGGAATGCGATTGATGCGAAGGTAGAAAGCCGCATTATCGTTGTTACCCGTCCGGGACTGAACGGCAAGCGCCTGGGCAGTCTGCAGATGCGAAACTCCTATGGCGTGAATGTGAGCCGAGTGCTTCGTGGTGATATCCGTCTGCTTGCTACAGATGACCTCCGTCTGCAGTACGGCGACCGACTGACGGTAGTTGGCGACCCTACGAGTATCGACCATGTAGAGCAGTTTCTGGGTAATGCCGTAAAGACCCTGAACGAGCCGAACCTCGGCGCTATCTTCCTCGGAATCATTCTCGGTCTTGCCGTAGGAACCATTCCTCTGGATATTCCTGGAATGACGGCTCCTGTACGTCTGGGTATTGCCGGCGGTCCTATCGTGATGGGTATTCTGATTGGTGCGCTGGGGCCTCGTGTGCATTTCATCTCTTACATGACGCGAAGTGCAGGTCTGATGCTGCGAGAACTGGGTCTTGCCCTCTATCTCGGTTGCTTGGGATTGGCGGCTGGTGGACAGTTCTTCGAGACGGTAGTCCGTCCGGAAGGTTTGATGTGGGTAGGCATCGGTTTCCTTATCACGGTTGTGCCTGTGGTTATCGTAGGTCTCATCATCCTGAAGACCAAAAAGTATGACTTCGGCAGTATCTGCGGAATCCTCTGTGGAAGTATGGCGAATCCGATGGCGCTTACTTACGCCAACGAGACGCTGGATGGCGATACGCCAAGTATCAGTTATGCTACGGTTTATCCGCTTGGCATGTTTATCAGAGTGGTGATAGCTCAGGTTATCGTGATGTTCTTTGTCTGATGTTACGATGTTTTCATCTGTTTCTGCGGATTCTGTCATCCGCAGATATGAAGAAAGGCTGGTTTCGGTTAGAAATCAGCCTTTCTTGTTATAGTCATCTTCTTTCCCGTCATCGGGTGCTCAAATGTGATTTTCTCTGCATGAAGATGTAGTCTTGTTGCCGGCTCGTTGCCGTAGAGCGGATCGCCGATGATAGGGGCATTCAGACCTTCCTGATGAGCACAATGCACTCTCAGCTGGTGCGTCCTGCCCGTTTTAGGATAGAGCGCCAGGCGAAGATGGGTATCGTCAATACGCTCTAGAACCTCGTATTCTGTAATGGCTTCCTTGCCCTGTTCGCGGTTTACCATCTGTCGTGGACGGTCTAGGAAATCTGCCATTAGAGGAAGCGAGATGTAACCTCTTCCGCTTTCTGCTTCTTTCAGAATCCGGTTGCACGATTCCTTGTCTTTTCCGCAAACGATGGCTACGTACTTCTTCTGAACCCGATGATTCAGAAACTCCTTCTGCAGGCGATGATAGGCAAACTCGGTCTTGGCAATAATCATCAGTCCGCTTGTTGCCATGTCCAGACGGTGGACGATGAGCGGACCGGTAGCTTCCTGATATTTCCTGCGCATCAGAGCGTAGACGGAAGGCTGGGCTGCATCTTTCCCCGGAACCGAGAGTAAACCCTCGGGCTTATAGATGACTGCCAGTTCACGGTCTTCGTAGAGCGTTTCCACCTTATTATATATAGTAGTTTCGGTCTGTTGGGTTTCAAAGACAGTTTTAGGCAGCATCCAATGTAGTATCGGTTTGCATTTTCCGTTGCAGGCAGGATAAAACTGAAGATGATGTCTGATTTCTTCTTTCGGACTCTCTCCCCACCAGAACATCGCCATCTGCAGAGGCTTGTAGCCATGCTGGTAAGCGTATTGCAGGAGTTTCGGCTCGCAGCATTCTCCACTTCCGGCAGGTGGAATCTTAACCGCCTCGTCCTTGAAAATCTCCAGTAGATCCTTGGTTTCTCCTTCCGCATTCAGCATCTGGAATTTCGAAAACAGCCATTGCTGAAGTTCTTCAGATAACTGTTTGCGGAGCTGTTTCGCACTTTTCAAATCCTTTTCGTAGTTTTCATATAGCGTTTCGTACGCCGTCTTTTCGTTTATCGACTTTTTCAGCCTCTTCAGTTCTGCCTTCATAAACTGGCTCTCTTTTATCATCGCTTTCTCCTCTTCCTCGCTCAGGGGTGTTCCTGCCGAAAGGGCTTCCTGGCGCCTTGCATTTCGCTTTTCCTTTGCTTCTTTTATCTTTGTCTGATAGTTTGTGATAACTTCCTGGCGCTTTTGCTGCAAATTATCAATCAGGCTTTTCGCCTTTATCAGGGTTTCGTTGGCTTCAAACTGTCTGATTTGCTGGTTCATTTCCGAAATCTCAGCCTCATGTTTCTTGAAATATCCGTCGGGTTGGAGATAATCGAAAACGGCTGGCACAAAACCTTCCCAGTCGCTTCTGCCGCCAATCTGTCCGCTATAAGCTCTCAGATAGCCAATCTTACCATTGTCGGCTTCTACGATAAGCACGCCGAACATCTTTCCACGGTCTATTTCCTCCCGCCAGTCGTTTCGCTGTGAGAGTTCAGCCTGCAGCTCCTTGCATGCTTCGATGCAGAGCGGATGAGGTTCGTAGCTGAATGGATTGTTCATCCTTTCAGGTATATTATTTAGTTCTATATTTTTGAATAAATGCATTTCCATGCTACAAAGATACACATTTAAACGCGTTTTAGTTCATATTTTATATAAAAAATGAGTTTTTCAGTTATTTTTTTGTCTATTTGGATTTTTTGTTGTACTTTCGCAACTGAAACATAAATTCATTTAAATAGTCTATCATGGTAAGTGTATATAGAAAGATAATGACGATGCAGATTAAGAACGGACTGTGCCTTCTGTGGCTATTCGTTCTGATGCTGCTGTTTGCCGCTTGTTCTCATCGGCAGAAGGGTGATGAGTCGTGGCATAAAGATATCGATGAATTTGTGTCCGGTCACCAATCTCTCATGCAGAGTCATCCTGATTCGATGATCATGCTGATAAGAAATTTCAAATGTGAAGGTAATCCCGATAAAAGCGATCAATGGAAAAAATTATTAATAGCTAAATGTTATTATATGAAGGGGGCTGATGCCCAATGCCAGTCGTTGATAGATTCGGTTAACGCTTATTGCAAACAAACTCCTGACAACAGAATTCTTTCTTGTGCTGATAATCTGCAAGGCATACTTTTGCTGGTTTCCGGCAAGAGGAAGGAGGCTTTGAATTATTATGAGAAAGCTTATCATGAAATCATGAACCTTGACAGTTGCGGCGAGGCGATTGATGTATGTATCAATATTGCCGATGCGTCAAGACAGATGGGTAAGCTGGCGGATGCTTCTTCCTGGTATCGCCGTGCCTATTTCCTGGCAGATTCTCTGAATCAGCATGAAGCCCAGAACAGTATTCTCTCAGGACTGGGACAGGTTTATAATGATTTGCAGAACTATCAGCTGGCACATCATTATTTCCAGAAGGCTGAACGCCTGTATCCGCCAAAGAATCCGAAAGATGTTCATTTCTTTTACAACAGTTGGGGAAATGTGTACAGCAGTCAGGAAAAACCGGCTGAGGCTCTGAAATGCTTTCTGAAGGCTCAAAAGGCTACACGGCAGATGGAACAGCCCCTGGCGACGGCTATTGTTGATGCTAATCTCGGACAGACTTATCTGGAGCTCAACCGGTTGGATTCTGCACAGAAATATCTGACTCTTACCACGAAATTCTTCTTTGCCCAGCCTTCCATGCAGAGCGATGTGCAATTCTATGTGGATGGATTGAATGCATCTCTGGCTCTGAAGCAGGATAGTCTGGCGAAGGCTACTGAGATTTTGAACAAGCCATACGATCTCTCCAAGATGTCGCCTAATTATCTTTACCTTTATCATAAGGGACTGGCGGCTCTTTGTGAGCGCAAGGGACAATATGCCAAGGCTCTGCAATATCAGAAACTGATGAATCAGTACGACGATTCGCTCCGTAATGCCACGATGGTTTCGAATGTTCAGGAGAATGAATTGAGATTCAAGCAGGATACGGCCATCGTTCGCCGTGATTTATCCCTTAGCACCACGCAAGCAGAGGTAAGATCCTTTAGAGTCATCCTGCTCCTGATTATCGGCTTGCTGGTAATGAGCGTGTTGGCTCTCATCGCTTTCATCCGTTACAAATGGATGCGCAGCAAGCATCAGCATCATGAGGAGATGAACCGGATGATGGCCCTGAAGATGGAGAATGTGCGCAATCGTTTCTCGCCTCATTTTGTATT
This sequence comes from Segatella copri, assembly GCF_003465495.1. GTDB lineage: Bacteria > Bacteroidota > Bacteroidia > Bacteroidales > Bacteroidaceae > Prevotella > Prevotella copri_G. The sequence continues at coordinate 102,466 of NZ_QSAV01000005.1, read as the reverse complement.
TAATGTGCTCAATATCTTCGTATCTAATCTTCCGAAGGGGGTTAATGTCAAACCGCTTCAGCTCCTGATACAGGTACTGCGTGCCTACTTGCTTTCTTGCGATAAGATGGCGGTAAGTTTGGAAGAGGAACTGCAGATGGTGACGAGCTATTCTACTCTTCGTCATGAAACCAATCCGTTCCTTCCGATGCCTCAGTTCCATGTTGCCAAGGATGTGGATATGAAGCTCATGCTGCCGTCTATGATTATCCAGATTCCTGTAGAGAATGCTTTGAAACATGCTTTTGTGGGAATGAAAGAGACGGAAGATAAGCCTTTGCTGGATGTAAACATCTGGGTTGAGGACGATATGCTCCGCATAGATGTTACAGACAACGGATGTGGAGTTTCGGGTACCGTTGGCAAGAAAAAGAAAAATTGTGCTGCCAGTACGGGAACCGGATTGAGAATTCTGAACAGTACCATCGAAATGCTTAATGCAAGCAACGAACGCAAGATGTTTTTCAAGATGCAGAGCAACAGAGGAGCATCAGAAGAGGAGGGTGGTACCAGGAATAGAGGAATATGTGTAAGTATTGGAGTTCCATGTAATTACGATTATAATGTCTTTAAGTAAGAAACTTTTCATAAGAATTTAAAACGAAATAACATGCAAGATAGAATTAAGGTTGTGATTGTGGACGATGAACCACAGAGCATCCACAGGTTGCAGGATGATTTGGCAACTCTGGAAGATTTTGAGGTGATTGCCACATCCTCTTCGGCGGTATCGGCAAAGAATCTGGTGATGAGCATACAGCCCGATGTGCTGTTCATCGATGTTGAAATGCCTGGACAGACGGGTTTTGAGGTGTTGCAATCTCTGAGAGATGAAATTCCGATGGAACTTATCGTAGTATTTTACAGCGCCTTTGATAAGTATATGATTGATGCGCTCAGAGCCTCTGCCTTCGATTTTCTGTTGAAACCTTATCAGCAGGATGAGTTTGAACTGGTGGTAGACCGAATCCGGCAGAAAATGAAAGATGGAGATGATGTGGATGAAGATGCTTCTTCCGTTCCAGAGTCCTCTTCCTGTTCTTCAGAATCAGTCTTGGCTTCTCAGAAGGCTCAGGATTTTTCGGGAATGAATGGGATGCTGGGAACAGCAGCCAAGCGTCTTGCCATTCAGACCATTTCGGGTTTATTGATGTTGAAGCCCGATGATGTGTTCAGTTGCACTTTTGATGAGGCTACTCATCTTTGGCAGTTGAAGTTGTCGAATGGGCAGGTTTATAAATTGAAGAGGCAGGTTACGGCAAAGACCATCCTTTCCATGTCGCCTTCTCTGGCTCAGGTTCGTCAGGATTGCATCATCAATCTCGATTATCTTCTCTGCATCGAGAACTATACGCTCCGCTGCATTTTTTCTCCTCCCTTCGACCAGGAGGAAATCACGGTTTCCCGCCGCTGCTATAAGGCGGTAAAGGATCAGTTGGAGATACTGTAGGAATCGGAAAAAAGAAGAGGGTGTGCAAGATATAGTCTTTGCACGCCCTCTTCTTCTATGTTTTTATTCTTCAGTAATTCCCCAATCCAATAGCCCTTTTCCTTCCTCGTCCAGTTCGATGCCGAGACCTATCACCTTTCGCTTGTCTGCTTGGAAAGGCTCCAGGTATTTGTTATCCAGTATCTGCTGAATGGCAGCCTTCTTACCACCATTATTTTTCAGTTTCAGTTCTATCACGTAGATGTAGCGTGAAGTTTGGGCGATGAGGTCGATTCTTCCTGTTGCAAGCATATGCTCTACCTCCACTTTCAGACCGATGGCATTCAGGATAGTACTGATGATGAGACGGTAGCGCTCTTCCATATCCATCGAGGCAAGTTTCTTGTTGCTGTAAGGCACATCGGCAACCAATGCTTTCAGTGTTTTCATGGCATCTGCGATTTGCCCGGTACCCAATTGGCGGAACAGACTGCCTTGTAGACTGATAATATCGCTTTCTGATTTCATGGTCAGGCTTGGCAGTACAACCTCGTAAAGAGCCTGTTTCACTTCTTGGTTTGGAAAACCTAAGAAATAGCCAAATTCATCGCTCGACTTGATGGTAAGGTAACCCGTCTGATAGAGAAAGAGTTCGGCACCACCATTTATGACATCAGAACTCTCAAGAGTCTTGCGTAAAATCGGACAATTTTCGAAATTTCGTAAGCGCAGTTCCATGTTGTCCACAAACTTAGGTAGCATGGAGGTTGCTCCTGATGAAACCCAGAAACAGCTCAAGTCTTGTGCGTCGAGTGCATTAAGGAGACTGAAAGGATTGTAGATGTCCACCATGTTTCTGCGACTGAAATGGTATCCATCGTAGTAATCCTTCAGGTTATCATGAGTTTGCTGCAAGGTCCACTCGTTCACTTCAGCCATTCTTTCCAGTTCCGGCTTGAAGTTCTCCCCGATTTCTTCTTCTGTAATACCGCAGATAGCTGCATATTCAGGAAGGAAACTGATATTGGTTAGGTTGTTGAGAACAGAGAAAAGAGAAATCTGCGTAAACTTGGTGATACCCGTAATGAAGACGAAACGTTGGTACGCATCATCAGCTTTCAAGATGGAAAACACGCTTCTATATACTTCTGTGCAACCCTCATGCTCGGGAGTTTTCCACGAGTGCTGGAGAGGAGAGTCGTACTCATCGATAAGAATGGCAACCTTGAGCCCTGTTTGCTCATAGGCGGTTTTTATGATTAGGTCGAAGCGGTTTCCTAGTGAATCTGTTGGTTTGATATGGATGCCATATAATTGCTCATAAACATCAAAAGTTCGATCCAGGTATGCCTTAACTTCATTTGCAGTCGCTCCCCCTCGGCTCATGTCGAATCGAATAACCGGGTACTGTTTCCATTCCTTCTCCAACTCCATGATTTTCAGTCCTTCGAAGAGCTCTTTCCTTCCTTCGAAGTAAGCCTGGAGTGTATCAACAAGCACAGACTTACCGAATCGGCGAGGACGGCTCAAGTAATTATACTTTAAACCTTGGTTCGCCAATTTCCAAACCATGTCAGTTTTGTCAACATAGAGGTATCCTTCCTCTCTGATAACATTGAAAGACTGTATGCCTACCGGCAGCTTTCTGCATTCATTGTTTGCCATAATCTTTTCTCCTATTCCTATCTTTAGCCGCAAAGATACGGCTAATTTTTGAATCATGCAAGTTTTTGGCAATTAAAAAGATGTAAATAGATACCTGATAAAAGAATATATTGTACATGTTCTAGAAAAATGCATTTTTTCTTGGTTTTTTCACGGAAAAAACTTATCTTTGCATAATAATAAAGGAAAATTATAATAAAAGGTGGAATGATGTCCTCACCACCCGACTATTCATTAAAAAACTTGTTCTTGAGGATAGACAAGTATAGAACTAACTAGTATGAAAAGAAAGAATTTTCTGTTGGTATCTTTTTTAGCGTTGGCGATGGTTTTTTCTGTAGCGTCTTGTAGCAGTAGTGATGATCCGGAAAACAAAGGAAATGGCACCGAGACTCCTGGTGGAGGAAATGACACTCCTGACACTCCTGGTACGAATAAAGAATTGACAGCAGCAGAAGCTAAACAGAATTTAGAAGCTACAGCACAGGAGTTGCTGGGCAAGATGAATGTGAATGATCTGCAGGAGTTCAAGACCATGATTGATGGTGTTGACTACGAAGATGGTAGTGAGGTGTCAAAATGGTTCGAGGCATGTGGTGATGCTTCCGAGGAGTCAGACAGTGAAGAAGGTACGAAATATCTTATCAAGGCTTCTAACTTCGTAGGGGAGTTTACGCTCAAGAATGGCGTTTGGAAACAGACGAAGAAGGGTGGTGATCATCTCTCTTTCTTCTTCAATGACAAGGATGGCAAGAACTGTGTGCTTACATTGAAAGGTAGTAGTGATGGAACCCTGATTCACCATGGTTGCTTTGATGATGAAGGTGGATATTGGGATGGCTACAAGTGGCAAGAGTATAAAGACGAATACCGTTTTATCTTGCCTAAGAAGATGGAACTTACGCTGAGCCGAAATGGCGAGGTGAGAGCCATGACAACGATTAATACCGAGGTGAAGACCGCAGGTGAAATTGACCTGACCAAAGACGAGGTGGAACTCTCTTCCGTAACTCAGATTGGCGCTTACAAGGTAGAAATAAACAAAGCGGCTTTTAAGGCAGGAAAAAATGCAGAAGCAAAGGCTGTAATCTCTAAGGGCAACGAAACGCTGATTACGGTTATAGCTAATGCTGCTGGGGATATCGACAACAATCTGGAAGGTACATACGGCAAGGTTTCTGCATCTGTTGATATTTTGGGCAAAGCAAAGGTTGTTGCAACATTCTCTGATGTTGATCTGCTGATTCAGAATCTTGATAAAGCAGATGAAAATGATGAAAATGAATCTCAGTTCAAGCAGTATCTTGATAACGCCAATAAACTTGTTGATGCCAAGCTCTATCTCGATAACAGCTCTAAAAGTTGTGCTAAGGTTTATCTCGCACCTATCGAGGATGGCTATGGTAACTATAAGTATTGGGATGCTGAACCGTGGCTGGAATTCTCTGATGGTTCGAAGTATTCTTACTCTGATTACTTTAACGAGAAGTCGTTTAAGACAGTAGTTGATAAGGTGCAGAGCATCGTAGATGATTTCATTAATATGTTTGACTAATATAAGTCAACACAATACAGTAGAATTATCAAAGGAAATATCAGATAGTGAAAAGAGTTTTCTGCATATTTATTTATGTAGTATTTGGTATATTGAAAGGCGTGTCGGCAGAAATGACCGACACGCTCAATCATTATGGACTTCAGGCAGTTGAGATTCGTGGTAAGCGCCTTCGTTCTCAATTGAGAGAAATAGAGGGAACCAGCATTATCAGCATGTCTCTCATGGATGAAATGCCTCATATTCTGGGCAATGCCGATCCTCTGCATTATGCCCAACTTTTGCCTGGCGTGCAAACCAATTCCGAATATGATGCCGGCTTGCATATTCAGGGATGCGACAATTCTCACAATTATGTTTCCCTTGGTGGTGCTCCTGTTTATAATGCGGCTCATCTGTTGGGCTTCTTCTCAATATTCAATGCGGGACATTTTACAGAGATGAGTCTGCAGAAATCTCCTGTTTCTGCTTCTTTCCCTAACAGATTGGGCGGTAGGGTAGATATGTTGACTCCTACTTGGCTTGCGGCAGAAGATAGTCTTTCGGTTGGTGCTGTTCATGGAGAACTGTCTGTAGGTCCGATGTCTTCTCAAGGCACTTTACGCTTGCCTATTGGCAAACGCTCCTTGCTTTTATTATCGGCTCGTGCGGCCTATCTCAATCTATTATACTCTAAATGGCTTGAGGTAGATGGTGATGAGGTGAAGTATGATTTCTCAGATTATAATCTGTCTTATATCACTCAGTTGGATGATGCTAATGTGTTGAAAATTGAAGGTTATTGGGGCTATGATAAAATGAAGATAGGACAGGCCAGTCATGGCTTGCAGGGAAAGCTCAAGTGGAACAATACGATGGCAGCGCTCCATTGGTATTCGCGCTCCAAGCATGGGGAAAATGAGAGGAGAAAGAACTGGCAGATGGAGCAGATGGTGTATTATTCCCGTTATGCCAACCGGTTGAATTTAAATGAGTATTCTTTTCAAGTAGGAATGCGGTCTTTCATCTTTGATTTAGGATATAAGGGAAATTTCTCTTGTGGAAGATGGAGAATGGGAGCAGAGGTGGTTCGCCATCAGCTCTTGCCGCAAGATATTGGCATTTCTGGCAATCTTGCTAATTATCAGACTGATACGCAGCATCAGCTGTCAATGGAGGCAAGTGCTTATCTGCAGTATTGTCAACCTTTGGGAGAAAATCTCTTGATGGAACTGGGTGCTAGAGTCTCAGGTTATCATTGTCAGAAATCTTTTTATCGGGTGATGCCTCATCTTAAGTTTACTTGTGATCTGTCGCCATCAGCCAAACTGAATCTCAATTTGGGCATCCGTAACCAGTATCTTTTTCAGACTGGCTTTTCTTCGGCTGGACTTCCCACCGAATTCTGGTTTGCTGCCGATCAGAATCATCGTCCGCAATATGCTTGTCATGCTGCTTTGCAAGGTGAATTCTGGTTTGCCGAAAAGGAATATCGGTTGAGTGTTGAAACTTATTATAAATGGCTGATGAATCAGATAGAGAATAATAGCAATATGTTTGATATCCTTTTCTCTTCTTATTCTTTTGATGGCTCCTTGTTGCATGGCAAGGGTTACAATTATGGATTGAATCTTCTCCTTGAAAAGCGAAGGGGAAAACTGACGGGATGGCTGAGTGGTTCCTTGGGGCGCGCCATGCGAAAGTTTGATGGCGAACAATATCAGGGATGGTATCCTGCCGGACATGAACGTATTTACGAGCTGAATGCCGTAGCTACTTATCGTATAAATCGCCGTGTCAGTTTAGGCTCAACCTATGTGCTGGCTTCCGGAACCCCTTATACTAAAGTGAATTATGCTTATTTAATGTCGGGCAATCTTGTAACGGAATATGGACCTCATAATGGAGATAGGGTAAAACCTTATATGCGTCTTGATTTGTCGGTAAGTTATGATTTTGCAACGAAGGGTAAAGTTCGTAGCGGAATCAATTTTTCGCTGTATAATGTTACGATGCACGGAAATGATTTGTTCTATCGCATCAAGGTGTATGATAATCATGTGAGATATAATGGTTTTAAGTTCTTGATGCCTATTATGCCTTCTATCAATTATTATTGTAAATTTTGAAACAGCAGATTATGAAAATCAGTCACAGTTATTTTGGCATGGTCGTTTTGGCTTTATCCTTTATATTTGGAGGATGCAGCCAGGATGTTACTACGTCAGATGAATCGCAATTGGTAGTTGAAGGGTGGATTGATGCTGGTGGTTTTCCTATTGTAAAACTGACTAAAACGATTCCTTTGGGTAAGGATGAGCTGTCATTAGACAGCCTTTCTCGCTATATGGACAGATGGGCGAAAATTACCATTTCTGATGGTGAAAGAACAGAGGTCTTGGTTGGTAGATATGATAAAAGATATTTTCCACCTTTTATCTACACAACTTATGATATGCGTGGCGTGGAGGGCAGGGAATATGCCTTGAGGGTAGAGGCTTCGGATGGCAAGGTAGCAGAAGCAAAGACTCGTATTCCTGTGTCTGCAAAAATTGATTCCTTTCGTGTAGAGCCTACTGATGTGGATAGTCTTTTCCAACTTTATGCCTATACGTCTTATCGGGGAAAATGCAAACTTTTTACGCAGACTGTAGGAAGTCAGAACGAAATGTATTCTGCCGAATTAGGCCTTTTTGACGATGGAATGATAGGAGAAGAGGGAAGGATTTCTGTAAAACGGGGTAGGGATAATTTACAGAAAGATTTCACTCCTTTTTTTAAGGAGAATGAAATAGTAAGGGTAAAGTTTTCTTCATTAGGTGAGGAAGGTTATGCCTTTTGGCGCAGTTTCGAAGATATGGCAGCCTTGTCCAGAATTCCCCTGATGCCTGTCAACTCCAATTTGAAGTCGAATGTTCAGGGGGCTTTAGGTTATTGGCTGGGATATGGTTCCAGTTTCTATGAAGTGAGGATCAAGGTCACAAGCGGTCGTTAATGAAGAGCTTTAGTTTTATTACTCAAAATGCACCTTATGTAGGAACACATACTGCACCAGCCTCTGCCGCCTTCATCTTCTGGGCTTTCGGACGAGGACAGGTTCATGCTGCAATAAAAAAGTTTGCCGATTTGGCGTTTAGAATAAAAGAGAACAGCAAAAACGGAAATATTAAATCTGGCAACCTGTACGGTTGAAAGCGCTTCTATTGACAATATATACGCAAGTTTGCTCCACGCGCCCTGGGCTAGGAGCTTTTGAGCCTTCAGCCCGTACTTGAACCACATGCGAAAGTTCAGTTAATAATTGACTGTAGATTTTACGTTTCATAACTTCCTGGTATTCTTGTCGTTTTTAATGTTTTTACGTTAATATCAATGATGAGGGGCCAAGATAGCATAATACGCTGGCAAACCATTTCTGTATAGGCCCTTATAAGTTTTTCCCCTTTTTATCCCTCACATCCCTCACGTTTCCTCTTTTTAAATCTTTAAACGTTTGATAATGAGGTAGTTGCCTCTTTTGTGTGGCGTGATAGATGGACGAAATGTTTACAAAATCCATCACGCTATCCATCACTTATTGCCTTTATCCATCACGTTTTTCAGCTTATCTTCTTGCAAAAATCGTTTTTTATGCACGTGATTCGGGACAAGGATGAAAGTTTTCGGGACAAAGCTTGCATTTGGCTTTAAAAATTTGTATCTTTGCAGCAACCAAGTTACATGGGACCGACGATCTTGCCATAGATGCCCCGTGTTTCTTTGCGGAGAGTTGACAACACAGATTCCACAATGGCACTAACCACTGCGAAACCTAATGTTTAATTTAAAATTTATTTTTTATGGAATTAAATCTTAATGATCCTGCGTTTATCAAAAGTCTGGTAGATTATCATTGGATGTACTGCTTCAATGCCGATTGTCCTCGGGCAGCAGAATGCATCCGATTCATCTCGGCAAAGTTCAAACCCGATGATGTTACTGCCGGAAATGCTGTTTATCCCGATGCTAACCTCCATGCATCTTGTTCTCATTTCATGCGTGTGTACCAGTTCAAGGCAGCATGGGGATTTTCCCATCTCTACGACCAGGTAAAACATGTCGAAATGCAGACCATCAAGTACCGCGTCATGGATGTTCTGGGCAACCGTACTACCTATTATCGTGTACATCGGGGGGAGAAACATCTTACGCCGGAAATGCAGGAGCAGGTGAAGAAGGTCTTTGCTGAATATGGTTATGGGGAACCTGCCTATGATCATTATGCAGAAGAAATCGGATTCGTTTACGAATAAAGCACAATCCCCTGCCGATGTATCCACAGCGGGAATGCGACGTATCGGTTTGTTCCACAGGGTGAAACAGAGTGTTTCTCCGCTTGAACCAAACTGTTTCATGGTATGAACCAAACTGTTTCGTATCGATAAACTTTTTAAAATGACAGACAATGAAATTTACCATAACACATAGAAATAAAAAGAACCAGCTCCTGGTCAGCACCAAGAGTCTGGAACGTTTCCTGGAGCGCATCGTAAACGATGACGCCAGGAATACCGTGGAGAACTTCCGTGAATATGTACCTTATCTCATGAATGGTTATGATGGGTATAAGGATATGCCAACCTGGATGCATGTTCACCCTGCGGCAGAATTTCAGAAATCGGAGAATGGACTCCTGAAGATGAAGAAAAACAACGGCGTTCTGCTGCTTACGTTTGTTGATATAAATGAGGATGGAGGTATGGATGCCATCAAGCAGAAAGTAGCCAGTCTGCCTTCTACTTTTGCAGCCTTTGTGGGAGCCGATGGCATCAGCCTGCATGTTCTGGCGAAATATGCGCTAGCAAAGGGGACGTTACCTGATGAGGAGGTTGCAGCCGACAGGATTTACAAGCAGGCCTTCCTGACCTTTGCTCCGCTTTATCAGACGCTAGTAAAGGCAAAGATGCAGATGCCCGAGCCTTCTATCTTTTCCGATTTTCTGATGACAAGAGATTCTTTTCCTTATTATCGTGAAGATGCCTTGCCCCTGACGTTGAATGATGTCTTTCATGGCGCAGAAAAACCTGTGGAGAGCGTTGAAGAGAGGGAGCCTGACCACTCTTCCGGAGGTGTGGATAACGACCGTAAGGAGTTGAGTGACAATATCATGAGTATGATCGGATTTCTGTGTAAGAAATATGATTTCCGTTATAATTCGGTAATGAAATGCACAGAATATAGACCGAAGGAAAAGGATTATTGGGGCTATCAGCCTGTGGATGCCCGTGTGCAGAAGCGTATGACGCTGGAGGTACAGCTCGCCAACATCCGTGTGAGTATCAAGGATGTGCGCAATTATCTGGAGTCGGATCTTCTTTCTACCTATAATCCTGTAGAAAACTTCCTGTTCAAGTGTGAGGGGAAGTGGGACGGTAAGGATCATATCCGTGCCTTGGCGCGCACGGTGCCTACTGATAATCCTTATTGGGAGGATTGGTTCTATACCTGGTTCCTGGCGATGGTTGACCAGTGGCTTGCTTACAGTCATCGCAAATACGGCAACTCTGTGGCGCCACTTCTCATTTCCAAGCAGGGCTACAACAAGAGTACTTTCTGCCGGTCTCTGGTTCCGCCGGAGTTGCAATGGGGGTATAATGATAATCTCGTATTGTCAGAGAAACGGCAGGTGCTTCAGGCGATGTGCCAGTCGCTGGTTATCAACCTGGATGAGTTCAACCAGATTTCTCCTCAGGTGCAGCAGGGATTCCTGAAGAACATCATCCAGTTGCCGAGTGTCAAGATAAAGCCTCCGTATGGCAGTCATGTTCAGGAGTTTCCGAGAATGGCATCTTTTATCGCCACGAGCAATATGGAGGATATCCTCTCCGATCCTTCCGGTAATCGCCGGTTTCTGGGTGTGGAACTCACGGGTCCTATCGATGTGAGCCAGCGTCCGAATTATGAACAGCTTTATGCGCAGGCGCTTTCAGCATTACGGGCAGGCGATAAGACTTATTTTGATGCTGAGCAGACCCGACTGATCATGGCGAACAACAGGAAGTTTGAGGTAGTTTCTCCGGTAGACCAGTATTTCGATCTCTATTTCGACCTGACCGATGATGCCAAACAGGGTGAGTATCTTACGGCAGCCGAGATTTTCCAAGAGCTGAAGAGTCACATCGGTTCATCGTTGAAGTTGAACAGTCTCATAGCCTTCGGCCGCAAGCTTTCTCAGATGCCAACCATCCATCGCAAGCGTTTCAACGACGGAATGCGGTATCTGGTAGTGAGAAAATCGTGATGGATAACCCTAAATCGTGATGGATAGCGTGATGGATATTCCCGTTTTCGGAGTATCTGTCACGCTATTTAAGTATCTGTATATTAGCGTATTAAGGTGCGTGGTGTATGTAAATCGTGATGGATGATAGATAATTATCTAAAACTTATTCACGAATATAGCTGTATTGGCTTACGAATATGGCTGTATCGGGTTACGAATATGGTTGCGCTGGCTTACGAATATGGCTGTATCGGGTTACGAATATGACTGTATCGGGTTACGGATATGGCTGCGTAGGCTAACGGAGCCGTATCCGTAGGCTTACCGAGACGTCTGCATCAACTAACTGAGACGTCTGAACTCGCTGACTGAACTACTTGAGTTAGCAGACTGAGCTACTTGAGTTAGTAAACTGAGCCACTTGAGAATTTTTCTTCATGTGCTTGCGTGCAACCATAGAAAAAATCAATTACGAAAACTCATTTGATTTCTATGCGGAGGGAATCCTTGTTGAATCGGATGCCGTCACGATTGATGAATCTGGATAAGGAACCGTCGGCAGCCAACTCTTTAGGAGTACCGATAGAGAAACGGCTTTCTTCCATCAGCCAGAGACGGTCGGAGAGCTGGAGCGCCAACTCTACATCATGGGTTGACAGTAATATGGATTTATGCTGTTCGTGCGCCAGACGGCGGAGCATCTGTAGGGTTTCTATCTTGCTGGGGAAATCGAGGAAGGCGGTAGGCTCGTCCAGGATGATGATGCGGGTTTGCTGCGCTAGGGCTTTGGCTATCATTACTTTCTGGCGCTCACCATCGCTCAGTTCGCTGATGTTTCTCTGGGCAAGATGCTGAATGCCCGTTTCCTGAAGAGCAGCGGCAACAATCTGCTTATCAGCAGCAGATAATGTACCCCAAAAACCGGTATAGGGAGAACGGCCTATGCCTACAATCTCTTCAGCAGAGAGTTGGGCATGGTCTGTCTTCGATGTGAGAACGATGCTGATTTCTCTGGCGAGTTCCTGGGCAGAGAAATCGGAAAGAGATTTGTCCTGAATCAGGATTTCGCCATCAAGCGCTGGCTGAAATCCGGCTAAAGTTCTGAGTAAGGTAGATTTGCCTACTCCGTTGGCTCCGATGAGACAGGTCAGTTCACCGGCTTGGAGCGAGGCATGAACAGGTGAGGCTATCGCCCGGAGCTGATGCTTCGAACGATAGCCTATAATCAGATTCTTTAATGTAATGCTTGATACCATCTAAAGAATATTTTCACCTTGAATGTTTACTTCCTGATAGAAAAAAGGAAGAATTACTTGGCTGCCAAAACCTCAACCTCTACGAGGGCGCCCTTTGGCAACTTCTCTACAGCTACGGCAGAACGAGCTGGATATGGCTGGCTGAAGAACTCGGCATAAACCTCGTTCATGGCTGCGAAATCGTCCATGCTGTTCAGATAAACTGTAGTCTTAACCACATGAGAAAGGTCGGTACCTGCTGCCTTCAGGATGTTCTGGGCGTTGGTGAGGCTCTGGCGAGTCTGCTCCTTGATGCCGCCTTCTACGAAATTGCCTGTTGCAGGGTCGATAGGAATCTGACCAGATGCAAAAACAAAACCATTTACTTCGATAGCCTGGCTATATGGACCGATAGCTGCAGGCGCATTGTCTGTGTGAATTGCGTTCATAATCTTCAATTTATAATTTACAATTTACAATTTATAATTTAACACTTAACACTTAATACTAAACATTGAACACTAACCATTCAACATTAAATATTATACTATCCAGAGATGGAATCCCTTTGATTCCAAAGCCTCCTTGATTTCTTTTACGTGTTCCTCGTCGCGGGTCTCCATGGTGACACGGAGCACGCAGGCATTCACCTTGTTGCGGTTGGCAGAACGGTCGTGATGAACTCCCGTGATGTTGCCGCCCAGGCTTGCGATGACGGAGGCTACCTCTACCAGCTCGCCCGGCTTGTCGTCCAGCTCCATCTCGATGGTGCAGAGACGTCCGCTCTTTACCAATCCACGGTTGATGACACGGTTGAGGATGGTTACGTCGATGTTACCGCCGCTTACCACGCAGATGGTCTTCTTGCCCTTCACCGGTACCTTGTTGTACATCACGGCAGCTACGCTTGCAGCTCCGGCTCCTTCAGCTACCATCTTCTCACTCTCTATGAGTTTCAGGATGGCTGCGCAGATCTCGTCCTCGCTTACGGTGACGATTTCATCCACATAGTTGGAGCAGGTTTCGAAAGTAATCTTGCCCGGTTCCTTTACGGCAATACCATCAGCAACGGTCGCTACAGAAGGCAACTTCTCCTGTTTATGATCGTGCAGACTCTGTACCATACTTGCTGCTCCTTCTGCCTGAACACCATATACCTTGACGTTAGGATTCAGCGACTTGATGGCAAAGGCTACACCAGAGATAAGTCCGCCGCCACCTACAGGAACGACGACAGCTTCTACATCTGGCAACTGGTCGAGAATCTCCAGACCGATGGTGCCCTGACCGGCGATGACATTCTCATCATCGAAAGGATGAACGAAGGTGTAGCCATGCTCATCTTTCAGTTCCAGCGCCTTCTGGTAGGCATCATCGTAAACGCCAGGTACCAGACAGACTTCAGCACCCAGTCGCTTGGTTGCTTCTACCTTAGAGATAGGAGCACCTTCTGGCAGACAGATGAGGCTCTTGACGCCCATGGCTGTAGCTCCCAGCGCTACACCCTGTGCATGGTTGCCCGCAGAACAGGCTATCACACCCTTCGCCTTTTCTTCATCGGTGAGTTGTGAAATCTTATAGTAAGCACCACGAATCTTGAACGAACCGGTCTTCTGCAGGCACTCTGGTTTCAAATAAACATCACTCTCTGGGTTGATTCTTGGCGTGTGAACCAGCTCAGTCTTTCTTATTACCTTGCTCAGCACGAAGCGAGCCTTATAGAAATTGTCAAGTTGTAACATAACTGCTGATATGTGTATAGTTTATTTCGTGCAAAGTTACTATTATTTGAAGAAAATACAAAATAATTCGGTTTAATTTTTGTTTATTCGATAATATTGCTTAACTTTGCCGATGTAATTAAGCATAAAAACATAGTAACAAATAAACTAATTACTTTGATCTGGAAATGAAGAAAAACGTTTTAGCAGTAGCGCTGGCATTGATGGCAAGCATCGGTGCATACGCAGAGAAGAATACTATCAGCTCTCCTGATGGTAAGTTGAATGTCGTGGTAGAAGACCGCGATGGTAAACTCTATTATTCCATCGACTATGCAGGCAAGCGAATGATGGAAGAATCACAGCTCGGACTCCTTGCCAATGTAGGCGATTTCAGTCAGGGCTTGACCTATCAGGGTAAAAAGGAAGCTAAGGTGGAGAAGAGCTATGACCTCCGCACCGCCAAGGTTTCGCATGTAGATTATCATGCCAACCAGCTCAACGTGACATACATCAACGGTAAGAAGCAGCCAATGACGGTTACCTTCAATGTAAGCAACAACGATGTGGCTTTCCGTTATACTTTTGATCAACTGAAGGCTCAGCATATCATCGTAAACGAGGAGAAGACTGCCTTCAATCTGCCGAAGGTAACCACCACTTACCTCTGTCCACAGTCGGATCCGCTCATCGGTTTTGCCCGTACCAAACCAAGTTATGAAGAAGATTATAAGGTGGATCAGCCTCTTACAGCCAAGTCGGGTTATGGTCATGGCTATACTTTCCCTTGCCTCTTCAAGGTAGGTGGCGATGGCTGGGTATTGGTCAGCGAGACGGGTACTCACGGCAACTATCCGGGTTGTCACATCAGCGATTACGATGCAGCCAAGGGTTATCAGATCGCCTTCCCTATGGAGAAGGAGGCAGATGGCATCGGTTCTACATCGGCAGCTTTCATTCTTCCGGGTTCCACTCCTTGGCGTACCATTACCGTGGGTTCTGATTTGAAGCCTCTGGTAGAAACCACCATTCCATACGATGTAGTAGAGCCAAGATTCGAGGCTTCTCAGAAATACGGAACAGGCAAGTATGCCTGGAGCTGGCTCATCTGGCAGGATGGCTCTTGCAACTATAACGACCAGAAGCAGTTCATCGACCTGGCTGCTACCATGGGATATGAATATGTGCTGATTGATGCACTCTGGGATACCCAGATTGGTAGAGACAAGATAGCAGAGTTGAGCAAGTATGCGCAGAGCAAGAAAGTGAGTCTGATGCTCTGGTATAATTCCAATGGTGTGGCCAACGATGCACCTCAGGGACCTCGTGGCATTATGGATAACATCGTGGCCCGCAAGAAGGAGATGGCCTGGATGAAGAGCATCGGCATCAAGGGTATCAAGGTAGATTTCTTCGGTGGCGACAAGCAGCACACCATGCAGCAGTATGAAGACATCCTGAGCGATGCCAACGATTATGGCATTCAGGTTATCTTCCATGGTTGCACCCTGCCAAGAGGTTGGGAGCGCATGTATCCTAACTATGTATCGAGCGAGGCTGTACTGGCTTCGGAGAATGTATTCTTCTCTGAGTATCATGCCAAGCAGGAGGCCTTCGAACTGACCATGCATCCATTCTGCCGCAACGCCGTGGGTGCGATGGATTGGGGTGGTACCATCATGAACAAGTATCTCTCTAAGGATAACAAGAGTCGTCATCGCCGTTATACTACTGATGTTTTCGAGATGGCTTCGGCTATCATGAACCAGGCAGCTATCCAATGTATCGCCATCTATCCGAATAATCTCTCTGAGCTTCCTCAGCACGAGATTGATTTCCTGAAGAGCGTTCCTACAACCTGGGATGAGACCAAATTCATCGCCGGTTATCCAGGAAAATATGCCGTTGTTGCCCGTCGCCATGGTGATAAATGGTATGTTGCCGGTTTGAACGGCACCGACCAGGTGATGAAGCTCACCCTGAATCTGCCAATGCTTGCCGGCAAGAGCGTTACCTATTATCATGAAACTGCCAGCAAGGACAAGAAGGCTCTCTGGCCTGTTTCTCAGATGAAGACCGTAAAGGTGGATAAGAAGGGAAACCTGAAGGTGGAAATGCAGCCTAAGGGTGGACTGATTGTTGAAAAGTAAAAAGGTAAAAAAGTAAAAAGGTAAAAAAGCCTAGCGGGGTATAATCTCCCTAGTTTCTTTTTACCTTTTTACTTTTTTACCTTTTTACTTTTAAAAATCCTTTTTACAGAAATGTTCCAAAGCAGCAGCTACGCCATCTTCTTCATTGGAAAGCGTGATGTAGTCGGCTTCGGCTCTAACCTCTGGTGCTGCATTCTGCATGGCTACACCCATGCCTGCCAGTTTCAGCATGCTCAGGTCGTTGTAGCCATCTCCGAAAGCAATCATATCGGCTGGGGTGAGATTGATTTTCGACAGAAGGCGGAGCAGGGACTTTGCCTTGTCGATGCCTTTAGGAACCAGTTCCAGGAAGAATGGGGCTGAACGGAAGATGTCCATCCTGTCGCCCAGAATCTCAGAAAGCTCGTTTTCTGCCTTGAGCATATCTGCCGGGTCGCCTGTCATGAGGAGCTTGGTAGGGTGAGGCTCCAGGGCTTCGAACAGGTTTTCTACCTTTCGGATGTTCATCTTGTTGATGCGCGATTCTTCCTTCACATACTGGTCGTCGGGCATCTCGGTGATAATCTCGTTGCCGGCGTAGCCCAGCAGGGCATGGTTCTTCTCCTTCGCGTACCTATATAATATAGGTATCACCTCATCAGGCAGGAACTGGGCGAAGAGTTTTTCGCCAGTCTTGGCATTCACGATGTTGCCGCCATTATAAGATAGGATGTATCCGCCTCGCTTATCCAGTTCCAGACATTCCGCCACCGGTTCGATGCCGTAGGTCGGTCTGCCTGAAGCAAGGATGATAACAACACCCTCGGCTTCTGCCTGGAGCAGCGCTTCGCGGGTTTTCGGGGTAACCACCTTGTCGTGGTTGGTCAGGGTGCCATCCAGATCAAGGGCGATGGCACGGTATGGAAGATGATTCATATTTGATATATTATTGTATTTCTAATTTGACTGCAAAGGTAAGATAAAAAAACGATTGTAACAAAAAAAAGCGTTAAATATGATATAAATATAGGTGTTTGACTGATAATTACCTGCTTTTTATTGTTTATTATACACTATAGTCGGAAAGTTTTCTTATTGAAGGCTTACATCGACAGCGTGCTCGATGTGGTGGGTGCTGCACAGGAGCCAGATGGCTATCTCTATACTGCCCGTACCATCAACCCTCAGCACCCTCATGGATGGTCGGGAAATAAGCGTTGGGTCAAGGACGAGGAATTGAGCCACGAACTTTATAACCTCGGCCACATGGTGGATGCAGCCTGCGCCCACTATCAGGCTACGGGTAGCACCAAGTTCCTGAATATCGCAAAGCGCTATGCCGATTGCGTGGTAAAGGAAGTGGGACCTAATCCAGGACAGGCTACCGTGGTGCCAACCAGATGAATGTCTGGTTCTATCAGAACTTGAATGTTTTGGATAAATAATAAATAGTTTTTTTTAATCAAGAAGAGGGTGCGTCATGGACTTATGATACACCCTCTCTATATTTTATTTATAGCAAGGGTGTCATATAAATTGGCACCAATAAGGTCTGTCCATCTTTTTTAAAATCTTTCGTATATAATAGGTATCTTTTGTCGATTCTATCAGAGAACTTCAGGCAAAACTCATCTAGCGACTTGTGACTGTTATATCCTGACGATTTCACTTCTATCGGATAAATCTTCTTGCCACGAGATAGCAAGAAATCTATCTCGTAGTTCTTGTGGCTTGTTGCATGGGGAAATGTGTAATAGAACAGTTTGTTTCCTGATGCGGTAAGCATTTGGGCAACGAGATTTTCATAGGCATACCCCATATCGCTACTCAGTTTATCACTCAACAACTTTTCGTAAATGGTGTTCTCCGTGTAGTCTTTATCCCAAAAAGCAAGTGTGACGAATAGCCCTGTGTCTCCAACAAACATTTTATAGTAGTCTTCGTCACTATGTAATGAAAAACCAACATTGGGATCATTTGCGTGATAGGCGAAATTGACTACCATGCTGTCTTTCATGTCTGCCAAGACTCCCATAAGGTTCTTTCTGCCTGCATCATCTAATACGCTTGCTACCTGGTATCTGGCTGAATTTTTGTTTAATTCGGAAGGGATGTTCTCGAATAACTTGGCAGCTCTTCCTGTTTTGTCAATCTTTCTAAAGTCGTCAATATAAAGTTCTATGATTTCTCGTTTTACGGCATCTGTTTTGCTCAGATTGTTGGTGTCTAAGTACTCGTTTACGGCTTGTGGCATTCCGCCTACGAGCATATATAGACGAAGGTTGCGCATAGCTTCTCGATGCGCTGCTCCCAATGGAACTTTTGCATCGAAAAACTGCTTGAGTAGGGGAAATGTAGCAGTATCGCCCATTGCCCATCGAAATTCCTCGTAGTCCATCGGATAGAGATCCAAACGTGTCTCTTCGCTTGGAATCAAAATGTTTTCTACATTCTTTTTGATGCTGATAAGAGAGCCTGTCTCTATGTAGTCGTATCTTCCGTCTGCTACTAGGTATTTGATGGCTTGCCGAGCTTGTGGGCACATTTGTACTTCATCGAAAATGATGGCTGATTTGCGTGGTTCCAAGATTACTTGGTAGATTGATTGGAGGCGTAAAAATATGTAGTTCAAGTCCATGAGGTTGTCAAACAACTGTTTCACTTCCTTAGATGCTTGTGCGAAATCTATAAGGATATAGCTTTTGTATTCTTTTTCTGCGAAAGCTTTGGCTACCGTTGACTTTCCTACACGGCGTGCTCCTTTGAGCAAGAGAGCTGTGCTACCATTTCTCTCTAGCTTCCATTCGAGCATTTTGTCGTATACTTTTCTTTTAAAAATTCTTTTTCTCATAACTTGCTGATTTTGAGCGCAAAGATACATATAAGTTCCAAATCCCCCAAATGTTTTTTGTTAAAATGTTCCAAATCCCCCAAATGTTTTTTGCTAAGATGTTCCAAATCCCCCAAATGTTTGACCCATAAATAATGCTTCTTCGTACCCTCATCGCTCTATTTCATGCAGTTTGCTCCTAAGCAGGCAGTACTGACATTAAATGAAGCTCAGAAGAAAAAGGTGGAGAATATGGGCAGATTCATCACTACGATGTATATCAACGACCTTACCTTCGTGAATTTCTCGGATGCCCAGGCTCAGAATGTTCCGAATATCAACATCCTCTTTCCTTATGGAGCCTATCTCCAGAATGAGCAGATGATGCAGCTGGCGGCATACGTGGCAAAGAAATATCTGTATATGCAGAAGCCTTCTGAGCTTTACCGGAAATAGCCAACTGGCAAAATATAAATAGCCAACTAGCAAACTGCAAACAGCCGACTAGCGCATGAGTGGCTAGTCGGCTGTTTTACTGGAACAGTTATCGAAAACTCCTTTATTTTGTTTTCGTATAGGCATCCTGCCAAATACTCTTCACTCTTCACCAAAAGCCCCGAATCCCCTGTGTTTATCGGCATTCTGAGGGGTGAAGAGTATTCGGGCACTCTTCACCTACTCTTCACCACTCTTCACCCTTCAGTTCTGGCTGATTTGCAATCCACCTATCAGTCTTTCGCCTCTGTTCCCGTTTCTGAAGGTGAAGAGTGGTGAAGAGTGGGTGAAGAGATAAAAACAACTCTTCACCCCTCGGAATGCCGATAAACACAGGGGTTTCCGGCCGAAAGGTGAAGAGTGAAGAGTATTTTGATGATAGCTTCGTTTTATTTCTTAAACAGTCTTTGGTTTCGCATTCCAAACCAAAAGTGTCAATAGTACAGACATCAAAGCTGCACCAATCCAGAAATAATTGATGTAGGTAAAGTCGTAGGTCTCTACGCCATTTACCAGATGCTTGTTGCCCTCGATGAGTAGACCGCTCATAATGTCTTGGATACCGGCACCAATGTAGCTTGCCACGCCGACAACACCAAGAGCTGCACCTGCTGCGTTCTTAGGAGCTAAATCTACGGCCATAAGACCACCGAGGAAACAAATCAGAACGCCGATTCCTAGTCCGAATAATACCATAGCAATAACATCAATATAAAAATGAACACCTGGTACTAATAAGAATAAACATAGCGCCAAAACATTCATCAAGCCAAAGACCAAAGCCGGTATGTTTCTAGATCCTTTGAATAATTTGTCTGAGATTAAACCTGAAGCAACTGTTCCTACAATACCACAAACAGAACTGATGGAAATAATAAAGCTTGCGTCAAGAGTAGAATATCCCTTCATCGTCTCCAGATAAAAGACTCCCCAACTGTTTACAGCATATCTACTTATATACATAAACGCACTTGCTAAAGCTAGAATCCATATAGCAGGACTACATAAGACGGTCTTCTGACTTGCGTTGAAATCTGCCTTGTTCTTTTCTTCTTTTTTAGAAGTCGCATCCTCTAATAAATAGCCATACTTCTGAGGTGTATCTTTCATTAACCATTGCATAATGAAAAAATAAGCAATGCCGATTAAGCCTGCTCCAATCAATCCATATCGCCACCCAAAATTAGTAGCAAGAATAGCAATGGATATGAAAGTGATAGCCTCACCTAAATTATGACTTGCGCTCCAATAACCATAATAAGTACCACGATTTGATGCATCAAACCAGCGGGATAGGGATACTACTCCAGATGCTGCTCCCATAGATTGGAAATATCCATTGATTCCCCAAAGTACTGCGAACACGATAAACGAATTGGTGAATCCAAGCGCCAAGTTTATCAAAGCCGAAATCAAAAGACCTGTTGACATCAACTTTTTCACATTACTTCTATCTGCTATAAAACCATTACAGAATTTACCTATAGCATAAGTAAAGAACAAGCAAGAGCCTATGATACCTATTTCTGTTTCTGTAAAAACACCATCATCAACCATTGGTTTACGAATTACATTCATGCTTAAACGACAAACGTAATACATACCATATCCCAAAGTTGCAGTAAGGAATGAAATAAGGCGTATTTTTTTGAACCGAGCACTATCTGTACTCGGTTCTTTAGCTGCTTCTGGAATTTTATAATAATCTATGATTTTCTTCCACATAACATTTAATCATGAAGGTTGCGAGAACGCAAATAATCCAATAAGTACTGAGGTCTATCTGTTTGTATAATTCTAGCTCCCAAAGTATCTATGAGATAACCATATCCCTTATTAGGGTCTTGTAAAGACATATCATCATCATGTCCTCCTGCCATAGTATCCCATAAGGTATTATACCAAATCAAAGATTTACCTTTCATTTTCTTTGGCAATGACAATGGAAGTTTATTCTCATCACTCTTAAACAACAATTCAAAAGCCACAGGATTCATATCCTTCATAAACTTGTTGAGTTGCTGCTCTGCATTAGACTTATCCAAATTTACAATAGGCATATAGATAACATCATTCAGATATGAGCCATAAAGTTCCTTCACTTGCTCAGCAGACTTTGTTCCTTTCATGATAATCTGCTTTGTCGTACCAGTCTTTTTCATCAATTCGTAAACCTGCTCGAAATATCTGTCTGCCTTGTCAAGGTTCAGCATAATCTTACCACGAGCATGCACAAGTGCCTCTTCCAAAGTTGGTACTCTATGGATGGTACGGATATTACATCCGTTCTTCAAGTGAGTCTTTGCAATAGAATCATAGGTCAACTCGGAAATTGTACCTTTACCCGTTGTGGTACGGTCAATCTTTGGATCGTGCATCAAAATCAAGACCCCATCCTTGGTTCTCTGCAAGTCTATCTCGACAATGTCAACGCCCATTTTGATTGCATTGTCTATCGCCTCCAAAGAGTTTTCAGGAAAGTTACGCCAGTCACCACGATGTGAAGCCACAATCACTGAAGACTCATCACGATTCAAGAGTTTAGCGCGAATCTTGCTAACTCTGTCTTGTGCAAAGATATTTGCACTGCATACAATTGCTAAAAGCAATAATAAAACTTTCTGTTTCATATTTTTGGTTACTTAAAATTTAACACGTATTACACGAAAGAAGCAAAAGAATTATCTTCTTCCTTTCTTTTTCAAATAATCCAGCAATAAGAATGAGTTATCGCAGAAGATGATGTTTGCTCCTTTGTCTAGAAGCCAACCATAACTTCCATCGGGATCATCCAAAGCCATCTCATCATCATGACCACCATTAAAAGTATCCCAAAGTGAGTTATACCAGATACGATAGCCATGCTTCTTCATTTCTTCCGCACGATTTAAGATAGGATAGTCATCTCTCTTGAAAGACAAGCTCATAATTGGAGTCTTAATATGATTCATATAATCATCCAACTTTTGGTCATCAGTTTTGCCATTACAAACAACAACTGGGCTAAAGATACACCCTTTCAAGAGTTTAGCATATTTCTCCTCATATACCTTACTGTTAAAAGTACCACGGAAGATACACTGCTTCAGCATCTTGTGCTTATGAATGATTTCTAAGACTTTCTCCTTACAAGGTTGCCATTTATCAATCTGAATATATACCTTTCCTTTACAAAGCTCCAAGACTTCGTCTAGAGTTGGTACTTTCTGACGAGTAATAACACCTATCGGAGATTTCAAATTCAGTTTTTTAATTTCTTCCAAAGTATAATCAGAAACCAATCCCGTACCGGTGGTAGTTCTATCCACAGTATCATCATGCATCATTACAATGGCACTATCCTTAGTCATATGGACATCAATCTCCACACCATCAATGCCACCATCTATACATTGCTTATATGCCTGAAGAGAGTTTTCTGGTGCGCCTCTCCAATTTCCGCGATGTGCAAAAATCATCACATAATTAGACTTTCCCCCATCATACATCTTTTTCTGAAGGAAATCAAAACCTTTGTTTTGTGCAGACACGTTCAATATAAAGAACATGCTCACCAAAGTAACAATGATATTTCTCATCTCATTATAATATTAGAGGTTAGTGGGACTAGCCCACTAACCATATCAGTTTAATTAAAATTCGTACTATCCGTCCAACCAGGGTTCTGCGTGAGCTTACCACCAGTCAAGACTCTTTCGCTTGCAGGAATTGGCCAAAGATAATCCCTGTTCTCATCCCAAGTAATTGTAATCTGCTTGAATGGATAAATGTAGCCAGAAGTTCCATTCGACAAATCCAAGTCTTTTCCTATTTTCTTTGATGTGCCCTTGAAAGTTCCCTTATCCGCCGTATATAAAAGTAAGTCATTTGCACCATCATTGTCCATATCATACTCACCATCTCCAGGGAAGTAGCAACCATAGAATGGTTTTGTCAACTGCTGACCTTCTTTCCAACGGAAAATATCCCACAAGCGGAAACCTTCCAAAGGCAACTCTACAGTGCGCTCTCTACGGATTTCCAAGATGACACCAGTATTGCCACTCTTTGTCACGTTAGGATAATACTCCATCATCAATGGGTCTGGATTGGCATTAGCCGCACTCATGTTGAGATGTGGCATTCTTGCTCTGTCACGAATTTTATTGATAGAAACATCCAAGTCATTTTGTGTTAATGTACCTAACTCTGCCTTAGCTTCAGCATAGTTCAAATACACTTCGGCTGTCCTAAACAAAGACCAATCTGTAAATGCCTTATTTGCGCCATCATATTTAGACTCTGCAATATACTTAATCGGTTGATACCCTGTTAGAGCATTTAAGTTGTTTGCAGTCACCTTTGTTGCGCCTTTCTGAATGTAACCTGGGCATAAAACTGTTTGAGCCATACGAGGATCACGATTGCTAGTTTCTGCTACAAAGTCATCTGTTTCCCAGCCTTGTTTGTCAGTATAGCGAGAGCCATCTGCCATTAAATAGTGATTCATGAATCGCTTGGTAAAACCTTGGCGAGAATTCTTGATAGCAAAAGGAACACCATGCATTACATTTGCATCAGAACTATATCTTCTTGCCAAGATGACTTCATCAGAACAAGCATCCAAACTATTAAACAAGGAGCGATAAGGAGTATCACCTGTTGTATAAAGTTTGTAACCACTATTCTTGATAAAGTTTTCACCAGCATCAACTACTTGGTTCAAATACTTTTCTGCATTAGGCATATTACGATATTTACGATAAGTTCCCTCATACAGAGCTGCACGAGTCTTAAGGGCTAATGCTGTCCATTTCGTTACGTAATAGACACTCTTGGTTGACGGAAGCATGTTTATTGCCTTGTCAAGGTCATCCATGACATGATCCATAATAACTTCACGGTCATCACGTGCTTTTGCCAAAAGTTCATCTTGGTCAGAATTCAAGACTTGATCATACCAAGGTACATCGCCATATCTTCTGACTTTAACGTAATAGAAGTATGCTCTCATAAAGTAAGCTACTCCATCATTTTCCTTACGACCAACTTCGTCTTTGCATCTATCTGAATGCTGTAAATAATAGTTTATAGAACGAAGTTGTGTCCAGTTCCAACCATTTTCATCAGCAGCAGAACGTTGCCCAAGCAAAGTTGCACCTAACTCGGTATCAATATTGTCATCCGCATTGATGCCAATCACGTCATCTGCACCTTCCAACTGGCTATAAAATCCATCAGTCCATAGTTTCAATTCTCGTGTAGAACTAAAATAGGTCTCAGGACTCATTGTGTCTTCAGGAGACATATCCAACAAACTATCACAAGCTGTTAAGTTTGTAATGAGTAAAGCAGCCCCCAATATATTTATTAACTTTTTCATTGCTATTACCTTTTTATATTTAGAATTTTATATCAAGACCAAAAGAGAATGATTTAGAATAACTATAACCAACTCCCGAACCAGAATTATATGATGAAG
The DNA here is from genome assembly GCF_003465495.1 of Segatella copri. Lineage (GTDB taxonomy): Bacteria > Bacteroidota > Bacteroidia > Bacteroidales > Bacteroidaceae > Prevotella > Prevotella copri_G. Next base: position 77,666 of record NZ_QSAV01000005.1, on the reverse strand, counting down.
CATAAATCATTTCTGGATCAACCGTCTTGCAGTACTTCTTCAATGGAGACCAGTAGAATAAGTTCTCTGCTGTAAAATATACTCTCAAAGAATTGATGATTTTTTTGCTAATAGGAATTGTATAACCTACAGTCAAATTCTTCAAGCGTAAATAAGCAGCATTCTGTAAATATCTATCATTAGCAACACCCAATGCACCTCCACTATAAGACGCATATCCTCGAGGACGTGGGAAATAAGCTCCCTGGTTATCTTCGCTCCAAACATTATCCGTGAAATCCTTGTGGATGAATGACAGTGAAGGGAAAGAATATGGTCCCCAGAAATCATATGCATAGGTTGTAGGATACCAATTGCGTTTACCTACACCTTGGAAGAATGCATTAAAATCAATTCCGTTCCAATCTGCTCCCAAACGGAAAGAATAAGAATAGCGTGGTAAGCTATTACCAATAATTCTCTTGTCTCCTGGGTCTGCAACTGTACCAGAGCCTTCAGAAATAACATTATCACCATCCAAATCCATGAATTTTACATCACCTGCCATCAAATGGTTATCTTTCTTAGAGCTGTATACACGACCGTTAACAGCCTTATCGTTAATCTTTGCCTGATAAGCTGCTGCTTCTTCATCCGTTGCAAAAAGACCTGCTACCTTATAGCCCCAAATCTCACCTAAAGTCATTCCTTCATAATAATCAGAAATCAACTTATCAGGATTGTTAAATTTGGTAATCTTTGACTTGTAATCTCCGATTGTCGCTGATACATTATAATGGAATGGCTTGCCTGCTAAATTAAATTTATCTTGCCATCCAATATACAATTCCCATCCATTTGTTCTCAAATCTGCACAGTTTTCTTTTGGAGTAGTTGCTCCAAATACAGATGGTAATGTTATAGAATGGGTTAGCATGTCTTTGGTGTCACGGATGTAAATATCCGCTGTCAAAGTTAATTTACTATCCAAGAAACCCAAATCCAAACCCCAGTTGTAGGTAGAAACTGTCTCCCAAGTTAAAGATGAAGATAACGGAGAAGACACACTTGCATAATATGCCTTGTTCAAGCCGTCAAATGTATAAGACATCTTGTTGTCTGTATAAATCTGGTCAAAATAAGCATAGTTGCTTACTTGCTGGTTTCCAAGACTACCTACAGAGAAACGGAACTTAGCATTATTTACTACAGGCAATAACTTATTCCAGAATTTCTCAGAACTCATTCGCCAACCAATTGAAGCAGAAGGGAAAAATCCCCAGCGGTCTTTTGACGCAAACTTAGAAGTTCCATCCCATCGGCCGCTAATCTCAGCCAAATATTTACCTTCATAGTCGTAATTGACTCTGGCAAAATATCCTAAGGTTCTATAAGCAGATATATCTTGTCCAACAGTAGTTTCACCTTGTGCAACGGTGAAAGAAGATAAATCTTTAGAAAGAAGATCATTCTTTTTTACAGATAAATCTGTTGTTCTATAATCCTCATATTGACCACCTGCTACAACCTTAAAGTTATGCTTTTTGTCCCATACATGAGTATAAGTACCATATATATTCAGGTTGTTGTCGTCTATCTGCATGTGTCCTTCCTGATAGTAATCTGTTATAGTACCAGAAGTAAATGTTGCAGTTGCTCCCTCTGCGCGTGAATACTCAAAAGGCATACTTCTTCTCTTATAAATGTAATTTCTGTTTTTATAAGCGTATGAAGCTGTCAAGACCAGGTCGTCAAATACTTTATAATCAAGTTGATTTGCAACAATCCAGTACTTGTTTTCACGAGAGTTGCGCGCCTCGTTTGCTGTCAGGAAACCTGCATGGCCAGAGCCCAAAGGTGAATTGGAGGTCAATTGGTTTGTATACTGTACAACAGAGCCATCAGGATTTCTTGGTACGAAAGAAGACAAAATGTTTGACTGCAAACTAGAAATAGTCTGCTGCTCATTATAGAAACCTGCATATTTGTAGGCCGTTTTGTTATAATTGAAATTAACAGAATACGTCAAATGTTTAGACAACTTGGCATTCAGCTTTCCTCTAAAGGATACATTCTGATAATTATCTTTGTAGATATTAAAGATACCATCCTGTGTAAAGAAACGACCGCTTGCAAAATAATTAACCTTATCATTACCACCTGTCACAGAAATATTATGCTCCTGCTCTGGTCTTGTTTTGCGATAGAAATAATCATACCAATCAAAGTTGCCATAATAATAATACTTTCCGTCATCGCCAACTACGGTCCATGGTCTATCTGGATTTTCGGTCTTATCATTACGTCTATCATAAAGCATCTGCAAATCTTTGTCTGTATAATTTGCCATCAATTTGCCTTGGTAAGCCTCATAGAATTGGTTGACAATATTTACATGGTCATAACCTGTATGTATGAAATCTGTTGAAGTTGTATTCTGTTTCCAACCTACGCGACCATTATATGATATGGAAGCTTTACCTTCTGAGTCTTTTCCACTCTTTGTAGTAATCAAAATAACACCAGAAGAGGCTTTGGCACCATAAATTGCAGAAGCAGAAGCATCTTTCAAAACTGAGATAGATTCAATGTCATTAGGATTTATCTGGCTCAAGTTGACCTCCATGCCATCAGCCAACACCAATGGACTACCTCCATTAATAGAAGCGACACCACGAATGTCAATGCTATAACCAGAATCTAAACTTCCTGAATTAAAAGTCAAGTTTACAGAAGGATCTGCACCTTGTAATGCGCCAGCTGCATTTGATACTGGGCGATTGTTTATGTCATCTGCAGTAATCATTGACACAGCACCAGTTAAATTAGCTTTCTTCTGAGTACCATAACCAACAACTACAACTTCGCTCAATACCTTATTATCATCTGCCAGGTTTACATTGATTACTTCGCGACCATTTACCTTGATGTCCTGGTCCTTGCAGCCAATGTATGATACTGCCAACATACCGTCGGCAGGAATCTCGATGGTATAGTTGCCGTCAAGATCGGTTACAACACCATTGGTGGTGGTACCCTTCTCCATGACGGTAGCGCCGATAACTGGCTCGCCAGTTTCGTCTTTCACTACACCACGTACCTTGATTTTCTTGCCATGAGCCTGAGATTTAGCTTTTTGCTGAGGCTTGATGACGATGTAGTTGCCTTCCATCTCATAGGTAAAATTGGTACCTTTGAGCAATTGGTTCAACATACCAAAGACATCATCACTTTTCTTGGTTAATGTAACCGAACGGTTAGCATCCAACTGTGAGGAGTTGTAGGCAATCTTGTACTTAGATTCCTTTTCAATCTTCTCAAAAGCTGACTTAAGCGTTACCTTGTTTGAGCTGAAGCTGACGTTCTGAGCCGAAAGGGTCATCTGGCCTGCCAGGAGCAAACAGAAGCATGACGCAGAGATTCTTTTAAGATTCATACTTTATCTTTTTAAGTTAATAATAATTTGCTTGTTACGTCTTGAAGACAACGGGAAAGAGAGTTACACCCAATTACAAAACTGTTAAAATGAAGTTTTTCTGAAAAAAAATATCTTGTGTTCGCAAACACCTTATAAAATTCTTCTTTTGGAAATTATAAATACATAAGATGAAGGCTCTAAATTAGCATTTCTTGCTGCTAATTTAGAGCCTTGAATATTTCAATAATGCTATTGGTATGAAAATAGCAGTAGTGCTTTTGATAATCAGAACTTATTTCGTTCTTTCCTCAGACAGGATTTTTCTCAATTCCCGCTCGTACTGCGCAGCATCCTCAAAGCAGATGGTCTGCATTCCGAAACGCTGGGCGGCTTCTACATTCTCTATTCTGTCGTCAGCAAAAAGGCATTCTTCCGGTTTCAGATTGTATTTCTGGCAGATTCTTTCATAAATAGCCCTGTCGGGTTTGATGATTTTCTCTTCTGAAGAAATCACCTGTCCTTCCAGAAGTTGGAAGATGGGATATTGTGCCATCGTTTCGTGAACCTTGGTGCACCAGTTGGAAAGTCCGTAAAGGTGGTAGCCTTCTGCCTTCAACTGGGTCAGCAAGGTGCGCATTCCTTTCTTCTCGCCCCTTACAAATTCGTTAAAGCGCTGGGCTACGGTTGCTATTTCTTTCTTGTATTGCGGCATGATCTGCTGCATCTTGCAGAAGGTTTCTTCGAAAGAATCTCCGCGATCCATGTTTTCATTCCATTTGCCGTCTATCAGGAGATGATAGAATTCTTCAGCCTGTTCGTGGGTCTTGAATATCTGGTCAAGCGTTTCAAAGTATTCGTAATTTACGAGTACTTTTCCAAAATCAAAAATCAAATTCTTTATCATGATATTTCCAGTTTATGTTATTATTTCTGTTTTCATATCCCGTGCAGAGATACTCTTTTATGAAAAAAGGCGCATCATTTTTACATAATGCGCCTTTTGTTTACCTATTATAATATATGCCTACCTGATGATTACTTCATCTTTCTTCACTTCATATTCCAGACCAGGAACCAGGTTCTTCAGGACAAACATGGCTCCCGAGAGGGTTTCGCCACGGTTGAAATGAACTGTAACCTTCGTCTTCTGGTGAATCTTTGAACGGAAGGTGAATTTCACTCCGTATGCATTACCCAGAATCTTACCAGCTTCTGCCAGCGTTACATCGTTCAGGTCAATCTCCTTGTTGCGCCAGCTTGTACCATCTTCTTCGGCCGAAACCTTGCGGAGATTTACTGCCTTGGTCTTTACATTATATACTAACTGGTCGTTAGGTTTCATGCTGTAAACCTTGTCTTCCTGACCTATGATGCGGAGTTCTATCTTGCCGGTTTTGAGTGTGGCAGATACTTCATCTGTATTTGAATAAGATGAAACCGTAAAAGAGGTGCCCAAGTCGGTAATCTCGAAATGAGGAGTGCTGACGTGGAACGGCTGGGCATCATCATGCCTGATGTCGAAGAATGCCTCTCCCGACAGGAAAACCTTGCGTTCTTCTGCCCCCTTGAAAGAGGAAGGATAGAGGAGTACGGAACTCTGGCTGAGTCTTACTTTCGTTCCGTCTGCCAAGGCGATGACTTTGCTCTCTTCGTTGATGGTATGTTCCTGGAGCATGGTTGCCAGTTTTATATCCTTGAGTTGGTTGTTCATCTGGACGTAGAGCTTGCCGAATACAATCAGCATCAGCAGCGGTACGAAGACGGCAGCCAGTTTGGCAAAGTTGAAGATTCGAAGCGATTTTTTCTTTTCTATTTCTCTTGTTTCTTCTGTTTCGAAGAGGCGGTTGTATGCAGCAGAAATTTCTTCTTCTTCCATATAGGCTGAATCAGCCTTGTCCCATAATTCTCTAAATGCCTCGTTCGCCTCTTTATCGTCTTGTGTATTGGAAATCCTATCTAATACCCTTTCTTTTATTTCATCCGGCACATTGTGCCCGCTATAATAATCTATGATATCCCTTATCTTTGTTGCCATAATAAAAACTTCATTTATTTTTAAGACATGTTTCAATGGTGTTACACCCAATGCCAAGGTAACAAAATCATCAAATATAAGGCTTTTTTAATTTCTTTAAGAGCTAGGTTAAGATGATTTTCTACCGTTTTCTTCTGAATACCCAGGCGCTGGGCTATCTCTTCGTTCTTGAGATGCTGTTCGCGGCTCATGCGATAAATCATCTGGCGTTGTTGCGGCATGCTTTCTACCACCATGTCGATGAGCAGTTGGGTATCCTTTGCCACCACATCGTCATGTGGCGAAGATTCGTTGGCATATCTGTCTGGCAGACTGTCAATATCTATTGGGATGATGTGCTTGGAGGAAATATAGTTGATGACAGTATATTTTGCCAAAATAAAGAGGTAGGAATCGAAGTTCTGGATATCGGCAAACTTCTCGCGTTTGTTCCATACCTTTAAGAAGATGAGCTGGCTGACGTCATCAGCATCATCTTCGTTTTTCAAGAGCATGGCTACAAAACGATGTACCTTAGGATAGAACCTGCGGAACATCGTTTCGTATGCTTTCTTGTCTCCTTTCGACATTAATAATATTGTTTCTTTTTCTATTTCCATTCTTACGATTATGTATGTTTAATACGGTAATAGCTGCAAAATTAAACAAAATATCTGAAATTGCAAGCTTTTGCGGGCATTATTTCGGGAAAGGCACATAAAAATGTCCTTTTTATCCCTTTCTTCCGAAATCGGCTGGAATCTCGCCCCATTTCTTCGTCTCCCATTTTATAATAGGTATGTTGATGGGGTGGGTGCGGAGCCAGTTTTCGGCTCGGGCGATGACCTGGTAGAGCTGTTCGGTCTGGGGAGTGCGCTCCAGTTTGGTCTTGCATTGTTTCTTGCTTACCCAGAGCTGGGCATTCACGCTGTCGCTATAAATTACCTTGTCGGTAATGCCCTTCTGCTGCATCAGGGCGAGGGCATGGACGATGGCGAGAAACTCGCCGATGTTGTTGGTGCCGTGGATAGGACCATAATGGAAAACCTGGGCACCGGTCTGAAGGTCGATGCATTGGTATTCCATCGGACCGGGATTGCCGGAACAGGCGGCATCCACAGCCCAGGCGTTGGCTCTTACCTCGTTGGGCAGAGGCAAGACTGTATCGTTTCTCCATGAAGGAGGATTTACGGGCATTTTATTCATCTTTATTCTTTTTGGGGTTGGAAAACAAAAAGGATTGGCTAAAACTGAAATGAGCATGCACCTTGGAGTCGAGCTCCAGGGCCATGCTCATTATGTCAAATAGTCAATATTTTTTTTATTTTTAAATTGTAGGTTATTATATCTTATGTATATATTACATTCTTTCTGGAACCTCGATGCCGAGCAGAGACATACCGTTCTTCAGGATCTTAGCCACGTTGGCTGCAAGAACCAGACGGGTAATCTTCTCAGCCTCGCTCTCAGCATTCAGGATGCTGTAGTCGTGATAGAACTGGTTGAACTCCTTGGTCAACTCGTAGCAGTAGTTAGCGATACCACCAGGGTTGTAGTTGTTGCCGGCATCGGCTACGGCTGCTGCGAAGTCGTTCATCTTCTGGATGAGGTCAATCTCCTTCTCGTTGATAGGAGCATCTGCGCCCAACTCAGCAGGAATCTCGATGCCCTCGGCAGCTGCCTTGCGCATGATGCTGCGGATACGAGCATAGGTATACTGGATGAAAGGACCTGTGTTACCGTTGAAGTCGATACTCTCTTCTGGGTTGAAGAGCATGTTCTTGCGGGCATCTACCTTGAGGATGAAGTACTTCAACGCTCCGAGACCCACGATGCGTGAAATCTCCTGGCGCTCTTCCTCGCTCATGTCCTTGAACTTGCCAAGCTCATCGCTTGTCTGGCGAGCATCCTTAATCATCTCTGCCATCAGGTCATCAGCATCTACTACGGTTCCCTCACGGCTCTTCATCTTACCGTTAGGCAACTCTACCATACCATAAGAGAAGTGAACCAAGTCCTTACCCCACTTGAAGCCGAGACGGTCGAGCAGGATAGAGAGCACCTGGAAGTGGTAGTTCTGCTCGTTACCTACTACGTAGATCATCTTGTCGATAGGGAAATCCTTGAAACGGAGGTCGGCAGTACCGATGTCCTGAGTCATATAAACAGAGGTGCCGTCTGAACGGAGCAGGAGTTTCTGGTCGAGACCCTCGTTGGTGAGGTCAGCCCAAACAGAGTTATCGTCCTTGCGGAAGAAGAGACCCTTCTCCAATCCTTCTTCTACCTTCTTCTTACCTTCGAGGTAAGTATTTGACTCATAATATATCTTGTCGAAACTTACACCCATCATCTTGTAAGTCTCATCGAAGCCAGCGTAAACCCAGTTGTTCATCTTCTGCCAGAGAGCACGAACCTCAGGGTCGTTGTTCTCCCACTTTACGAGCATCTCGTGAGCCTCCTTGATCAGCGGAGCCTCTACTTTAGCTTTCTCTGTGGCAGCTTCTTCGTCCATGCCCTCCTTCATGTACTGAGCCTTGAGCTCTGCGATTTCCTCACGATAGTGCTTGTCGAAGGCTACATAGTAGTCGCCGATGAGGTGGTCGCCCTTCTTGCCGGAAGTTTCAGGAGTTTCGCCATTGCCCCACTTGAGCCAGGCGAGCATAGACTTACAGATGTGGATACCACGGTCGTTAACGATGTTTGTCTTGATTACCTTGTTGCCGTTAGCCTCCATAATCTGGGCCAGAGACCAGCCGAGGAGGTTGTTGCGCACGTGACCGAGGTGGAGAGGCTTGTTGGTGTTAGGAGAAGAGTACTCGATCATGACGAGCGGACTGTTCTCAGTAACTGGCTTCTCACCAAACTTAGGGTCAGCGTTGATGGTGTTCAAGAGTCCTACCCAAGCGGCAGGAGCGATAGAAAGGTTGAGGAAACCCTTAACCACGTTGAAGTCTGCGATAACATTAGCGCAGTTTTTCTTCAGGTATTCGCCGATTTCCTGTGCTGTATCCTCAGGCTTTTTCTTCGACATTTTGAGGAATGGGAATACGACGAGGGTAAGGTTACCTTCGAAATTACTCTTGGTCTTCTGCAGGGCTACCATCTTCTCAGGTACGTCCTGACCATAAAGCTCCTTCACCGCCGCGATGACAGAGCTGATGATTTCGTTTTCTATCTTCATTATTTAAATATCTATTTTTACCGGTAAAAAATTCTTTTTGTCTCTATTTTGCTGAAGCTTTGCAAACTTTTATTTTGCTGAAGCTTTGCGAAAGAGGGGTTTGCAAGTTCCCTCTTCCTCTTTGCGGTTGCAAATTTACAAATAAAAATTGAATTAGGCAAAGAAAAGTTTGCATATTCTTGTTTTTTTTATTACTTTTGCAACAAAAATGAGGATTAAAGTCTCTTTTGTCTTGTTCTCCACCTAAAATAGAGAAATCTGTGTGGATTCAATTAAACAAATAGAGAACAATCTTATGAACAATTAAACTTAGAAACAATAAACTTAAGAACAAATAAACTAAAGAACATGAAATTGCATTTTTTGTTGGCTGCTTTATTGGCAGCAAATTCCTTCTCTGCTTCAGCTCAGCAGGTAAAGGAAAAGTTGAATCGTGCCCCCGTGGCTGTCAAGACCAGTCAGGGTATTTTGGTTTCCTGGCGTTCGCTTACTTCGGATGCCAAGAATCTGGCCTTCGATGTGTATCGCAATGGCAAGAAGGTGGCTTCTGCCGTTTCTGATGTTACCAGTTATCTGGATGCCAACGGCAAGCCTGGCGATACTTATCGCATCGTGTCTTCGGCAGGTGAAACGAGCGAGGCCATTGCCTGGAACAACATGTTTACCACCTTCGATGTGAAGCGTCCTGCCAGTATCAAGAGTGGAAACACCACGGGAAGATACCGCCCGGACGATATGGCGGTGGGCGACTTGGATGGCGACGGCAACTATGAACTGATTCTGAAATGGTTGCCCGACAACCAGCGTGACAGCGGAAAGGACGGCTATGCTTCGCCGGTCATCATCGGCGCTTATCGCATGGATGGCACTCCGCTGTGGGAGAAGAACATCAACCTGGGACTCAACGTCCGTTCGGGCAACCATACCACGCAGATGGTGGTTTATGATTTCGATGGCGACGGAAAGGCTGAGCTGATCTGCAAGACGGCCAATGGCTCTACCGATGGCAAGGGCAGGTTTGTAACCGAGGCTGGCGATGCCAAAATCCAGGCGGTGGATAATACCAAGACCTATCTTAACAGCAAGGGTAGAGTAACCGGCGGCGAGGAATTCCTAACCATATTCAATGGTGAAACGGGCGAGGCGATGCACACCATCTGGTATTCGCCAAGCCGTTCGGGAGAAGACTTCCCTTCTTCGGCTACTGCCAATTCCAGTTTCTTCGGCGATAGCAACTGCAATCGTTCGGAGCGTTTCAATGCCTGTGCCGCTTATCTAGACGGCATGGACAAGTTGCCATCGGCTGTGTTCCAGCGCGGATATTACAAGAACTGCTTCCTGTGGGCTGTGGATTGGAATGGTAAGGAACTTTCTACCCGCTGGCTTCATAAGGGCCTGAGTAATAAGTGGGAAGTAGTGGATGCCAAGGGCCAGGTGCTCAGTTCGGGAACGGGAAATTCCAGTTTCGGACAGGGGGTACACGGCATTTCCGTGGGCGATGTGAACAACGATGGCTATGATGATATCTGTATTGGTGCGGCTACCATCGGTTATGATGGTAAGTTGCTCTGTGCCACGGGAAAGGGTCATGGCGATGCCATCCATCTGACCGATCTTTGTCCCGACCGTCCTGGTCTGGAGGTGATGATGCCTCACGAGGAAAAGGCGGGCGGTTATGGCTGGGATGTACACGATGCCACCACCGGAGAATTTCTTTGCGTAGCCACGGGTGATAGAGACAACGGGCGCGGACTGGCGGCAGATTTCGTGCCTGCCAACAGAGGATTCGAGTTTTGGTCGAGCACGGATGCTGATGTGCGCGATTGTGCCACCGGCAATACGGTGATAGCCGGCAAAAAGCCTGATACCAACTTCAGAATCTATTGGACGGGCGATCCATACGACCAGACTTTCGATGGCCGATACAGTACCACAACGGGTGGTTATTCTCCACGCATCCAAAACTATAATACGGCAAGAAAGAGCATCGTCACCTTCCAGAACTTCTATGAATATGGAAATCCTTCGGCGTGCAATACCACCAAGGCTACTCCATGTCTGCAGGCAGACCTGCTGGGCGACTGGCGCGAGGAGCTGATTATGTTCCAGCATGAGGACGATTATACTTCGCCAACTTGTAAGATCATGATTTTCTCTACTCCGGAGCCTACTAAATATAAGGTGCCTTGCCTGATGCAAGACCATGTTTATCGCATGGGCGTAGTATGGCAGAATTCATCTTACAACCAGCCGCCTCATCTGGGTTATTATCTGCCGGATTACCTGGGGGTAGATGGAAAAACCTACGTTACCCAGACCGTGAGCCATGCTCCTGAAAAGGTGGCTGTAGAGAAGCCTACCAATGGTATGGAAGAGATGAAGGCACCTGCCGAAGACAAGGCGATCATCAAGGGTACCTGCTATACGGCAGGCGAGAAGGGTGAGATAACTGCCTCTTCATCTAATGGTTACATCAAGATGAGAACCAATAACAATGGTGAAACCATCATCTTCTCCGTAAATGCCGGTTATCGCATCACGGGCATCAATGTGGAGGGTTACAGCAACAACACCTCTACCACAGCCGACCGCTCTATCTATCTTACGGGCGTTTATGTGGATGGAAGCGAAAGCTCTATCTTGGCAAATCAGGTAACTTTGCCTGGTGGTACCGCCGGCCAGAGCCCTGTAACCATCTATCTCAAGAATTTCGCTGCAACCCAGAGTATCAAGTTGGCGTTCGACAACTCTAACATTACGAGTGGCGATGTGGATGCCAAGGGTAAGAATAAGCAGATTTTTGCCAGGGTAACCTTTACTTACGAGCAGATAACCAACGGCATTAAGGAGGTTTACACAGCCGTGGTGAAGGAGGATGGCAAAATTTACAACATGCTGGGTCAGCAGGTTGAGCAGATGCAGGCAGGTCAGATGTATATCTGTAATGGCAAGAAATTTATCGCCAGATAAACCCGAAAGCAGGATCTCTATACAAAAAGGAGCAAAGACGAATCGGTAAAACCGGTAAGTCTTTGCTCCTTTTCTATACTTATAGATGGATATTACTCTTGTTTATTGCTAGATATTACTTTTGTAATTTACAATCCTTTGTGTGTAATTTTATCCCTCGAGGATAATTGATGCCACGTCTTCGGGCGAATTCCATAGGATTCCGTCTTGCAACTCGTCGTCGGTAAATCCGTTGAGTGCTTCCTGTGCTTCCCTTGGAGTAATGGCTGGAGTGCCGTCCTCGTTCTTAGCATCGAGCAAAGCCTGCAAGATGGCTGCTCTGTATTCTTCGATTGTCATCATAATTTTTATGTCGTTTCGTTGTTTATTATATGATGGCAAAGGTAATGCATTTTTTCGGAAATACCAAACTTTTTTGTCATTTTCTTTTAGCGGATATTGAAAAAGTTTTATATATTTATATGCCTTTCTATGATGGTATGGGTATATATATAATAAGGTGTACAGAGCACATAAGAACATATTTCCCGCCTTTTCAGGAGTAAAAAACTCATAGTTTTTGATCGCGTAACTCACCGTTTTGTATACTGCAATAGCTTAATCTCTTGCTGGGTTCTCTAAAAAAAACAACACGGACAAATTGAATTTGTCTGTGTTGTTTTTTGCCAGTTTGATAGGGCATTTACCTCTTTTTCAGTTGCTCAGCATACTCCTTCGGGAAGATACCGAACTCCTTCTTGAAGCATTTGGAGAAATACTTCGGAGTGTTGAAACCCACCTGGGTTGCCACTTCGCTGATCAGAATGTTAGGGTTCGACCGGATGATGCGCTGAGCTTCCTTCAGGCGGATGCTGGTGATGAAGGCAATGACCGTTTGCCCTGTTGTGGCTTTCACCTTATTATATAGAGTGGATTCGCTCATCACCATATCCTTGGCAAAAGAATCGCGGTTGTAATCGCCATCTGCAAGATGTTGCATCACTACCTCTGTGGCACGAGTGATGAATGCCTGATCTGGGTTGCTCAAATGTAACGCAGTCTGTGTTTCGCTCTCCGTGCTGGTTTGGAGCGCAACTTCTGCCTGAATCTTCTCTATCATCTTCTTGCGGTTGGCAAGAAGGGCATTGATCCGGACTTCCAGCTCCTCAAACTTGAAAGGCTTGGTGATGTAGGCATCTGCTCCTGCGGCATAAGCCTCGGTCTTGTCCTCTTCCTTGCTCTTGGCGGTGAGCAGGATGATAGGCAGCTGCCAGAAACTCTTGTCAGACTTCAGCTGCTTGGTCAGTTCGATACCATCCATGATTGGCATCATCACGTCGCTCACCACGAGGTCGAGTTTCTCCTTCATGATGATGTTTTTCGCCTGCTTTCCGTTCTTTGCCGTAAACACATGATAGTTCTTGCTCAATACCTGCAGCATCAGGGCGAGCAGTTCCTCGTTGTCCTCCACCACCAGGATCTTGCTCGCATTCTTTCTGATGAAGATGCTCTGGCGGACAGGTGCCAGCTTAGGTTTGTCTTCAGAAGCAGGTTGGAATTCCAGCTTCGTTTCCTGGCTTGCCTGTCTGATGGCTTCCCGATTTACTGCATTTGTTTTTTCAGAATTGTCTATTTCATCTGGTGCATACGCACTTTTTCTGATAGACAGGGTGATGGTGAAGGTAGTGCCTTCGCCTTCCTGACTTTCACATTGGATATCGCCATGATGCAGTTTCACCAGGTCGTGGGTCAACGACAGTCCGATGCCGGTTCCCGGCATGTTCTGCTTGCGGTAGTCGCCATCGAAGAATCGGGTGTAGAGATGCTTCATCTTCTCTTTCGACATACCGATGCCATTATCCGCGATGGTGATGATGGCCTGTTCCTTGCTGAGGCTGAGTGATACATCAATCTTGCCTCCCACCTTATTATATTTAATGGCGTTGGAGAGCAGGTTGTAGATGATCTTATCCATCTTGTCGGCATCAAACCATGCCATGCCTTCAGTCTTCGGCTTCTCCAGGGATAGGGTAATCTTCTGGTGTTCAGCCATCGGACGGATATTCTCGCAAGCTTCTTCTATGAACGAAATCAGGTTTCTGCGGCTCACGAGCAGATGCAGCTGTCCTGCCTGCGACTTTCTCACTTCCAGGATCTGTTGCAGGAGTCGGGTGGTGCGGTTGATGTTGCTGTCTATCACCAGATAGTCTTCCTCATACTGTGGTGCTCTTTCCTTGAGCTTGTAGATGGTGGCAGAAATGACGGTGAGCGGGGTGAGCAGCTCGTGGGTGATATTGGTAAGGATAACACCCATCTGCAGGCTGTTTCTGGTCTTCACCTGCTCCTTATACCATCTGGCAGCAGCAAAGATGCCGCCTATCAGCATCAGGATATAGAGCATGAAGGCTATTCTGGATGCATACCATGGCGGCAGCACCTTGATGGTGATGGTGTAGGGCAGTTCCTGCCACTGACCATAGCTGTCGGTGGCCTTCAGACGCAATCTGTAGGTTCCTGCGCTTAGGTTCTGGAAGGTGGCTTTGTGAACATCAGGCTTGCAGTATTGCCAGTCTTCATCATAACCTTCCAGCTGGTAGGCATAGACATTCTTGCTGGCATTGCCGTAAGTGAGGAGTGCAAACTCGATATCAAACTTCTTCACCTTTGCCGGTATGGTAATCTCCTGGGTATAGTGAGGCATTTCTTTCGAAATATCACTTTTGAGAACAGAGTCCAGCATGGCAAATGGCACGTCGTCTATCAGCAGGTCGGTAATGATGAGCTTGCTGTTCTTCTTGTGATGCTTCATTCCCATAAGAGGAGATGGAGTGAAGGAGAAGAAGCCTGTTCTTCCGCCGAAGAAGATTTCCTTGCCAAACTGATAACTGGCATCCGCCGAAAAATGGACTTCTCCCAAACCGTCTTCCCGGGTAAAGTAAGTGATGTTGCGCAAGTCTTCCGCATCCTGACTTTTCCAGGTAATATAAGCCAGAGACTTGTTGAGCGCTACCCAGATATTGCCGAAAGCATCGCCTTCTATGGAGAAGGTCTGGTCATCCGGAAGATGAATCTTTCGGTTCTGGTATTCAAAACGGTCTTCCTCCTTATTATATAGGAAGAGTCCGCCACTGTTTGATATCGCCCAGAGTCTGCCCTGCTTGTCCTCCATACATTTCTGGGCATCATTGATGGCAAACAGCTGGTTTTTAAAGCTGTATTGCTTGTATTTCAGCGATCGGATGTTCTTGGGATTTCCCGAAATGCGGATGATGCCTTCATTATTGGTAGAGACCCAGATGTTACCCTGCCTATCCTGGCAGATGTTACGGATGTCACAGCTGCTGAAGTCGTTTTTACCTTCTTTCATGGTCAGGAAGTAGCCTGTATTGTCTGGATACACGATACTCATACCATTGCGGCTTCCTATCCACATGGTTTTATCCTTTGATTCGAAAACAGCATTGACAAAGTCTTCTTGGATGTATTTGGTATTGCTGCGATTCAGTTCGAAGGCATTTCCCTCCTTTGGTTTGACTACGATACCATAGTTGTTGACCGCAAACCAGATTTCCCCATTGCTTCTTTTGGCAATGCTGGTGATACTCGTGGTTAGCGTATAGTCGTGCAAACTGCCAAAACCTGGAATTTCACTATTATAATAGGTGGCACCGGTGTATCTGTTGTAGAGCGCTACTCCGTATGGGTTGAGCCCCAGCCAGAACCATGCTCCATCGGTGGTTAGTATGGCATTCACGTAGTTGATGGTAGGGGCATTCTGAAGATTTCCCAGATGCCACTGCCTGAAGAGCGATGGTGTGGTAGTAATCTGCAGGACTCCATCATTCTGCGTGCAGAGCCAGATGTTGCCCCCCCCATCTGTGCAGATATCATTGCAGTAGATGAGTCGGCTGTTGCCTATCTGGGTATATTTCTGCCAGCTGGCCTGCGGCAGGTTTTCATCGAGAAAGCAGATGCCTTCTCTTGTGCATGCCCAGAGAGTATGCGTAGTAGGGTCTTCTACGAATTTATAGAAGATGTCGAAATTATTGGTTGTATAGGGATATTGATGATATTGCGGATTCTTCAGATTGTCCGGATTGCTGATGCACAGCACTCCGTATCCCCAGGTTCCTACCCAGAGACGATGGTTTCTGTCGAAAAAGAGCGAGTAGGCAGAATTTATGTCATTCAGCTTCGGGTAGCTGCGGAATACGTTGCTGCCACGTTTCAGACGCATCAGTCCGGAAGACCAGGTACCGATGAGAAGGTCGCCGTTTTTGTCTTCAGTTACACATTTTACGCTGAAAGAATTGAGGCGCTGTTTCTTTCCGTTTTCATCGATGCGCCAGGCATTCCTGGAAGTATAGGTATAGAAGGATTCATTTTCCGGATTGAAATAAGATAATCCTCCATCTGTACCAACCCAGAGTGTACCATCTCTCGAAACAAAGAGATGGTAGATGATTCTCTGATCTTCGCTTGGCAGGAAATAGGTCTTGAAAACGCCAGTCTTCCGGTTTATCTTTACCAGGCCGTTTCGGGTTCCCAGCCAGAGGTTCTGCTCGTGGTCTTCTGCCATGGAACGGATGTCGTTGTTGGGAAGAATACCTGGAGAAAGAGCATTCGATTTATACGATTTCACGGTATAGCCATCGTATGATTTGAGTCCGGAATTGGTTCCCACCCACATCATTCCTTCGCTATCTAGTATCATGCAATGGCTTTCAGACGCTGGCGAAATGTTAAAAGATGCAATGCTGCGGTATGGAAATGTTTCCGCTTTAGCAATGATGCAGCACACAAAAGTCAGTATCAAATATATCGTTCTCATCTTGATTATTAGTATTTCTTTGTATTTTGGGTACAAATTTACAGCTTTTTCCCGAATTTTTCCCTTATTTTCTCGAATTTTTCCCTAATATATGATAAAAAAGACCGAATTTTGCAATTGTGAAGCAATAAAAGTTGCCTTGGCGAGAGCGAAGGCGGCACTTTACATTTTTTTTACATAAACAGTATAATATAAACTAATAAATTAAAATACAACTTAAAATGGAAAATCTTAAGCTAATAACATCGTCTAGAAGATTGATGGCTTTGGCAGCTTTGGCAACTGGCGTTGCTTTGCCTCCACAATCTATCATGGCAGCTTCTACAGCTCAGGTTGTTCAGCAGTCGGGTGTCGTTAAAGGTCAGGTTCTTGATCCTTCTGGTGAGCCGGTAATCGGTGCTACCGTAAAGGTTAAGGGTTCCAAGACGGGTACTGTTACCGATATTGATGGTAACTTCTCGCTCAGTGCTGCTCCAGGTGCTATGGTCGAAGTGTCTTATATAGGTTATAAGACCATGACGGTAAAAGCTGGTAATGGTCCGTTGAACGTTACTTTGGAAGACGACAATCAGGCTTTGAGTGAAGTAGTTGTCGTAGGTTTCGGTACTCAGAAGAAGGTAAACCTCACTGGTGCTGTCTCTGTAATCGACAGCAAGGAGATTGCTTCCCGTCCTGTTGCCAATGCTACCCAGGCATTGCAGGGTCTGGTTCCTGGTTTGCAGATTTCCAGTTCATCTGGTTCTATGGATGCTACTCCTAATGTAAATGTACGTGGTACTACTACCATTGGTGAGGGTTCCAAGGGTACTCCATTGATCTTGATTGATGGTTCTGAGGGTGATTTGAATACCATCAACCCACAGGATATCGAAAGTGTATCTGTATTGAAGGATGCTGCTGCATCTTCAATCTATGGTTCCCGTGCACCTTTCGGTGTAATCTTGGTTACTACCAAGAAAGGTAAGTCGGGTAAGGTTACAGTCAACTATAATAACAGCTTCCGTTTCAGCGGAATGATTCGTGGCAAGCACATGATGAACTCTGTTGACTATGCAGCATGGGTAAACGATGCTCATACCAATGGTGGTAGTGGTGTGTTCTTCGATCAGGAGCGTATGGATAAGATCGTGGCTTATCACAATGCCACTCCTGTAGGTCCTGGTACCCGAAAGGATGCCAATGGTAACCTGCTCTACGGTATCGATTCCAGCAACGGCACAACATGGAATGATGGCTACGCCTATGGTGTAGATGACGTAGATTGGTATGATGCCTTGTATAAGAGCACAGCCTTCTCTCAGGAGCATAACGCAAGTGTGAGCGGCGGTAATGATAAGTTTAATTTCTATGCTTCTTTCAACTACCTGCACAATGGCGGTTTCATGAAGCTGGATAAGGATAAGAACGACCGTTACAATACGGCAGCTAAGATTGGTGCGCAGATTACCGATTGGCTGCACCTGGATTACTCTACCCGCTGGACCCGTACCGATTTCCAGCGCCCTGCTAATTTGACCAACAGTCTGTATCAGGACTTGGCACGTCAGGGTTGGCCGGTATTGCCTTTGCAGGATCGCAACGGTTACTATTATTCTGCACCTTCTCCTGCCCTCGGTCTGGCTACAGCAGGTAAGGATACCAAGGAGCGTGACATTCTGAACCAGCAGGTGAACCTGTTGATTGAGCCTATCAAGAACTGGAGAACTCATATCGACTTCACCTATCGTTCAGAGAATACTGCACGCCACTGGGACAAGAAGATGCTCTACAACCATGATGTTGCCGGCAATCCTATCGTTTACGACAAGGGTTCCAATGTTCATGAGGATGAATATAAGGAGAACTACTATAACTTCCAGGCTTATACCGAGTACAACTTCTCTCTGGCTAAGAAGCATAACTTCCACGTAATGGGTGGTTTCCAGGCAGAGCAGTTGAGAAAGACCGAATTCGGTCTGCAGCGTAATGGTATCTTGGATGAGTCTCGTCTGGAGGTGGATCTGACCAATGGCTTGAGCTACGAAGGCAAGGAAATCGTTCCTTCCGTGAATGGTGGACGCAACCAGTGGCAGACAGCGGGCTTCTTCGGCCGTTTGAACTACAACTATGATGAGAAGTATCTTTTCGAGTTCAATATCCGTCATGATGGTACATCCAAGTTCCGTAGAAACAATATGTGGAAGACCTTCCCATCTTTCTCTTTGGGTTGGAACATCGCTCACGAAAACTTCTGGAAGCCATTGGAGAATACTGTAAATACCTTGAAGCTCCGTGCATCTTACGGTTCTTTGGGTAACCAGAATATTGATAACTGGTATCAGACCTATTCTACAGTAGCTTATAATTCTGTCGCAGGTGCCTGGCTTCAGGGTGGTAAGAAGACCAACATTACTGCAGCTCCAGGTCTGGTTTCTGCAGCCTTGGGTTGGGAAAAGGTAGAAAGCTATGATGTCGGTCTCGACTGGGGTGCTTTCAACAACCGCCTGACTGGTTCCTTCGATTACTATGTACGTAATACCAAGGACATGGTAGGTCCTGCTCCTGAGTTGCCTGCACTTTTGGGAACTGCTGTTCCTAAGACCAACAATACTGACCTCCGTACCACTGGTTGGGAGTTGCAGATTGGCTGGCGCGATCATCTGGAGAATGGCTTGAACTATGGTGTAACATTCAATGTTTCAGATGCTCAGGCTAAGGTAACCCGTTATCCAAACAACCCTACCGGTTCCTTGTCTAGCTATATCGAGAACCGCAAGGTAGGCGAAATCTGGGGTTATGAAACCATCGGAATTGCCAAGACTAATGATGAGATGAACCAGCATCTGGCTACCTTGCCAAATGGTGGACAGAGCCAGCTTGGCGACAAGTGGGCTGCTGGTGATATCATGTACAAGGACCTGGATGGCGACGGCAAGATCTCTAATGGAAGCAATACATTGGCAGACCATGGTGACTTGAAGGTTATCGGCAACAAAACTCCTCGTTATCTCTTCGGTCTTGATCTCACCGCCAGCTGGAAGGGGTTCGACTTCCGTGCATTCATGCAGGGTGTCATGAAGCGTGATTATTCTGATGCGAGAGAATTTCTGTTTGGAGCTACCGACTCTGGTGTATGGTGGGCTGCAGGTATTACCGGCGTTCAGGACTACTTCCGCGATTCAGAAACCTGGTCTGTCAAGAATGGCTACGAATCAGAGAATCTGAATGCCTATCTGCCACGTCCGCAGTACAGCGGGAAGAACATCCATACCCAGACACGCTATTTGCTCAATGCAGCTTATTTGCGTATGAAGAACCTTCAGATTGGCTATACCCTGCCACAGAGCTTGGTTTCAAAGGCAGGTTTGGGCAATGTCCGCTTCTTCGTTTCAGCAGAGAATTTGTTCACTATCACCGATCTTCCAAGTCAGTTCGACCCAGAGACCATCGATACCGATTATGGTAATGGTTATCCTCTCTCTCGCACTTTCTCTTTCGGTGTTAACGTTACATTATAATTAAAAGGAGATATTAATATGAAATTCAAACATATAGCACTTATGTCATTGGCACTTGCTGCATCCTTCTCTTCTTGTAGTGATTATCTGGAGCAGGAGCCACCATCAAGCTTACCTTCTGATGGATTCTTTACTTCAGAGGCAAAGGTGAAAGCTGCTGCCGATCAGTTCTATGGTGATGTCTTGCCAGGACACGCCAACTGGAGCTACGGTCTTTATGCCGGCGATGTGAATACCGACAACCAGATCAACTGGAAAGGTGATGGCAAGTTTGCCACAGGACTTTGGAAAACAGCCAATGATAACGGCAACTGGTCTTGGAATAATATCCGCAACATCAATTACCAGCTCAATTCTATCCTCGAGGCTCAGAAGGCTGGTAAGATCTCTGGTAGTGAGGCTATCATCAACCAGTATATCGGTGAGATCTACTTCATGAGAGCATACTGCTACTTTGATATGTTGCAGAAGTGGGGCGACCTTCCTATTGTAACCGAGGCATTCCCTGATAATGAGGAAATCCTGGTGGCTGCCAATAAGCGTCAGCCTTGCAACGAGGTGGCTCGTTTCATCATGGAAGACCTGGACAAGGCTATCTCGCTGATGCAGGATGGTTTTGACAAGAACCATACCCGTATCTCTCCAGATGCAGCTCGCCTGTTCAAGAGCCGTGTAGCTCTCTACGAGGGTTCTTGGCTGACTTATTTTGCCGGCACAGCTTTCGTTCCTAACGGCGAGGGATGGCCAGGCAAGGCTAAGGAGTATAATGCCAACTATCAGTATCCTACAGGTTCTGTTGATGCTGAGGCTAAGTATTTCCTGCAGGAGAGTGCCAAGGCTGCCGAAATGGTAGCTGACAAGTATAAGGATCAGTTGATGGTGAACACCGGTACTATTCCTCAGAAGGAAGGTGATCCTCAGAACCCTTACTTCAATATCTGGGGTACTACAGATATGTCGGGTACACCTGAGGTTATCCTTTGGCGCCAGTATAGCAAGGAGTTGGGTGTAGTCAATAATGTGGAGGTTGGTGTCCAGCATGGAGACTTTGGCGTAGGTCTCACCCGCTCTATGGTAGAGGGCTATGTGATGAAGGATGGTAAGCCTATCTATAATTCAGCCTATACCTATAGCGACCAGACTATCGCCGATGTAGCTACCAATCGTGACCCTCGTCTCACCATCTTCCTGAAGGTTCCTGGACAGAAGAATGTATTCAAGAATATGTCTGCTTCAGAGGATCACTATGTCATCGACGAGCCATATCCAACCATTACCACACGTAATGCCGAGAATGACTATTCTACAGGTTATGCAATCCGTAAGGGTGGTACCTTTGATAAGGCTAATACAGGTAATGGTAACTGCTACAATGCAGCTGAAATCTTCCGTGCTACCGAGGCACTGCTGAACTACATGGAGGCTGAGTATATGTTGACCAACAGTCTTTCTGGCAAGGTTCTGGAGTATTGGAAGGATGTACGTAAGGCTGCCGGCTTCACAGGTGATGCGGTTAATCCACAGGTTACCATCGATGCTACTGAGATGAGCAAGGAAACTGCCGACTGGGGTTCTTACTCTGCAGGCAAGCAGTTGACCGATAAGATTCTCTACAACATCCGCCGTGAGCGTCGTTGCGAGTTGATTTCAGAAGGTCTTCGTGGTATGGATTTGCAGCGTTGGCGTTCATACGATCAGTTGATGACAACTCCTGCTCACATGGAGGGTATTCATCTCTGGAATACTCCAATGCAGAGCTGGTATAACAACCTGAATGCTGATGGTTCTTCTAATGCCAACGTGTCAAGCTCTTCTCTGAGCGAGTACTATCGTCCATTGGAGGTGAACATGACAGCTACCAACAGCTACAAGGATGGTTTCACCTGGCACATGGCTCACTATCTGCAGCCACTTCCTATCAAGCAGTTCCTGCTTACAGCAAGTGATTATTCTTCTGTAGAGAAGAGTCCATTGTATCAGAACCCATATTGGCCAACATCAGCAGGTCAGTCAGCAGAGAAGTAATCTTCTAGACTAAACTAGATTAAATAAGTATTCTAATCAATCAAGGCTCAGATGAAATTGTCCATTGATGGATAATCTCTTCTGAGCCTTCATTGATTCTGTGAAAATATAAAAACCTGTACGGGCATATTGGGTAATTTCAACCGTACAGTTAGCATTATTTTTCCTGCATTTTCTCGATTTGTGTCCCTTTTATACCGAATATTAGCCCCCTAAAAGGGGCTTTTTTCCTAATTTTGTAACCGAAATAAACAATTAGCGTTTTACTAACTTAATAATACATCAGCAAATGAATAAACTATTCGTATTTATGGTGTTGTGGATGATGTCTTGTCTCCCAACTCTGGCACAGGCTCCGATGGACGGAGGCGTGTGGAAGGACAATACCGGCAAGCATATCAATGCACATGGTGGCAACATCTTCAACTATCAGGGTACCTATTACTGGTATGGCGAAAGCCGTTCGCAGGATGGCAAGCCTTACAGCTCTCTCGGCGTAAGCTGCTTTACTTCCAAGGATCTCAAGAAATGGACCAACCATGGATTGGTGCTGCCTGTTTCTAATGAACCAGGCAGCGACATCGAGGGTGGTTGCATCATCGAGCGCCCTAAGGTGCTCTATAATCAGAAGACCAGGAAGTTCGTCATGTGGTTCCATCTCGAATTGAAAGGGCAGGGATATGCTGCTGCCCGTTATGGTGTGGCAACCAGCGATACTCCTTTCGGACCATTCAAGTTCGTTCGCTCAGGAAGAGTGAATCCGGGAATCTATCCTATCGGATTCTCCAAACCTGATACCACCGACCTCAAGCATCAGCTTCTCTTCCCTGAACTGAAAGAGTGGTGGACTCCAGCTTGGCGCAAGCAGATAGAACGGGGTATGTTCTGGATGAGAGACTTCCAGGGTGGACAGATGTCGAGAGATATGACCATCTTCATCGACGATGATGGCAAGGCTTACCACATCTATTCTTCAGAGGAAAACCTGACACTCCAAATCGCACAGTTGACAGATGACTACATGCAGCACAACGGTTGCTACGTAAGAGTTGCTGCCGGCGGACAGAACGAAGCTCCAACCATCTTCAAGCAGGATGGCATCTACTGGATGATTACCAGCGGATGTACCGGATGGGCGCCTAATGCAGCCCGCATGTTCAAGGCAAAGAATATCTACGGTCCTTGGGAGCAGTTGCCTAATCCTTGCCGTGGCGAGGGTGCTGACAAGACCTTCGGTGCACAGGGTACCTATATATATAAGGTGGAAACTGCAGCACAGAAGAAGATGTTCCATGGTGCTGACTATGTGTTCATGGCAGACATGTGGAATCCTAAACACTTGAGTGACAGTAGACACTTGTGGGTACCTATTTCCTGGGAAAATGGTGCACCAGTGTTGAAAAAACACTAAAATATACGGTCGCTCTGCTTGTTTCTAACTAATTTTATATATATTTGCAGTTGCTCAGCTAAGGCTACAGGCAACTTGCCTCTTACAATTATCAATAACAACAAACAATATACAACTATCTATGAATTATATATTTAAAAGTATCATGATGACCCTAGTCTTGGCGCTGGTTCCTTTCATGGGAATTTCTGCCAAGAAGAAGACTGTTCAGCAGAGCGACCGCCAATATTGGTGCTCGCTAGCCTATAAGATGGCACAGCCTGTTTTGGAAAATATGGCTAAAGGCGAGTTACAGAAGAATATGCAGACTGAGTTCAGTCCCAGCTTCGACAACCGCAACAGAAAGGTGCTCTATATGGAGTGCTTCGGCAGACTGATGGCTGGTGTGGCTCCATGGCTCACCCTTCCGGATGATGCTACTGCCGAAGGTAAGCAGCGCAAGCAGTTGCGTGAATGGGCTTTGGCTTCCTATAAGAATGCTGTAGACCCTCAGAATCCAGACTATCTCTGCTGGGGCATCGGTGGTCAGAATCTGGTAGATGCAGCCTATATTGCAGAGAGTTTTCTCCGTGCTTACGATACACTCTGGAAGCCTCTCGACGAGGTGACCAAGAAGCGTTATCTCACAGAGTTTGCCAAGCTCCGCCACATCGACCCTCCTTATACCAACTGGTTGCTCTTCTCTTCAACCATCGAGAGTTTCATGGCAAAGGTGGGTGGCGATTTCGATGAATTTCGCATCAATTCAGCCTGCCGCAAGGTAGAGGAGTGGTATGTGGGTGATGGCTGGTATGCTGACGGTCCTTCGTTCGCTTTCGATTACTACAGCAGCTACGTGTTCCATCCGATGTATCTGGAGACGCTCCAGGCGATGGTAGATGCCAAGGTCAATTCCCGTCTCGACTATCAGAAATACTATAACAGAGAGTTGAAACGCTGCCAGAAGTACAGCATCATTCTCGAGAGATTCATCTCTCCTGAGGGTACCTTCCCAGCATTCGGAAGAAGTATTCCTTACCGTATGGCTACCATGCAGCCGCTGGCTCTGATGGCATGGTACCAGAAGTTGCCTAAGGATTTGAGCAACGGTCAGGTTCGTGCAGCACTTACCAAGGTGCTCCATCGCATGTTCGACCAGCAGAACAACTTCAACGAGAAGGGCTATCTCTCTATCGGTTTCTGTGGAAACAGCCAGAAGAACGTTGCCGACTGGTATACCAACAACGGTTCGCTCTATATGACAACCCTCGCCTTCATGCCTCTCGGCTTGCCTGCCGACCATCCTTTCTGGACCGACGCAGCACAGCCTTGGACCCAGGTGAAGGCATGGAACAACCAGCAGTTCCCTAAGGATCACCAGTGGAAGGACGATATCGTGACCAAGGACAAGTGGTAATTTTTTTAGTTAAGAGTTTATAGATTATCATGCATAAGATATTGATGATGCTGGCGGCTGCAGCCTTGGCTTTGCCTTTGAATGCAGCACAGCCAGCCAAGAAGACCGCTAAGGTCAAGAAACAGAATAAGAAGGAAGTGAAGGCTTCCAAGAAATGGGACCATGAGCAGGTAGTGGAACTCATCACCAAGGTGAATAACTACTGGCAGGCTAACAACAAGCCTGAGGTTCGTGCCTTCTGGGATAATGCCGCTTATCATACCGGCAACATGGAGGTATATAAGATGCTCAAGGACCAGAAGATGCTCGACTATTCCATCCGTTGGGCAGAACATAACGACTGGACCGGTGCTACAGAGGCTAACCCAGCCAAGTGGAAGTACAAACCATACGGCGAGGGAAAGCAGCACGTGCTCTTCGGTGACTGGCAGATCTGCTTCCAGACTTACATCGACCTCTACAACATCGAGGCAGCCAAGGGAAATGCCGCTGCATCAGAATACATGGTGAAGCGTGCCAAGGAGGTAATGCACTACGAGGTTTACTCTGAGCCAACAGACTACTGGTGGTGGAGCGATGCCCTCTATATGGTGATGCCTGTGATGACCAAGATGTATAAGTTGACCGGCGATACCAAGTATCTCGACAAGCTCTACGACAATCTCCTCACTACCGATGAGATTATGCTCGACAAGGAGACCAACCTCTACTTCCGTGATGGCAAGTACGTTTATCCAAAGCACAAGAGTGCCAACGGAAAGAAAGACTTCTGGGCTCGTGGTGATGGCTGGGTTCTCGCAGGTCTGGCTAAGGTGCTCCAGGATATGCCAAAGGACTACAAGCACAATCAGTTCTTCGTAGATAAATTCCAAAAGTTGGCTAAGGCTGTGGCAGAAATCCAGCAGCCGGAAGGTTACTGGACCCGTTCGATGATGGACCCAGAGCATGCTCCAGGTCCTGAGACCAGCGGTACTGCCTTCTTCACCTACGGTATGCTTTGGGGGGTCAACAATGGTTACCTCAACAAGAAGGAGTACAAGAAGGTCATCGACCGTGCCTGGACTTATCTTACAGAGACTGCCGTTCAGGCAGATGGCAAGGTGGGTTATGTTCAACCTATCGGCGAGAGAGCCATCCCTGGTCAGACCGTAGATGCCAACTCTCAGGCTAACTTCGGTGTAGGCGCTGTGCTTCTTACAGCCTGCGAATATGATAAGTATCTCGCAAACAAGTAAGATGCCTATATATAATAAGGTATAAATTCAATCTGATATATTAATAACTGATAAACATGAAACAGAGACTGTTCGCTACATTAAGTTTGGCAGGATTTGCAATGGCAACCTTTGGTGCAACCAAACCGAAGACTGCCATTAAGTCGTTGAATAAGACGACCATCCAACAGCCAACTTACACAGAATGGCACGACCTTCAGGTGAATGCCATCAATCGTTTTCCGTTGCACACCAATTTCTTCACCTATCCGGCAGATGACTGGGTTTATGAGAAAGACGGTAAGATCGTGAGCAAGGATATCCTGCACATGAACAAGACGGAGAGCAAGTATTTCCTTTCGCTCGACGGAACCTGGAAGTTCAACTGGGTGGCTAATGCCGACCAGCGTCCTACCGACTTCTACAAGGAAGATCTTGATGATTCCAAATGGAAGACCATGAATCTGCCAGGTATCTGGGAGATGAACGGATTCGGTGATCCGGAATATGTGAACGTAGGCTTCGGCTGGCGTGGACATTTTGACCAGCAGCCACCAGCAGTTCCTACCAAGGACAACCATGTAGGTTCTTACCGCCGTATCATCGACATCCCTGCCAACTGGGATGGCAAGCAGGTTGTAGCTCATTTCGGTAGCGTTACTTCCAACATCTATCTCTATGTAAACGGCAAGTTTGCCGGTTATGCAGAGGATAGCAAGGTAGCTGCCGAGTTTGACATCACTCCTTATCTGAAGAAGGGCAAGAATCTGATTGCCTTCCAGACCTTCCGCTGGTGCGATGGTTCCTGGGATGAGGATCAGGACTTCTGGCGCTTGAGTGGTGTGGCTCGTGAAAGCTATCTCTTTGCCCGCGATGCCCAGTTGCATTTGGAGGATATCCGTGTTACTCCTGACCTTGTAAACAACTACAAGGATGGTGTGCTCAATATCTCTACCAAGGTAAAGGGAACAGGCAAGCTGAACTTCATCCTCTTCGACAAAGAAGGCAAGCAGGTGGCTACAGCTACAGGATTGGCAAAGAATGGAACAGCCAACATTACGATGAACGTAGAGAATCCACACAAGTGGAATGCAGAGACACCTTATTTATATACCCTTCAGGTTTCCCTCTCAAGTGCGCTGAAGAATGGCAACATGAAATCAGCAAGCATGACTCCTGTCAAGGTAGGTTTCCGCAAGGTGGAAATCAAGAACAAGCAGTTCCTTGTCAACGGTCAGCCTGTGCTCATCAAGGGTGCCAACCGTCATGAGATTGACCCTGATGGAGGTTATGTATTGAGCATGGAGCGCATGATTCAGGACATCAAGATTATGAAGCGCCTGAATATCAACGCAGTCCGTACCTGCCACTATCCTGATGATCCACGCTGGTACGAACTCTGCGATGAGTATGGTATCTATGTGGTAGCTGAGGCTAACCAGGAGAGTCACGGTTTCCAGTATGGCGATGATGCAGCTGCCAAGAAACCGATGTTTGCCAAGCAGATTATGGAGCGCAACCAGCACAATGTTTCCATGTACTTCAATCATCCTAGTGTCGTAACCTGGAGTATGGGTAATGAGACTGTGATGGGCGATAACTTCCTGCAGGCTTACAAGTGGATCAAGAGCCAGGACCAGAGCCGTCCGGTTCAGTATGAGCAGGCTCACAGAGGCGAGGGTACCGATATCTTCTGCCCTATGTACTATCCTGTAAGTGCTTGTGAAAAGTATGCTAAGGACCCTAACAGTCCGATGCCGCTTATCCAGTGCGAGTACAACCATACCATGGGTAACTCAGGCGGTAACTTGAAGGATTACTGGGCTCTGATTCGCAAGTATCCTATCCTCCAGGGTGGTTTCGACTGGGATTTCGTTGACCAGGGCTTGCACCGCAAGGTATTGAAGCCGATGACCATCAAGAATCCTGAGAAGATGAGCAATGAAGAGCTCCGCAAAATAGAATATTGCTACGGTGGCGATTATAACAATTACGACCCTAGCGACAATAACTTCAACTGCAATGGTATCATCGGTCCTGACCGTCAGCTCAATCCTCATGCCTACGAGGTAGCCTACCAGTATCAGAACATCTGGGCTAAGATGGTGAATGCAGAGAAGGGTGAAGTAAGTGTATACAATGAGAACTTCTTCCGCAATTTGAGCAACTATGCCTTGGCATGGAGTCTCATTGAGGATGGCGTGGAGACTCAGAACGGTACTATTGCTGATATCGATGTAGCTGCCCAGCAGACCAAGAACTTCACCATCCCTTATGACCTTTCTAAGGTAACGGGCAAGGAGGTGTTCCTCAACATCGATTTCCGTCTGAAGAAGGCTGAACCTCTGATGGAGGCTGGTCAGATTGTGGCTTATGCCCAGCTGGCGGTGAAGGAGAAGAAGTGCTGCGGTCATTGTGCAGAAAACATGGCTAAGGCTCAGGATGGCAAGAAGGTGAAGGCTAAGCTCATCGACAAGAAGGGCGAGCAGGATATCACCGTTACTACTCCTGATCTGACCGTGAAGGTGAACCATACCACCGGTCTCATCTCTGAATATACCTATCGTGGCAAGTCGCTCCTCGGCGAGGGCGGTACCCTGAAGCCAAACTTCTGGCGTGCTCCTACCGATAATGATTTCGGTGCAGGCCTGCAGAAGAAGTTCCAGGTTTGGAAGAACCCTGTCATGAACCTGAAGGGTGTAGCTGTTGAAAAGGATAAGAAGGCAAACACCATCAGCATCTGTGCAACCTATGAGATGCCAGAGGTGAAGGGTGAACTGGAAATCGATTATCTCATCATGCCTAACACCGGTGCGATGAAGGTAAGCCAGGAGTTTGATGCTTCTGATGATGCCAAGGTCAGCGATCTGTTCCGTTTCGGTATGCTGATGCAGTTGCCATACGATATGGACAAGAGCCAGTATTACGGTCGTGGTCCTATCGAGAACTATTCTGACCGTGAGGACTGCATGCGCCTCGGAATCTACAGCGATGATGCCGACAACCAGTACTTCCCATACATCCGTCCACAGGAGAGTGGTACCAAGGGCGATATGCGCTGGTGGAACCAGACCGATGCTTCCGGCTTCGGATTCAAGGTGAAGAGCTGCAAGCCATTCTATGCTTCCGCCATCCACTTCGATACAGAAGAACTGGATGATGGTGATGACAAGGATCAGCGCCACAGTTTCAATCTGAAGAAGTCAAGATTCACCAATCTCTTCCTCGATGCAGAGCATTCTGGTGTGGCTGGTGAGAACTCTTGGGGGGCATGGCCTTTGGAGAAATATCGCCTCCATTATGGCGATAAGAACTTCACTTTCGTGCTCATTCCATTAGATAAATAGTAGAAAAGCAGGGATTTATACGAAAATCCAATATATTTAAACAGAAAATCCACCTCATTCGGGGTGGATTTTTTTATCTTTGCACCACCTATCACGGAAAAGTGTAGGTACAGCCTAAAAATAAAACAATAACGAACAATATGAGAAAAGCAAAATTTTTCGCAGCAGCATTGCTGGCGATGTCTTCACTCGGAGCTTTCGCACAGCATCAGTTTACTGTTCAGGCTAACAAGCCTGGAGCAGAAATCCAGCCTACCATGTATGGTATCTTCTTCGAGGATATCAACTTCGGTGCCGATGGTGGTCTTTATGCAGAGATGGTAGAGAACCGCTCCTTCGAATTCCCACAGCGCCTGATGGGATGGAATACATTCGGAAATGTAACCCTCAGCGACGTAAAACCTGCCTTCGACCGCAATCCTCATTATGTAACACTTGAGAGCGCAGGCGCACGTGAGAAGCAGACTGGTCTTGAGAACCGTGGCTTCTTCGGCATGGGCTTGAAGAAGGATATGAAGTACGATTTCACCGTATATGGCCGTCTTCATCTCATCGATGGCAAGCAGGGCAAGATTCGCGTAGAACTCGTCAATTCAAAGAATGATGTGATTGCCAAGCAGGTCATCAACATCACCAATAATAAATGGCAGAAGCTTACTGCTACCCTTACTTCTCCTCAGACCGATGCCAAGGGTTTGATGCGTGTTTATCTGGAGAAGGGTTCTGAGAGCGTAGATCTCGACCATATCTCTCTCTTCCCTGAGGACAACTGGAATGGTCTCCGTGCCGACCTCGTACAGGATTTGGCTGACTTGAAGCCAGGCATCTTCCGTTTCCCAGGCGGATGTATCGTAGAGGGAACCGACCTCGATACCCGTTATGAGTGGAAGAACTCCGTGGGTGCTCCTGAGAACCGTCCTCTGAACGAGAACCGCTGGAGAGATACCTTCCCACATCGCCTTTTCCCTAACTACTATCAGTCATTGGGCTTGGGCTTCTATGAGTATTTCCTCCTTTCAGAGAAGATTGGTGCAGAGCCATTGCCTATTCTCTCTGTAGGTCTGGCTTGCCAGTATCAGAACGATGATAAGGATCCTAATGCACATGTAGCAGTCAAGGATCTTCAGAGCTATATCGACGATGCACTCAACCTCATCGAGTTTGCCAATGGTCCTGTCACCTCCAAGTGGGGTAAGCTCCGTGCCGATATGGGTCATCCAGCACCATTCAATCTGAAGCAGATTGGTATCGGTAACGAGCAGTGGGGACCTATGTACCCTGAGCGTCTGCAGAAGTTCATGGAGCAGATTCATGCCAAGTATCCAAAGATCAAGATCTGCGGTTCATCAGGTCCATCTGCTGATGGCAAGGACTTCGACTACGGTTGGGAGCAGATGCGCAAGTTGGGTGTAGACATGGTGGATGAGCACTACTACAAGAGTCCGGAATGGTTCCGCAGCAATGCCAGCCGTTACGACAAGTACGACCGCAAGGGTCCTAAGGTCTTTGCCGGCGAGTATGCTGCTCATGCCGAGAATGATCCAAACTCTTGGGAGGCAGCCCTTTCTGAGGCAGCTTTCATGACCGGTTTGGAGCGTAATGCCGATGTGGTTTATCAGGCTACCTATGCACCTCTCTTCGCTCATGTAGAGGGATGGCAGTGGCGTCCGGACCTCATCTGGTTCGATAACCTCAGCTCTGTCCGTTCTGCCAACTACTATGTTCAGCAGCTCTACGGCGAGAACAAGGGTACCAATGTGTTGAAACTTACCGAGAACGGCAAGGCTGTAGCAGGCGAGAATGGTCTCTATGCCACCGCTTGCTTCGACAAGGCTACCAAGAGCTACATCGTGAAGATTGCCAATACCTCTAACGAGGCAAAGGAAATCAACGTAACCTTTAATGGTATCAAGAAGTTGAACCCAGGTAAGGTAACCGTTCTCCATGCCGACGATATTCAGGCAGAAAACAAGATAGACAATAAAAATGTGGTTGTTCCTGTAGTATCAGATGCACAGGTTCAGGGCAATGTGTTGAACGTGAAGATGAAGCCAAACAGCTTTGTTGTATACCGTTTCTAATTGCCGACCTCCAATCTTCAATAAACCCTTAAGGTACAAATAGATAAGTGGATAATGTGAATCCCTTGCGACTCTAGTGGTTGCAAGGGATTTTTTCTCTTCTAATGCCCTTGAAATTACATGGCGACGCAGGAGTTTTTGTGTCAGGACGTAGGAAAGATTACGTCGCCATGTAGGAAAAAGGCACTTTATGTATAAGAAAAGTTTGAATTTTGCATAAAAAATACGCTCAAACGCTAGCAATTTGCTCATTTTTTCGTAACTTTGCACCCGCAAACTTATAATTAATAATAAAAGAAAGAATGGCTAATTTGAGATTTGAGGTTGTAGCCGAGGCCTTTAAGAAAAGACCTGTAGAGGTAGAGGCTCCCAAGGTGCGCCCTTCGGAGTACTTCGCCAAGTATGTATTCAACCGCCAGAAGATGTACAAGTATCTGCCATCTGATGTGTATGAGAAACTCATCGATGTGATAGACAACGGTACTCGTCTGGACCGTTCCATCGCTGATGCCGTGGCTGCCGGCATGAAGCTCTGGGCTGAGGAAAACGGGGTAACACATTATACTCACTGGTTCCAGCCATTGACAGAAGGTACTGCCGAGAAGCATGATGCCTTCGTGGAGCATGACGGAAAGGGTGGTATGATTGAGGAATTCTCTGGCAAATTGCTTGTCCAGCAGGAACCTGATGCCAGCTCATTCCCTAACGGCGGTATCCGCAACACCTTCGAGGCTCGTGGCTATTCTGCATGGGATCCTACATCGCCTGTGTTCATCATCGACGATACCCTCTGTATCCCTACCATCTTTATATCTTATACCGGTGAGGCTTTGGACTACAAGGCTCCATTGCTCCGCTCGCTCCATACCCTGAGCGAGGCGGCTACCGAGGTGTGCCACTACTTCTACCCACAGGTAAAGAAGGTGCAGACCAATCTCGGATGGGAGCAGGAGTACTTCCTGGTAGATGAGAGTCTCTATTCGGCTCGCCCTGACCTGATGCTCACAGGCCGTACCCTGATGGGACACGACTCTGCGAAGAACCAGCAGATGGACGATCATTATTTCGGAACCATCCCTGAGCGTGTGCAGGCTTTCATGAAGGATTTGGAAGTGCAGGCACTCGAACTCGGCATCCCTTGCAAGACCCGTCATAACGAGGTGGCACCAAACCAGTTTGAGCTAGCACCTATCTATGAGGAGTGCAATCTTGCCGTAGACCATAATATGCTCCTGATGAGTCTGATGAAGCGTGTGGCTCACAAGCATGGTTTCCGTGTGCTCCTTCACGAGAAGCCATTCGCTGGCGTCAACGGTTCCGGCAAGCACAACAACTGGAGTCTCTGCACCGATACCGGCGTACTGCTCCATGCAGCAGGCAAGACACCGGAGGACAACCTCCGCTTCGTAGTCTTCATCGTAGAGACCCTGATGGGTGTCTATAAGCACAACGGACTGCTGAAGGCATCCATCATGAGTGCAACCAATGCCCACCGTCTGGGAGCCAACGAGGCACCACCAGCCATCATCTCTTCATTCCTCGGAAAGCAGCTCACCGACCTGCTCGACCATATCGAGAAGGCAGACAAGGAAGAACTCTTCGCCCTGGCTGGCAAGAAGGGTATGGAGCTGGATATCCCTGAGATTCCGGAGCTGATGATCGATAACACCGACCGCAACCGTACCTCTCCATTCGCCTTCACCGGAAACCGTTTCGAGTTCCGTGCCGTAGGTTCAGAGGCCAACTGTGCGTCATCTCTCATCGTACTGAATGCTGCCGTAGCTGAGGCTCTCGAAAATTTCAAGGCTCGTGTAGATGCCTTGATAGCAAAGGGCGAGGACCAGACATCGGCTATTATAGATATTGTACGCGAGGATATCAAGACCTGCAAGCCTATCCGCTTCGATGGCAACGGCTATTCAGATGAGTGGAAGGAAGAGGCTCAGAAGCGAGGCTTGGACTGCGAGGCATCCTGCCCGGTAGTCTTCGACCGTTATCTGGACAAGGAGAGCATCGAGATGTTTGCCAAGACCAACGTGATGAGCGAGAGCGAGTTGAAGGCGCGCAACGAGGTGAAGTGGGAGACCTATACCAAGAAGATTCAGATTGAGGCTCGTGTGATGGGCGACCTGAGCATGAACCATATCATCCCTGTGGCTACCCACTATCAGAGCCGTCTGGCGAAGAACGTAGAGGGCATGATCCACATCTTCGGTGGCGAGGAAGGCAAGAAACTGACAGCCCGCAACGTGAAGATTATCCGTGAGATAGCCGAGCGCACCGAGGCAATAGAACGTGGTGTAGAGGCATTGGTAGATGCCCGCAAGGTAGCCAACAAGATAGAGAGCGAGCGCGAGAAGGCAGTAGCATATCACGACACGGTAGCTCCAAAGATGGAGGAAATCCGTTATCAGATAGACAAGCTCGAGCTTCTCGTAGCCGATGAACTTTGGACTTTGCCAAAGTATCGTGAACTGTTGTTCATCAGATAATATTTCCTGGATAAGGAATTGTGATAATAAAAAGAGTGCATTGCCGTTAACAATGCACTCTTTTTTTGCTTATCCTGAGCAGAAAAGTGCAAACTAAGTTAAATATTCATAAAAGTTTGGGGTTAAAACTCGTAACCTACACATAATCAAATAAAAATGTGTAATTTTGCAGTCCGATTATTTCGGGGATACGCTTAGAGTCCCCAAGATATGGTGTGTTAATAGCATGCCCTGTGGCCGGGGTATGTGGTTAGTGAATCACCTGTCTGAATAGTGAGTAAAAAAGATTAAAAACGTTTTTTAGTAGTAAATTTAAATTTTAAAATGGACACATTAAGTTACAAGACTATTTCCGTAAACAAGGAAACAGCTAAGAAAGAGTGGGTCGTAATCGACGCTACCGACCAGGTTGTAGGTCGCCTCTGCTCTAAGGTTGCTAAATTGCTCCGCGGAAAGTACAAGCCAACTTTCACTCCACACGTAGATTGTGGTGACAACGTAATCATTATCAATGCCGCTAAGGTAGTTTTCACTGGTAAGAAGGAAACAGATAAGGTTTACACTCGTTACACTGGTTATCCAGGTGGTCAGCGCTTCAACACTCCAGCAGAGTTGCGCAAGCGTCCTGATGGAATGGACAAGATCCTCCGTCACGCTATCAAGGGTATGTTGCCAAAGGGCCCTCTCGGTCGTTCTTTGATGGACAACCTCTTCATTTACGATGGCACAGAGCACAAGCACGAGGCACAGCAGCCAAAGGCTATTGATATTAACCAGTATAAATAATTAAGGTAGAATGGAAGTAATTAATGCAATTGGTCGCCGTAAGAGCGCTGTAGCTCGTGTATACCTCACAGAGGGTACCGGTAAGATCACAATCAACAAGAAAGATATTGAGACATATTTCCCATCAGCAATCCTTCGCTATGTAGTAAAGCAGCCATTGCAGTTGCTCGAAGCTGAGGGTAAGTATGATATTAAGGCAAACCTCGACGGTGGTGGTTTCACCGGTCAGAGCCAGGCTCTCCGCCTCGCTATCGCTCGCGCACTCGTTAAGATCGACGCTAACGATAAGAAGGCTTTGAAGGATGCAGGCTTCATGACACGTGACTCACGTGCTGTTGAGCGTAAGAAGCCAGGTCAGCCAAAGGCTCGTCGTCGCTTCCAGTTCAGCAAGCGTTAATCTTATACATATTTTATTATATATATACAGATTATATATAGCTGAGCTAAAAAGTTTAGTATCTAAATCGGTGAGATTCCATTAATCGGGGACTACTCATCGACTGATCTAACATTAGATTCAAAAAGAAAGTAAACACAATTAAAAAAGAAAAAACAATGTCAAGAACAAATTTTGACCAGTTACTTCAGGCAGGTTGCCACTTCGGACACCTCCGTCGCAAGTGGAATCCAGCAATGGCTCCTTACATCTTCATGGAGCGTAACGGTATTCATATTATCGACCTCAACAAGACTGTCGCTAAGATCGACGAGGCTGCTGAGGCTCTCAAGACAATTGCCAAGACAGGTAGAAAGATCCTGTTTGTCGCTACTAAAAAACAAGCTAAGGACGTAGTTGCTGAGAAGGCAGCTTCTATCAATATGCCATACGTAAACGAGCGTTGGGCTGGTGGTATGCTCACCAACTTCCCTACAATCCGTAAGGCAGTTAAGAAAATGACAAACATCGATCGTCTGTTGAACGATGGTACATTCTCTAACCTCTCTAAGCGCGAGTTGCTTCAGGTAAGCCGCCAGCGTGCTAAGTTGGAGAAGAACCTCGGTTCTATCGCAGATATGGCCCGTCTCCCAGTAGCCCTCTTCGTTGTTGACGTAATGAAGGAGCACATCGCTGTTAAGGAGGCTAACCGTCTTGGTATTCCAGTGTTCGGTATCGTAGATACCAACTCTGATCCTAAGAATGTTGATTACGTTATCCCAGCTAACGACGATGCTAAGGATTCTGTAGATGCTATCCTTACTGCAGTTTGCGGTGCTATCGCTGAGGCTCTCGAGGAGCGCAAGGCTGAGAAGGCTGACGACAAGGCTGCTGCTGAGCAGAAGGACCAGCCTAAGAAGAAGGCTGCCCGCAAGGACGAGGCTGAGTAATTAGGCAAAGAAATATATACTGAAGCCATTGATTCTGTTTATGATTCGATGGCTTTAGTAGCTTTTAAGCAAAGATTATTATTAACTTTTAATATAAAAATATTATTATGGCTGTTTCAATTGAAGATATCAAGAAACTTCGCGCTATGACTGGTGCTGGTCTTGCTGACGTTAAGAAGGCACTCACAGAGGCTGAAGGTGATTTCGATAAGGCAAAGGAGTTGCTCCGTGAGCGTGGTCTCGCTATCGCTGCTAAGCGTTCTGACCGTGAGACTTCTAACGGTTGCGTTCTCGTTAAGAAGGTTAACGATTTCGCTGCTATCATCGCTCTCAAGTGCGAGACTGACTTCGTAGCTAACGGTGCTGACTTCATCAAGTTGACATCTGACATCCTCGACGCTGCTATCGCTGCCAAGGCTCACACTCTCGACGAGGTGAAGACTTTGAAGGTTGGCGATGCTGATGCTCAGGCTGCTGTTACACAGCGCTCTGGTATCACTGGTGAGAAGATGGAGCTCGACGGCTACTGTGTTCTCGAGGGTGACAACATTGAGGTTTACGACCACATGAACAAGCACACTTTGTGTACTATGGTTCAGCTCAACGAGAACAACGAGGAGGCTGGTCACAAGGTAGCTATGCAGGTTGCTGCTATGCGCCCTGTAGCTCTCGACGAGTCTTCAGTTTCTGAGGAGACTAAGAAGACTGAGCTCGAGGTTGCTGTTGCCAAGACTAAGGAAGAGCTCGTAGAGAAGGCTGTTAACGCAGCTTTGAAGAAGGCTGGCATCAACCCAGCTCACGTTGACTCTGAGGAGCACATCGAGAGCAACACTAAGAAGGGTTGGTTGACACCTGAGCAGGCTGAAGAGGCTCGCAACATCAAGAAGACTGTTGGTGAGGAGAAGGCTGCTACTTTGAACCCTACTATGATCCAGAACATTGCTAATGGTCGTCTGGCTAAGTTCTTCAAGGAGAACTGCCTCGTAGACCAGGAGTTCCAGTTCGGTGACGGTGACAAGCAGACTGTTGCTCAGTACCTCGCTTCTCAGAGCAAGGATCTCAAGATCGTTGCTTACCAGCGCTTTACTCTTGCTGCTGAGTAATCATTACTCAAAAGCAAGCGTTAATTTGACTTATAGTTAAATTAGAATACCCGGGAGTTATGAAGTTAAGCCTCGCTTTGCTTCTAACTCCCATTTCTTTTTTATATAAAAATTTGATGTTATGAAGATATTTGCCATCGGTATGAACTATACCGAACACAATAAATCGCTGCATGGTACGTTATCTAAACCAGAGCGTCCTGTCATCTTTACCAAGGCAGATTCTGCTTTGCTCAATAACGGCAAGCCTTTCTTCATCCCTGATCATCTGGGAAGAATAGAGTATGAAACCGAAGTAGTGGTCAGAATATCCAAGTTGGGAAAGACCATTCCGCAGCGTTTCGCCCACCGCTATTACGATGCAGTAACCGTAGGTATCGACTTTACGGCACGCGAGATGCAGAAGAAACTGCGCGAGGCTGGCCAGCCTTGGGAACTCGCCAAGGGATTCGACGGTTCTGCCGTTATCGGCGAATGGGTCGACATCCAGAAGTTCCGTGATATCCAGGCACTGCACTTCCGCCTCGACCTCAATGACAAGACCGTACAGGAAGGCTGCACGAGCGATATGCTCTACAAGGTAGATGAAATCATCTCCTATATCAGCCAGTACTTCACGCTCAAGACGGGCGACCTGCTCTATACCGGATGTCCTACAGGCTGCGGTCCTGTCAATATCGACGACCATCTCGTAGGCTATCTCGAAGACAGGAAGGTGCTCGATTTTCACTGTAAGTAAATAATATTGCAAGTAATATATCGATATGAACACAACAAAGGTTTGGAAATACATGCTGCTGGCATGCCTGCTCATGCTGGTGGCTCCTGCTCAGGCACAGCGATTCTTCAATCTGACCTCTTCAGAAGTCAGAGTAGATTCCGTGTTGCCCCGTTTCGTGTATTCCATTCCTTTGACCGGTGCATATCGTGATTCTGTATATACCGTCTGCCTGAAATATGGCGAGTATATCGACATGACTGCCTCCGACATCGCCAATTACAACCGCCTGTCGGGTGCAGTTCCTCCTGAGCAGGTATTTCCACAGCAGCGGGTTACCGAATGCCGTAAGCAGGGCGTACTCCAGATAGATTTCAGTCCTGTCGTATTCCGCAATAACCGCCATCAGCTGCTGGTCAGCTTCATGCTTCAGGTAGATGCCCGTCCTCTGAAGCGCTCCGAGCGTTCCAGTCGAGGTTCTCTGTTGGCTAAGGGCAAAGTATCAGCCTTCACTTCTTCTGATGCTTTGCGCTCAGCCTCTTCCCTCTATGCCTCCCATTCCGTCCTAGCCTCAGGCAGATGGGCGAAGATCAGAGTCAGCGAAACCGGTTTCCATCAGCTTACCGATCAGGTAGTGCGCCAGGCAGGCTTCTCCGATATCAGCAAGGTGAAGATTTACGGCTATGGTGGCAATCTGCAGAACGAAGCCCTTCTGGCGAGCGAACTGCAGGCTACCGACGATTTGCAGGAAGTTCCCCAGTGCATCGTTGGCGGCAAGCATTATTTCTATGCCGAGGGTCCGGTTTCCTGGAAGTCCGAAACCGCCCTCCAGCGCATCCGTAATCCTTATTCCGATTACGGCTACTATTTTATTACCCAGACCGATGGAGAGCCTCTGGTGCAGGATTCAGCCACCTTTGTCTCTTCCCATTATCCGCAGTCATACGATTACCATTCCCTCTACGAGTCAGATGGTTACAGCTATTATCATGGCGGCAGAAACCTCTTCGATGCAGAAGAGCTGAAGGTGGGCGATGAAAAGAAAGTGGTAATCACGAATACCACCGGTTCTGCGGCAGGCAAACTCTCCGTAGCCCTGACTACCACCACAAACAGCGTGGCTCAGATACTGAAGAATGGCAAGGTTTTGGGCGAAATCACCCTTTCTCTCAAAGATGACAATCCAACGGAGGATATAGCTTACCTCAAGGCTACAGAGAAGGTTGCCACTTATCCCATTTCCGATTTCCAGGATAAGGATACCATCTCCATCAAGGTCATGTCGGGCGCTTCCATCCGCCTCGATTATATCTCCGTAACGTGGGCAGAGCCTGGAAGCTGTGCCTTTACCGCTGCCAACCTTGCCGCCGGTGGAAAGATTCCGGCTGCCCAGTATGTCTACGGCATCACCAACCAGGATCATCATGCCGATGGAGCAGCCGATATGGTCATCATCATCCCGACCTCACAGAAACTGCTGAAACAGGCACAGCGGCTGAAAGAATTTCATGAACAGCACGACGGACTGCGCGTTACCATCGTGCCTGCCGATGAACTCTATAACGAATTTTCTAGCGGTACCCCCGATGCCAACGCCTACCGCCGCTACCTGCGCATGCTTTCTGATAAGGCGCAGAGCGAGGCTGACATGCCGAAATATCTCCTGCTCTTCGGCGACTGCGTATGGGATAACCGCATGCTTACCTCCGGTTGCAGAATCCTGAATCCAGACAATTATCTGCTGTGCTTTGAGAGTGAAAACTCCTTCAGCGCCGTAAACTGCTTCGTCAGCGACAGTTGGTTCGGTATGCTCGGCGAGGGAGCCGGACTGTATCCTAGCCGTGAACTGCAGGATGTAGCCGTAGGCCGCTTCCCGGTAACCTATGCAGAAGAAGCCAAGGTGCTGGTAGACAAGACCATCAGTTATGCTCAGAATGCCAATGTAGGCGCCTGGCAGAACACCCTGATGTTTATGGGCGATGACGGAAACGGCAACCTCCACATGAAGGATGCCGATGAGGTGGCAAATGATGTGCTCACCACCTATCCCGCCTATCTCGTCAAGAAGGTGATGTGGGATGCCTATACCCGCGAAACCTCCTCTTCGGGCAATACCTATCCCGAGGCAACGAGAATCATCAAACAGCAGCAGGCTGCGGGAGCCCTCATCATGGATTATGCCGGACATGGCGATCCTACCCAGATATCGCACGAATCGGTTCTGAAACTCAACGATTTTGCCGATTTCCGCAATACCAACCTGCCGCTCTGGGTAACCGCCTCCTGCGATATCATGCCGTTCGACGGGCTCGATGCCAACATCGGAGAATATGCGCTGCTTAACGATAAAGGCGGCGCAGTAGCCTTCTATGGCACCACCCGTACCGTTTCCTCCCTGTATAACAAGTATATCAACCGCGCCTTCATCTACAGAGTGCTCAGTCTGGTAGACGGCAAGCCTGTCACGATGGGCGAAGCACACCGTCTGGCTCAGAACGATCTGGTGAGCGGCAACGGCCCGACTTCCGGCTCCGATGTCACGGTGAACCATCTCAACTATTCCCTCTTGGGCGACCCGGCGCTTGCGCTCAATCTGCCTAAGCGTCAGATAGTAGTAGATTCCATCAACGGCATCCCTGTTGCCGGAGCCGCAACCCTGCCGATGCTGAAGGCAGGCTCTATCGCCCGCATGGCAGGTCATATCGAGGGAGCTGACGACTTCCGGGGCGTCATTACCGCGACCGTAAGAGATTCCAAGGAAACGGTTACCTGTCGCCTGAACGATACCGGCAAGGATGGCGCTGAGACGGCTTTCGAATACAAAGACAGAACCAAGACCCTGTATCAGGGCACCGATAGCGTAAGAGGCGGCAAGTTTGCCTTCTCCTTTGCCGTTCCGCTGGATATCAATTATTCCAACCAGAGCGGTCTGGTCAACCTCTATGCGGTGAATACCGCCAAGACCCTCTCTGCCCACGGCTCCAGCGAGCAGTTTACGGTAGGCGAGAGCGAGGAGCAGAAGAACGATTCCATCGGTCCTTCCATCTATTGCTATCTCAATTCGCCTTCCTTCGTAGATGGCGGCAAAGTCAACACCACCCCGTTCTTTGTGGCAAAGATAACCGATAAGGACGGAATCAATGCTGCCGGAAGCGGTATCGGCCACGACCTGCAGCTGGTGATAGATGGCGATATGTCGAAGACCTATGTGCTGAACAGCAATTTCACCTACGATTTCGGAACCTATACCAGCGGTTCTACCTATTACAGCATACCGCAACTGGAACCGGGCAAGCACGAACTCACCTTCCGAGCCTGGGATATCCAGAACAACAGTTCTACGGTGAAGCTCCGCTTTAATGTGGTGAAGGCACTGAGTCCGGCGCTCTTCGATGTGGGCGTAACCGCCAATCCGGCTAAGACCTCCACCACCTTCATCATCAGTCACGACCGCACAGAGAGCGATATGGACGTAGTGGTAGAAGTGTTCGATTCATCGGGCAGACAGCACTGGCGCCATTCCGAAAGCGGTGTACCTACCTCGGGCAGCTATACCGTAAGCTGGGACCTCACCTCCGATAGCGGCACCCCTCTGGGCACCGGCGTATATCTCTATCGCGTCAAGGTGGCAAGCGATGGCAGCAGCTACACCTCTAAAGTCAAGAAACTCATCATTATTAAATAAAAAATATATTTACAATGGCAATGAAAAGAATCTATAAGATATTCATCTTGGGATGTCTCGCTCTGATGGCATCAGAAGTGAAGGCGCAGGATAAGAAAGATCTCTTCAATCCTGTGAACTATGCAGTTATTTCGCAAACCATAGCTCCTGATGCCCGTGGTGGCGGTTTGGGAGACATCGGTGCGGCTACCGACCCTGATGTCAACTCTCAGTACTGGAACCCGGCAAAATATCCTTTCACCATTTCGCGTGCCGGTGTTTCGCTCAGTTTCACCCCTTGGCTGCGTTCGCTGGTCAATGATATGAATCTTGCCTATCTCTCTGGCTATTACCGCATTGGAGATTATAGCGCCGT
This sequence comes from Segatella copri, assembly GCF_003465495.1. Taxonomy (GTDB): domain Bacteria; phylum Bacteroidota; class Bacteroidia; order Bacteroidales; family Bacteroidaceae; genus Prevotella; species Prevotella copri_G. The sequence continues at coordinate 35,858 of NZ_QSAV01000005.1, read as the reverse complement.
ATCAGCATCGCTCCGCTATTTCAATATGGGCGAAGTGTTTACCAGTCAGGAAGGTGCCGAGAGTGGCAAGGGTATGACCATCAATCCTTACGAAATGTCGGTCGATGTAGCTTATTCTCTGATGCTCAGCGAGAAGTTCTCTCTTGCTGCCGCCATCCGCTGGATCTATTCCGATATGCGCTTCGATTATACCGAAGATAATTCGCCAGCCTCCGCTTTCGCAGCCGATATCGCTGCCTATTACCAGAACTATGTGGTCATCGGCCAGCGCGAATGCCAGTTGGGTTTGGGATTGAATATTTCTAACATCGGTAGTAAGATTACCTTCAGCGGCAAGGAGTATGGCGAGTTCCTGCCAGCCAACATGCGTCTGGGCGCCTCGCTGATGATTCCTATCGACGAGTACAACCGCATCACCCTGGCAGCCGATGCCAGCAAGTATCTGGTGCCTACCGTTCCGAAGCAGGAAGAGGGTGAGGACAATTCAGAATATGAAGACCGTGTGCATCGTGAGTATGATGATATTTCGGGCATCAGCGGTATCTTCAAGAGTTTCAGCGATGCCCCTGGCGGTTTCAAGGAAGAGCTGGAGGAAATCAACTACGGTCTGGGTGCCGAGTATGTATACAATGATAAGTTTGCGCTCCGTGCCGGTTATCATCACGAGAGTCAGAGCAAGGGTAACCGCAAGTACTTCACCGTGGGTGCCGGTTTCAAGATGAATGTCTTCTCGCTCGATGCTGCTTATGTGGTGGCTACCGCCAAGAGCAACCCGCTCGACCAGACCCTCCGCTTCACCCTGTCGTTTGATATGGATGGACTGAAGGACCTCTTTAAGAGATAATGTTGAGTGTTGAGTGTTGAATGTTGAATTTTTGCCTAACGGACTCAAGGGCGCTAGCCTAATTCAACATTCAACATTCAACACTAAACATTTAACATTCAATTAATTTAAAGTTATGAATATACGTGTAGGATTTGGATATGATGTCCACAAGCTGGTGGCTGACCGCGACTTGTGGCTGGGAGGAATCAAGATAGATTATGAACTGGGATTGCTGGGCCACAGCGATGCCGATGTGCTGATACATGCCATTTGCGATGCCCTGCTGGGCGCCGCCAACATGCGTGATATCGGATATCATTTCCCGGATACGGCAGCAGAAACTCTGAATGTGGATTCTAAGATACTGCTCCGCAAAACGATGGAACTGATAGCTACCAAGGGCTATACACTGGGCAATATCGATGCTACAGTCTGTGCCGAACGCCCTAAACTCAATCCGCATGTGCCTGCCATGAAAGCCTGTCTGGCAGAGGTAATGGGGGTAGACGAAGACCAGATATCCATCAAGGCAACAACCACCGAGAAACTCGGATTCACGGGCAGAATGGAGGGTATCTCTGCCTATGCCACCGTTCTTATCCAGAAAGGATAGAACGCAATCAGCACGCCCTGTAAGGGCAAAAGCTTTATATTCTGCAAAATGTAGAAAAAGTGTCAGAAAGTTGTTAATTTCCGTTTCTTTTGTTCATTTTTGCTTGATATATATCAAAAAAATGCAAAAACGTCACACTTTCTTGGCTGAATATTTGGTGGATAGCCGAAATAGTAGTAATTTTGCAGCGTCAAAAGGTTAATAGATTGTTTAGGTTAGTAGTAATAGATTTAGGTTTTTAGTTATTAGGTTTTAAGGTAGATTGTTTAACCGATAATTGAGAAAGTCGTGAGACTATTTTGATTAGATTTTTTAAGTTAAACATATTACATGCCACAGCTCGTTGAGAGTTGTGGCATGTTTTTTTTATGCCCCTTTCTCCCCCTTCCGTTTCCTCTTTTCCGATTTCCTCGAAAAAAACATGCCTTTTTATTTTGTTTTGTCTCCGATTTGTGCTATCTTTGCAGTATCAATCAATATACGCAGCTTTTTGCGGTATCAAAAATATACGCAGATGAGAGTACTCATAGTAAATACAAGTGAAAAGACAGGCGGAGCGGCAGTAGCAGCCAACCGCCTGATGGATGCCCTTAACAACAATGGCGTTAAGGCAAAGATGTTGGTACGCGACAAGGAGACTGAAGACATCACCGTGGTCAGTCTGCCCCGTTCGCTCAGGTTGCAGTGGAACTTCCTGTGGGAGCGCTGGTGCGTATTCTGGCATCTCCATTTCTCCCGTCAGCGCCTCTGGGAGGTAGACATGGCAACATCGGGCACCGATATCACCAGGCTCCGCGAGTTTCAGGAGGCAGATGTCATCCATCTCTCCTGGATCAACCAGGGCATGCTCTCACTCAAGAACATCCGCAAGATTATCCGCAGCGGCAAACCGGTGGTATGGACCATGCACGATCTCTGGCCAGCTACCGGCATCTGCCATTATGCCCGTGGCTGCAACCGCTATGCCTCCGCCTGCGGCAACTGTCCGCTTCTCCCCCATAAAGGCAGCAAGAACGACCTCTCAGCAAAGATATTCCGCCGCAAGAAGGAACTCTACCATCGCGGCGCCATCTCCTTCGTCACCTGTAGCCGTTGGCTCGAACGGCAGGCTAAGGGCAGCGGTCTCTTCGTAGGCCAGCGCATCACCAACATCCCGAATCCGATAGATACCCACGTGTTCTGTCCGCAGGATCAGGCAGAGGCGCGTCTGCGTGCCGGTCTGCCAGCCGACAAGCATATCATCCTCTTCGTATCCCAGCGCGTAACCGACGAGCGCAAGGGCATGCGTTATTTCATCGAAGCCATCGACCGGCTGGTAGCGCGCTATCCCGAGATGAAGGAGAATACCGCCATCGCCATCCTGGGCGGCCATTCCGAGGAAGTGAACCTCACTCTGCCGTCCTATTCGCTCGGCTATGTCAGCGATGAGAAGCAGATTGTGGCAATCTACAATTCTGCCGATGCCTTTGTGCTGCCATCGCTCGAAGATAACCTCCCTAACACCATCATGGAGTCGATGGCGTGCGGCGTGCCGAGCATCGGTTTCAGGGTAGGAGGTATACCGGAGATGATAGACCATCAGCAGAACGGCTACGTGGCCAACTACCGTGATACCGAAGACCTGGCGAGCGGTATCCACTGGGTACTCGAAGAGGCCGACAGGGCGGCGCTGAAGCAGGCATGTCTGCAGAAGGTAGCACAGAACTATTCGCAGCATGCCGTAGCATTGAAATATATTGAAGTTTATAACGAGGCGATGGCCTACAAAAACTATAAGTTATGATTAAGTTCACCGTCGTAACCTGTACGTACAATGCCGAGAAGGAGTTGCAGCGTACCCTCGACAGCGTGCAGCGCCAGACCTACTGCAACATCGAGCACATCATCATGGATGGCGGTTCCCGCGACCGTACCCTCCAGCTGGTGAAGGCATATCAGCATCGCAATGCAGTAGGCGAGAGCTCGCACGAAATCGTGGTCATATCAGAGCCCGACAAGGGACTTTATGATGCCATGAACAAGAGCATCGACCGTGCTACGGGCGATTACCTGGTGTTCATGAATGCCGGCGACACCTTTCCTACAGCCGATACGCTGGAATATGTAGAAGGCTGTGTAGGCGAAGGCGAAGTACTGCCCGGCGTACTTTACGGCGATACCGATATCGTGGACGAGATGGGCCATTTCCTGCGCCATCGCCGTCTGGCCCCACCCAAGAAGCTCACGTGGCGTTCGTTCATCTGGGGCATGCTGGTGTGTCACCAGTCATTCTATGCCCGCACAGACATAGCCCGTGAGATTCATTACGATCTGCACTACCGTTATTCGGCAGATGTAGACTGGTGCATCCGCATCATGCGGGAGTCATCTCGCCGCAAGTTGCCGTTGCGCAACGTCCATGCCGTCCTCACCCATTTTCTGGATGGCGGCATGACCACGCAGAACCACAAAGCCTCCCTGAAGGAGCGTTTTCAGGTGATGCGCACCCATTACGGCCTTCTTCCCACCCTTGCAGTTCATGCCTGGTTCGTGATAAGAGGGGCTGTAAAAAGGTAAAAAAGTAAAAAAGTAAAAAAGAGGCTTTAAAAGGTAAAAAGAAGAAGATTCCGTTTGACGTTCTGGCTTTTTCTAACGCCTATGGGGGAATGATATTTTTCTTACGTCTAGCTTGTTTTCGAAGTGTGAAAAATGTAGACAAAAAAAGGAGAGTGTGTCGTAAGTCTAGATAATTGCAGCCGAGGACGGGCTGAAGGCCCAAAAGCTCCTAGCCCAGGGCGTATTGGATGTGACTTATGACGCACTCTCAATTTGTTAAACAAGCTTTGAGTTTCATTGATGAAAAGTCCTCTTCATTAACTGTTCTTTTGTACGCAAGTTCATGCAGAAAAGTACTGATACGGTTCAATCAGCTTACTCAAGTGGCTCAATCAGCTTACTCAAGTAGTTCAATCAGTTAAGTCAAGTGGCTCAATCAGTGAGTCCAGCCGTCTGTGTAACCCGATGCAGTCGAATCCTTAACCCGATGCAGCCATATCTGTAACCCGACGCAGCCGCTTCAGTTGGTAAACGGAAGTACATCGTTTGTTTACCTCATTTAAGCGCTCAATGACTACCAGGGCAAATTACCTTTTTTTGATGACTACCAGAGCCAATAATAGGTACCATCAGGGCCAATCATGTGTTTTCTGATATGCCCGAATGACTACCAGGGAGAATCTTGAATATATATTACTGAATATCAGACAGTTAGGTGCAGATTTTCCTTCCCTAT
>NZ_QSAV01000005.1:0-31138 GCF_003465495.1 Segatella copri | reverse complement strand
GTACATCGTTTGTTTACCTCATTTAAGCGCTCAATGACTACCAGGGCAAATTACCTTTTTTTGATGACTACCAGAGCCAATAATAGGTACCATCAGGGCCAATCATGTGTTTTCTGATATGCCCGAATGACTACCAGGGAGAATCTTGAATATATATTACTGAATATCAGACAGTTAGGTGCAGATTTTCCTTCCCTATACTATACCAAGTATATTATATATATACATTTACATCTTTTACACTATACGTAATACGGGAGGAAAAAGATTTTTTTTTTCAACATTTCAGCTCATTTTGCCTGAAAAAAAGTCTAAAACTCTTGTGCGAATAAAAATAAAGTCGTAACTTTGCGCTATAGAATTTTAAAACAGATGGTTATGAAGTATTTAGATCCTAAGGCAGACCTCACGTTCAAGAAGATATTCGGCAATCATCCTAAAAGACTGATCAGTCTTCTGAACGCCCTCCTGCCGCTCAGCGAAGAGGAGCAGATACACGAAATAAAGTATCTGCCAACAGAACTTGTACCCCAGCTCGAAGGGGGCAAAAACACCATAGTGGATGTACTCTGTACAGATACTAGAGGCAGGAAGTTCTGCGTGGAGATGCAGATGGAATGGTCTGACGCATTCCAGCAGCGAGTACTGTTCAATGCATCCAAACTCTATGTGAGTCAGGCTAAAAAGGGAGGCAAATACAGCGAACTGCAACCCGTATATTCCCTGAATCTTGTGAATGATATCTTTGTGCATGATACTCCAGATTTCATCCATAATTACCGCATCGTGCATGACAAGGACAGTAATAAGGTCATTGAAGGCTTGCATTTCACCTTCATTGAACTCCCGAAGTTCACTCCTCATTCCATTGCCGACAAGCGCATGATGGTCTTGTGGCTTCGTTTCCTTACGGAAATCAATTCCAATACGAAGGATATTCCTTCCGACCTGCTAAATGACCCAGAGATTGGAAAAGCCGTAGAGGAGCTGGAGATTTCCGGCTTTACAGATGCCGAACTCAGAGCCTACGACAAGTTCTGGGATTCGGTAAGTGTTGAAAGAACCCTTCTGGATGACAGATACCAGAAAGGCAGAGAAGAAGGCAGAGAAGAAGGCAGAGAAGAAGGTATGAACCAGCGCAGCCTTGAGATTGCCAGGAATATGCTGGCAAAGGGAATGGATGCATCGACAGTCTTGGAAATAACAGGATTGTCGATGGAAGAGATACAACAGCTGAGAGCTAGAGGATAGTCTTCAGGTCGGCGATGATGGCCTGGGTGTAGGCTCTTATCTGAGATTCTGACAGATCGCTGATATGCTCGGGAGCGAGGGCGGCGATGTACTGTCGGGTCTCCATCTCTATCATCGTGGCGATAGGGAGAAGCTTGTGGGCTGTCTTGCCGATGGCTTCTATTGATAACTCGCCTTCTGTTGCCTGCTGGAGGTTCTGGAGATGGGATGACAACTCCTGCTTGACGGTGCTGAGTATCTCGGCTTCTGCCTCCGGATCGCCTTCTGCAAAGGTCAGAAGGGGTGCAAAGCGGGATTTCTTATTGGTTTCCTCTGCTATATCCTCTGCTGCTGATGATGTTTTCTCTGCCATATCCTCTGCTGCTGATGCTGCATCCTCCAAACCGAGGATTTCTTTCAGCTTCTCTGTGCTGAACGGCTTGAAAAGGCAATCGTCGAAACCGGCTTCTTTCAACTCTCTGATGATGCTGGCATCGTGGGCGGTCATCGCTACTACCTTCATGTGGCTGTGGTTGATGTGCTGAATCATCCTGATGCCGTTCATCTCGGGCATTTCGATATCCATCATCATCAGCGCAGGATGCTCGTTGTGGAGCACGGTGAGCGCCTCGGCTACATGCAGACAGGCAAAGACTTGCCAACTGTCGCCTATCAGCTTCTTCAGCATCTCCTGAAGCAGACGGAGCTGCAACGGGTCGTCATCGAGCAGCAGTATCTTGTGATTTTCGAAATGGGGCTTGATTGGGGCGAGGGGCTTCTGCTCTTCTGACTCTTCTGCTGCAGGAGCGGTATCTAAGGCAAGCGGAATGGTGACGGTGAAGGTGCTGCCCTTGTCCTTGACGGATTCCAGACGCAGGGTGCCCTGAAGCAGATTAACCAGTTCCTGGGTGATGTTCAGCCCGAGACCGGTGCCCTCGATGCCCTGGGCACTCTTCAGACGGGTGAACGCCTGGAACACCTTCTGGCGCTCTTCGGTGGTCATGCCCTTGCCGGTATCCCTTACCGAGAAGGTGAGGAGGTGCTGGGGATTGATGGCTGCCTGGATGGTGACGCTGCCCTTATCGGTGTACTTGATGGCATTGCTAACCAGGTTGTTGAGTATCTGACGGATACGGAAGGCATCGGCACGGTAGTAGGTCTGCGGACTGCTGATGCCATCGAGCTCCAGATGCAGTTCCAATCCCTTCTCCTGGCTCAGGATCTGCATCTCTCCGGCACACTGGCGGAACATGTCGGCAGGCGAGAAATCTACAGGGTTCAGCTTCATCAGTCCGTTTTCCAACTGGTGATAATCGAGCAGGGCGGCAACGAGCCGGGAGAGATGGGTGGCAGAACCCTTGATGCTGTTGAGGCAGGAGATGCCCTGCGGGTTGTCGACATAATCCTTCATCAGGTCGATGAAGCCCGAGATGCTGGCAGCCGGAGCCTTGATATCGTGGGTGATGGTGAGGAGCAGGCGTTCGCGCTGGTTCATGATGCGCCTGATTTCCTCGTTAGCCTCTTCGAGATTCTCGCGGTAGATGCGTTCCTTCTGCGTATCGCGGTAGATGTAATAGACGAGGATGACGGCGGCTGTGATGGCTACGATGGCAAGCAGACCTATCTGCCAGAGCAGATTCTGGCGCGCCTGCATCGCCTGGTTGATAGCCTGCTGCATCGCCTGACGTTCGCGCTGGTGGATATCGTTGAGCTGCTGGGAGGAGCGCAGGGCGAGGCGGGCATTGGTTATCTGCAGGTCTCTCACCTCGCGGTTGATGGCATCGTGGTTATCGCGCGTAGACTGCTTCTCCTTGCGGTCAATCTGTTCCAGGATATCGGCTACGTTTCCGGCTAAGTTGACCGGGGTAGAGAGGGTGTCGGTGACAGCCTGGTTGCTGTCGCGTCTGATGCTGAGCGTTTCGGCATGTTCCTTCTTGAAGGCATCGGCAAGGCGGCGGAAGAAGCCCTTGCGGGTTTTCATCACCTCTACGGTGGTGTTCTTTGCCACATGAGTCTTGGGTGCCTTGGAATGCACGACAACGGAATCTTCGCCACTGTTGAGGCTGTTCATCTTCTCATGCAGATAGTTGTGGGATGACTTGCCCTGCATGGCGCGGGTAAGCTGCTGCAGATTGGTCTGTTCCTCCTTGAGCAGGTTGGACATGGTGCTGTCGGCTGCCTGTCGCTTTTCGATATAGTCGCGGGTTGCCTGGTTGATAGCGAGCACGGTTGTGGTGTTGCGATATACCAGCCCTATCGCCAGAATCAGTACGATGGCGACGATGATGTAACCCAGGGCTACCTTGAAAGGAACGTTTGTTTGCTGCATCTTCTTATCTTTTAATGTTTTGAGTCTTTTTGCTATTTGCGTGCAAAGTTAATCAAAAATGCGATATAAACCAACGAAAACAGGAGATAAATGCCAAAATCTGGTCATCTATCTCCTGTTTCATTGAAAGCGACGCGTAATTACTATTTTCTGAAGGTGGATTTACTTTGCTACGGTTGAATCCACTGTTGCTGCTGGAGTCTCAACAGGTGTTGCTGTTGTGTCGGCAGGAGCTACTGTGTCTACTGGTTCTGAACCTGCAACGCTTACCATTCTGTTACCTGCAAATACATTGCTAACTGATACCATTGCTACTGCTGCGATAACTGCAAATACTAACTTTTTCATAATTCTTTTGTTTTTTAATTGTGAATATTATTTGTTTATTAATTCTCTTGTTGAAACTCATTTGCGAGTTCGCTAAATAATATCACAATAGGCGTGCCAAAAATCGATGAATTTGGTTAAGTATCTGATAATCAGGGTTGATGGTGTTTCGTGCCAGAAACGGGATGTGGGGAAAGTGGGGAAAAGGTGTAGAAAAATTCCCCAATATAGTGTGGAATATATTGGGGAATCGGGGTGTGGCATGTTTTACTCCATGCCGTATTTCTTCATTTTGTTGTAGAGTGTCTTGCGGTCGATGGCAAGCAGTTGGGCTGCCTTGCTCTTGTTGCCGTGGGTGGCTCTCAGGGCAGCGGTGATGCTTTCCTGTTCCGACTGTTCGCTGTGCAGCTGCATATTGAGCGGTCGGGCGGTGGAGGTCTGTGCCATCGTCTTCTCCAGTTCCTGGGCACCGATATACTTGCCACGGGCGAGCAGGGTGGCGCGCTTCATCACATTGTTCAGTTCGCGCAGGTTGCCCGGCCAGTCGTATGAGGCAATGATTTCGGAGGCTTTGGCATCCATTCCGAGCACATTCTTGCCCAGTTCCTGGTTGGCGTGCTTGATAAAGAGGTTGGCAAAGAGGAAGATATCGGCACCTCTGTCCTTGAGGGCAGGCATGTAGATGGTAAACTCGTTGATGCGGTGATAGAGGTCCTCTCTGAACTTGCCTTCGGCTACCGCTTGCGCCAGATTCTCGTTGGTGGCACAGATGAGTCGGATATCCACATCAATCTCCTGCGTGCTGCCCAGCGGACGGATTTTCCTCTCCTGCAAGGCTCTGAGGAGCTGCACCTGTACTTCGTAGTTGAGGTTTCCCATCTCATCGAGGAAAACCGTTCCGCCGTTAGCTATCTCGAAGGCACCCTTCTTATCTTGTTCGGCTCCGGTAAAGGCACCCTTCTTATATCCGAAGAATTCAGATGCTGCCACCTCCTTAGGAATGGCGCCGCAGTCGATGGCATAGAAAGGTTTGTCCTTGCGCAGACTCTGTTCGTGGATGCTGCGCGCCACATATTCCTTTCCGGTGCCGCTGGCTCCGAGAATGAGCACTGACATCGGGGTTGGGGCAACGAGCGAAACGAACTCGTAGAGCTGTTTGGAAGCCTCGCTTTCACCTTTTATATATCTAGGAACCTCCGTAGCGCCCTGCTGCTCTTCTTGGGGCGCATCCTGCATGGCGGCAGATTCCGCACGCTGAGGGGCTGAAACCGCAGAAGCAGCCGACTGGATAGCCTCACGGATTTTCTCTAAGAGGATTTCGGGATGGAAGGGTTTAGCCACGTAATCGGTAGCACCCGATTTCATGGCACATACAGCATTCTGAACCTCTGCATAGCTAGTCATTACGATAAAAGGCAGGTGGGCATCGGACTTTCTGATATGCTGGAGCAATACCAGTCCGTCATGGTCGGGCAGGCGCAGGTCGGAAAGAACCAGATGGAATGCATCGCCGGCTCCCATCGCTTTGATGGCAGCGCCTACGGATGTTACCCTTTCTACATCGAATCCTTTCTTTTTGAGCCAAGTCTGTATCATTGTTCCGAATGCCAAATCGTCTTCTACAATCAATATCCTCTTCATAATGTTCTGTTTTATCCTCTTCTATAATATCGTTATATATAACTTTGTGCAAAGGTACGGAAAAGTTGTATGGAAAGCTATTTAATTCACATTATTTAGCAATAAAACCGACTAAAAATCTACAAACCCTGTTCTATTATCTTATTTTTAGTGAAAAGAGCAATTGTTTTCGGATAAAAGCATGCTAGTTGCTTTATTTTTTGTATCTTTGCAACCATGTTAAAACAAGATTTAGAGTCATGAATCCGATAGTACAAACCATCATATTGTCAGCTTCGGCGGTGCGCATGTTGCCGCATATTGCTCTGTATCTGCTCCATAAGAAGGAGATAGATGCCGACCTGCTGAAGGTGCAGGACAGGAAGCCTACGGTGCTCAACCTGATTAAGGCATGCACCCGCGAAAGGAGTTTCCGCAATCTGTTTTATTACCGCATGGGCGAATACCGTTCGGTTTTCATCAGCTGGCTGTTGCCTCCCGAGCGTACGATGACCATCTGGTGTCCGCATATCGGGAAGGGTGCGCATCTGGAGCACAGCTATGCCACCTATCTCAACGCAGAAAGCATAGGCGATGACTTCTACTGTCTGCAGATGGTGACGCTGGGCAACGGCAAGGGCGGCAGACCTACCATAGGAAATGGCGTGAAGATTTATACCGGCGCCACGGTATTCGGCGGCATCCATATCGGCAACCACGTGACGATAGGCGCCGGTGCTGTGGTATTCCAGGATATTCCCGACGGGGCTACCGTGGTAGGGAATCCGGGGAGAATCATTCAGAAATAATCAATTTAAAGATAGAGAATATGAACTATGCATTGATCATAGCCGGAGGTTCTGGCAATAGAATGGGACAGGACATCCCAAAGCAGTTTATGCATGTAGACAACTGTCCTATCATCATCCATACGATGATGGCTTTTCAGAAGCATCCTGATATTCAGGGTATTGCTGTGGTATGTCTGGCAGGTTGGGAAACGGTACTGCAGTCGTATGCCAACCAGTTCTGCATTACCAAGCTGAAATGGATATTCCCTGGCGGAAGCAATGGTCAGGAGTCAATCCACAATGGTATCTATGGCTTGAAAGAGGCGGGATGCGGTGATGACGACCTGGTGCTGGTGCATGATGCCGTGCGCCCACTCTTGTCGCAAGACATCATCTCGTCCAATATCGCCATCTGCCAGAAGTATGGCTATGCCATTACGGGTATCAAATGTAGAGAGGCTATCCTGGAGAGCGAAGATGGTTTTACGACCAACACCAGTATTCCGCGCGACAAACTGATCCGTACCCAGACACCCCAGACCTTCCGTTTGGGCAATCTGATAGCAGCCCACGAAGAGGCTAAGGAGAAGGGCATCACCAATTCGGTGGCATCCTGTACCCTGATGGCAGAACTGGGAGGCAGACAGATGCATATCGTGCCTGGTTCAGAGAAGAACATCAAGATAACCACCGTTGAGGATCTGGAGATACTGAAGGCACTGATGAAGGTTCAGCCTGAGGCTTGGTTAAAATAAACATGTTATGATAGGAAATTCACCATATAAGGAAGATATTGCGCGCCTTTTCCGGGAAGGTTTGGAATTGGAGCGTCTGCATGGCAAGACCATTCTTGTGGCTGGTGCTACAGGATTGGTAGGAGGCTGTGTGGTTGATGTGCTGATGCAGAATCCTGCCCGGTGCTACAAGGTGATAGCAGCCGGAAGAAACAAGGAACGTGCCCGACAGAAATTTGCTGCCTATTGGGAGGATGAATCTTTCTTCTTTGCAGAGATAGACGTTACCCAGCCTGTCATCAAGAGCATGGACAGGATGATAGGGGAACCAGTCTATAATGAGTTGGCTGAGGGCGCTGATTACATCATCGATGCAGCCAGCAATGCGAGTCCTAACTTCTTTAAGCAGAACCCTGTAGAGGTGATGAAGGCAAACATCAACGGCGTATCCAACCTGCTGGAATATGGATTGAGTCACCGCATGCAGCGCATGGTTTATATCTCTTCGGGTGAAATCTATGGCGAGGGCGATGGCTCTGAATTTACCGAGAAGAGCAGCGGCTATGTGGATTGTGCATCGGTGCGTGCCTGCTATCCATCTTCCAAACGTGCTGCCGAAACGCTCTGCATGGCATACGGAGCAGAGTATGATGCCGATGTGGTGATAGCCAGACTGAGTCATACCTACGGTCCGGGCTTTACGGAGAGTGACAATAGGGTGTATGCCCAGTTTATCCGCAATGTTCTGAAGGGTGAGGATATCGTCCTGAAGAGTAAGGGTAAGGCTTTCCGCTCCTGGCTTTATGTGGTAGATGCCGCCCATGCCATCTTGCGCCTCCTGCTGGATGGCGAGAGGGCAAATGCCTATAATGTGGCTCATTCAGAATCGAATATCTCCATCCGCCAACTGGCAGAGCTGATAGCCCGGAAAGCGGATAGAAAGGTGGTGTTTGATATTCCTGAGGCGGATGCGCAGCAGGGCAATACCACGCCTATCACCAAGGCAACCTTCAGTACGGATAAACTCAAGGCTTTAGGCTGGAAACCGCTCTTTGATGTAGAAGAAGGTTTCGGACATACCTTGCAGGAAGTGAGGGAAGGCTAAAGCTTTCTTTTAATCTCATCCCATGTTTCCCGCTTTTCCATGTTCAGATAGTAGCGAAGGTGTTTCTCTACTCTCTGTTCTACGGGTGGAAACTTCATATAGTCGCCAAAGAAGTGGCGCAGATAGGTATCAGCCTGCTCCGGCAGCAAGACGGTGGTATCCTCGAACGGGAATTCCTTGCCCTTGCCGAGCCATTCCTTCGGGAAAATCTCCTTGTAGTGGTAGGAACCCGTATTCACCAATACGTTCTTCGCCTTATCGAAGTCATACCGGTGACTCATCTCGTCCATCTGCTGGATGAGGCGGTGGCGCATCTTGCTGCGGCAGAAGAAGGCGAGCGTCTTGATGGCAAAGCGGCCCCAGGTTTCCTTGTGCAGGAGCAGGGAGATGTACTCAAAGAAAATATTGTGGGTGGTTACGGCATTCAGACGGTTGATGGTCTTAGAGTATTTGCGATACAGCGCCTTTGCCGTTTCCAGGTCATCGTCGGTGGCATCAAGAGGGAAGATATCTACGTAAAGACCGATGATGCAAGGACGCTCCTTCTCCTCGATAAGGGTGGTTTCGCGATTCACGAGTTTGGAGAAATACAGAGGGTATGACTCGTTGTTGTAGGGAGTTACTACCTCGTATTTGCCAAAGTCTTCGTGTTTGGCGATTTCGAGCAGACGGTCGTAGTCGGGGCGTGGCATCAGTACGTCGATGTCATCGTCCCAGGGAATCATTCCGTGGTGACGGGCGGCTCCGATGGCGGTGCCGGCACAACAGTAATATCTGAGGTGATACTTGTTGCAGATGTCGATGAATGCCTTCAATATATCGAGTATTGTGGCGTTCCATTCCTTCTTGATGTTCTTAATATCCATACTTTTTTCTGTTTTACGGCTGCAAAAGTAAGCAAAAAGTTTTGAACTTCAAACTATTTATGCTACTTTTGCATTCTAAAAAGTAAAAACAAGTAATATTCCATATTTATCAGATAGAAACGATGGCAGAATCATTAAAGGAAAAAACCGCCAAGGGATTGTTCTGGGGAGCGATGAACAGTGGCTCTACCCAGGTACTCAATATCCTCTTTGGCATCTTCTTGGCGCGTTTGTTGTCGCCAGCCGATTATGGTATCATCGGCATCCTCACCATATTCACCCTGATAGCGGGCAATCTGCAGAGTAGCGGGTTTACCCAGGCATTGGTGAATATCAGAAAACCCACCGATAACGATTATAACTCGGTGTTCTGGTTTAATGTCCTGGTGAGTCTTACCATGTATGTGGTGCTCTTTTTCTGTGCGCCGCTGATAGCAGATTTCTTCCATCAGCCTTGTCTCACCTCCCTGTCGCGCTTCGTGTTCCTGAGTTTCTTCATCTCTTCGTTTGGCATCGCCCAGAACGGATATATGATGAAGAACATGATGAACAAGGAGATTACCATCGTTAATTTCATGGCTCTGATCAGTTCGAATGTCGTGGGACTGGTACTGGCATTCAACGGCATGGCTTACTGGAGTCTTGCCTGGCAGCAGGTTATCTTTATCCTTGTGCTGAATATAGGAAGATATTATTATACGGGATGGCGCCCGAACTTTCATATCGATTTCGGACCGGTGAGGAAGATGTTTGGATTCAGCGTGAAACTCCTGGTTACCAACATCATCAATACGGTGAGCAACAATGTATTGACCTTTGTCTTCGGCAGGTTCTATCCGATTAATGATGTGGGTAACTATAGTCAGGCATACAACTGGGACACCAAGGCTAATTCGTTTGTTGCCAATACGGTGGGACAGATAGCTCAGCCTGTCTTGGCTTCTATCCAGAACGATAAGAACCGCGAGTTGCTGGTGTTTAGAAAAATGCTCCGTTTCACGGCATTCCTTTCTTTCCCATTGATGTTTGGTTTGACTTTGGTATCACGCGAATTCATCCTGATTACGATTCATGAGAAATGGATAGCCAGTGTGCCGCTGTTGCAGATTCTTTGTGTGAGTGGTGCCTTTATGCCGATTTATACGCTCTATCAGAACCTTGCCATCAGCAAGGGGCGTTCTGATGTGTATATGTGGTGCAACATCGGTCAGGTAGTGGGTTTGCTCGCCTTGGTGTTGTTCTGTCATCAATATGGCATCCAGACCATGGTGATAGCCTATACCTTATTTATAATAGCTTGGCTTCTGGTCTGGCAGTGGATGATGAAGCGTGTTGCCGGATTGCGGTTTCTGGATGTGGCAAAGGATATACTGCCATTCATGCTCTGTGCGGCAGCCACGATGGTAGTTACCTATTTTATGACCCGCAGCCTGCAGAACATCTATCTCCTGCTGCTGGTTCGTCTGCTGGTTTCAGCCACCATCTACTTCTGTATCATGAAGCTGCTGAAGGTGCAGATATTAGAAGAGTGTATAGCTTTCTGTAAGCGAGGTAGATAAGATTCACCCTCTTGACAGGTACCCCCTTTTTGATGAGCTTGATGATGAGTCGGATGAGGCAGCTCTTAGGCTTGTAGCCGAGTGCCTGATCCACCTTTTCGAAGGCTACCTGTGCGTTTGCTGCCCAGCGGTAGGCATTGACGATGCCTATCTCTGTGGCTCTGAGATACTGATGCTTCTTATCGTTCTGCTCGAAAAAATCGATGAGTCGGCGGGTTGATTTGAAGTATGACAGGAGATTCTTTTCAGAGATGTTGTGATTGTAGGAATTCTCATTGTCGGTACGGTAATAATATACTGCATCATCGATGTTCACCTTTTTGCCGTAGAACATGAACTGGGCATTCCAGAAAAGATCTTCCGCATAGTTGATGCCCTCTTCAAAGAATATCCTGTGCTCCATGATGAGCGAACGCTTATAGATTCTGCCCCACAGCCGGTTGGTGATGATGTTCTGACAAACAAGCAGTTTGAGCAGTTTCTCATCAGAAACTTCAAAAGGTTTCTGGAGTCTGCCTGCTTTTTCATCGCACCACTCCCGGTAGCCGCCATCAATCAGGTCGGCATGGCTACTATCTGCTTTTCTTGCCAACTTTTCAACTGCATCTTCCGGCAGCATGTCATCGCTATCGGCAAATAAAAGATAATCGCCTGTAGCCGCCATCAGTGCCGTCTGTCTTGCAGCTCCCACGCCCCGGTTTCTGTCGTGGTGGATGATGCGTACCTGTTGTGCTCTTCCCGGATATTCTTTCAGGAGCGATTGTAGAACATCGATGCTTTTATCGTGGGTACAGTCATCTACAAAGATGTATTCGATAGACGCATACGACTGCTCGAACAGTGAACGGGCGCACTGTTCGATATATTTTTCTACTCCATAGATAGGGGTTAAGATACTTATTTTCAGCATGATGGTTTTAATCTAAGATACTTTTTTATCTTGTGAGATACTCGAATATCAGCGTGCTGTTATAGAAGAACAGGAAGATGGTGATAACTGCGAGTGTTCCACGAAGATAAGGCAGATATTTCTCCTTACAGTTTCTGATGATATATCCGATACAGATCGGAATGATGAATGCCCAGTGGGCAGCCATGATATAAACCTCGTTCAGTCCGAATCCCATGACCAGATGAATGAAGGCGTCGCATGCCACCCATGAGGCAGTGAGCCAGAGAAAGGCCGATCTTCTTCCCATCCAAAAGCCCATACACAGCAGAATTACGATGATACCCTCTATGATATAAGGAACGGGTGTCTGGTATTTCACGAATATCGGGCGGTGGCTGTGGATATCTTCCAGCAGATGTTCTCTGTGCAGGATAAGCGATTCGCCAAAAACGTTTTCAACCAATGATTCAGAACGGGAGATAGACATATCTGCCCATGAAAGCATGCCTCGTTTCTGGATATTTTTGCCAGCGATGGCCTTATCGTGTTTTTGCTTCTGTTCCATTTTAGCCCTAAAAGTACTGTCTTTCGCAGCTTTCTGAGCCACGAGCCGTTCTCCTTCCAGACGGTTCGGAATGATGAAAGCCTTGTTCTGATAAATGCCTGCAGCACCTATCAGGAGGGTAGGCAAGATGATGCCCAATGCCAGATATTTCGGGCGGAAGAGTTTTTTCCCATTGGTAAAGAGGGCGGCAAGGAAGGTCTTGGCGCCATTGCTCAGCGTGATGCCTGCCGTGAAGAAAAAGAGCAGGGCTGTTTGCCACCAAGGCATGCTGCGGTGTTCCTGCTGCTGTTTGCCTGCCAGATAAAGTGTCATTGACAGGAAGAAAAGCGACATGCCGAAATGGTCATCCACAAAGGTGGCGAGCAGCACGTAGGCAAAGGAAAAAAGCATCGCTGTGAGCACATTGCTGTCTATAGCCTTCAGCTGCATTACCTCTCTGAAGATTCTTCTGAAGAAGAGGGTGGAGTAGGTGGAGAAGAATGTCATCATCACCGCCACGATGGTAGTTGCCCAGTTGCGGGAGGTGAGTTCTATCAGCCAGCCATTCAGTAGCGAGAAAGGATAGAGGAAGAAAGGGAGCATGGGATGGCGATACTCCGTGTAATACACCTTCCACTTCGAGAGGGTAAGGTAGGTGTAGGGGTCGAAACCTGAAATCTGAAAGTTCTTGGTGAAGAGCGTCCAGAATCCTGCTTTCGGTTTGCCGAAATCATCAAAATGATAGGTTATCATCAGCACATTGAAGGCGATGATAACAATGAGTGTAATCAAGGCAAAGAGCCTTTCTTCTTTTTTAATTCTAAATATATTGTTCATTCTCTGATTATTTTTTTTGCTGGGCTGATGCATGCCGCATCTCCTTCTTAGCGCTGCAAAAGTAATTGTTTTTTCTGAATATTCAAAAAGAAAGGCTCTATTTTGTGTCTTTTTTCTGATAAAAACGGAGTTTTATTTTGTATTCTCTTTTATTTGGTGTATCTTTGTCGCAATGATGATGAAAAAGTCATCAGGACGGACAGTTGGATAATAAAGATAAATAATGACAATGAAACATGCTTTTTTGATAATGGCTCATGGCAGTTTACCGCTTCTGAGGGTATTGCTGTCGATGCTCGATGATGAGCGCAATGATATATTTCTGCATATCGACCGGAAGTCGGATATGCTGGATGGTGCTGAACCGCTGGTTCTTTCCAAGGCACGCCTCTTTTTATTGGAACAGAGGGTGGATGTGCGTTGGGGAAATCTGAGCCAGATTAAGGCGGAGTATGTGCTTTTCGAGGAGGCTTTGAAGCATGGACCTTATGCCTACTACCATCTGCTGAGTGGTCAGGATTTACCTATCAAATCGCAGGATTACATCCATCAGTTCTTTGAGGAGCATCAGGGTAAGGAGTTTGTGGGCATCAATCATGGTGAGGAATTTGAATGGGATTGCCGCCGGAAGATGATGCGTTATTGGCTATTTACCAGTCTTACCCGCTCGAAGTATGGGGCTTTGAATGCCATTACCAGGCGACTGAACAAATATCTTTCGATGCTGCTCATGCCGTTCCTGCATCGCCAGAAGATGGATTTTGCCAAGGGTGCCAACTGGGTGAGCATCACGCAGGCATGCGTGGAGTATGTTGTGATCCAGAAGCCGTTTGTATTGAAAAGATTCAATTATACCTTCTGCCCTGATGAGTTCTTCCTGCAGACCCTGGTATGGAATCATCCCGATTTCCGGGCCGCCTTGTACTCAGAAAAAGATGAATATGAGGGCTGCATGCGACTCATTGACTGGAAACGGGGCAATCCATACGTCTGGACTTTGGCAGACAAAGAGGAGCTGGAACAAAGCAACCGCCTCTTTGCCCGTAAGTTTGATATGGAGCATGAGGATATCATCCGTTGGATCAAGGCTTCTTGCTAATATTTATCCTAGCATGTAGCCTACCAGCAGATATCCGTTGCTTATCCACAGATAGAGGGTGATGGCGAGCATCAATCCTCTGAAGGCCCATTTCAGGCTCTTTCCTTTTGCCTTGAGCGCCAGGAAGGCGATGGCGATAGGAAGGGCATACATATAGTGGGCAGTCATGATATATACCTCGTTGATACCGAAGCCCAAACCGATATGGAGGGCAGCATCCATCAGGAAGAATGTCAGGGTGAGCCAGAGAAACTTTGATTTTCTTCCGGCAAGGATGCCAAGTAAGAAAAGCACAACGATGCATGCCTCTACCACATAATTGACCGCAGACTGGTATTTCACGATAACCGGACGGTTGCGCAATACATCGCCCAGAAGGTTCTGCTGGTGCAGCATGATGCTTTCACCAAAGAAATTCTCGACCAGAGTTTGTGAGCGGGAGGTCGTCTTGTCGGTCCAGTTCATGAATTCGCCCTTGGCGATAGGCTTGCCCGTGTTCTTGTTCCATATCTGTTTATGGTCACGAACATATTTGGCATGCGCTTTATCCTTGATGATTTTCCTGACGGCAGCTTCTACCTTTGCCGAGTCTTTCACGTCAGTGCTGTCGCGGTATTGCTGGTAAATCTTGGCTGTGGCTTCCTTGTTTTTCTTCATCTTAGCCTCGTGTCTTGCCATCTCCTTAGGCCATACGAAGGTGCGGTATTCCCATCTGGCGAAAGCCCACATGAGAGCAGCAGGAAGGATGACTCCTATCAGGAAGTATTTGATACTGAAGAACTTTCTGCCATTGGTGAAAAGGGTGGCAAGATAGGTCTTCAGACCATTGTTGAGCGATACGCCCGCTGTAAATACAAAGAGCAGGATAGTCTGCCAGATGGTAAGTTGTCTGCCTTTCTTCATGCATACGCCTGTGATATACAGGGTACAGAGGAGTATGATCATCGACATGATGAAATGGTCGGGTACCATCGCTGAAACCATCACATAGGCAAAAGAGAAATAGAAGGCAGAGAGCAGATTGGCATCAAAGCGCTCTGTACCAATCACTTCTCTGAATATACGATAAAGAAAAATGAAGGAATAGAAGGCGCAGAACACCAGGATAGCTCCCACGACAAACTGAACGCAGTTGATGCCAGTAAGCATTATCAATCCTTGATTTATCTGATTCGGGATATACATGAAGAACGCCAGCAGCGGGTGGCGATATACGTTATATTCTGTGTCCCAGTGAGATACGATGCTATAGGTAAGCGGGTCGAAACCTGCCACATGGAAGGTCTTGACAAAGAGTTTGTGATAATTATCTGTAATCTGCGAGAACTGGCTGTGGTATTTGATGACAGTCAGGGCATTGAGAGCACATGCTATGATGAGTGCGACGAGTGCTGAAACTCTTTCTTCTTTCTTGATTTTAAAAATATCGAATATCTTTTTCATATCTTTCTTTTATCGTGTTTTGGGAATCCCCTTATTTCTTCAGGAAGAACCTTACCAGGAGGAAGTTTACCGGGATGCAGATGCAGAGGGTGGGTATCATAGCCAGTTGTTTGGCTAGACCCAAGCCTACGAAGAGGTTGAGGCAGAGGGTCTGCATCGAGTAGTTGACGATGTGGGAGAGGGTGAATCCTGCTCCGCGCTTGGCATTCGCCTTTACCTTGAAGGTATAGCGGGTGCTGGCGATGAAATTGAAGATGAAACTCACTATGTAGGCGATGGTGTTGGCTGTGGTAGCCAGGCTGTGGTCGCCCATGTTGGGGATGAAATGGGCCAGTGCCGGCATCATAGCCAGGTAGATGACATATTGCAGTACCGTAGCCAGTCCGCCTACGATTCCGAATCTGATGACTTCGCCCAGCTTCTCTCGCTTGGCATCATCCATATTATTTATCTTGTTCTTGATATTCATGTTGCAAAAGTACTTCAAAATCTCCAAATTACCAAATATATCGTGGTATTATTTATCTCAGCATCTTTCCTTTTCCGAAGAGATAAGCCAGATGGGTCTTCTCCATCATTTTGGCGATGCCGATGCTTCCGGCAATGGCGATGAAGATGGTAACGAGGGCAAAACAGATTTCGCTCCTGTCCCAGTTAAAGAGGGGATGATAGAACTTGGCTGCCATCGTAAAGATGGGGTGGAAGAGGTAGATGGGCAGCGTGTTGCGACCCATATATAATAAGGTGTCTTCTGTCTTTCGGACGCTGACATTATCCTGTAGGCGTTTGATGAGGCTGTGTATCCACATCAGGGATGAAATGCAGCACCAGCAGGAGAAGACGATGGCGAGCGTGCCCCAGTCATACCATTCTTCCAAGCCCAGCAAATTGATCCAGAGCAGCAGGGCAACCGGTGAAGGACGGAAAATTCTGTCAAAGCCGATAT
The DNA here is from genome assembly GCF_003465495.1 of Segatella copri. GTDB lineage: Bacteria > Bacteroidota > Bacteroidia > Bacteroidales > Bacteroidaceae > Prevotella > Prevotella copri_G. Next base: position 14,816 of record NZ_QSAV01000005.1, on the reverse strand, counting down.
GGCATTGTCTGAGTACCGCTCCGATGAAATAATAGGTGGCGGCACTGGGCGAAAGAGCGGGTGTATTGGACAGGAGCAGGAGTAGGGTGGCGAAGATAAAGAGGCTTGTGGTGGTGCTCATCGTCGTTTTTCCCTGTCTGAGGGTTCCCCAGGTTGCTCCCTTGAAACTGACGTAATAGAGAATGCCGCAGATAATCATGGTCTGGATGAACCAATAGGGACCGATGGAAGTAACGAATATCTTCTCACAAATCTGAGAGAGTGACAGTTCCGTGATGCCATCTCTCACCGGCATGAAATAGGAGAGGACAGAGAAACCGGTCACCATGATGACGTAAGGCAAAGCGAGACACATCAGGTATCTTCCCATCTCCTTTGAGCTTTTCTCAATATTCACGAGATAGCCAGTGATGATGAGGAAGGTAGGCATCATGAACGAGAGAATGCCTGCCTTGAGCTGGGGGTATGCGTTGCCGAAGCTCACGATATGAATCAATATCATGAGAATAATGAGTATGGCTCTTATCCAGTCGATGTCTGTATTCCTTTGTTTCATAATAAGTTAATGTGTTGTAAGTCAGTAAGTTGGTATACTTGATACGGCGTTTCGACGTACATGGGTACTTGGCAAGATGGTTCGCGACTCCGTTAGGCTTTCCTGTCTTCCGTTATGCGTTTCTAAATTCTGAAGGGCTTGTAATGTCCTTTGTTGGCGAAGGCGAGCATCTCCTTATCGCCTCGGCTGTCGCCAAATGCTTCTATCTCGTATTGCGCGCGGTCGAAAGATAATGAGAGGGTACCGTAGGCATTGGCGGAGGTGGTCAGTGCCTCGCAGATGCGGTGCACCTTTTCCTCGCCATAGCAGTTGTTGCTCTTGAACTTGCCGGTAAGTCTGCCGTCAATCACTTCTATCTGGGTACCTAAAACCCTGACTCCATCTAGGCCGCGAACTTTAAAGAACGGGCGGACCCAATTGTCGATGCTGGCACTCACGATGAAAACCTGAGCACCTGCAACCAGGGCTTCGTGTACCAGCGTGACACCTTTGGGGCGCAACAGATGCTGGTATTCTTCGGCAAAATCGCGGCAGAGCGCATCAAACTTCTCGATATGCATGCCGGCAAAGAGATGGGCAAAGATGAGTTGCTTCGCCTTCCAGTTGGGAAAGAGATGCAACTTCATCAGTACCAGGAGCGGACTGTACATCAGGAAAACCATCAGAAACCGACCGGTACCCTTGGCATATCTGATGAATTCCAGCAGGGTATCGCTTGTTGTCAGCGTTCCGTCGAAATCGAAACAATATAATTTTTTCTTCATTTTCTTATACGATATAAATAAGGATCAGGAAGGAGAGCAACCAAGCGAGCACGATAAACTGGGTGATGCGGTCGCGCAGGATAATCTTCGTAGGGTCACCACTCTTCTGGTCTACCACAGCTATCTGGATGTATCTCAGCAAACCTACCAGCACAAAGACACTCGTAAGATAGAGATAATCAGTATGGAAATTATCAATTACCTCCGGACTCACCGTATACATGATGTAACATACCAGGGTTACGGAAGCCGTAATCGTGATAGCCTGGTTGATGAAGGTGAGGTTGTAGCGGATGGTATTCTTGCGGGGAGCCTCGCCCGTCTTCTCCATGCGCAGCACATCATCGCGGCGCTTGGCAAAACTCATGAAGAGGGTGATGAGGAAGGTCATCAGCACAATCCACTTACTGAGTACGATGCCCGTAGCTACACCACCTGCCAGCAGACGGAGTACGAAACCGAAAGCCACGATACACACATCGATGATGGCATATTGCTTGAATTTGGCGCAGTAGCCGAGATTCAGAAGCCAATAGAAAATGATGATTCCCATCGTCTCCCATGATCCGAGCAGGCTGCATATACCCATAGAGAGGGCAAACATCAGGAACATCAGTCCGTATGCCTGTTTGATGCTGACCGCCCCCGATGCTATCGGACGATGGCACTTGACAGGGTGGCGGCGGTCAGCCTCCACATCAAAGATATCGTTGAAACAATAGATGCTTGATGCGGCAAAACTGTAGGCGAAGAAAGTAATCAGACCCGCCAGCAGAGCATCTGTATGCAACAGGGCGCCGCCAAAGAACAGCGGTAAGAAGATAAAGCCATTCTTGATCCATTGTTTCGGGCGAACCAGTCGCAGCAGCGCAGCAAACCCTTTACTGTCTTCCAATTTATTCTCGTTCATAAAACTCCAATTTTCTTAATAAATAAACTCCTTTTTACTTGATAAACTTAGCTAACTCTTTAGAAATCCATCCGGCTATCTTGCTCAGAATCCATGCTGCAGGCAGGGTGATGCCTATGCAGATGAAGAAGGTAGGCCAATAGCCCAAGTGATGCGGTTCTAGGTATTTCAGCACGAAGTGGATATGGAGCAGATAACACTCCAGGCTCAGCGCTCCCACAAACATGAACCCCTTGTTAAACCAGCTCGGTGTGCGGCGGAAGATGCGGTTCAGCAGCAGGATGCTGGTGATGGTGAGCGGGATATAGAGCATGCGTTCCAGGAAGAGCGGAAACATGCCATGCTTCTCCTGTTCCAGGAAGATGCTCGCCAGCAGCGTCATCAGGAACATGAGCCATATCATCCATATCGAAGCGCCGTCGAGCGTCTGCTTCTGTCTAACCATCTCACCCATGTTGATGCCGATGAAGAAGATAGGCACGCGGCTCCAGAAAATCTCCAGGTGTCCTACAGCCTGATGTATCGGGGTAACATATTGTACCAGGATGCACCACATAATCATTACCACCGGCAGCCAGCGGTAGATAGGATGGCGCTTGATGAGTTCCATGTAGGCAGGGGCAAAGAGATAGAGCATCATCGTAGCCGGGATGTACCAGAAGTTGAGTTCATCATGCAGCCAGAACCCCCAGTTGATGGTTATCTCGCCAAAGAGATAGATCCAGTTCCAGGTGCTTCCGCCCTGGAAAGAAGGGATATAGAAGAGGCAGGCTATGATGAGCCAGGTAGGGTAGATGCGCAGATAACGGCGGATGAAGAAATGCTTGGCAGAAGGATTCTTCATCCACGAGAACCAGAGACCTATTCCGCTGAGAAAGAGGAACATGTCTACACCGACATTGCCCATTCTGCGAAGCCCGAAAAAGGCATCTTCTCTAGGCAATGCCACATGAAAGAGGATGATGAACAGCATGGCTGCTCCCATCAACTCGCCGCGAAACCGGCTGATATTCGCCAGTTCTATATCTTTAATCTTCCAATTCATGCTGGTATTTCTTTTTTGTTTATTATGGGGGACAGGCGATGGAATCGCCTGGAACGGGGGCGCGCTTGCTGCTTTCTTTCTTGCTGCTTGCTTCTTCTTCGTTCTTTCTTCCTTCTCCCTTTGTTCTTGCTTTTTCCTTTGTTCTTCCTTCTTCCTATTGAAGAGGGTTAGGGCTTCGGGTTTGGAATCTTCTTCATCAGTTGGGTGAAGAGCCAAGCCAGGCAGATGCTCGATATGATGTAGAGGAGCAGACCAGCATAGATGTCGCCCTGACGGCTGATAGGGATGAATATCTTGCGGGTGATAGGGTGGCATACGAAGAGGGCGACGGAGATGCTGCCCATCCACTCTAATACCTTGTAAATACCTGATAACCAGCTGATGTTCTGGAGTAGGTCGGCTACCAATACGCTCAGCAGACAGAAGAAGAAAGGCACGAAGGTCCAGCCTACCATGCTGCCGCTCAGACTGTAGATAAGCGATAAACAGAAGATGCAGCCAAAGAAGTTGGTGATAGGCGAATGGAACGTCATGAGTATCTTTTCGCCATATCTGGCATAGAGTATGCCCAAACCGAATGGCAGCATGCCGCCCATAAAGTTGTAGCGGTAGCGGTTCATCACTTCACTCTCCGGATTGTCAAAGCCCAGGAGGAGCTGGATGACGATGCAGATGGCCATCAATCCTACGGTCCAACCCCAATGGCGGCGATAGAGCAGCAGTCGATAGACGATGTAAAGTTGCAGCATCAGACCAAAGAACCAGTACGGACCCGGCCAGATGATGTTATCCGGATTTGGCAATACATTGTTGAACATGCCCATCATCGCAACGATGTCGAGTGCTGCATAGTGGTGAGAGCCAGGCGTGATAAGGTCGAGCATCGTGAATGCCACGAAACCTACTATCATCATCTTGAAGAGCTTCAGATAGTGATAGCGGATAAAGTGGAGCGGTTCGCGCCAGTTGATGCTTCCTGTAAGTTTCTTGCCCGAGATGTTGTACATTCTGGTCTGCTGTTCGGTAGAGAGATGAGGTTTAGCCTCGTATTTCATCACCAGTCCGTAAGCACTCAGGAAGAGGAATACGGGCACACCGTAATGGCCGAAGAACGAGAGCAGGTGTACAGGCAGGTTGAGGTCCATGCTGACCATTACCTGGTTCAGCCAGTCAACATTGTGCTGGAAGTATTGATACTCGTTTTCCTTGACAATAGGTCCCAGCCAATGGCAGTAGTTATGCAAGAAGATGCCGATGATGGCGAGTCCTCTCAGGGCATTGCATGCCGGGCGTGATAGAATAGCACTATTCATAATCAGTTTCTCCTTTCTTTCTTTTTTACCTTTTTACTTTCTTCCTTTTTTATCTTTTCCAGATGCGCATCACGAAGTTTGTCGTAATCGGCAGAGTTTTTGAGAATACGTGGCCGCATCTCGTCATATTTCGAACTCAGGATGTTATATTCCTCCTTATAGGTAGGTGTCTCAATGCCAGCCAGATACAGCAGGAGATGAGGCAGGGCATCGGTCATGAAGCGCTTGTTCTTAGCCTTGCGTATCTGACGGTAAATATCGCGGTGGTTCCTGATATATTTTGGCGAACAGTATATCCAGAACGGAATTTCAAACTCATAGTGAGCTAGCGGCCAGTCGATTTCTGCAGAGTGGTTACGGCAGATGAAGCCACGGTTCTCTTCGTAGCATTCCTCGCCATGGTCGGGCACGTAGATAACGATGGCATCCTGCTTCTGGAAACGCTTTACAATCTGGGCTACGATAGAGTCGTTGTAGAGGGTGGCGTTATCGTAATGACTCAGCATCTTGCGCTGGGCATTGGTCAGTTCAGGACGCTTGTCTTCATAACTGCTTGCCCAGAACCGTGCTTGCTTTGTGCGGTAGCGCTGCTTATAGTTTACATGCTGGCCCATCAGGTGGAAAATGGTGAGGTTGTGCTCCTTCTGGAAGTTCTTCAGACTGTCATCATAATCCTTCAGCAATCCGTCGTCCAGGTCGTGTAGCTGGGTGTTGCGATGATCGAACTGGAGTTTGCTCAGTTCCGGGTTGTTCAGGAAGAAACCGCCGCTGAAGTCGTAAACCGCCTCCTTTGCCTGTGGCAGGAATTCGTTGGTGATGAAGGTTACATTGTAGCCTGCCTTTCGGAACACTTCAGGGAAGAGCGGATAGTCGCACCATTCGCCTTTCTCGCCTACCACATGGGTAGAGAGCATGTTCTTGAAAACGAAACTGGTCAGGTTCCAGCAGGTTACCACATCGGTAAACTTGGTGAGCTTGCGCGATTTCTCCAAGGCTACCTGCTGTGGAGTGGTATCCATGAAATAGCCGTACTGCTGGGAATGATGGCGGCCGAAGCTTTCGCCGATAATCAGCACGATGTTTGGCGAGCGGTAGCTGCAGCTGTCAACCTTCACATCGTGGGCAGCATGAATGAGTTGGGTAATCTGATGCGCAGCCAGCTGGTTGGCATAGATACTGAATTGGAGTCGGTAGATTGGTAGATAGAGTACAGCATGATCTTTTTCTGTCAGGATATGCTCTACTTCGCCTATCGTCCTACCATTCATGAGTTTATGGTAAGCCATCTTGTTGTGCCAGGAGGTGCAGCATCCTATGATGAAGATGGTGAGGCATAGGATTCCGAAGCTGGCAGGCATGGCTGCAGTCATGCGGGGGATAGCCATCAGCCGTTTCTTGACAGAAGCCAACTCCAGAACGGTAATGATGAAAACGTATAGCTTGATGAGTTGCTTGCGGAAGATGGCGATGAGAATCTGGATGAGAGCCAGAAGCAGGATCCAGCCCACACTACTGAAGAGAACTTCGGCAGAGATGAGGGCTGAGAGGAAACTGCTAGCCTCCGAACTGTTGGTCTCGCCCACCAGCATCAGCATAGAAGGGTTGAGCGTAGAGCCGAAATTCACGTAGCAATAGGTGTCGGCGGCAGCTGTACTATATAATATAAGGTATAGTACGGCACGCAGACCCCAGCGCACCTTCTTGGGGAAGATGGCGATAACGGCACACACAACATAGAGGTCGACAAAGAGTTCCAGGAACAGGTTGTCGTATAAAGTCCCCTTGGCAGGTGTAGTCACGATAGAACTGATCATGCCCAGCAGGTACATGAACACAAAGAAGTTGGCATTTCTGCGAATCGGCGCAGAAGCCACGTTCAGACACTTCTTAATGATTTCTTTCCAACTCATTTTTTGCTGTTTGTTGTTTAAATATGATTTTAAGCGTTTTCGGAGAGAGGGATGCTTAGAGCTGCCTGTAGTTTCTGACAGCCAGTTGTTCGATGCATTCCGGCACCATTCCCCTGATGCTTTCCTCCTCTTTGATACGCTTTCTGATTTCCGTGCTGCTGATGTTGAGCAGTGGAGTTTCTACGATGGTAACGCCTTCAGGCACATTGCCTATGCTGGCTCCCTGGCGCGGATAAACCACGATGGGATAGTGGGCTAGGATGTCGTCGTGGTGGTACCACTTGTCGAAAGCAGCCCAGTTGTCGCCACCAATCAGCAGGGTGAACTCGTTTTCCGGGTAATCCTTGCTGATGGCTTGCAGCGTGTGCCAGGTATAAGATGGCTTAGGCAGGCGGAACTCGTAGTCGCATGCCTTCAGTTGTGGCTCGTGCTCCAGCGCTTTTTCTACCATTTCTAGGCGCAGCTGGTCGTCGAGCAAGTCGGTAGCGGTCTTCTTGAATGGGTTCATGGGCGAAACCATGAACCACACCTCGTCCAGGCAGGCCTTCTCGCAAAGGCTTTTCGCCAATGCGATATGGCCCGTATGGATGGGGTTGAAGCTACCGCCAAAGATTCCTACCTTCTTCATTTCTTACTCTGCGTCTAGGAAGGTCTTGACGAGCTGATAAACCTCCTGCTGAGCCTTCTCCAGGTCATCGTTTACGACCACGTGGTCAAACTGAGGGGCAAAGGTCAGCTCATAGCTTGCCTTGGCAAGGCGCTGCTCAATCACCTCAGGCGCATCAGTATTGCGGCCAACCAGACGGCGGCGCAATTCTTCTACCGAAGGTGGCTGGACAAAGATGCTCAAGGCACGCTCTCCATAAAACTTCTTGATGTTTACACCACCCTTCACGTCAACATCGAAAATCACCGACTCGCCCTTGGCAAGCTGGTTTTCTACCTGTGACTTCAGGGTGCCGTAGAATCTGTCCTGGTAAACCTCCTCATACTCCAGGAACTCGTCAGCCTCAATCTTAGCCTTGAATTCCTCTGGAGAGAGGAAGAAATACTCTACACCATTCTGTTCTGTACCGCGCGGAGCACGAGAGGTGCAGCTGATAGAGAAAGCCAGCTTCAATTCCGGGTGCTCTTTCATCAGCCAGTTTACGATGGTGCTCTTACCGCTGCCCGATGGGGCGCTGAAAATTAACAATCCGTTCTTCATTTTACTTTGAACTTTGAATATTGAACTTTGAACTTTATGATTAGTAAAGCAAATGAATTCTTCACTTTTCACTCTTCGTTCTTCACTTTATTAAAGAGCATTCAGCACCTGCTCCTTGATCTGCTCCAGTTCGTCCTTCATCTTCACCACGATGTTCTGCATCTCAGCCTGGTTGCTCTTAGAGCCGGTGGTGTTGATTTCGCGTCCCATTTCCTGTGCGATGAAACCGAGTTTCTTTCCTACACCATGACCTTCCTCATTCATGGTCTCGCGGAAATACTTCAGGTGGTTGGCAAGGCGCTGCTTCTCCTCGCTGATGTCGAGCTTCTCGATGTAGTAGATGAGTTCCTGCTCCAGGCGGTTCTTGTCGTAATCTACATTCGGAATCTGCTGCAGACCGTTAACGATGTTCTGTCTGATCTTCTCCACGCGAGCCTTCTCGTATGGTTCGATGCTAGCCAGGAGAGTCTGGATGTTATCCACCTTCTCTGTGAATTTCTTCTGAAGAGCGGCTCCTTCCTGCTTGCGGAAGGCTACGAGATGGTTCACAGCCTCGCAAATTGCATTTTTTGCTACTTCCCACTCCTCATCGCTCAATTCTTCCACATCCGTCTTCGTTGTTACATCAGGAAGACGCAACAGAGTGCTGTACCAGTCGGTTGGCTCAGGAATGCCTGTTTCAGCCGAAATCTTCTTGATTTGCTGGTAATAATTCTGTACAAGCGCCGCGTTGATAGGAGTGGCATCTGTAGTAGCATCCTTATCAATCCAGATGGCGAAGTCAACCTTGCCTCTTTCTAGATTTTTAGAGATATACTGACGGATTTCCATCTCCTTCTCTCTATAGAGCGGAGCAATACGAGTAGAGAGGTCAAGAGTCTTGCTATTTAATGACTTTATCTCTACATTAATCTTCTTTGTTTTAAAGGCCGCGGTAGCTTTTCCGAAGCCTGTCATTGACTGTATCATATAATCTTTCGCGTTAAATTTCTGCAAAAGTACAAAAAAAAGCGAGAAAATGAGTATATTTGCACCTTATTTAAGAATATATTTTTTAATTATGTCGTGTATTTTGAATATTGAGACGAGTACGGACGTGTGCTCAGTGGCAATTAGTGATAGTGGACAGGTGATTTTCAACCAGGAAGATCACACAGGTCCTAACCATGCTGTTAAGTTGGGTGTGTTTGTGGATGAGGCTCTTGATTTCCTCGATTCTCATGGTCTTCCGCTGGAGGCTGTGGCGGTAAGTTGTGGTCCGGGTTCCTATACCGGATTGCGTATCGGTGTGAGTATGGCGAAGGGCATCTGTTATGGTCGCGGTGTGAAACTCATCGCTGTTCCAACACTCGAACTGATGGCAGTGCCTGTATTGCTTGGCGAACATCCTGAGGAGGAAGACGCTCTCATCGTACCTATGCTCGACGCCCGCCGCATGGAGGTATATGCCGAAGTGCTCGACCGCGCCCTGAAGGTGGTTCGCCCTATTCAGGCTGATATTGTGGATGCTGATACCTACAAGGAATATCTGGACCAGCATCATGTGTACTTCTTCGGAAATGGCGCTGCCAAGTGTATGGAGACCATCAACCATCCGAATGCTCACCTCGTAGAGGGCATTGAGCCTTTGGCTAAGAATATGGCTCCGCTGGCAGAGAAGCGTTTTGTAGAGGGCAAGTTCGAAGATGTGGCATATTTCGTGCCTTTCTATCTCAAGGATTTCGTGGCTAAGATGCCAAAGAAACTGCTCTAGAATTATTGATTATATAAAATGTTGTAAGAATGAATATAGAAGGATTAGACTATAATACCCAGAGAGCTAAGCTCATTCTGCCTGAGTATGGCCGTGAGATTCAGCAGATGGTAGACCATTGTCTGACGCTTACCGACCGTGAAGAGCGCCAGCGCTGTGCAGAGACCATTATTGCAGTCATGGACCGTATGTTCCCTGAGAACAGAGGGGTAGAGGATCATGAGCAGAAACTCTGGGACCAGCTTGCCATCATGAGCAATTTCCAGCTCGACATCGATTTCCCTTATGATGTATCGGATGCTGTGAAGATAGCAACCAAGCCGGAGCCTTTGCCATATCCTATGCAGCACATCCCGGTGCGCCATTATGGAGCTATGCTCTTCGAGATTTTCGAAAAGCTGAAGACGATGGAACCAAGTGAGGAGCGCGATAAACTCGTGGAGCTTACTGCCAACCAGATGCATCGCGACCTGGTAACCTGGAGTCATGGCTCCAGTGATGTAGCCAAGGTCGCTTCCGATCTGGCACGTTTTACCGATGGCAACATCCAGCTCGATCTCGATACCTTCGTTTTCGAGAAGATTGAGGCGCAGCCTAAGAATGTAAATAATAATAAGAAGAAAAAGTAATCCACATTATTATATATAGTAGACAAGCTTATGGAGTCTTTCATCATAGAGGGCGGTCATCCGCTCAAAGGTACTATCACACCTCAGGGCGCCAAGAACGAGGCGCTGCAGGTTATCTGTACCACAATCCTTACCGACGAGCCTGTGCGCATCACCAACGTGCCGGACATCCTGGATGTGAACAACCTGATTAAGTTGCTCCAGGAGATAGGTGTCAAGGTAACCAAGCACAGTCGTCACGACTATACATTCCAAAGTGATGAGTTGAAACTCGATTATCTCGACAGTCTGGAGTTTGTGAAGAAATGTTCTTCTCTTCGTGGTAGTGTACTCATGATAGGTCCGCTGCTCGGTAGATGTGGCAAGGCTACCATAGCTCAGCCGGGTGGCGATAAGATAGGTCGTCGCCGTCTGGATACCCACTTCCTGGGCTTCAAGTATCTGGGCGCCAACTTCGTTCACGATGATGAGCGTAATGTTTATCAGATACAGGCAAAGAAGCTGAAGGGCTGCTATATGTTGCTCGATGAAGCTTCGGTTACCGGTACCGCCAATATCATCATGGCATCAGTATTGGCAAAGGGCACTACCACCATTTATAATGCAGCTTGCGAACCATATATCCAGCAGCTCTGCCATCTGCTCAATGCGATGGGTGCTCAGATCAGCGGCATCGCCAGCAACCTGCTCACCATCGTGGGTGTTGATAAACTGCATGGTGCCGAGCATCGCATCTTGCCTGATATGATTGAGGTAGGTTCGTTCATCGGCATGGCGGCAATGTGTGGCGAAGGTGTGCGCATCAAGAATGTGTCTGTCAAGGATTTGGGTATTATTCCTGATGCATTCCGCCGCCTGGGTGTGAAGATAAAGATAGAGGACGATGATCTTGTGATTCCAGAACAGAAACATTATGTCATCGATTCATTTATTGACGGCACCATCATGACGCTTTCCGATGCCCCTTGGCCAGGACTCACTCCAGACCTTCTCTCCGTGCTCCTCGTAGTGGCTACCCAGGCTCGTGGCAGCGTTCTCTTCCATCAGAAGATGTTCGAGAGTCGCCTCTTCTTCGTGGATAAACTGATTGATATGGGTGCGCAGATTATTCTCTGTGATCCTCACCGTGCTGTGGTGGTTGGTCATGACCATAAGATCAAACTGCGTGCTGGCAGAATGACCAGTCCTGATATCCGTGCCGGTATTGCCCTGCTGATTGCTGCCATGAGTGCCAATGGTACCAGCCGCATTGCCAATATCGCCCAGATAGACCGTGGTTATGAGGATATCGAGCATCGCCTTAATGCGCTGGGTGCCAAGATTACCCGTGTCAGTGAATAGATAAGTGAAGAACGAAGAGTGAAGAATTCAACGGCTTTACTAATCATAAAGTTCAAAGTTCAAAATTCAAAGTTCCAAGTAATATGATTAGACGTGACGAAGTATATAAAATAGGTAAGTTGGGAAAACCTCATGGCGTGAAGGGCGAGATAACTTTCGCCATTACAGATGATGTTTTCGACCGTGTAGATGCCGAGTACCTGGTACTCGACATCGATGGCATCCTCGTGCCTTTCTATTTAGAGGAATATCGGTTTAAGAACGATGAGAATGTGCTCGTGAAGTTTGAGGATATCGATACCCAAGAGCAGGCACGCAACTATACCGGTTGCGAGGTTTTCTTCCCACGTCATCTCTCTGACAGTGATGAAGAGAACATGAGCTGGGCAGAAATCATCGGTTTCCATCTGGTAGATGCCGTAAGCGGCAAGGTGGTAGGTACCATAGAACATGTAGACGATTCTACCCTCAATCTTCTTTTCGAGGTAACAACCGATGCAGGTGATGAAATCCTGATCCCTGCCAGCAACGACCTCATCGAAGAGGTGAGTGCTGAAAAGAAAGAAATCAGAATGGCGATTCCGGAAGGATTGCTCGACTTATAAAGTGAAGAGTGAAGAATTCATTTGCTTTACTAATCATAAAGTTCTAAGTTCAAAGTTAATAATTTCAAAGTAAATGAAGAAACAACAGATATGTATTCTCGGTTCTACGGGAAGTATCGGTACACAGGCGCTTGATGTCATCGAGCAGCACAGTGACCTTTACGAGGTATATTGCCTCACCGCCAACAACCGAGTGCAGGAACTTGCCGAGCAGGCTCGCAAGTTCCATCCGGCTGCTGTGGTCATAGCCAATGAGGCTCGCTACGAGGAGTTGAAGGATATGCTCAGTAATGAGCCTGATATCAAGGTTTATGCCGGTGCTCAGGCGCTTTGCGATATCGTACAGGCTGAGCCTATAGATATGGTGCTGGCTTCCATGGTAGGCTTTTCGGGCCTGGAACCAACCATCCATGCCATCAAGGCGCGCAAGAAGATATGTCTTGCCAACAAGGAAACGCTGGTGGTAGCGGGTGAGCTGATCTGCAATCTTGCACAGGAATATCATGTGCCTATCCTCCCTGTTGACAGCGAGCATAGTGCCATCTTCCAGAGTCTGGTGGGTGAGGGCGACAACGAGGTGGAGAAGATTCTTCTGACCTGTTCGGGCGGTCCTTTCCGCAATTATACCCACGAGCAGTTGGAGAAGGTGACTGCTGCCGATGCCCTCAAGCATCCTACCTGGGATATGGGCGCCAAGATAACCATCGATTCGGCTTCGCTCATGAACAAGGGCTTCGAGGTGACAGAAGCTAAATGGCTCTTTGGGGTTCCGGCTGATAAGATAGAGGTGCTTATCCATCCGCAGAGCGTTGTGCATAGTGCCGTTCAGTTTGTTGATGGTGCTGTCAAGGCTCAGTTGGGTGTGCCAGATATGCGTCTGCCTATCCAGTATGCCTTCTCTTTCCCTCAGCGTCTGCATCTGAATGGCAATCGTCTCGACCTCTTCAAGACGCAGGATTTGCAGTTCTTCAAGCCTGACTATCAGAAGTTCAAGTGCCTGCAACTGGCTTTCGATGCCATCAGAAAGGGTGGTAATATGTCGTGTATCGTGAATGCTGCCAACGAGATAGTGAATGCCGGCTTCCGCAAAGGTGAGTGTGGCTTCCTTCAGATGGCTAATATCATCGAAGAGACGATGGCGAAGGCTACTTTTGACAGTAATCCCGACCTCGATGTCTATCTGCAGACCGATGCTGAGGCTCGCCGCATAGCTACAGAACTGATGCACAAGTAATAGTTTATAGTTAATAGTTAAAATGAACGTAGGATATAGGGCTCATCATAAAGTTCAAAGTTCCAAGTTCAAAGTTCAAAGTAAATAAATGGAAGTATTTTTGATCAAAGCGTTGCAGCTGATGCTGTCGCTTTCCATCTTAGTGTTGCTCCATGAGGGCGGACACTTCTTCTTCTCCAAACTCTTTGGTGTAAGAGTGGAGAAGTTCTATCTATTCTTCGACCCTTGGTTCCATCTCTTCGAGTTCAAGCCAAAGAATTCGGATACTACCTATGGTTTGGGATGGTTGCCGCTCGGAGGATATTGTAAGATTTCGGGTATGATAGATGAAAGTTTCGATACCGAACAGATGAAACAGCCGGAACAGCCATACGAGTTTCGCAGCAAACCGGCATGGCAGCGCCTGCTCATCATGATAGGTGGCGTGCTGGTTAACTTCGTGCTGGCTCTCTTCATCTATTCCATGATTCTGTTCCATTGGGGCGACAATTATGTGGCTACCCGCGATATGAGTTATGGTATGAAGTTCAATACCGAGGCAAAGGCATTGGGCTTCCAGGACAAGGATATTCTGGTAAGCACCGATCTGGGTGAGTTCAAAACCTTTGATGGCGATCTGTATCGTAATCTCTCAGAGGCTAAGCAGGTCAATATCATCCGTCAGGGCAAACCAATGACGCTTAATCTGCCTGGTGATCTCAACATGCTCGATATGATTAAGAGCAGTCCTCGCTTCGTAGATGTGTATGTACCGCTGCAGATTGATAGCGTGATGAAGGATTCACCTGCCAGCAAACTCGGTTTGGCAAAGGGTGATAAGATTCTTGCTATTAATAATAAAAAGGTAGTCTCTTTCAACGAATTTCAGATTGAATTGGGCAGAGTAGAGGATGTGCTTGCTTCGGCTGAAACGCCGCAGGATAGTGCCAGAGCACTTACAGCTCAGGTTACTTATCTCAAGGCTTCTGGCGATACCGTCAAGTCGAGTGTTCTCCTGAAATCTACCGAAGAGGGTGTGAAGTTTGGTTTCTACAATCATCCTGTCTTGCTCGATTATAAGATTACTCATGTCAACTATGGCTTCTTCGAGAGTTTCCCTGCCGGCATCAAATACGGCTGGAATGTCTTGGCCGGTTATGTGGGCGATATGAAGTATGTCTTCTCTAAGGAAGGCGCTAAGAGTCTGGGTGGTTTCGGTGCGCTGGGCAGTCTCTTCCCATCTGTATGGGATTGGCATGCATTCTGGCTTATGACAGCGTTCCTGAGTATCATTCTTGCCTTCATGAACATTCTTCCTATCCCTGCTCTTGATGGTGGACATGTGTTCTTCCTTCTCTATGAGATTATCACAGGTCGCAAACCGGGCGATAAGTTCATGGAGCGTGCTGAGTATATTGGTTTCGGCATACTGATTCTTCTGCTTGTCGTTGCCAATCTGAACGATGTATTGCGACTCTTCGGCATCTTGTAATGCCGGGGAATCGCGAAAATAAAGGTCTAAAAAAAAGGAGGGTGTGTCATAAGTCTATGGCGCACCCTTTTCGTTTTT
>NZ_QSAV01000049.1:0-25434 GCF_003465495.1 Segatella copri | reverse complement strand
TAAAAGAGGGTGCGCCATAGACTTATGACACACCCTCTTTTAATATTCTGATAATTCTTGATTACTCCTTGTCGTAAGCATGAGCAGGGTAGTCGATGGTATAGTGGAGACCACGGCTCTCCTTGCGCTCTATCGCCATGCGGGTGATGAGATAACCCACGTTAATCATGTTGCGGAGCTCGCAGAGTTCCTTGCTTACCTTTACACGTTTGAAGAGGTTTTCTGTCTCTTCGTAGAGAAGATCGAGACGGTCCCATGCTCGCTTCAGACGGAGGTCGCTGCGCACGATGCCTACATAGTTGCTCATGCATTCGCCCACCTCTTTCACGCTCTGTGTAATCAGCACCTTCTCTTCGTTGGTCAAAGTACCTTCATCGTTCCATGCTGGTACCTTCTCATTGAAGTCGTACTCATCTACATGTTCAATACTGTGCTTGGCAGCAGTCTCGGCATAAACCACAGCCTCGATGAGCGAGTTGCTGGCAAGACGGTTACCGCCATGCAGACCGGTGCATGAACACTCGCCCAGGGCATAGAGACGGTTGATGCTTGAACAGCCGTTCAAATCTACCTTGATACCACCACACATATAGTGAGCAGCAGGACGAACAGGGATATACTCCTTGGTGATGTCGATGCCGATGCTCAGACACTTGGCGTAGATATTAGGGAAGTGACGCTTGGTCTCCTCTGGATTCTTATGGGTTACATCGAGACAGACATGATCCAATCCGTGAATCTTCATCTCTTTATCGATGGCACGAGCCACGATGTCACGAGGAGCCAGACTCAATCGCTTATCATATTTCTCCATGAAGCTCTCGCCGTTAGGCAGACGCAAGATGCCGCCATAACCACGCATCGCCTCGGTGATGAGGAAGGCAGGATGGGTTTCGCCCGGATGATAAAGAGCGGTTGGGTGGAACTGAACGAACTCCATGTCGGCCACGGTACCCTTGGCACGGTAAACCATCGCCTCGCCATCACCCGTAGCGATGACAGGGTTGGTGGTAGTCTGATAAACAGCACCGCATCCACCGGTACACATCACGGTAACCTTACTCAGATAGGTATCCACCTTCTGGGTATCAGGATTCAATACGTATGCACCATAACAGTTGATATAAGGAGTGCGGCGAGTAACACGGGCACCGAGATGATGCTGTGTGATAATCTCCACGGCGAAATGATTTTCCTTGATATCGATATCCGGACAGTTGCGCACAGCCTCCATCAGACCGCGCTGGATTTCAGCACCCGTATCATCGGCATGATGAAGGATGCGGAACTCGCTGTGACCGCCCTCACGGTGGAGGTCGAACTTGCCGTCCTGCTGCTTATCGAAGTTGACGCCCCACTGCACGAGCTCCTTGATCTGCTCCGGTGCCATGGTGACAACCTGCTTCACAGCTTTATAATCGCTGATATAATCACCAGCAATCATTGTATCCTGTATGTGCTTGTCGAAGTTATCCACTTCCAAGTTGGTAACTGACGCCACACCACCTTGTGCGAATGACGTGTTAGCCTCGTCGAGCGAGGTCTTGCAAATCATACACACCTTACCTTTATGCGCTCTGGCTACTTTCAGGGCGTAACTCATACCGGCAACTCCTGAGCCGATAATCAGAAAATCATACTTATAAACCATTGAGTTTATTCTTATCTAATTTCAATTTTAAGAACGGGTGTTTTTATCTATAAAACAGCTCCATTCTCTCAGAATTAATTCTTAATTCGTTGCAAAAGTAATAATTAATCTTTAAAATGAGTAATAAGAGAGGGATTTTTTGTAATTTTGCAGCGAAATTTAAGGTTATATAGTCTTTTAGACTATCAAAAGGTCGTAAAAACGACAATAATATAAGGTAATAAATCAAAGTTATGGCAGATAGAACTTTTCATAAGCGCTTTACGCTGACGGCACGTATCGGTGTGGCGGTGTTCGCAATCCTGGCTCTCTACTTCTTCTGGGTCAAACTGGCTATCATCGGCATCTTTGTGGCTATCATCATCGTGGGCATGATAGAGCGCATACTGAATACAACCTATACCTTCAAGATGGTAAAACCGATAGACCTGGATGAGGAGATGGAATATCTCATTATCAATGAGGGCAGGTTCTCTTCCAACAGAAATGTGCCGCTATGTGATGTCACTGATGTACACATCGCCAAGACTTTCTTCGGTTTGGATTATTGTGTGGTCATCGAATACGGGCATAATAATATTGTGACCGTTCAGCCGGATAATGAAGAGGCATTTATGGAGAGAATCAAAAATAAATAATTTCTTTTAAGTTCAGGTGAACTGATTGTGATGAAAAAGATAATATATATGATGTTGGGTCTGATGATGGTATGGATCTCTGTACCGGTGCAGGCCCAGAATGTGATTGAAGATGAGGGAATAGAAACGGTTGATGAGGAGGATGTTGCCGACTCTACACTCGTTGACTCCCTGGCGGCGGATACGCTGGCGCAGAAATTGCCTTGGCCCGAATCGGTGAAGGTGGGTATTGATAAACTCCTTGAAAGCAAGATGTTCGAAACATCACAGGTAGGACTGATGGTCTGGGACCTGTCTGCTGACTCTTGTATCTATCAGAGAAATGAACGACAGCTGATGCGTCCGGCAAGTACGATGAAACTCCTGACTGCCATTACGGCGCTCGATAAGTTGGGTGGTTCTTACCAGTTTAAGACTACTCTGAAATATACCGGTACCATTGAGAATGGAGTATTGACGGGTGATGTCTATTGTATAGGCGGTATGGATCCCCGTTTCAACAGCGATGATATGTCGGCATTTGTCAATAGTCTGAAGGAAATGGGTGTTGACACCATCCGTGGCAGCATCTATGCCGACCGCTCTTTGAAGGATGCCGACCTGTTGGGTGAAGGCTGGTGCTGGGATGATGACAATCCGGTGCTTTCGCCACTGGTATTCCAGCGCAAGGACATCTTTATGGATAAGTTTCTTGCCAAGCTCCGTGAGGAGGGCATCGAATATTCCTGCTTCGGGGCTTCAGAGAAGGTCTGTCCTGCGAGTGCCTTTACTGTCTGTACCCGATTCCATACGATGGATCAGATTCTGCACAAGATGATGAAGGAGAGTGATAATCTCTATGCCGAGAGCATGTATTATCAGATTGCGGCTTCTACGGGCAATAAATGGGCGAGTGCCAAGAGTGCCCGAAATGTGGAAAGACAGCTTATCCGCAAGATAGGACTCGATCCGGCAAGATATAAACTGGCTGACGGCTCGGGACTTTCGCTCTATAATTATCTCAGTGCCGAACTGGAGGTGAAACTGCTGCGTTATGCTTATCTCAACGGTAATATCATGGACCATCTGAAGCATTCGCTGCCTATCGGTGGGGTAGATGGTACATTGAAGAAGCGTATGAAGAACAGTTTTGTGCATGGCAATGTGAAAGCGAAGACGGGTACGTTGACGGGCATCATCTCATTGGCGGGTTACTGTACCGCAGCCAATGGTCATGAACTCTGTTTTGCCATCATCAACAATGGTATCATGCATGGCAATAATGCCAGACACTTTGCAGATAAAGTATGTACTTTGCTCTGCCAACCGTGAGCGTTAGTTGATAGTTTATAGTTGATAGTTAATAGTTTTATGGAGGAAATTCGTAAGTTTGTAGATGAAATGATTACATGGGCAGGAGTCACCGGTGATTTTGTGCCCATGCTGCGCCATATTTTGCTCACCATTACTGCCATTCTCTTGGCGATGCTGAGCGATTTTCTTTGTCGCAAGATACTAGTTCCGCTCATCAGTAAGATTACTGATAAGACGGACATCACTTGGGATGATGTGCTGCTGAACAAGAAGGTGCTCACCTCGGCTTGCCATATTGTGCCGGCTGTGGTGATATGGTCGCTCATGCCACTGATTTATCTGGAATATCCGATATTCAAGGAGATATTGGAGCGGGCTACGGGCATTTATATCGTGGTGATGTCGGTGCGTACGGCTCTGGTCTTTATCGGGTCTTTCAAAGGACTGGAGGATTCTCAGGAGCGACGCTCGTCGGCTCAGCAGTATTTCCATACTTTCTGCGGTGTTCTCAAGGTATTGATGCTCTTTGTGGCTGGCGTGGTGGTGGTTGCCATCCTGTTGGGCAAGAACCCGATGACCCTTTTTGCCGGTTTGGGTGCTACCTCGGCTGTCCTGATGCTGGTCTTTAAGGATACCATCACGGGATTGGTGGCTGGTGTGCGTCTTACCAGCAATGATATGTTGCATAAGGGCGACTGGATTACGGTGAAGTCGGTGGATGCCAATGGTATCGTTGAGGATATGTCACTCACGACCGTGAAGGTGCGCAACTTTGATAACACCATCGTTACTATTTCGCCTACTACCCTGGTGAATGGTTCGTTCCAGAACTGGATTGGTATGCAGAAGAGTGGTGGACGAAGAGTGAAGCGCGTGGTTTACTTCGATTTCCGTAGTGTCCGTCTGGTGGATGAGACATTAAAACGTAATCTGCTTGCCAAGCATTTCGCCACCGAAGATTCGTTTAAGTTGAAGGAGTCGTTGCAGAAGGCGATAGATAAAGATATACAAGAAGGAAAGGATATTGAGGATTTAAAGAATCCTGCAGCCCTTGCCCCTACCAATCTCCAGCTTTACCGTAAATTCATGGAGAAGTATCTGCGCCAGCGTCCGGAGGTCAATACCGATCTCACATTGATGGTGCGCCACATGGAAGCCACGCAATGCGGTCTTCCTATCGAGTTCTATTTCTTCATCAAGGATAAGGTATGGGTGAATTATGAGCACATTCTCGCCGATATCATGGAGCATGCCTATGCCTTGGCGAATGAATTCGGACTGAAGATTTACGAGCAATATCCGGAACAGTAATTACTTTGAACATTGAGATTTGAACATTGAATTTTATGAATAGTTTTTCGGCTGTCATTATCCGTTGGTTTCGTGAGTATGGTAGGGATTTGCCTTGGCGCGAAACCAAGGATCCTTATGCCATCTGGCTGAGCGAAATCATCCTTCAGCAAACCCGCATCGCACAGGGATGGGAATATTGGGAGCGGTTCATGAAGACCTATCCCAAGGTTGAAGACTTGGCTGCTGCCAGCGAGGATGATGTCTTGAAACTCTGGCAGGGATTGGGGTATTACTCGCGAGCCCGCAACCTTCATGCTGCTGCCAAACAGATAGTGGAGCTCGGTCATTTCCCTGATACGCTTGAAGGTATCAAAGCCCTGAAAGGGGTGGGCGATTATACTGCAGCAGCCATCGGTTCTTTTGCCTTTGATATTCCGGCGGCAGTAGTAGATGGCAATGTGTACCGGGTTCTTTCACGTTACTTCGGAATAGATACTCCTATCAACTCAACGCAGGGGAAAAAAGAGTTTGCTGCGTTGGCTCAATCACTCTTGCCTGCTTCGTCTGCTCAGCAACTTTCAGATACAGCATTATCGCCTGTTGCTGCCTATAACCAGGGTATGATGGATTTCGGAGCTATCCAGTGCACTCCTCAATCTCCGAAGTGTCTTGTCTGTCCGCTTGCCGAAACCTGTGAGGCGTTGAGAACAGGAAGGGTAGAGGAGTTGCCGGTGAAGAACAAGACACTGAAGGTGAAAACGCGCCATCTCTCCTATATATATATAAGGTGTAAAGGCGAAGTGGCTATCCACCGTCGCGGTGAGGGTGATATCTGGCAAGGATTGTGGGAACCATATAACGCATCAGATGCTCCGCAACTGCCTGCCTTTGTCCATAATCCTCTTCTCCTGGCTAAGGATGTGAAGCATGTACTTACCCATCGCATCCTCCTTGCCGACTTCTATCTGCAGGAAACAGAAACCCGCCCCCTGCTCCCTGATGATTATATCTGGGTGAAAGAGGACGAGATAGAACAGTATGGTGTTCCAAGGTTGATAGAAATCATGTTGGAAATGGTTCAAGCTAAATCATAAAAAAGAGGGTGTGTCATAAGGCCATGACACACCCTCTCTTATTTATATTATGTTCTGTTAGATATTTCGTCTCAAGCAAGAATTAGTAATTCTGTGCTTCAATCTGGAAGTAGCTCTGTGGGTGGTTGCAGACTGGGCAAACCTCAGGAGCCTTCTTGCCTACTACGATATGTCCGCAGTTAGAGCACTGCCAGATGCAGTCGCCGTCACGAGAGAAGACGAGCTTGTCCTGTACGTTCTTCAAGAGCTTGCGATAACGCTCCTCGTGGTGCTTCTCGATTTCAGCAACCATCTCAAACTTAGCTGCAATCTCTTCGAAACCTTCTTCGTGAGCCTCCTTTGCCATGCGTGGATACATATCGGTCCACTCATCGTGCTCACCATTGGCAGCAGCTTCCAGGTTCTTCTCTGTATCCTGGATAGCACCGCCCTCCAGATACTTGAACCACAACTTAGCGTGCTCCTTCTCGTTAGCAGCTGTCTCCTCAAAGATATTAGCTATCTGTACAAAACCGTCCTTCTTTGCCTTGCTTGCAAAATAGGTATATTTGTTACGAGCCTGTGACTCACCAGCGAAAGCCTCCTGGAGGTTCTTCTCTGTCTTTGTTCCTTTTAATTCCTTCATAATGTATTCTGTATTAAGTTATTAATATGTTCTTTATTAAATTCTTTTGCAAAGATATTGAAAATATTTCAAATATACAAATAAATTAAGAACTATTTAACTTTTTGGCGCTTATTTAAATAAAATAAAGCAAAACCAAGCATGGCAACACCGAATATCCACGAGATGATGGCACTCGTTACCATACCCAGTGTATGAGTGAATCCCGCCACAATGAAGGTGAGGAAACTCACAAAGGCTACAGTCAGGGCGTAAGGCAACTGTGATGATACATGATGCACATGCTTGCATTCCGCTCCTGCACTCGCCATGATGGTAGTATCGCTGATAGGAGAGATATGGTCGCCACATACCGCTCCAGCCATACATGCAGAGATAGAGATGATGCGCAAAGGATCAGCACCAGGGAATACGGCGATGCAGATAGGAATCAGAATACCGAAGGTTCCCCAGGAGGTACCCGTTGCAAATGCCAGGAAGCCTGCTACCAGGAAGATGATGCCCGGAAGAAGCATCTGAAGTTCTGAGGCACTGCTCGCTACAACCGATGATACATATTCTGCCGCACCCAGCGAGTCGGTCATACTCTTCAGCGTCCATGCCAAAGTAAGAATCAGAATGGCTGGTACCATCGCCTCAAAACCCTTGATGAGACTACTCATCGCCTCATCGAAAGGCAAGGTCTTGCGAATGGTAAACATCATGATGGTAAGAATCAGAGCAGCCAATGAACCGATTACCAAGCCCACAGAGGCATTGCTCGCAGCAAAGGCATCTACAAAGTTGAGATAGTTGGCATTATCGGCATCGAAGAATCCGCCCGAATATACCATGCCCGCCATGCAGAAGATAATCAGCATGATGATTGGTATCACCAGGTCGCTCACGGTTCCCTTGTTCTTGGAATCCTCTTTCTGTTTGGCTCCCACACCATGCTCAACAATCTGCAGTTTGGTATCGCTCACTTCATCGAGTTTTCCGCCATTGGTTCGCTCGTACCATTCCTTCAGTCTTGCATCATACTTGCTCATCGCCTTGAAGTCGAAGCCCAGTATCACAATACCAAACATAAAGAGGATGGTAAAGAATGCGTAGAAATTAAAAGGTATCGCCTTGCAGAAAAGCGCCAGTCCGTTCTCTCCACCCGATACGAAGCCAGATACCGCAGCTGCCCAACTCGAGATAGGGGAGATGATGCAGACCGGAGCGGCTGTAGAATCGATGAGATAAGCCAGCTTCTCCTTGGTAACACCATTGCGCACTGCGATAGGGCGCATCACCGAACCCACGGTAAGGCAGTTGAAGTAATCATCGATAAATATCAGAATGCCGAGCAGAATGGTAGCAATCTGTACGCCAACCTTCGAGTGTACGTGCTTGGAAGCCCAACGGCCGAAAGCAGCCGAACCACCCGCCTTGTTCATCAATGAAACGATGCTGCCTAATACCACCAGGAATACCAGAATGCCCACGTTCCATGGGTCGGAGAGGCAATGTATCAAGCCGTAAGCCTTGGCATCATCGCCTTCACCTACAGTGTGGTTTGTCAGGTGAACGAGGAATCCGTCGAAACCTGTTCCCATCGAAATGCAATATTGAACGGCACCCAGTATGATACCGATAAAAAGAGAAGAATAGACCTCTTTCGTCTTCAGCGCCAGAGCGATGGCGACGATAGGAGGCAGTAACGACCATGCGGTCCCAATCATGTTGTAATCCATTTTATTGTTTTTGGGCAAAGGTAGTTTTTTTTGGTAATATATGCAAGCTTTTGGGCAGAAAAAATGGTGCTTATGGGTTGATATGGGCTGTTTTAGCATATTTTATCATTATAAAGTGTCGTTTTTCTATATTTTTATTGTATCTTTGAAAACTCAAATTGAAATTCAATCTGAGATAGAATGGAAACTCAATTTTAACAACTTAATAATGGAGGACTAATTATGAACATCAATTCTGGTATTAAGCAAGCCGTGATTTTAACCATCGGCATCATCATGCTTGGATTTTGTATCAAGTCGGGACTTGAAAGTGTGATTAGTAAAGACCGAAAGGTTGTAGTGAAAGGCCTTGCCGAAAAGGAGGTGGAGGCTGATAAGGTGACGTGGCCTATCGTTTCCAAGGAAATAGGCAATGACCTGCCTGAACTCTATCAAAAAATCAATGCTACCACGAGAACCATCAGAAACTTCCTGGTGGAGAATGGTGTTAAGGCTAATGAAATCAATGTGAATGCGCCTGTGGTCATAGATCTCAATGCTGAACGGTATGGCGAAAACCGCCAGGGGTATCGTTATAACATTACTTCCATCATCACGGTTACATCCAAGAATGTGAAACTGGTCCGCAGTATCATTGCCCGTCAGGGTGATCTGCTTCAGAAAGGTGTTGCTATTGTGGATGGTGGTTACGAGAATCCGGTGAAGTATGAATATGTTGCTTTCCGTCAGATGAAACCTAAGATGATGCAGGAGGCGATAGAGAATGCTGAGCAGACTGCTACCCAGTTTGCTGAGAACAGCAAGAGCAAGATTGATAAAATCATGAATGCTGACCAGGGCCAGTTCTCTATCGAAGACCGCGATTCCAATACCCCATATATTAAAAAGGTAAGGGTTGTTACTACCGTTACTTATTCTTTGAAGGATTAGGAGTAGTGATTAGTGATTAATTGTAATAAGAGGGTGGGTTATAGCCTAATGGCATACCCTCTCAAATTAAAACAACGAAAAACGATGAAGAAAATCATATTAGCAGTTATTTTATTTCTACCATTTCTTGTTTCTTGTTCTCAGAACAGGAAAGCACCTGCTGTTTCTCCTCAAACGGCTGAAGAGAAGTCTGAGAAAACTGAAACTGCCAAGGTGCAATATCTTACCACATCTGATTTCAGAAAAAAGATTATGGATTACGAGGCTCATCCGGAAGAGTGGGTCTTTGCCGGTTCCCGTCCTGCCGTCATCGATTTCTATACCACCTGGTGTGGTCCTTGCAAGATGATGGCTCCCGTAGTGGAATCTCTCGCCGGGAAATATGCCGGCAAGATAGATTTCTATAAGGTGGATATCGACCAGGAGTCCGAACTTGCTTCTGTTTTCGGTATCAGCAGCATCCCTACCTTCCTCTTTATCCCCGTGAAAGGCAAACCATCTGTGCAGATGGGTGCTATGCAAAAGGAGGATTTCGAAGGACTGATTGATAAAATTAAAATAAAATGACAATTTGGTAGCATCTCAAATTTCCATGCCTCTCCTTACCTATATGTAGGTATTTTCGGGCGATACCTACTTTTGATGATGCCCGAAATTTGGAGATTTGTCAGATAATACCTAAATTTGCACTCGGAAAAAATTTTTTATGTAATTAAAAATATTATAGAATTATGATTATTGAAAATGTTCATGCAAGAGAAATCTTGGATTCTCGTGGCAATCCTACAGTAGAGGTTGAAGTTTCTTTGAAGTCAGGTGTCGTAGGTCGTGCATCGGTTCCTTCTGGTGCATCCACTGGCGAGAACGAGGCTTTGGAACTTCGTGATGGCGACAAGAGCCGCTATGGCGGCAAGGGCGTCTTGAAGGCTGTGGAGAATGTGAATCAGGTAATTGCGCCTGCTTTGGTTGGCTTCTCTGCCTTGGAGCAGCGTGCCATCGATTATAAGATGTTGGAACTCGACGGTACCAAGACCAAGTCTAATCTGGGTGCCAATGCCATCCTCGGTGTTTCTTTGGCTGTGGCTCATGCTGCTGCTGAGTATCTCCACATCCCATTGTATCGCTACATTGGCGGTTGCAATACTTATACTCTTCCTGTTCCTATGATGAACATCATCAATGGTGGTGCTCACTCTGATGCGCCTATCGCCTTCCAGGAATTTATGATTCGTCCTGTGGGTGCTCCTTCCGAGAAGGAGGCTATTCGTATGGGTGCTGAGGTGTTCCATGCCTTGGCTAAGCTCCTGAAGAGCCGTGGTCTTTCTACTGCTGTAGGTGATGAGGGCGGTTTTGCTCCTGCACTCGAAGGTATTGAGGATGCGCTCGACAGCATCTGCCAGGCTATCAAGGATGCCGGTTATGAGCCAGGAAAGGATGTGAAGATTGCCATGGACTGTGCTGCCAGCGAGTTTGCCGTTCAGGAGAATGGTGAGTGGTTCTACGATTATCGCCAGTTGAAGGATGGTAAGAAGAAGGATCCTAATGGTAAGAAACTGACTGCTGCTGAGCAGATCAAGTTCCTGGAAGAACTGATTACCAAATATCCTATCGATTCTATTGAGGATGGTCTTGATGAGAACGATTGGGACAACTGGGTCAAGTTGACTGCTGCTATCGGCGATCGTTGCCAGTTGGTAGGTGACGACCTCTTTGTTACCAACGTGAAGTTCCTGGAGAAGGGCATCAAGATGGGTGCTGCCAACTCTATCCTCATCAAGGTGAACCAGATTGGTTCTCTTACCGAGACTCTGGATGCTATCGAGATGGCTCACCGTCATGGTTACACCACCGTTACTTCCCATCGTTCTGGTGAAACCGAGGATACTACGATTGCTGATATTGCCGTAGCAACAAACTCCGGTCAGATTAAGACGGGTTCTATGAGTCGTACCGACCGTATGGCTAAGTACAACCAGCTTATCCGCATCGAAGAGCAGTTGGGCAATAACGCAGCTTACGGTTATAAGAAGTTGAAATAGAAGCGATGATATGAAATTGGAAAACACCAATTTCACCATAACAAAACATAATTAGTAATAACTGAATAGATCAGATACGAAATAGATGGGCATGGATGACTGTGAGGGTTGTCCATGCTTTTTTTCTTCTATGATGTATCTGCATCTTCATGTGTTTAACTGGATAACTTCAATATATTATATTGATTATGACAAACGTATTAATTAGTGCTGCCGGACTTTGCGGTGCCACGATTATAGGTGCCATTTTGGGATTCTTCGTCAAGGAGTTGCCCCATAAATGGAATGATGCCGTGTTGGGATATTGTGCCGGAATCATGCTGGCAGCTTCCACGTTGGGACTGATAGTGCCAGCCTTCGAACAGACCGGACTTTGGTGGCTGGTAGTAATCGGCGTGATGGCAGGAGCCTTGTTCCTGAATGTGCTAGATCTGGTAACTCCCCATCTTCATCATATCACGGGACTAGATCCCGAGGAGCATCGCAACAATGCCCGACTCAGTCATGTGATGCTCTTCGTGATGGCGATAGCCCTACATAAACTGCCCGAAGGCATGGCTGCTGGAGTGAGTGTCTGTTCGGCAGAGGGAGCAACGGAGTGGGGGGTATCCTTCGGTATCGCCCTGCAGAACATCCCTGAGGGTATGGTGATTATTGCTCCTTTGATGATGGCTGGTGTTACTGCAGCCCGTACCTTCTTCATTTCCATCTTCATCGCCCTGCTCGAAGTGGCAGGCATTCTGTTGGGTTTTGGCTTGGGTTCAGCCTCTTCCACCTTCCTCCCCGTGATGTTGGGTTTTGCCGGTGGTGCCATGCTTTATGTAACGAGCGATGAGATGATTCCAGAAACCCATGCCCATGGCTTTCAGAAGCAAGCCACCTACGCCCTTCTCCTGGGCTTCATCACCTTTGTGTTGATGGAGAAATGTGTGTAGTCAGATTCTGATGAGCAGCATATAGCAGAGGGCGCCTGCTGCTATCGACCACATCATATTCCTTTTCCATACGTGGATGAGAATGGTGAACTTGGTTTATTTTGCTGCTTTCTGTTGTAAATTTGTTGCAAAAGTGTTGTAAGTTTGAGCTTTTTTATTAATTTTGCAAGCACAAACCAAATATTGACAAAATATGGCAAAAATTATTGTAAATACAACAGAAGTTTCTGTTTTGAACCTAAATGGTGAGGACTATATCTGTCTAACAGATATGATGAAAGCAAAAGATGGTGAGTTTTTTGTAACAGATTGGTTACGTAATAGAAATACATTGGAATATATTGGAATTTGGGAGAAGATATACAATCCGAATTTTAATTATGGCGAATTCGCCATAATTAGAAATCAAGCGGGATTGAATCGCTTTAAAATAAGTGTTAAGGATTTTGTACAGCGTACTAATGCAATATCTCTTCAATCTAAAGCTGGTCGATATGGTGGAACTTATGCTCATAAAGATATTGCATTTGAGTTTGCGATGTGGATAAGTCCTGAGTTTAAAATCTATATGGTCAAGGAGTTCCAACGCTTAAAAGCGGAGGAACAAGCTCAATTGGGTTGGTCTGCTAAGCGTGAACTTTCTAAAATCAACTATCGCATTCATACTGATGCGATAAAGCATAACTTGATTCCTACTGAAATTACGCCTGCGCAAGCTTCTCTGATTTATGCAAATGAGGCTGATGTCCTGAATGTGGCAATGTTTGGTATGACTGCGAAGCAGTGGCGAGATTTGAACCCCGAAAAAAAGGGTAATATACGTGATTACGCAACTGTCAACGAGTTGATTTGTCTTTCCAATATGGAGAATCTCAATGCGGTATTTATTGATCAAGGAATGCCACAAGGTGAACGTTTGGTTAAGCTTAATCAAATAGCAATCCAGCAAATGCGTGTATTGGAGGATGATGGTGATGATAGAAAATATTTGAAATGATGTTTTTGAATATCGACTTAGCTACTGTGGTTTAACGATTTTGGGAAGGTTTATATAATCCTTCTTTTAAACCCCTCGAATTCGAGGGGTTTAAAAAAAGCAGGTCTTAATGCTTTTACTCTTTCTCCTCACTAGTGCCCGGATAAAATCTCAGAAGAGGTATCCCTCTATATATTGAGACTCCAGACAGTAGTGAAGTAATAGTATTATCAGATTATTTGTTTATCTTTATATCATCAAAAAGTTGGAAAAGTGTAAGAAATGGCCTGAAAATGGGTTGGAAAAATGTATAAAATTGGCTGTTTTTACCTTGGAAAAATGTAATTAAGTGATATACAACTACATTCGTTGCCATAATGTTGCTTACATATATAATGGTGTATATTACCCAAAAGCAACATGAATTACAAACAAAAAAGTAAGTATTATGGCAACAGTAAAAGTAAAATTCAGAGCATCCTCGATGCCGGGAAAGGAAGGCACATTGTATTATCACCTCATTCACCAGCGCAACTTGCGCTGGATCAGCACCGACTATCATGTCTTTCCGGACGAGTGGAACGACAAGAAGTCGGCTATCATTGCTTCTAACCGCAACAACAGACAGGCACATCTACAGCTCATCCAGTCGCAGATAGATTGGGAGATGAAGCAGATGCAACGTATCATCCATGCCAAGGAGATGGATGGCATCCCTTATACCATTGATGACATAGCTAAGGAGATACAGCAGCTGCAACCCTGCCAGAGCGTCTTCACCTTCTTCCGCCAACAGATAGCCAAGAAGGAGCAGATGCAGTGCATTGGCACCAAGAGCAACTATGTCAGTGCCGCCAACAGATTTATGGAATTTCGTCATCACGAAGACCTCACCTTCTCTCAGATGACCAGCGAGATGATGGAAATGTATCAGGCATGGCTATGGAATAGAGGTGTCGGACAAAACACCGTGTCCTTCTATCTGCGAACCCTGCGCACATTCTACAACAAGGCAGTGGAAACAGGCCATGCGCCAGCCAAGGATATCTTTGCTCACGTGCAGACCGCTAACGTGAGAACTGCCAAACGAGCCATCTCTGTAAAGGATATTCGCAAGATAGAAAACCTGGACTTGCCAACAGGTTCCTCCCTTGACAAGGCACGAGACCTGTTCCTGCTCAGCTTCTATCTCCGAGGCATGGCATTCGTGGATATGGCATTCCTGAAGAAGACCGACTTGAAATGTAGTATGGTGAACTACAACCGTCGCAAGACCCACCAAAACCTCAATATAGAGTGGATGAAGCCAATGCAAGCCATCATCGACAAATACGCCGAACAGACCAAGAACTCCCCTTACCTGCTCCCCATCCTGACAGGCAAGGAATCCTCTCCATACACGGCATACCGCAAGGTGGAGCACAACACCAACTACAACCTGAAGAAAATCGGTGAGATGGTAGGCTTGAAGATACCGCTCACTACCTATGTGGCACGCCACACATGGGCAAGCGTAGCCTTGCACATGAACATCCCAATAGCCACTATCAGCCAGGGCATGGGACACAACTCCTATAAGACCACACAGATTTACTTGCAGTCATTAGACGTAGCAACCATCAATGAAGCCAACGCACGGATTATAAACAAGATCTCAAAAGAGTTGTAAACAAATAGTTATGTTTACCCCATTTCGGAATGATGGGGTAAAATTTTTAGCAAACTTCGCCCTTTCTTCTTAGAAGAGAGTAATCTGGTTACAAAAGTACGAAAAATAGTTGGATTACGTATCTATTTTTTATATTTTCTGTAGTCCTCCCCCAAAATTTAACACAAATGTTTAGCAAATCTGCCCAGGGTGATTCCTGTAAATGGCAGATTTGCACTTATTTCGGCAGTTGTTGCCCTTTTCTAAGAAGAAAGCGCAAATGATGTAAAATAAAGCTACATGTGTAGAGGCTGTATGGCTAATACTCATTTATATAAGATTATGCATAATCATAAGAAATGGACCAGGCTTCCACAACCATCATGTATGGTTGCAGCTGAGGACATAAAGTAGAACGAGAATATGACGCAGGATTGCTTGAATTCACCTTCTACAGCCGACGTAAGCAAACGCTTACCAAAGGGCATCCACGTTATCGGGGCTGAAAGACTTTCGGATCCGAGTGTAGAAGGAATATCCCGACGTAAACGGATCAGAAAGAAAGAAGACCCTTCCACCAACCCCACTTCATGGAGTTATATTTTTATTCTTCACATGGCAGCTAAAGGGATGGAGAAATGGCTTGAAAAATTTAATGCTGACGAGAAAAATACCAAACAACCTTATTTCATTCATAAAACCCTTCGTTATTCCTACAAGGATGAGGAAAAACAACAAGGAGTGAAAAAGACTTTGGAGCAATCTGTCAGCGGACTTGTCTTCTTGCAAGGTACGGTGAATGACCTACAAGAATTTCTTGCAGATTATTTTCCCCAATTTCATTTAGTCAAAGACCGCAGCCTAGGACGACCTGCATCCATCAAGGACTCCATCATGCAGCCTTTTATGAATGTGATGAAGACCCATCCGGAGCAGGTTACATTCCTTCGTGATGATTTTGAGAAGTTTGCCAAAGACCACGTGAAGTTGCGTGTCCTTACAGGACCATTCAAAGACTATGAAGGCTACATTGTCCGCATAGACCGTGACCGCCAGCTCGTCTTCGACTTCGGTGGACGAGCTGTAGCTATCTGTGGCGTGCATAAGGAAGACTTCGAAGTTGTAGAAGAGTAGTTGCAAAAACTCCCCCAAAAATTTGGTAGTTTCATATAAAAACCTTATATTTGCAGGCGATATTGAAATAAAAAATAAAAAATTATGGGAAAAATCATAGATAAGACGATAACAAAGATAGTTACAGAAGAGGGTATCTCTCTCTTTCGCCGTGTAACTAAGGTTTTGATGCCAAATGGCAAGTATCGTTATCCTGTAGATTATTTTGATGCAACTCCTGGAGTTGTTAAGGTTTCGAAAGAAGAAATGAATAAGGTAGCAATACCTGTTTATAAAAAATTAATCTAATGGAACGGTTGATGTCTGATGGTTATCCTTTTATCTTTCAACTGATAGATAAAAGTGAAAGTGATGAGTATCTGATTCAGACCTTGCAATATCGGTTTAAGTCAGACAAGTCTCATCATGCCTATATCGTAAGAGTTGAATGTTATAAGAAACACGCTTATTGTGTGAAGTTCTTCGATAAGGCAAACATCAACAGCAAAAATAAGTTTAGTCTTCGTTCCAATACTTTCGAGGCTAGAACGATACTCTATACAATGTTTCATATAATGTTAGATGTATTGAAGCGAGATAAAAAAGCTTCTTTCTTTTTTATTGGAGCAGAAGACGAAAAAGATCAGGATGGAATGGTATCCCGTCGTTTCCGTTTTTATCGTCGTTTTGTACTTTCAACGGTTTCTGATGACAAGTTCGAGCATTTTAGAAGAAATGATTTATCTTTGTACATACTTGTAAATAAGGAATATGTAGAAGATACATCCTCTTATGCTGATGAACTAGCAAATATTGTGCAACAATATTTATAAGATAACATCCTCATTCGAGCGACGACCAGTGCAGAGCGATACTGCGATGAGAAACAATACTACGGCGGGTTACCCGCCCATTTCAAACAAAAAAAATAAGCGTTTTACGGTTGTCGCTTAACAATCCACAATCGTACAGCTTCTAAATTTTTAATACTCAATCAAGTTATGCTTAATTTAAGAATCACTGGTTTCTACAACAGAGACCAGCAAGATGAGTACGTCGAATTGGAAGCAGCGGCACGTTGCGACTTCGAAGGTTTCCTCAAGAATATGCAGGAAAAGGGCGAGATAAGAACCGCCAAGCCATCGAAGAAGGTAAAGAAAGGCAAGAAGAGTATGTAATGTACCGCTCACTTTCCTGCGCCGAAGGTGTGGGGAGGTACTTGAAATTTTCTCAAATAACAATTTTCATAAAACCGATAGGTGTTACTACTTGTATACAGTGGGACGCTGTAACGGTGATATACTTATAAATTAGTAAAAAGAATAAAATATGTCAGATACATTATCTAAAGCAGAACTTCATGCGCAAAAAGCATGCGAGTTGGAAGCATTTAAATCCATCAAGTTAGATGCCTTGAAGGACAAAGTCACACAAATGCTCGCCCATATCGGTGATGGCAGAATTTTTGACCAATATACAAAGCATGATATATCCCACATCAACAAGATGTTGGAGTCATTGGATTATATCATTCCACAGGAAACCCAGGATAAGATGACTGGAGCAGACTGGATGCTCATTGTTACTGCTACTTATTTCCATGATTTAGGTATGCTCGTTACTCGCAATGAGTATGAAAACAGAAATTCATCTGGTGAATATAAGGTTTTTAGACAAGCATATCTTGACAAGGATGAAAATACAGTTTCTCTTTCCTCTTTATCTGCCGAGGATCAAGAACGCTTTATTTATCAAGAGTTCGTAAGACACCATCATGGAGACAGAATAGCCAGTTGGATAAGAAATGAAGATAATGCATGGTGCTATACAGACCCAAAGATATTGGAGATAATTGCATCTATGATTTCAGGCCTCCGTCCTATGTTCAAAGATGATTTGGCTACAATCTGTGAAAGTCATAATCTTGATGACTTGGACGATTTTGAAAAGTATAAGGTTGAAAAAGCCTATGGAACTTCGCCACAGGAAAAAGGAAATGTGTTTTATGCTGCATTGATAGTAAGAACAGCAGACTTGCTCCATATAACAAGCGACAGAACTCCTTCAATTGAGTATGCTATCATATCTCCAACTAATCCTATTAGTCAGGAAGAATGGGCCAAGCAAAATGCTGTGTCAAGTGTCTCTCCGAAAATTGCTGAAGATCAAGATGGAAACAAAAATGATGCATTACCAAAAGATACCTTTGAAGTGTCCGCATTCTTTGAAAAAGAAGACGGTTTCTTTTCTTTAATAGAGTATTTAAAGTATGCGCGTGAGGAGTTAAAAAACAACCATCGTCTAAATGAGATAGCCAAGAAAAAATATGCCTCTAAATATGATTATCCTTGGAAAGATATTGATGACTCGACTATTCAGGCAAAGAATTTTGAGCGTAGACAACTTTCGTTTACAATTGACCAACAGAAAATACTGAGTTTGTTGGTAGGCGAAACATTATATAATAATCTATCAGTATCTCTTAGAGAGTTGGCACAGAATGCTATCGATGCAGTCAAAGTAAAACTTTATGAATTACAGGAAGAGCATAAAGATGAAGAATATACCCCAAGGGTAGATGTTTATTGGGATGCATCGAATCGAGAACTTATGGTTTGTGACAATGGAACTGGCATGAATATGGATATTATAGAGAATCACTTGCTGAAAGTTGGATCTTCAAGGTATCAAGATGCTGAATTTCAGAAAAAACACCCAAACTATAATTCCATCAGCAGATTTGGCATCGGACTTCTCACATGTTTCTTGATAGCTGATGATGTTGATATTTTGACACAAATGGACGAAAAGGAGAAGCCTCTTCTTTTGAAAATAAGAAATGTCCATGGAAAGTATTTACTGAAGCATGGTGCGGAAAAAGATTCGAACTTGAAGATTACGAGTAAGACAGGAACTTCTATTAAATTAAAAGTGCGTCCGTCTGTCAAAAAGTTTGCTCCAGAACAAATTCTTGCCACATGGATTCTTATACCAAACTGTGAGTTCTACTATCATGAGGCTGGTGCGGACAGGCAGATTGGATATTTGTCACCAAAGCACTTGTTGGAATCTGTATTAAAGGCTAAGGGAATATCCTTGTCGGATACAAAGTATAAAATAAAAGATTATAATAATAATGGCATAGAATTAGCCATATTGCTGTCGTATAATTCCTTTATGAAGGAGTATTCAATGGTAGAAGCCAGCAATATGTGGCTAGATCAGAAAGATACTGTTGTAACTCCATGGGGAATGAGTATTGAAGGTATCAGAATCGATGAGAATACTCCTGGGTATAATGGCCATCCTTTTGTAGCCTATGCTAATATGACAGGCAAGGAGGCTCCAAAAACAAATGTGGCCCGCTCTAACGTAAATTCGTCCAGTGTGTCGAAAATGTTGGAAGCAATCTATGGATTATATCTCAATAATATAGAAACGCAGCAGAAAGACCTTCAAAAAGATTTTTCTGTGACATGGGTTGCCGAAGAAATGACTTGGCTCTTAAATGCCTTTTTGCTTCGTCAAGACCAATATAACAGGACAGACTTTTCTGATAGAGAAATATTGAAAGAAAAATTATCCGAATCTGAGATTCTTCTTATTGAAAAAGAAGATAAACGAAAATTTTGTTCTTTGAAAGATTTGGAATCTAATGGGCATTTTTGGACAATGGAGAGCGAGGCTTTTGCTGCAGCGAACAGACTGTTGAAAAAAATAAAGTCAACCGACAAGTCTGCAATTTCTTTATTAAAGACATTGTATGGAGAAGAACAGGCTCACCTGAAAGATATAGACATGCTTCTTTGCAAGCAGAGATATTATAATTTGATGGACGATTTAATCTTATCAAAATTTGAAATTGCCAAGATTAGTATTAATGAAGAACAACGTCGATTGGATTTGTATTGGTCTCTTAAAGGAAAAGAAGACAAATGGATTGTTGTTTATACGGATAAACATCAACGTAGATATGGAACGGGTAGAAATATGATGTTTGTTCAGACATCTACAGAACAACTCTTTGATGATAATTATGATGCAATAAGAAGTTCATATGGTTTAATTGTTCCCAAAAACAGTGGATTGTCCGATTTCTTTGTTGATTTGCTATCAAAGCTGAATCTTGAGGATGAAGATGACATTGCTATTCTGGAGAATGTAGCAAGTTTCATATCTGATATGTTCTCAAAATACAGAGAAGGTATAAATTATGATTGGAAAAAGCAAATTGCAAGAGAATTTGATCGTGCATCTAATCCAAGTTTTTATTCTTTTGTTTTTGGAAAGATCTCAGAAGATGATCTGGTTTCCGCTTGCTCTAATTGTAAGTTTAGACTTTATGATACCTCTAGATGGTACAGAGATAAGACACGAAATTAATTCTGTATACAATATTCTGGCAATCATTAATATACCGATGGTAGCAGATAAAGTAATGATTTCAGATAGAGCTTACAGCTAGCTAAAATCATCAGCTCCCAGGCGGTCCCATCCCGCACAATATGGCGTAGACCTTTGATGGTCCGCCAACCTTATAGCGTAGCGGTTCTGAGCACCGGAGGGGGGGGTACATCCTCTCGTTCCTGAGGAAAGAGAGGCTTGGTGAGAAAGGTGGAGCCTTCCTTAACGGTAAGGAAGGTTTCTGTCCCCTGTAAGGGGAACCGAAAGAGTCGCAAAGACAATTGAAGGTAGGTTTTCGAAAATCTTATCATGTCCCTAATCTCATGTAGTTATAACTCGAATAAAAAGGTGAACGTCAAGGCTGCCTAATTGGCAGCTCTGGCAATACCAATTAATAACATGTTTTTTTGAAAAATGTTGGATGAGCTAACTGCTGAAAATCAGTAGTTACGTTCTAATGGTGATTTGTGAAAATAGTTAAATTTAGAAGAACAAATGAATACAATTGCTGTATTTAATAATAAAGGTGGAGTCGGTAAGACAACCTTATTGTGTAATATTGCTGCTTATTATAGCTTTGTACTACATAAAAAAGTGTTAGTAATTGATGCCGACCCACAATGTAATGCAACAACATATTTGTTGGATGATCAGAAAATAGAAGAAGTATATTCTAATCAGACAGTAAAGACATTGTATGATTATATAGAGCCATATCAGTCTAGCGAAGGCTTGATTGATTTGCCAATTCAAAGTTCGGTAGGGTTTGGAGTAGATTTAGTTCTTGGTGACACTCGTCTTGCCCTAATGGAAGATTTTTTGAGTGGTGAATGGTCAGATACATCAAATGCAATACAACGTTCCATAAAAACAGTTTGTTTTCTTAAATATATGTATCTAGGTCTTAAAGATAAGTACGATTTTGTGTTTATTGATGTAGGTCCTTCGTTAGGAGTGTTAAATAGATTAGTCTTGCTATTTACTGACGGTTTTATTATGCCAACATCAAGTGATATTTTTTGTCTGCGAGCTGTTGATAATATTTCAAAAGCAATTGAGCAATGGATTCAGACTTTTAAAAAGCTACAGGAGAAATACTATGACAATAAAGGGCATTATTATCAGTTGGATAATAGAGATGTAGAAGTAAATCCTATGTTCTTGGGATATGTAAATCAGCAATATACTTCAAGAACTAGAGGAGGAAAACGACAAGCAGTAAAGGCATACGATGAGATAATTTCTCAGATGCCTAAACTTGTTAATGAAAAAATGAGTAAGTATTATCCTCGCAATATAGATAAAGGGCATTTGAAAATAGGGGAAATACCTAATTTTAATAGTTTGATACCGATGTCTCAATCGGCTCATAAGCCTGTTTTTCAACTGAGTAGCCATGATGGTGTTTTGGGTGCCCATTTTACTAAAGTTGATGAATATCAGGATGTTATGAATGGTATTGTTTGCAACGTTAATCGAAATTTAGAAGAATATGGATTGGCCTGACGATTTAATATTAGAGTTGGCTAGAAAGAGATGCGTACTGTTCTTAGGCTCAGGAATTTCTGCTAATGCTACAGATATAGATGGTAACCATCCACCTACATGGAGAAAATTCTTAGAGGAAGGTAATAGTAAGGTAGGTGCTCCAGATAATGCTGTGATAAAGAAGTGTATTGATAGCTATGAGTATCTGATGGCCTGTGAACTTTTGCGTAAAAAGTTAGGGGATAATGAATTTGATGAATTGTTGAAAAATATGTTCCGTGGTACAGGCTTTGAGCCTGCTCCGATTCACGAGTATATATTTAAACTAGATTCAAGAATTACTATTACCCCAAATTTTGATAAGATTTATGATAATTATGCCCAAAGCAAATCTCGTAATACCATAGTATTGAAGCATTACTATGATGATGATGTAGTAAAGTATTTGCGAGGCACAGATTCTGTAATTATTAAAAATCATGGCACAATAGATACAACCAATAAAATAATCTTTACTCAAGCGGATTATGCAAGAGCTAGAATAGAAAATTCAGATTTCTATAAAATAATGGAAGCTCTTATTCTTACTCATACATTTATCTTTTTGGGGGCAGGTTTGAATGATCCTGATATAAAACTTCTTTTCGAAAATTATGCAACGACATTTCATGTCTCTAAGAATCATTATTTTGTGATTCCAAATAATACATATTCCGATTTGGAATTGCAGGTATATAAAGAAACGATGCATCTTGATTTCATTAAATATGATCCTGCTGATAACCACAAAGAATTGTCAGAAGGTCTAAAGGAATTGGATGCAAAGGTTGAAGATAAGAAGGAAGATGTAAAGGATAAATTGTGGT
Source organism: Segatella copri (assembly GCF_003465495.1). Lineage (GTDB taxonomy): Bacteria > Bacteroidota > Bacteroidia > Bacteroidales > Bacteroidaceae > Prevotella > Prevotella copri_G. Next base: position 2,720 of record NZ_QSAV01000049.1, on the reverse strand, counting down.
GGTAATTTTGCGATAAGTTTTTATAATTAAGGAGGAAGCGGTATGACAGCAAAAGAATATTGTATAGCCTTTTTTGAAGGCTACTTCTACGCCCAATTAGGCGAGAGGCTAACAAATGGCAAAGTGACAGAACATACACTGGACTTAGCTAAGGAAACGGCTCAGACATGTATAGAGCAACAGATAGCCTATTCCGGTTTTGATGAAAAGCAAAAACAGGTGATGAAAGAAAACGTTCATGAATGGGCAGATACTGTGATGCAGGGTTTCAAGAAACGTTTGCGTGAGAGCGGCAGATTAATATAGCAATGAACTTTAATCCACTTCCAGATTTCTATGAGTTGCAGTGTGACAGATATCATTCTTCACAAAATGAAATGTGTGTTGTTAGATCGTATAGTTCTGTGTCATCTGCGTGAGATAAAAAATAGACCGAACAGGTCTAAGAAATCTGTGTAAATCAGTGAATTGAAAATCGGTGCCCGAAGGGAAAGCCAAATCTTCGGGACATTAGATAGAATTATTTCCTCATTCGAGTGGCGACAAGTGCAGAGCGATACTGTAATGAGGAACAAAAAACTTTTTCAAAGAAATGATAGGTATAACTATTTGCAATATAGTGGAGGCATTGTATTGGTAATATACAAGTAGTATGTCTGTGACACTATCTTTGAGATAAGTAGGGATTTCGGTAATCATTGAAGAAAAGTAATTGTAGATTCATGGCAAAAATTAATGAAGAACTATTGCAAAAGTTTGATTCTTTTCAAATCTTTATGCAAACTGCAAAATATACAACGACTCCAATTATTGTTAAAGACAAACGTCCGCAGCATGAAAGCTCTTTGGAGTATGTAAAAGCATTAGAATGCTCTGAGTCATTTGGAAATTCATATATTTCAATAGAAGTGAAAAATGGTGATGCAGATCATTTTAGTGCAAAACTAATGACAGATGAAATTTCTAGTAAAATATTGTTGAGGTATGATTCTGCAGGAACAAGTCATCGTAATAATTTTGATGATATTCCTTTGTCAGAGCAATTAGTAACTACTCCTCATATTCACAAGTATGATGAAAAAGGTCGTCTAATTGCTACTAAAACAGATGCAATACAGGCTAACCCTGCAGCATCTAATATTACTGAAGGATTTCCGATATTTTGCTCAGAAGGTAATATTTATGGGGAGTTGACAACGATAAGCCCCAAAATACAAATTGGTGAGCAACCTGTCATTCCTTTTGAACATATAGAAGTTGATCCTTGTGAAGGTGTACCATTTTAAAAACAAGACAATCTTATGGATGAGATTATAAACGAGATAATTACTGCATTTTCTGCATTATGGCATGTTAGAAGAGTTGGAAACAGTTATGAGATAATAACACCTGTTCCAACATCTAATGATATGTTCGTTTCTGTTTTTCTTACAAAGCGAGAAAATGAATATGTAGTTACTGATGCAGGGTGGATTGATTCTGGTGTTTACGATATAGATGAGATTGGAGATTCGGTTTACAAGAAGATAACTGCATACTATACCGAAAATTACGGTATCAAGACTGTCAAAGCTCGAAATTTACTTTATTACTATAAAAAGACAACAAAGAGTTTTCTTGTACCTAATCTTATTTTTGATGTATCAGCATTTATTAGTGGCTTAGTAAGCACCTCTTGTGCTGAAATAGCTCAAACTACGGATAAATCTTATAATATTTTCAGAAAGAAGGCTCATACGTTTCTTCGGACGTTTATCCCTAATAAAAGTTTCTTATCAAAGAATGAGATAAAAGAGTATTTTCCGACATTAACTTTTGGAGCAGCAATCCAGAGCCAAAATAAAATTGCATTATTGGATTTTGCGACAGGTTCAAATGATAATTACTATATAAATAGTCTGTGTAAATCTCAAACTTCTTTTGAGATAGTCCAAAGGTCAGGAGCAAGTGACCGGTTTAGCAATAGGATACTATTAATGGACGATCTGAAGAAGTCTTTGGCTTCAGAAAAAGTAGGAGTCATAGTAAAACTTATACGCGACAAACAAATATGTGACCTGAATACTTGGAGTAACAGAAATATACTTAAAGACAAACTTGTTGTATAAATTTGTACTTCATCTATTAAAGTATTTCTTTACTTACCGATTCTTTTCGTAAGTCAAGTGCCAAGCTTGTGAGATTTGATGTTGAACAGGGTATGCATCCATTATCGGTAGAACTGTCAGAGTTATATGATAATAAGTAGGTTTATTATATCCAGGCGGTCCCATCCCGCACAATATGGCGAGACCTTTGATGGTCCGCCAACCTTATAGCGTAGCGGTTCCGAGCACCGAGTAGGGCGGTTACATCCTTCCTTTCTGAGAAGGGAAGGCTTGGTTAGGATGTGGAGCTCCCTTTGGCTAAAGGGAGACGGAGGGATTCGAAAAAACTCCTTCTTTAATGGGAAAAAGCGATGCCAATGAGTGCAATGAAAACTCGTTTTCAAATTGCCGAGTGCAACTCGCTTTATCAACAAAGAGGGACGGGGTGATTTTAGAAAAACGATACTGCAATGAGGAACCCAATATAATATTTTTCAAAATACTGATAGGTGTAACTACTTGTTATATAAGTGGTGACGCTGAAATGTTGATATACGAAAAAACTCCCCATCTGTTTTCAGATGAGGAGCATTTTCTAGAGATGGAAGTCGATTTCCTTCAGCCATTCCTTGA
>NZ_QSAV01000048.1:0-25504 GCF_003465495.1 Segatella copri | reverse complement strand
GCTCTATTTTGCTATTTTTTGCCTTTTTAGGCGTTCTTTTCCTATAAAAAACTTTTTCACGTAAGAGAAAACTATTATCCTTTAGATAGCATAAAGGAAGGTGCGGATGAACCAGTAGCAAACGATACCTGCGATGTAACCTACGAAAGCAATCCAGGAGATATGCTTCATATACCAGCCGAAGGTAATCTTCTCCAAGCCCATTACTACCACACCAGCAGCACTACCGATAATCAGCATTGAACCTCCTACACCGGCACAGTAGGCCAGCAACTGCCAGAAGACACCATCCACAGCCATATCACCAGCGGCTGCCACAGGATACATTCCCATACATCCGGCTACCAGAGGCACATTGTCAACGATACTTGAAAGCACACCGATGATACCAGTTACGAGGTAGTGGTTGCCATCGAATACGACGTTCAAGCCCTGACCCAAAGCAGTCAATACGCCAATCTCAGCCAGGCAGGATACAGCCATCAGGATACCGAGGAAGAAGAGGATGGTACTCATATCAACACGAGAAAGCAACTTGGTTACTCTCTTCTGAGTGCCCTCGGCATCAGCTCCACGATGCAAACTGCGATAGAAAACTTCGGTAGCAGTCCAGAGAACGCCCAATACCAGGAGGATTCCTACGAATGGAGGCAAGTGGGTGATACTCTTGAAGATAGGAACGAAGATCAAACCGCCTACTCCCAACCAGAACACTGCCTTGCGCTGACCTTCGGTGAAATCGCTGACCGATGCATTCTGCTGGGCAGAAACCTCAGGCATCACGAGTTCGCCCTTCAACATGGTCTGAAGGATGAGGGCTGGAATCACCATGGAAACCACAGACGGAATGAAGATTTCGGCAATAACGCCGGCTGCAGTAATCAGTCCCTTGTTCCAGAGCATGATGGTGGTAACGTCGCCGATTGGTGAGAAGGCACCACCCGAATTGGCAGCGATGATGACGAGGGATGCATAAACCATGCGATCCTTGTGGTCGGTGACGAGCTTTCGGAGAATCATGATCATCACGATACTGGTGGTCAGATTGTCGAGGATTGCAGAGAGGAAGAAGGTAAGGATAGCGATACGCCAGAGGAGCGCACGCTTCGACTTGGTCTTCATCACCTTGCGAACCCAGTTGAATCCGCCGTTCTGGTCAACGATTTCCACGATGGTCATTGCACCCATCAGGAAGAAGAGTGTTGTGGCGGTATCGCCTAGATGTTCCTGGATGATTCCGGTCACTTTCTCCACCATTCCAGCAGCACCGCCTGTATAATCAGGGTGCATCAACTGGAGATACTGCATTGGATCCACCATGTAGAGGGTCCAACAACCTACCAACATCAACAGGGCTATCGCTGCCTTGTTTACCTTAGTCAAGCTTTCGGTAGCTATGAGTGCATAGCCGAGCACGAAAACGACAATAATAGAAATTGTAAGTGTAGTCATTACCTTTTATTTATTATTAGATATTCTTTTTTCCTTTATGTATGATTTGGTACTCACAATTGCCAAACGGCTGCAAAGATACAAAAAGAAAAGCAATAACCACACGATTCCTTATTATAATTGTATGTAATCGTTTACTTACTTACGGTTTTAACCTGATAATAACAGATTTTCTTTGCGCATCTAACTGATTATTCTTACTTTTGCACATCATTAAGTAGTTTTTTAAAGCATCATCAATATGAAACATCATCATTATATGAAATATCTGTTTGTGCTTCTCCTTTTCCTCCCAACTTGCCTCATGGCACAGAACAAGGAAGAGAAGATGCCTGGGCCTATCACAAAAATACAGAAACTGGAGGATGTGAACGTAACAGGGAACCGTCCTCACTTCATCAGACTCAAGGGATATTATCGCAGTTACCAGACCAACGACTCTGTAATGAAATACTTCAACGACGGCATCGTGGAGTATTACATCAACCTGAAGAATGGAAAGACGGATCTCAATGCCTATTCCAAAAGAAATCTTCACAACAGCCGACTCGTTTCCGAAGACAAAAAGCGAGCATTCATGGTCAGCGACAAAGGAACCTTCCGACCTTGGCCGGAAGAGAAGACACTTATTGAGCAATATCGAAAGAAATATCAGCTGAAAGATTCACTGGGCTCTCAACTCGTCCTGCTCAATCAGCAGACAATAGGCAGTATTCAAACGGACAGCAGCCGGAACATCTGTCAGATAGAAATCAACCAGCTTCCTACCTACAAGAATCTGACACACCAGCTTTTCGGTTATACCCAGACAGATATCTACGACCATGTGGTGGAAACCTACCAGATAAGTCCTGAAGATTACTATTCCTTCAAGGACCTGCTCTTCCAGAAATCTGACAACAGCTATCTTTTCTCTCATAAGAAAGACAAGCAGCAGCAACTCATCCATGTGATTACCGAACTATATATCACGGAAAAGGAGTATGTAGAAAAGAAGCAATCCATCAAACCGGATTCTTCTACTCCCAAAGAATCAGCTGCCGCCATTACCGATTTCTGCATCAGAAACAAGATACCTTCCTTGCCTGAAGCAACAGAGCAGGAGATGCAGCAGTTGACTCCCTATAATCCTGCAAACATGAAAGAGATAAAGGAGTAAAAACAGGCAAAATGCATAAAGTTCCAAACACATCGTTCCCCCATACGAACAGAAAAGTAAGCGTGTGGGGGATTACTGAAGATGCTTTGCAGATATACCATAAAGAGAAACGCCCAAGGTTACTGGCAAATTCTTTTTTCTATCTGTACACAGATTTCTCACACAGCCCTTCTTGAAATAAGCAGGAAAATGAATTTCGCCATTACCGCTACTTGCCATAACAGCTACACCTATATAATATTTATGATTGCGCTCCAGCTTCAACGGTTCTTCTATCCAAACAGATAAATCCTTCTTATCAGAAATTTCAGATAATCGGACGTACAAAGGTCGATGCTGTACAGGCACAAAAACAGTTCCCTTTACTTCATAAATGATTAAACGAATTGTGCATGAAGCAAAAGTACATTTTTGCACTCGCAATTTGGCTGTTTTCACATAATAGTCTTTATTTACAACAAATAAGGGTCCCGTTTCATATTTCGTGTTTCTAACGTTATGAAATGCAACATCACCTGGTGCCCGAACTCCCTTTCCAAGAATACTTTCCTGCTTTTTACCGGAAACGACTGTTATATCTGACAAATCACAAGTCTTTTCTTTCAACGTAAGTTGCAGCGAAGTCTTTTTGCTATATACATCATAAGGAATTTTATTAGTCTGATAACTGATATGACTAATCACAAGTTCCTGTTTCATACCATCGGGCACCACCAGAGAGAATTTTCCTTCCTTGTCAGATACCGCATATATACTATCTACATATACGCTAGCGAATTCAACGTTCTTACCAAATTCATCTACAATATGTCCTTTTATAGTCTTATTTGCAGCAATACATGCCAAAGAAAAGAACTCGCAGACAATCAGAAAAAATATAAATCTCCTCATATTCATAGCTTTAAAATTTTATGTTTATATGTATAGCATCGTCCCCCCAATTCTGATATAATCTCAGAATTAGACTTTGCCTCTATACCATATTCCGTAATCATGATGCAAATATAGTTATTTCTTTATTTATCGCCAAATACAGGGTTAAATGTTTAAACTTTTTTAGTTGTTGCAGCCGTAACACCTTTGTCGCAGCTTCGTCAATGCCTTTCAACTTCATTGCAACCATGGTGTAATAATGCTGCCGTACCTTTGCAACCGAAATCAAACGATATAGGTTATGAATGCTAAAAGGGGAATTATTGTATTAGGATTGCTCTCAGCGGCTAGCATGCCAACGTGGGCGCAACAGATTAAGGGTGTGGTTATCGACCAGAAATCGAAAGAGACACTCATCGGTGCAGTCATCACTGTGGATGGAACCAACGTGAAGGCTATCACCAACATCGACGGAAACTTCCAAATTGATGGATTGGATAAAGAAAAGACATATACACTATATATTAATTATGTAGGATATAAGACTCAAAAAATTGACGGGGTTCAGGCGAAGGACGCAGACCAGGTGATTGCGCTGCAACCTGATGAACAGCAGCTGAAGGAGGTGACCGTTACCGCAGTGGAAAGGCGTAATACGGATGCGGCAATGATACAGGTGGCCAAAAACAGTCCCGTCATCGTGAGCAATGTTTCGGCACAGGAAATATCCAGAACTCAGGATACGAATGCGGGTGAGGTAATACGCCGAGTGCCAGGCGTGAGCCTCATCGATGATAAATTCGTGATGGTTCGTGGTTTGTCGCAGCGTTATAACAATGTGTGGGTGAACGGAGGAGCAGTGCCTAGTTCTGAGGCTGATTCCAGGGCATTCTCCTTCGATATCATCCCAAGTTCGCAGATTGACAACCTCACCATTGTGAAGTCGCCAACGGCTGAATATCCCGCTGATTACTCAGGCGGTTTCATCATCGTCAACACCAAGGAGATTCCGGCAGAAAACAGTTTCAACATCGCCGTGGGCGGAAACTGGAATACATCTTCTGCCTTCAAGGACTTTTCTTACTCAAAAGGTTCCGGAACCGATTTCCTAGGGTTCGACAATGGCTTGAGAAACCTGAATGGGGGCATCCATGCTACCTTGAATCCACAGCTCGATGCCAACGGAAAACCGGTGGGCGATTATGCTACTTCGCTCCTGGGCAACGGATTCAACAATGATTGGCTCATCAAGAACAAGAAGCCTTTGGGCGACTTGAAACTGGCGGCCAGCCTGAACCAGCGCTGGATGCTCGGCGGAAGAACACTCGGCATGCTCGCTGCCTTGAACTATACCAACGAATATCGCACCTACGAGAACATGGAGAACAACCTCTATGGCATCTATGATGCGGCAAACGACAAGCCGAACTATCTCCGTCACTCTGTTGACGACCAGTATAACAATAACGTGAGACTCGGAGCAATGCTCAACTTCACCTTCCTTTCCAAGGACGGCAATCACAAGTATCAGCTCAAGAACATCTTCAACCAGTTGGCTACCAGCCGATATACCTGGCGTGATGGCGTGAGTGCCCAGTCGAACCTGGAGCGAAGCGCAGAGTATTACTACCGCAGTAGAACAACATATAACGGTCAGCTTACCGGCAAGCACACCTTCACTAGCGACGCCCTTGACTGGAGCATCGGGTATGCGTATGCCAACCGCCATTTGCCTGACCGTCGTAGATACCTCATCGACGATGCTCTTGAATCGGGCGTTTATGCCCTGAGCACCGGCAACGACATATCCCGCGAGTGGACCCAACTCGACGAACACATTCTCTCACTTGGTGTAAATGACAAGCACCACTTCAAGTTTGGCAACTTTGAGCCAGACTTGCAAGTGGGTGCCTATGGGGAGTATCGCAGCCGAGAATACCAGACCCGCAATTTCATCTACAACTGGAATGTTTCAGCTAACAACATGCCATCCGGCTTCCGCCACAGCCATATCCCTACCCTGCTCTCCAGCGAGGCAAACATGGGTTACGACAAGCTGTATCTTCTGGAGGAAAAGCAGATGCGCAATAACTACCGCGGACACAACACCTTAGGCGCCGGATACCTGGCGATGTCTCTCCCCTTTGGCAAACTCGGCATCCACGCCGGTGTCCGCTTCGAGCATAATGATATGGAACTCATCTCCAATTCCCGTGACTACGAGAAGAGTGAATCGAGCCGTCATTACAAGACAGATGATGTTTTTCCATCTCTCAATACAACATATAAGATCAGCGACCAGCACCAAGTGCGACTGTCGTATGGCCGCAGCATTAACCGTCCGGAATTCCGTGAAGTATCGTCGTCAGTGTATTACGACTTCGACCTTGCCAGCAATGTGCAGGGAAACACTGAGTTGAAGAACTGTTATGTCGATAACCTCGACCTGCGATATGAGTGGTATCCATCCCGTGGAGAGCTCATTTCGCTGGCAGTCTTCTACAAGCACTTCGATTCTCCTATCGAGTGGACCTACACGGTGGCAGGCGGCACAGACTTGATTTATTCCTACAAGAATGCGAAGAGTGCCAACAACTATGGTGTGGAACTGGATATCAGAAAGAATCTCGGATTCATAGGAATGAAGGATTTCAGCTGGTCGTTTAATGGTGCCCTCATCAAGAGCAAGGTACAGTTTGAGAAGGGTTCGAAAGAGGAAGACAGACCGATGCAGGGTCAGTCGCCATATCTTATCAACACCGGCATCTTCTATAAGAATGAGCCATTGAAGATGGATATCGCCCTGCTCTACAACCGCATAGGCAAGCGAATCATCGGTGTGGGCAGAAGCGAAGGAAGCACAGGCGATGACTCCAATTCCCGAGTGCCTCACAGCTACGAGATGCCTCGCAACACCATCGACTTCTCGCTGGCAAAGAAATTCGGAGACCATCTGGAGCTGAAGCTCAATGTAAGAGATCTTCTTGCAGAAAAGATATATTACAAGCAGTTTGCTGATGTAACGTATAGCGACGGAAGCAAGAAGAAAGTAGAAGAGATAGCAAGATGCTACAAGCCGGGCAGAAACATCGGTTTGCAGGCAATCTATAAATTTTAAATAATAAGAATAATTAGATGTTTGTTTAATAAAACGAGAAACAATGATGAACAAGATGTATTTCTATGGATGCATGGGCATCCTCGCAGCATCTGCCATGTTGAGCAGTTGCAGCAGTGACAATGACGATCCAACTCCTTCTCCAAATCCAGGACCAGAAGTAGTTTACAAGTGGACAACCAATGGCGGCTTGAAGGCTTGCGACCACATTCTCTTCGGAACAGATGACAAGGAAAACGCCAATGGTACACAGATTGGTAACGGCGACCAGGAGTTCGTCTTCACAGGCAAGCAGACTTTGAAGAAAGGCACTTATCTCCTCAAGGGATGGGTATATATTGCAGATGGTGCTGAACTTACCATCGAACCGGGAACTATCATCAAGGGCGACAAGCAGACCAAGGCGACACTCATCGCAGAGCGTGGCGGCAAGCTCATCGCCAAGGGTACAGCCACAGAGCCTATCGTCTTTACATCTGAAGAGGCTGCCGGCAGCAGAAAGCCTGGCGACTGGGGTGGCATCATTCTCTGCGGCAAAGCTAAGAACAACCAAACTGAGCAGCAGATAGAGGGTGGTCCTCGTACCAAGCATGGCGGCGCAGATGATGCCGATAATTCTGGTACTTTAAGCTATGTACGCATCGAGTTTGCCGGTTATCCATTCCAGAAGGATAAGGAAATCAATGGTTTGACTCTTGGTTCTGTAGGTTCAGGCACAGAGATTGACCACGTTCAGGTATCTTATTCTAATGATGATTCCTTCGAGTGGTTTGGTGGTACCGTTAACTGCAAATATCTCGTAGCCTACAAGGGCTGGGATGATGATTTCGATACCGATAATGGTTTCTCAGGAAAGGTGCAGTATGGTCTTTCTCTGCGCGACAGCAAGATAGCCGATACCTCTCAGAGCAACGGTTTCGAGAGCGACAACTGCGCCGATGGTGCTACCGTGGCCCCTCGTACCAAGGCAACCTTCTCTAACATCACCTTCGTAGGTCCTAAGGTATTGGATTCTAAGTTCCAGAACACCACAGATTATATTACTGCCGGAGCATACAATCCAAACAACGGTTCAGCTCTCGGCAAGTTCCAGTCAGCCATGCAGATTCGCCGTTCTTCTAACCTAAACTGCATCAACTCAGTAGCCTTAGGCTGGCCTATCGGTTTGATTGTTGATGGTGAGAAGGGTGAAACCGTGAAGAATGCCAAGGAAGGCAAATTCAAGCTTCAGAATGTATATTTCGCAGGTATGGATGCCGTTGGTACTGATGCCAACAAGAAGTATGAGGATTACCTCTATGATGCAGCCAACAAGAAGGATCTCGACAAGAATCAGAAGTCATACAGCAATACCTTCTTCTTCTCAGAGCCAAGCAACAAGTATTTTGACAGTTGGGTTTCATTGGTTGGCGCAGACGGTTATACTCCTATCGCCGGCAGTCCGTTGCTTGGTGCCGCAAGTTTCGCCGGCTGGACAGGTTTCGACACCGTAACCTACATCGGAGCCTTCGATGGCAGCAACAACTGGATGAGCGGTTGGACCAACTTTGACCCTCAGAATGCAAAGTACTAGAAAAAGATTAGTACCGGAATAAGAATTAGAATCGCTAATTTCTATTTTGACTATAAGGCTTTCTTTTATTGGAGCATGGCGCAGTGATTTGCGCCATGCTTTTTTTGTTGGGTTATGGAGGGAAACGTTGATGTCCTGAAACAGGACATCAACCTTCATTTATCTTAATCCATGAACTTTATCATGTCCTGGCGTCTTGGCTTTGCCTCCGGCGATTCGTCAGGATAACCCAGGGCGATGCAGTAGAGCAGCTTATAATTCTTAGAGAATGCCATGCGGTCGAGGTAAGGCTTGGCCGACGGAGAATCCAGTATCCAACGGGCAGAACTGCCCAGGCAGCAGGAACCGATGCCCCTTGACCATGCTGCAAGAATGATGTTCTCGCCAAGCAAGCCGCAATCAATCTGCGCCATATCATAAGTAGTATCGTAGGCGATGCAAACCACGCATGGAGCATTCACAAAGATGTTCTTGAAGCCCTTGCGCTCTGCTATCTTAGGATTATCCTTTACCACGGCTTGGGTGATTGAATCGATGAGAGCAGGAGAATCTATCACTCTGATTTCGTACGACTGCAGGTTCTGCCCGTTTGGCGCATGGATGCCGCATTTCAGAATCTCGTTCAGGGTATCGCGGCTGATGACGGAATCCTTGTAAGCACGGATGCTTCTGCGACTCATCATCAAATCGGTTACCACACTTGCAGAGTCAACGCTGGTCATTGCCTCCGGCTGTCTGTTCTCATTGCAGGCAGTCAACATCAGTGCAGCTGCCAATCCTAAAAATATCTTCTTCATATTATTCACTGTATGATTAAACTTCATATTATTCATTGTATGATTAAACCTATATTTCAATTAGTATATACCCATGTAGCGTTATTAGTACATACCGTGCAAAGATAGCAACAAACATTGATATCCAAGAAGATACGTTATGATTTTTAAGAGTTTTTATCGGTCTCTCTGCCATTCTTTTAACAAGTATATATCATAGCCAAACATTTTCCACCTATTTTGCTAGAATTTTCCAAAAACTTCGTATCTTTGCAATGGCTTTATGCAAGATAAGCTGTTTATAAAATCATCAAACGTAGAATTATGGAAAGAAAAAGTTATTCTATAGATATAAATCGCATTGCACAATATGCCATGTATGCATATTGCATTTTCGCATTGTTTTCGCTGGCATTTTCTGTTTGCGGACAAGCGGGCTTATCCTTCAGAACAAGTCCCATCCTGATTCCAATAAGTCCCATCCTGGTTACCATCAAGCAACTGGTCTTGCAGCTCGCCCCTATAGCTTTATGGGGAATATTCCGCTACACGCTACCGGCAGGCGTAAAATTGCTACGACGCTGCAGCGAGTTGATGGTACTTTACTATGTGCTCTCATTCATCCTGGGCCAATGCTTCAATCTTCATCTCGTAACGATGATGCAGAACGGACAGATTACCCAAATGGCTTCCATACTCACCTGGACAAAAAGCACGATGGGTCTGATTTCCGTCATCGCCTCCCTGATAGCCGGCTGCCATCTGTACAGCAAGCACAGAGGTAACATGCGCAAACTGGGCTTAGCCCTTATCCTGGTTTTCATGGTATGGCTGATATGCTCGAATCTACTCCCTGTAGCAGTGTTTTATCTGGCAGGTAACACCCAGCAGGCAGCCTTCACCAGCGTGAATATCATCAGTATGATAACAACGACATCGGCATATATATACGCTTACTACATGATGTATCGGGCGATAAAAACGAAATAATTTGGTGATGCGGCGTTTTTTTCGTATCTTTGCCGCAAAATATGCGGCGTTTTTTGATCAATAATGCCGCAAGAGAAAAAATCAGAAATGCTACAAAATGATGGAAAAGAATCAGATTTTTGAAAATATTATGAGCCGTACATCGGTGAGAAGTTATACAGACATGCCTGTAGAGCCTGAGAAGGTGGAGATGATGCTGCGTGCCGGCATGGCGGCTCCATCGGCTTGTAACAAGCAGCCTTGGCATTTTGTGGTTATCAACGACCGGGAGATTCTCGACCAGATACCACAGTTCAGTCCTTATGCCAGCATGGTGAAACAGGCACCGCTCGCTATCGTGGTTTGCGGATGCCTGGACAAGACGCTGGAAGGCATCGAGCAGGAGTTCTGGATTCAAGACTGCTCGGCAGCCACGGAGAACATCCTGCTGATGGCTCACAGCTTGGGACTTGGCGGAGTATGGACAGCCCTCTATCCCCTGAAAGAACGGTATGAGGGAATGCAGCAACTGCTGCATCTGCCCAAGACGATGATTCCGCTCAACACCCTCATCATCGGATATCCGAAGAATCAGGCGGAAGCAAAGGATAAGTGGAAAGAGGAGAATGTATCCTATAATAAATGGATGGAGAAAAATTCATAATAAAGAAAAAGTATGAATATCAAGGAGAATTATCAACAATATGTAAGCCGATACGCTTCTGAGGTGGCTGCCCTGAAGCGTAAGAATACGGGATTTATAACGGGCGAGCTGCTGGCTTTTGGCGGCATCCTCGCCTTTCTGATCTGCTATTTCGCATTGGATGGAGATACGCAGAACTATCTGATGGGGGCGGCGCTGTGCCTGATTGCCTATCTGGGAATCAGACGACTTGACGACAAGAACAAGGAGAAGATAGAGCATCTTTCGGCTTTGCTCAAGGTTTATCAGGACGAAATCAAGGCTTTGGAGGGCGATTTCTCGCCTTTCGAAACGGGCGATTGCTATCAGAATCCGCAGCATCCTTATTCCTTCGACCTCGATGTCTTCGGCAAGAGTTCGCTGTTCAACCGCATCTGCCGAACCATCACATCGGGCGGTTCGGAGGCACTCGCCAGGAATCTTACACGGGAAACGCCTTTGAGCCTGGAAGATATCAAAAGAAGAAGAGATTTGCAGAAGGAATTGGCTGGAGAAGGCGAAAACTGGCGAATGGAGTTCCTGGCGCTTGGCGAAAAAAACAGAAGCCAAACTGCGGATGGCAAGATGATGAATGGCAAGATGAAGAAGATTGATTCTGCTGCGGTGGTGGATGCGATGCAGAAGGTTTCAATGATGGAGGTGCCGGCATGGTTTGGGGCTCCGATTTCGCTCGTTATCGGATGGCTGCTGATTATCGGAGTCATCGGTTCCGTGATTTTATCGATATGCGATATGGTTTCGGTGGATTTCGCCTTGTGGTGGGTGTTGGTTCAATACATGGTGGTGTTCTTCGTCTGCAAGCAGACACTTGATAAGATAGACAGCAACGGCGGCAAGCTTCGACATCAGCTCATCGCCTATGCTCAGATACTTCAGCTTATCAACAGGCGCAATTTCCATAGCGAATCAGGCAAGGAGATGCAGAAATCCCTGGCAGATGCCCTGCCTTCCTTTGCCCAACTGGAAAAGATATTGAAGGGGTATGACAGAAGAGGCAACTTCCTGGGTCTTTTCTTCACCGATGCCTTCATGCTGAGCGATTTCTTCCTGGTTCGCAGTTTTCTGAAATGGAAGAATACCTATATGATGAAGATGGAGGAATGGATGCATATCATCAGCGAGATGGATGCGATGGTTTCGATGGCGGATTTCAGATATAATCACCCAGAGGCAGAAGAGGCGGAATTTGTTTCGGGAAGTCCGGAAGCAGATACAGATAGCGATGTTTCTGAAAATGCAGGTATCGGAAGTCCGGAAATCGTGTTCGAGGGTAAGAATCTCTATCATCCTTTCCTGGGTGCCAAGGCGGTGAAGAACGATTTCACCATCAAGGATGACAACTATTATATCATCACCGGAGCCAACATGGCGGGAAAGAGTACCTTCCTGCGTTCGCTGGGCGTGAACTATATCCTGGCAATGGCGGGTATGCCGGTGTTTGCGGATCAGCTGAAGATTTCACGTTTCAGATTGTTCTCGAGTATGAGAACCACCGATGATTTGACGCATGGCATCTCTTATTTCAATGCCGAATTGATTAGATTGGAGGAACTTCTGAAATTCTGCAAGGAAAGCGCAGAGGGCAATAAGGAGCCACTCCGAACGCTGATTATTCTGGATGAGATTCTGAAGGGAACGAATTCGTTGGATAAGCTGAATGGTTCGAGAAAGTTCCTCGAAGCCATTGCCAAACAGCCGGTGAGCGGCATCATCGCTACCCACGATCTGGAACTTTCAAAGATGGAGAATGAAGCATCTGGAAAATTCCACAACTATTGTTTCGAGATAGATTTGGGCACAGATGTTACCTATACTTATAAGATACAGAAGGGCGTGGCAAGAAACCAAAATGCCACCTTCTTACTGAATAAGATTCTGGAGAAATATTAGAATAGAATTAATAAAAGCACTACAATAAGATTTATAAAACTCCCTTTTTACAAAAGTGTGTCTGATGCATACTAACTCATAATTATACGAAACACCACACTTTTATTCATTTTCTATTCATTTCCGGCTAATGGGTATTCATTTTTAATCTAAGTTATCATGCAATTTATTAGAATGGAATTTTTGAAAGAGCCAGCACCTTGAATGGGCTGACTCTTTCAATGTCACTTGTAATTGACAAACTGGAATTTTCAAATTAGTCTTTGCAAATAACCTTTGAATCTTCACCATCAATTACAATTCCCTGACGGTTGTTAATTGGGCATAGATTCAAATCCGAAAACTCAGTCATTATTTTCTCGGTAACTTTCTTAAATGGTGCTGTAAGATAATGCGGAAGAACATAGAAATCAATCAAATCAATCCCTGCATCATCTTCTTGGGAGTAGTCCTCCGGCTTTTCATCCATTTGCTCGATATATTGGATGCTTGGAGCGCATATAATTGCGCCTGCCGACTCGCCGATCATCAATTTTCCATTTGCCAATTCCTTTTTCAGCAGTCCATCAGTTCCCGTTTTACGGAGCTGGTCCATAAGAAAGAAAGAATTTCCGCCGGTAAAATATATCACATCTGCTTCTTCAAAAACAGACTGTATCATTGAATAAGCCTCCGTTGAAATATCAATTTCAGTTACGATCGCTCCCAACTTTTTGAATAATTTTCGAGCCGAGCCGACATAACCGGTGTAGCCTTCACGCAGTGAAGCTGTTGGAATAAATGCGACTTTCTTATTTTCAATTTCTTCCTTTATCAGACTTCCTACACTTGAAAAGTGCGAACATAAAAATAATTTCATCAATATTCTCCTTTATAAATTTCGATTTGTATAACAGTAGTCTAACACACGTTGTTTAAAAATACTACAGCCAAGCCAATGTAAATAGGGACTTATAAAAAAAGGAAGAGGGTGTGTCAAAAGTCCAAGAAACACCCTCTTTCCTTTTAAATAATACATTATAACTCAACGCTATCCAGGCGGAATTTCAGCAAACCGGCTGGTACCTTTACCATTACCTCATCACCAGCCTTCTTTCCCAGAAGGGCCTTGGCGATAGGCGACTTGATAGAGATTTTTCCACTATGCAAATCAGCCTCGTGAGGATTTACTATGGTATAATTCATGCTGCACTTGTTGGCGAGATTGGTAATTTTAATCTTGCTCAACAAGCCAACAGTATCGCTCTTCAATCGAGACTTGTCGATGACACGGGCATTCTCCAAGACCTTCTGTTTGAAGCTGATGCGGCTCAACAGCTTGCCCTGCTCACGCTTGGCTGCATGATACTCGAAATTCTCACTGAGGTCGCCCTTGTCGCGGGCCTCAGCTATCGCATCGCGAACGGCTGGCAACTCTACGTTAACCATGTGTTGAAGTTCGGCCACGAGCTCATCGTAACCTTCCTGAGACATATATTCCATTTTCTCTGATAATCTTAATGAATGATGTATTTATTTTTCGGGGTGCAAAGTTACTAGTAATTCATGAAAACACCAAACATTTTTGATAAAAAGTAAATAAAAAAGAGAAGATGTGCAGCCATGACAGACAACACATCTTCTCCTTGAATATATCATTATCCCCAAACTTCCTCGGAAATCTCTCTCACCAGATCTATCTTTGCCCACTGCTCAGCATCGGTCAGTTTATTACCAATCTCGCAAGAGGCGAAGCCGCATTGAGGGCTGAGGCTTAAGCGATTGAGAGGAATATACTTGGCAGCTTCGTGGATTCTGGCGATGACCGTAGCCTTATCCTCCAGCACAGGAGATTTGGAGGTTACCAAACCCAGAACCACCTTCTTGCCATCAGCCACATACTTCAACGGCTCGAAACCACCCGAACGCTCATCGTCATACTCCAGATAGAAGGTATCTACATCTTCATGAGCGAAGAGATAAGGAGCCACGGCATCGTAGGCACCCTTGGTGGCATAGCAGGAATGATAATTGCCACGGCATACGTGGGTGTTGATGGTCAAGTCCTCCGGTTTGCCCTCGATGGCAAGATTGTTCACCTTCAGATATTGCAGGGCTTCCTGCTCAAGGGTGAAACCTGTGCCCACCTTAGCCTTCCAGTAATCGCTATCCACAATCATTCCCCAGGTGCAGTCATCCAGCTGGACGGTACGGCAACCGGCTGCATAAATCTCCTGGAAGAAGGTGCGGTAAGCCTGGGCAATATCCTCAATCAGCTGGGTGGTGTTAGGATAGAACTTGCGGGTATTCTCGGCATTCTTGCCACGGAACAGTTCGGCAAGAAACTGTGCCGGAGCAGGAACCGTCTGCTTTGCCTCGAAGATATATTCGCCATTGGCATCCAACTCCTCAAACTGCTTTACAAAAAGGAAATCCCTGATAAAAGGATGATTCTCGCCGGTAATCTTACCGGTCAGTTGGATAGAACCCTTGGTTGTCTCCTCGCCATGAAACTGGTAGCCATGCTCCAGTTCGATATGCTCCACGCCATTGAATCCCCACATAAAGTCGAGATGCCAATAGCTGCGGCGGAACTCGCCATCGGTGATATAAGGCAGGCGATGCGCCTTCTGCTGACTGATGACCTCAGTAATCAGTCGGTCTTCTACGGCGCGAAGGTCGGTGGCAGAAATCTTGCCATCAGCAAACTTAGCTCTCGCTTCCTTCAACTCTGCAGGGCGCAAATAGCTGCCCACTGCCTCAAAATGTATATTTCTTACGTTGCTCATATTTTTATCTCCTTATTATTATTTGATGTGAATGACTCTTTATCCTGTCATTACCGATGAATGACGCTTTGCATCCGGAATTGCGAGTGCAAAGGTAAGAAGAAGAATTTTATTTGCCAAATATTCTCCGTAATTCAGAAAAATATACTATCTTTGCAGCGAATTAAGCAATTCAGCAGAATATTATTCTGCAAAAATGAATAAAATCAGTAATAAAGAAACAATGACAACAGAAGAAAAACTTGATGAAACAGACATCAGAATACTGAAGTTACTGCAGCAGAACTCCCGACTCACCGTAAAGGAACTTGCTGCAAGAGTACACCTCTCCCCTTCTCCAACCTTCGAGCGGCAGAAGCGGCTGGAACGTGAGGGATACATCCAGCGATATGGAGCCATCGTAGACCATCACAAGTTGGGGCACAACGTAATCGTGCTCTGCAATATCCGGCTCAAGCAGCACACCCACGATTTGATTCAGCAATTCATGGATACCGTGCAGGCCATCGACCAGATAACGGAGTGCTACAACACCACCGGCGATTATGACTTCCAGATCAAGGTATATGCCCGGGATATGAAAGCCTATCAGGACTTTATGCTCAACACGCTGGGAAACATCGACTGCATAGGAAGTCTGCACAGCATCATCGTGATTGGTGAAATCAAGGATTCGCATTATATACCCGTAGCAAAATAAGGAGAAACGTGATGAAAGCAAAAAATATATTGATGATATGCCTGTTTATTTCCGGACTTTTCTGCCTCCCATCCAAGGCACAGCAGCCTGGAGAAAACGTCAGTTCTCAAACCATCAGGAAACTGGGCGAGAAGCATTTCTTCTCCATCTCCACTATTCCTGATGATATCTTCCGCCTGATGCAGGGCAAGACATACAAGAAGAACTGTACCGTGGCAAGAAGCGAACTGAGATACATAAGATGCCTGCACGTAGACAAGGACGGCAGAAACATCGTAGGAGAGATGGTGGTGAACAGGGCGATAGCCACAGATGTGCTCGATATTCTGAAAAAGCTCTACGAGGCAAAATATCCGATAGAACGGATGAGACTCATTGACTACTGGGATGCCGACGATGAAAGGGCGATGAGAGCCAACAACTCCTCCTGTTTCAACTTCCGCTTCATCTCACATACCCATACGGTATCGAAGCACGGAAGGGGACTGGCCGTAGACATCAACACCCTCTACAATCCTTACCACAAACGACTGAAGAACGGCAAGGAAGTGGTGGAACCTGCCACCGCCCGCCCCTATCTGGACCGCAGCAAGAACCACGCTTATATGATAAAGAAAGGCGACCTCTGCTACCGGCTTTTCAAGGCAAAAGGATTCAGATGGGGAGGTGACTGGAAACACAGCAAAGATTACCAGCACTTCGAAAAATAGAAACGCAGGAAAGAACAGCCAGCAAGGAAAGGACATAAAAAAAGACTATGCCTATGTTACATCATTTCTTTAGTAACTATGGCATAGTCTTTTATTATCCTAACGATCTTTTTTATATGTAACACTAATTTAATTCACCTGTTACAGCCTTTTTATAATACATTGTAACTAGCTGTACCAGACAGAATTATATTCTCTACGTTCATCGTCCTCATTATAGAGGTTCTCATATTCAAGGTTCATAGCCTCGAATGATTCCAGTGTCTGTTTCATAATAACTCCTCCTCTATTTATTAAGTTCAACTTTTAATATGGCAAAATTAGTAAAAAAACAGAATTCTTGTGTCAATATTTCAGAAAACTTTTGTATTTTTGCACCATCTCTGCACATCAGGGGCAAAAAGTGCAAAAAAACAGCTCTGTTCTAGAGCCATGCAAGATAAAAAACAAGAAACAAGATGAAGATATTACATACTTTACGACTCGACAGAATGAAGTGGCGCCACTGGGTACTGCTGCTGTTGCTCATCCTCGTCACCCTTACCAAGATGATTCCTCTCTGGGGAGTTATCTACACCTACCGTGTTTATCCCGTTATCGGCAGCCTTCTTTCGCCCATCTCAGGCATCTTTCCCTTTGCCGTGGGCGATATTTTCATAGCTCTCAGCATCGCCTGGGTCATCCTCTATCCTATCTACGAGATTGGATTACGGAAGAAACTCGCCCGTCGGTTTATCTTTCTTGCTGCCAAGAGCGGCGGCTATCCGAAGAAAAAGGCGGTTTTCGGGAGGGTAATTGAATATCTGCTGTGGGTATATGTATGGTTTTATGCAGCTTGGGGACTGAACTATTCGCAGCCCGTTATCTATTATAGAGTAGGCATGCAGCCTGCTGAGGTTTCGGAAGAGAAGTTCCGAAAATTTGCCTACCAGTATGCTGACAGCCTCAACCTTTTGAGTGAAGAACGGAGAGGGAAGAGGGCAAAAATCAATTGTATTGTGGATGATAAACTGAAGAATCGGGTGCGGGATGCGGTTCTGAAGGAATATAACAAGATAGGCTATCGGGAGGGCATCAATCCGCCTTTCAACCAGCATCCGCATGCCAAGACGATGGTGTTTACGCCCCTCAGTTCGATGTCGGGTGTAACCGGCAGCATGGGACCATTCTTCTGCGAATTTACGCTGAACGGCGATATTCTTGCACACGATTATCCGGCTACCTATGCCCATGAGTTTGCTCATTTCCTGGGCATTGCCAACGAAGGAGAGGCGAATTTCTACAGTTATCTCGTCTGTACGGCATCACAGGATAAGGCGTTGAAATTCAGCGGATATTACCACATTCTGCCCCATGTATTATATAATGTATTCGACATTCTCGGCGAAAAGGAAGGTGAGAAATATCTGAAATATATCCGTCCTGAGATAATCAGGCTGCTGAAAAGCGACCGCCGATACTGGCAGGGCAAAAGATGCAAGGCACTGGATGCTGCCCAGGATTTCTTCTTCGAACTCTATCTGAGAGGCAACCATGTAGAAGGCGGCAGAAAGAGCTATGCCGGCGTCATCGGTCTGATTCTGGCTTGGGAGAACAAGCAGGAAAAATCTCTTAAGAAAAGATGATAGAAATAATTACATGAGAAAGAAAAGACGATTGGCGCACGCTCCTGCACCAATCGTCGTTCGCATATATTTGAATATAGAAAGTAATCTTTTTTCCTTGTATAAGAGGACTAATATATTATTACGCTAAACATTTCTGCCGTTTTTTACTTCTGCTGTGCAGGTCCATGCATTCTTCTCGGACCTGGTCTTCCATCCTTACCCATTCCCTTGCGCGGACCTTTCTGGGCAAAGCGCTTCATCATCTGTCGCTCCAGTTCGTAAACACGCTGAATCTGCTGCTGGCTCAGGAACTGTGAATACTTCTTGTAGTATTTCTGACGGATGTTGAGAATCTTCTCGCTCATCTCGAAACGCTGCTTGATTTCCTGTTCGGTCTGAGCATCCGTTTTCATTTCGCCCTTCTTGTGATGAGGGCGAGGACCTAAAGCCCATACCTCTTTCTGACAATCAGTATAGGTCTCGATAAACTTAGCGTTGGTCTTTTCATCAAGCCCCAAATTACGAGAGATGTACTGAGCCTGCTTTTCTGCCAACTGTTCACGACTGAGGCGCTGCTTCTGGTTAGGCGCCTGTGCACATACACTTGTAGTAACCGTCATCATGGCGATGACCATCATTAAAATACCCAAAATTCGTTTCATAACTCTATCATTTTAAATTATTATTGAATCCGTTTAATTGTTGAGGAACACATCCTCCTGATATACAGAGAGAAGATAAGCCTGATCGGCAGAAGACAGCTGTGCGAAAGCCTGATCTACCTCCTGTATTCCGTTATTCACCTGTGAAGGTTGAGAAGAAGAGGCTGAGAAATCGATGTTGAGTACCAGGAGTACTGCCACCGATGCTGCCACAGCTATTGCAGCCGTCCAAATCACCTTCCTCAGAGATCGTTTCTTCGGCTGTATACTGACAGGTGCCGGTTTGTCATTCTTCACCTGCTCCAGGATATTGGCTTCCATCTCCTTGAAGAATCCTTCTGGCGTAGAATAAGGCATCCGCTTACCCACCTTACCGAAGTCAAACTTCCCGGTTTTGTTGAAATCAAAATTTGTATCCATATTCTTTTCCATTTTGAATAACCATTTAAAAACCCACAGAACTCTCACTTAATCGTTCGAATTCATGTACTTGATAATTTTCTCCTTGGCAACATGATAGCTTGCCTTGATACTGGCTGGCGTGGAATCAGCGACCTTCGCTATTTCGTCGAACCCGAGTTCATCGTAATATCTCATATTGAATGCCAGCTGCTGCTTAGGCGGAAGCGAGAGAATCGCTTTCTGCAGTTTTACTGCCACCTTATCATCGAAGTCGATATAATTATCTGCTGGGATGAGACTGACGCCCGTTGAATCTGATTCCAGAGAAACTTCTTCCTGTTTCCGTTTGCTGATGAGCCGCAGGGCCTCGTTGGTAGCGATGCGGTAAATCCAACTTCTCAGTGAGCAGTCGCCCCGATATTGATTGAACGAGCGATAGATTCTCACAAAAGTTTCCTGCGAAGCATCCTGTGCATCATCATGCGAAACCACCAATCGGCGTATATGCCAGTAAACCGGTTCCTGATACTTCATCATCAGCATTCTGAATCCGTTCTCCGGACATTCCTTCAGCGTATCCACTATGCCTTTGTCATTTACACTCATATTCGTTTATTTTCATGAACGTTACGATTATATGACCTTCCAAAATGGGAAAAGTAAAAAGCGGGATGCATTTTTTCGATACCTGCTTAATTTTTCCTCCTCTTTTCTCTTTTAATATCATAGAGAAGAGAAAAAGGAGCTATTTCTCCGCTTTCTCAAAGAAAAAGTATATATTTGCAAACGGATTGCGGATATCAAAAAGATATATCGATATGAAGAAAGAAAAGAATTTTTCAGAAACTGATTTTCACCGACAACCAGTTTGAGCACGATCTTTACCAGACGATAGAAGACATCGGCAATTTCTATTATGGCAGAGACAGCAAGAACAGCATCATTCTGAAGATGCTCTATATAGAGGGATTCAGGGGCAAGGACGTAGCCGCTCAGTTGGGCATATCTCATTCTGCCGTTACCCAGCGTTGTCAGAAGATGATGCACGATGTAGTGATTCCTTATTTCAAGAGATACTTCGATGCATCGGAATACGGAAGCTACCTGTCGTTCGCGGAGGAAGACACCTGTATCGAAAGTGCTCCGAAGATGTCGATGCCGAGAATGATGTCCGAATACATGCGCTGCGAGGAAGCGACTGATAACAGCAATAACATATTTAATAATAAGAAGAATATGGAAAATATGAAGAAGGGAAGAATCACTCCTAGCTGGATTGATTCATTAAAAGAGAACGAGATTTTTGTGTTTGGCAGCAATCTGGCTGGCATGCATGGTGGTGGAGCAGCCCGCATTGCCCGCCTGCATTTCGGTGCCGTCATGGGCAAGGGTGTTGGTTTGCAAGGCCAGAGTTACGCCATCCCAACGATGCAGGGCGGCGTAGAAACCATCCGTCCATACGTGGATGATTTCATCGCCTATGCCAAGCATCATCAAGAGCTTCATTTCCTGGTAACCCCAATAGGTTGCGGCATCGCCGGCTTCGAAGCCGAAGACATCGCCCCATTGTTCGAGAAGGCAAAGGAGATGAAGAACATCAGTCTGCCGGAGAGTTTCTGGAAGGTGATAGAGTAAAGTTATAGATAATTAGCAGTTTATGTTAGGAGCAATGATAGGAGATATTGCTGGCTCAAAATATGAGTTCAACAATACGTTTGATTATGATTTCGAGATGTTCGGCGAGGGATGCGACTTCACCGATGATACAATTTGCACGGTAGCGATAGCTGATGCGATATTGAACGGACGAAGCTATCAGGAAAGCCTG
This sequence comes from Segatella copri, assembly GCF_003465495.1. Classification (GTDB taxonomy): domain Bacteria; phylum Bacteroidota; class Bacteroidia; order Bacteroidales; family Bacteroidaceae; genus Prevotella; species Prevotella copri_G. Next base: position 4,314 of record NZ_QSAV01000048.1, on the reverse strand, counting down.
CTGGATTGGTGCCGCCGCTATCCTTCTCCAAAAGGAGCGTATGGCGGAAGATTCGCGGGGTGGATTCGTTCTCTTGATCCGCAGCCATACAATAGTTTTGGCAATGGTTCGGCAATGCGAGTATCGCCGGTGGCTTGGCTATTCGATGACCTGTCGCAGGTTTTGGAAGAGGCCGAGAAAACGGCTCTTCCTACTCATAACCACCCCGAAGGAATCAAGGGAGCCAAAGCCGTGGCTCATGCCATCTGGCATTTCCGCAAGAGCAGATTCTCAGAAGAATCTAAGGAATGTAAAGATAAGAATTCTAAAGAATCTGATGATAAGGCAATGAAAGCCTTCAAGGATATCGCCCGCAGCTATTACGAGGATTTCGATACCCGAGATTATCCGAAAGGCAAATTCGATGAAACCTGCATGGATGCCGTGCCATTATCTTTCAATCTCCTCTCGCAAGCCTCATCCTTCGAAGATGCTATCCGCCTCGCCATATCTCATGGCGGCGATAGCGATACCATCGGAGCCATCGTTGGCAGTATCGCCGAAGCCCGATTCGGTATTCCGCAAGATATGAAAGAGAAGGCAATCTCTTATCTTCCGGATGATATGAGAGAAATATCGGCTAGAATAAAGTGTTGCCACTAGGCTCAGCAAAGCTGCTGACTGCAGTCAGCAGACCTGCCGACTAGGCTCGGCAGACCTGCAGAGCCTAGTGACAACTGCTGAGAAGGTATCTTCTGGAACCCGAGAAGTAATGTCTTTCAACTCACGAAGACGCTTGCATCAACCTATAGAGTTGACTCCTTTATCCCATCGAACCGACTCCGTCATCCAGTAGAACCAACTCATTCTGCTAAATCAACCCTATCTACAACCTTCTCCAGGCAGTTAATCGCTTTGATACTGCTTATCAGAAATCGTGGTCACAATAGCACTCAGCTTCTGCATTTTCTCCTCATTTATTTCCTGCACATAAAAGTTTTTTGTGAAAAAGTATCAAAGTATCATTATTTAGAGAAAATAACATTATAAACATCTGATACATTGCGACATACAAAAATGAGACTTTCGAAATATTTTACAGAAAAGTATCATTCTTGTATATTATTATATACCAGCTATTTATACCATTACTTAGCCCAAAAGATGATACTTTGAGACTTTTTTCATAAAAATTCTGCTAAAATCTTCTGAATAGCTTAAAATGAGCGATTTATGAGTGTCTTTCCTCAATAGAGGTAATGACTTGGCAATAGTTTTAACTTCTACATTCTACATAAGTTTGCCTTGCTTGCCAAACAACTCTTTTCGGATGCAAAGTTAAACCTAAAATCTGAAAAACGACACTTTTTGCTTTGTTTTTATAGATTATTAATTTTGGGTTGGAAGTGTGCTTATTCCAAATGTAGCAACACATTGTCTATGCAGCATAGATAAATTTCATATACGGCATTAAAAGTAAGAGAAATGTTAAATGTCGTCCTCATTCCTACAATACAAAGCAAAACGTTCTCGTTTATGGATTTTTTTTCGTACTTTTGAAAGTTATAGAAAGAGAATGTAGATTAGAAAGGTAAAATATGGACAATAAAGTATTCCTTTTAGGATTATTTCTGCTTTCAGTTGCTAACGTGAAAGCTCAAACTCAGACGCAGAATGATTCGCTCACAATGGAGAACATGATGCACAACCTTCCCGAAATAATGGTCAAAGGTTCGCGCCCTATCGTCAAGGCTGAGCGAGGTATGTTATCCTATAACATGCCGTTACTCATGAAGCAACTACCTGCCGACAATGCCTATGAGGCTCTTACACGTATTCCTGGTGTTAGTGATGCTGATGGTGGCATCAAGTTTTCCGGCAACGAGGTGACGCTTATCATCAACGGACAGGCGACCACTTTAACGCAAGAACAGCTTGCAGACAGATTGAAAGCGATGCCTGCTGCACAGTTGGCTAAAGCAGAGGTGATGCTTGCTGCTCCTGCACGTTATCATGTTCGTGGCATGGCTATAAATATCGTCACGAAAGATTATGCAGGGAAAAATCAGTTGTCGGGACAGATAAATGGAGGATTACAGCAAAACAAATATTCCAGAGAGTTTGGAGATTTCTATCTTTCCATGCAGAGGGGCAAATTTGGAATGGATGCACAATATCAATTTATTAACGGCAATTCATATGGTGAATCTTCACGCATAGCCAACCATCCATTGGATAACGGGCGTATTCACTACAACGATGAAACGTGGCAGAAATCATTTGGTATTGCTCATGACTACCGACTTGGTATGAATTATGCATTTAGCAAGAACCATCGACTTGACATTGCCTATACGGGAAAATGGCAAAAGTCTTGCTCCAACAATCACACTACAGGTTCAAGTGTAAGCGGAATGCATTACGACACTCATGTGTATCTGCACAATGTTGATGTAAACTACTCACTTCCTTTTGGACTTAACATTAGTGGTTCGTACACTAACTATCGTACCCCTCAACAACAAAAACTTGACGGTACGATGTATGCAGATGAAAATACGACAGAAACGGAACGCAACCTTACAAGTGGCAGTGAACAGACTATCAGCAAATGGATGTTCGCAGCCGACCAAAACCATTCTTTTACACATGGTTGGGGATTGTCGTATGGTGTAAAGGGACAATTCACAAGCAACAAGAGTTATCAGAACACCATTGACAAAGAGGGTAACATTCTGCCTAATGCAACAAGCAGTGTGGACATCAACGAACGTATTTGGAATATATACGCAGGTTTCAGCAAACAGATAAACAAGGCAATTAGTCTTGAAGTATCCGCAGCAGCCGAACAATACCATTCACCGATATGGGACAAATGGCGCATATATCCGTCACTCAATGCCCTGTGGAATATCAACGAGAACCATTTACTCAACTTGTCATTCAGTTCCAATTCTGAATTTCCGAGCTATTGGTCAACAATGAGCAGTGTATTTTACTCATCGGCATATACCGAGATACATGGCAATCCTGATTTGAAACCATACTCTTATTACAATGTCAACCTTATGTGGCAGATTAAAAGACGTTATACGCTGATGGCTTTTGCAAGTCTGAAACCTGATTATTCTGTGCAGTTACCGTACCAACCAACAGACCGTATGGCGGTAATATTGAAGGAAACCAACTTCAACTATGAGAATAGCTTTGGATTGCAAGCCTCTGCAATATTCGGTGCTGGCAAATGGCTCAACGGTAATGTGTTTGCTGTAGGAATCTATAAACATGCCAAAAGTGACCATTTCTTCGATTTGCCATTCAACCGCAAGAAGCTGACGGCAGCACTTGGAGGTACTGCATCTATAAAACTTTGCAGCACACAAGACTTACGCCTTATACTCAACCCTTTCTTTCAGTCAAAAGTAATACAAGGTGTTTATGATGTAAGTCCTATCTTTAGAATGAATGCCAAGTTACAATGGACTTCACATGATGGGAAATGGGGATTGCGCATAAATGGCAGCAACATCTTCAACAACAAGGCAGACACTCGTTCCGTACAAGGTAATCAAGATTACCGTATGAAAATTAACAACAATTGGGCTACTGCTACTTTTGCTGTTATTTATAAGTTCGGTGGCTATAAAGAAAAAAAAGTAAAAGCAGTTGATACATCAAGAATGGGACACTAAGCCGCATGATATGAAACAAAAACTAATTGGTAGAATTAGCATGGATAACATCCATGAGCTATGCTTTCTCACCCAAGGCGAAGAGAACAATCACCGAAAGGAAGAACTCTATCGGCTCACTTTCGATGAGGACAACCGAGTAGCATTCAATGCACTGCATGTTCTATCAAATTTCGACTTAGCCAATAATGAGTGGCTTTATTGCAAACATGACGAGCTGATTGACCGAGTGATGAAGGAAGAGCATGTTGGGAAACGCCGTCTAATGCTCAATCTTCTCTTACGCCAACCGTTTGAAGAAGAATTCCTCCGCTCGGATTTCATAGACTTCTGTGTAAGCAAGATTACCGCTTGCGCTCAACCCTATGCTATACGAGCCTATTGCATGAAGCTTGCTTATGGGCAAATGAAGTATTATCCCGAACTTCTCAGCGAGTTAAAGATGGCATTGGACATGTTGGAACAAGAGACCCTATCCCCAGGATTAGCTTCCGCAAAAAGGCAGATATTGATGAAAATAAAAAGGAAGCATTCTTTGTCTTAATGTAGCATTTCCGCAAAGAATAGTCTTGTTTCTGTATGTTTGCCATTCGATATACTGCTTACAGTTGGTACACTCACTTTCTGCGACCATCGGGAGCAA
>NZ_QSAV01000047.1:441-28650 GCF_003465495.1 Segatella copri | reverse complement strand
TTTTTTGAATTATGCAAGGTATAAACGCGGAGCCGCTTACTTTCAGATCAAGTAAAGGATGCCAACTTTGGAGATGATGTGAAAAAGTCTCTTAGCAGTGGGGCTGGTTCTTTAGTTACCTCTGCTGTGGGAGCTGCTTTAGGTTCTTTTATTGGATCGTTTTCCAAGACAACTCAAACCACTCAATCTGTTCAGTTGAATACTGTAGGAACTGTAGAATTAGAAGGTGAGATGAAAACATTGCAAACAGGATTGATTGTGCCTTTGTCTATGTCTATATCTGTGAAAAATGTTGGGCGATTAGGAGTTTGGTGCCTTACGAAGAAGCCTGCTGTTCTTGTAAATCCTTATGTGGTTTTAGAAAAGCAAAATATTGGGATTCCATTTTGGTTCGATTATAGGATGTATGCTAGTACTGATTGGGACAATAGAGAGTATGTTGTCTTTAATCCTGATTTGGTTTCTAGGTTAGGTGGTTCTAATCCTGCTCGAGTTAGGGTGGAAACTCAAATAGGTGGTCCTTGTGTTCAAAATGCTTTTGGTACCAAATATTCTGATCACGGTATGGTGGATTTTATTACAAATGGTAATTGGCTATATGGCAAAACATACACAATGGGAAATTCATATTATCTTGTTACTTTACCTTTTTGGGATGAAGATGGTAACGTTATAGATGACATGGATATTTCACAAGCTCCAATTGAAACTTATATACCAACTACGCCTGATGGTCTTCCTGGAGCTCGTTCAGAGTTTGATACATTTTCAGATTTCATTTCTCTGTTTAACATAAAGATAAATACAAAAGAAGGTAACATGGTTTCTTTATATCACAAGTTTGTTCCTTATTTAAAATGGGATTATTCTCGTTTTGATGACCACCTGTATTTAGAAGAATATCCTAATGTTCCTATCGTAAAAAAATAATGTTTTTTGAAAAGGTGTTCGGTGATTATTATAAAATATTAACTCGTTGGTAAGTGTTTGCGAGTTTGTATGTTGAAAGCTAAATATACTACAGTCTATAAATTGCGTCACTGTGATTCTCGCTTCGAGCTGACCATCGCCAAGAATGGTGATCTGTGGCACTCCTACGGGTTACTATCTGAAGAAGTTGCTGCATGGTGATATCGACCTTACTTCAAAGACCAAGAAGCAGGGCGACTATCATACTTGGGTTACCTATCGTCTGGGTGAGTTCTATCTCAACTATGCTGAGGCTGCATTCAAGTATCTGGGCAGCGCCACTGCTACGAGTGCCGATCTCCCTATGTCGGCAGACGAGGCTGTGGACAAGATTCGTCAGCGTGCCGGAATGCCTGATTTCCCTACTTCGTTGAGCAATGAGGAGTGGTGGAGCAAGTATCAGAACGAACGCATGGTAGAACTTGCCTTCGAGGGTCATCGCTTCTGGGATGTACGCCGCTGGAAGGAGGCTAACAAGTTCTTCAAGAACATTCAGGAGATGAAGATTACCAGGAACGATGATGGTTCCTTCACCTATACCCGTGAAACCGTACAGCGCCAGTGGGATGACAAGATGTATCTCTTCCCAATCCCTAACGACGTGATGCTGAAGCACGAGAAGTATGGACAGAAGTGGGAGCAGAATCCAGGCTGGTAATTTATAATTATAAGAATAAAAAAACTCGTTGGTAAAGAAGCCAACGAGTTTTTTTTGTAATCTATTTGGCAGGCAATCTTTACTTGCCATACTTGCTAGGCGCTATTCCATACTTGTTCTTGAAGCACTTATAGAAATAGGTGGAATCGGAGAAGCCAACCTTTTCGCTGATTTCTGATACCGTGTATTCGCCTTCCAGCAGGAACTTGGCGGCAATGCGCAGACGCTCGTTCTGGATATAGATGTTTGGCGAAACACCCATGATGCTCTTCGTGCGGTTATATACCGTGGTACGGCCCAGGCAGAGCAGCTCGGCAAGGCGGTCTACATTGAAGTTGTTGTCGCCGATATGCTGTGCCACGATTGCCTCCAGCTTGTCCTTGAACTTCTTGTCCAGGGTTGACATCAGGAGGGTTGGCTCATTCTTCTTGAGCTCCTTCACAGGCTTGATCAGGATGGCTTCTCCGCCTGACGTCTGCTCTGGGTTCTCTTGCGGAGCATTCTCTTGCAGGGTCTCTTCCTGAAGCTTCGCCTTCTCCTCAGCCTGCTGCTTCGCCTTCAGGTCCATAGCCACAAACTGCAGGGCTCGGGCGATGAAGAGCTTGAAGTTGCAAGGCTTCACCATATAGTCATCTACGAAGTTCTTGTATGCCTTCAGTATATGGCTGGTATCATCAAAGGCGGTCAGCATGATGACCGGGATATTCTGCGTCTCCGGATCCGCCTTCATGTTGCTTACAATCTCGTAGCCGCTCATTTCCGGCAGCTGGATGTCGCTGATGAGCAGGGCTGGCTTAATCTTCCGGATATTCTCGTAACCCGTCTTGCCATTCATGAATGTTTCCACATGGAAATAGACCGACAGCTCCGACTTGATCTGTTCCAGCATGTCCGGATCGTCTTCTATCACCATCACGGTAACGTTGTTGATGGCTTTCGGAGTCATCTCCTTCACAATCATGTCTATCTCGTCCTTGTCGATGCTGTGGTCGTCCAGCGCCTTCTTCTCGATGATATCCTCCGGCTGATACTTGCCGGCATCGTCTGGCAGGGCAAGGCAGAAGCGGCTGCCTCCGAGATTCCGGGAACGCTGATAGGTGAGCGAACCCTTGTGGATTTCTGCCATCTTATGCGCCGTATAGAGACCGATGCCCATACCGCCCTTGGAAGCATAGCCGTGCATGAATGGCTTGAAGAGGTCAGCCTCTCTTTCCGGCTTGATGCCCGGACCGTTGTCTTCTACCGAGAAGAATACGATGTCGTTCTCCAGATAGAGTCTTACGCTGATGATGCCCCTGTCCGGGGTATATTTCACGGCGTTGCTCAGCAGGTTATAGACGATGGTTTCCACCTTTTCCTGGTCGAAGAGTATCTCGTGGTTGCTGGTCCAAGGAGTGAAACTCATGGTGATGTTCTTCTGCTTGGCTACGGTATAGAAATCATTGTAGATGGTGCGCACGAAACCGATGATTTCGCCCTTTTCTACATTCAGCTTCATATTGCCCGTATTGATCTTGCGGAACTCCATCAGCTGGTTGATGAGTCGCTGCAGTCGCTTGGTTCCTCTGGAGAGAGTATAGATGGTGTTCTTGGAAGCATAGCCTTCTCCCTTGGTCATCATCTTTTCCACGGCACTCTGGATGATGGCGAGCGGGGTGCGGAACTCATGAGAGATATGGGTGAAGAAGTTGATTCGGAAATCAGACATCTGTTTCTCCAATGCAATCTGCTGGTTCAGCTCGAAGTTTCTCAGCCATGAACGGTAGTAGAGTACTCCGGCTCCGCTGATGATGAGCAGATAGATGCACCACGCCCATACCGTATTGTACCAAGGCTGGCAGATGGTGATGTGCAGCAAGGTTTCCTCGCTCCACTGGTTGCTGCCTATACGGGTACGGATATGTAGGGTGTAGCTGCCTGGGTTCAGGTCGCTGAACTCGGCATGGTTGATGCTGGTCATCGGGCGCCAGGTCTTGTCTATTCCCTCCAGATAGTACTGGTACATCACATTCTGGATGTGCGGATAATCGAAGTTGGAGAAGTGAAGTGTGAGCGAATTCTTGTCGTGTGGTAGGCTGATTTCCCGTGTATAGTTCAGCGCCTTGGTCAGGAATTGCTCGTTTTCTGCTTCGTATATCGAGATACCATTGATGGCGAGGTCGGTGATGACTGCCTTCATCTTAGCTGGTGGCATGCTGATGGTGCGGGATGGCTGGATGAAGATCATACCGTCGGAAACACCGAATACCAGTCTGCCATCATTCAGCTTGGTGGCGCAGTTCTCCGTAAAGTTGTTGCTGAAGATGGTGCGTCCTGTCTGGAATGAACGGATATCATTGGCGTTGAGACGGGAGATTCCTTCCTCTGTACCAATCCAGATATTGCCGTAGTTGTCTTCCTCCAGCGAGCGGGTATTGTTGTCGGTGAGTCCCTTGCTGGTATCAAACAGCTCGTACTCCAGTTCCCGGGTCTTCTCGTCGTAGCTGCATTTCAGAACGCCTCCGGTTGCTGCAAACCACAGTTTTCCGTCGTGTGCCTCGATGCCGCAATTGATTTCGCTTACGGGCAGCTTTCCGTTTTCGTCGCTGAAGCGGAGGAACTTCTGGGCTGTGATCTTCTTTTCAGCAGTATTAACCATCAGGATGCCATTGTTGCTGCATACCCAGAGCCTGCCTTTGCGGTCCAGAAGCAGATCATGGATTTGGGCTTCCTTGCCGTCAGCATTCAGAAACTGCTCGAATTTCCGTGGCTGTTGCCCCGTAGTCTGTGGGGTGATGAGCAGACCTTCTCCCCAGGTGGCAATCCAGGCTCTTCCCTGCTTGTCGAAGATGGTCTTGTAGAAGGCGGCACCTGGCGCATAATGTTCCTTCTTATATTTGGAATATCTTACATTGTCAATGTAGATGCCGTCTCCCTTGGTAGATATCCATTTCTTGCCCTGCGGATCTATGGCATAGTCATAGACGCAGGCGTCGGTCTGCCTTTCCAATGTTCGCTGTTGGGTCCTGGTATCATAGATATAAGTCCTGTTGGCACGGGTGCTGACGGCGAGTTTGTCATTGCCTATGTTGCTGATATGTCGCACGTAGTTGCTCCATTCCCGGTTGGTATTTGGTTCTATCTTGACATGCTCTGTGTAGAGATCCTTCAGTTCACGGCAGCAATATACGCCATCTCCGGTACAGATCCAGATGCATCCGCTGCGGTCGATGAATATGTTCAGCAGGAAGTCGGAATGGAAGAGCGGGTCCTTGTCTGCTGCAGAGAAGTGCTGGAGTTCATCTTCCTTCGGGTTGTAGATGAAGAGTCCGTTGCCATAAGATACGATGTATACATTTCCGAGGGCATCTTCGGCAGCCACGAAGTTCTTGTCTCTACCGTTGATGTAAGCCTTGTCGTCCAGCAGATGGAATTTTCTGAAGAGGTTTCCCTTCTTGCTGAACAGGTAGGCGTTTCCCTTCTTGTCGTAAAGAAACTCATAGGATTTGAGAAAGGTTTTCGACATGGCATTCGGTATCTGGATGGCTGGCTTGTGGAAGATGCCGGTCTTCAGGTTCATGGCAAAAGTTTCTTCCTGGGTAAAGATATACCATTCTCCCTGCCAGAAGAAGGAGGCGCGCGATTTACCCACATATCCCACCATGGATGGAAGATGGGATTTCCGGACGAGTTTGCCCGATTTGTCATAAAGGAAGGCATCGCCCTTGTCGGTCAGCACGGCGATATGATTGCCGTCAGTAGTCAGGGTGATGATATGTTGGTTCTTGAGCATCAGATGACTCTTGCCATCAGGGGTGATGCGGTTAAGACCTTTACCGGATGCTATCCATACATTCTGTTTGGCGTCTTCTATCATCTGTAGCTGATTGTCGCCTATCAGTTTGCCGTTCTTTGTAGTATAATCTGTGGCTTGAAACTTTCCGTTGCTATAAGTCAGGTATCTGGCTCCGAAATCCCCGGAAAAGAGCCACATGCCATTCTGGCTCTTGAATCGGTTTTTCAAGAGCGTAGCATTCTCCTTATCGAAATAATCGGAAAAATGAGCAGTTTCCAGGTCGAAGCAGCAGAGGATATTAGATGGATTGTAGCCCCAGATGAGTCCGTGTTTCTCGTCGTTGATGAGCTGGGAGATGGAGTGGTGACTCTTTTGCCCGGAGTTCTTGCTGAGATTGGTGAAGTTGATAAACTGATAGCCATCATATCGGCTCATACCGTTCGGGGTACCGAGCCAGATAAATCCATCTCTATCCTGGATGATATCGTTCACCGTATTGCACGACAAGCCATCCTTAGCCGAGAGACGCTTCCCGTCTAATTTGATGCTGCCGAATGCCTGCAGAGGCAGCAGCCAAATACTGATGATTCCTGCTATATATAATAAGGTGTAGAATGTCTTTTTGTTTCTTTTCATTTGATAGGTCGTTTGATTCTTCTGCAAAAATACGATAAAATCCTTAGACTGCAAAACAAAAAGAAAGAGAAAATGTAATGTGAAAAACAAAAAATGGGCAAAAGTCAAAAAATAAAGGTGAATGGTCAAAATATAAAGTATAGTCGGCAAGAATAAGTGGTATTTTTGCTTTGACATCTCCTGGTAGAAGGTATCGCTTTTTTCTTCTCATACAGAAAACTGTAAGAATGGAATAATGGAGAATTGTATGATAGTTCTCTTCTTTGGATAATATTACTAGGTAGATGAAGCGGATTATGTGTACTTTTGTAACAGAATTATAAAACAATAAACAACTATCATCATGCAAGTCAAACAAATGTTATTTCCGATGATGAGTATGGTGCTGAGTATGGCTCCCTGCTCTCATCTCCATGCACAAGGACAGACTCCGGTATCGCAGATGGAGAAGCTGGACCGTGGCTTGGTGGCTTTGCCTGCCCAAAACCAGGGAATCTTCCTCAGTTGGCGATTGCTGGGTACGGATAGCAAACACGTATGCTTCGATGTGGAGAGGGATGGAAAGATTATCGCCCATCAGGTGAAGCTGACCAATTATACAGACCGGAAAGGTTCCTCTGCCAATACCTATCGGATCATCACTTATCAGAAAGAACCCAGGATGGATGCTCCGGCTGAAAGAGAAGTTTCGAAGGCGGTGAAGCCATGGAACAATCTCTATCGCTCCCTGCCCATCAACCGTCCTGCCGGCGGTGTCACTCCCGATGGAAAATCCTACGAATATACCCCCAACGACTGTAGCGTGGGCGATGTGGATGGGGATGGAGAATACGAAATCATCCTGAAATGGGACCCAACCAATTCGCATGACAATTCGCACAATGGATATACGGGAGAGGTCATCTTCGACTGCTATAAGCTGGATGGAACCCAACTCTGGCGCATCAATCTGGGTAAGAATATCCGTGCCGGTGCTCACTATACCCAGTTCCTGGTCTATGATTTCGATGGCGATGGCAAGGCGGAGATGATCTGTAAGACATCGACGGGTTCGGTAGATGCCAAGGGAAAGTTTGTGAGCGATGCGGCTATGGATGCCGGAATCCGAGAACTGGACAATGCTGCCGATTATCGCAATTCGAGAGGTCGCATTATGGCAGGTCCCGAACTGCTTACAGTCTTTAATGGCGAAACCGGAAAGGCGATGCATACCATCTGGTATCAGCCCAACCGAGCCTTCGATACAGGTCGGCAGGTGGAAGAGGGAGAGCATCTGGAGAACGGATTCCCTGCCTATTCTTCAGTCTGGGGCGATAAGAACAACTATGGCAACCGTGGCGAGCGATACCTTGCCGGTGTGGCTTTTCTGGAGGGTGCCGACAAGCAGCCAAGTGCCGTGATGTGCCGTGGCTATTATACCCGTTCTTATCTCTGGGCGGTAGATTTCGACGGAAAGGAACTCAAAACCAAATGGCTCCATGCTTCGCTGACTCCCAACGACTGGAAGGTAACCGATGCCGATGGAAAGGTACAGAAGGAGGCTCATGGATGTAAGGATACGGCTTATGCCCAGGGTGCTCACAGTCTGGCTGTGGGCGATGTGGATGGGGATGGATGTGACGAGATTACCTACGGATCTGCAGCCATCAACCATGATGGAACCTTGTTGTATTCTACCGGATTGGGACATGGCGATGCGCAGCATCTTGCTGATCAGGATCCCGACCGACAGGGATTGGAATATTATATGGTACACGAAGAATATCCCTACGGTTCTGATCTGCGGGATGCACGAACAGGCGAAATCCTGTTCCGTACACTCGATAAGGATGATACCGGAAGAGGATTGGCTGCTGATATCGATGCCCAGCATCGGGGATATGAACTTTGGTGTTCGGATGCTCCTGTTGTAAGAGACATCAAGGGTAAGACTGTTTCGGCAGAAACATCTTTATCCTATAAGAAGAATCATGAAGCTGATCATTTCAGAAGTAATGAGAAAACGAGTTTCAAAGCTGTTTCCAGAATGTCGGCAATGAACTTCCGGATCTATTGGGATGGCGACTTGCAGGATGAACTTCTGGCAAACGGCCGTCCTCCTCATTTCCCTCCTTATCTCCAGAAATGGAACGGAAAGGAAGCGGTGGCGTTGCCTTTGAGCAATGGCAAGCAACTGTATGAGATGGGCAACTCGGTGAGTTGCAACTGGTCGAAGGCGACTCCTAATCTACAGGCTGATCTCTTCGGCGACTGGCGAGAGGAAGTCATCTATTGGGATAAGAGCGATGCCTCGCATCTCAATATCTTCACCACCAATATCCCTACGGACTATCGGGTTCCAACCCTGATGCACGACCATATCTATCGGATGGGAGTGGCCTGGCAGAATGTAGGCTATAACCAGCCTCCGCATCTGGGGTATTATCTGCCCGATCATGCTGAGAAGATTCAGAAATAAGAATTTGAAATAAAAAAAGAGATTCTGACAAAATAGAGATGTATCTGATACGTTTATTAAGATATAAGGAAATACAGAGAATATAAGATATAAAGCGATAAAGGATATGAAAAGAATATTATTCGCCCTATCATTGATGGCGGCAACTACCGCTTCCTTTGCCCAGGTGGCAAAACCAATGGAAGATGTCAACAAAGTTATCGACAATACCGCGGATAGTCTGAACAAGGCGATGACCGCACGAATCCAACCGGGAACCAGTCGCAAGGGCAACAACCCGGTACTCTTCCTGATTGGTAACTCAACCATGCGCAATGGTACTCTGGGTAATGGAAACAATGGTCAGTGGGGCTGGGGTTACTACGAGCACGAGTTCTTCGATGCCAATAAGATTACGGTAGAAAACCAGGCGCTCGGAGGTATGAGCAGCCGCACCTTCTACAACCGTCTCTGGCCGGATGTGCGCAAGGGTATCAAGGCAGGCGACTGGGTAATTATCTCCATCGGTCATAACGACAATGGACCGTATGATAGTGGCAGGGCACGTGCCAGCATCCCTGGCATCGGCAAGGATTCGCTCAATGTCACCATCAGGGAGACTGGTGTCAAGGAAACCGTTTATACTTATGGTGAATACATGCGCAAATACATCAACGACTGTAAGTCGCTGGGTGCTCATCCTATTCTGATGTCTCTCACTCCATGTGATGCCTATGATGAGAATGATAAGATAGTTCGTGTCAATAAAACCTTCGGATTGTGGGCAAAGCAGGTGGCTGAGCAGGAGCATGTACCTTTTGTTGATTTGAATGAGATTTCTGCAGCTAAGCTTGATAGCTATGGTCATTGGAAGGAGAAGTATCATTTCTTCAAGGATCATATCCATACCTCCCGCTTCGGAGCAATGATGAATGCCCGTTCGGCTGCAGAGGGATTGGCAGAGAGCAAAGACCCAAATCTGGCTCCTTTGCAGGCGATGATGATCAATGTAGCTTTGCCTACAGAGAATTTCAAGCGCGAGCCTGGCAAACCAGTTGTCTTCTTCACAGGCGACAGCACCGTGAAGAATGCCGATAAGGATGAAGACGGCATGTGGGGCTGGGCATCTCAGGCTTACACCATCTTCAATCCAAAGAAGATCACCTGTGTGAATGCAGCCAAGGCGGGTCGCAGTTCCCGTTCTTATCTCAATGAGGGAAGATGGGATAAAGTATATAACAGTCTTCAGCCGGGCGACTACGTGCTCATCGAGTTCGGTCATAATGACATCTGTTCTATGACCGATAAGAAGATGCGTGGTTCCATACCTAGTGCCAAGGATACCTGTCATGTTTATCAGATGGAAGAGAGCAAGCAGTATGAGGTGGTTTATTCTTTCGGCTGGTACCTGAAGAAGTTTATCCAGGATGTGCGAGAGAAGGGAGCTACCCCAATCCTCGTTTCCCTGACTCCTCGTAACGAGTGGCCTAACGGAAAGATGGAGCGCCGCAACGATAGCTATGGAAAATGGTATCGTGAGGTGGTAGCTGAGACGGGCGTTGCCTTCCTCGACCTCCACAACATCGCTGCCGATTCATACGATAAGATAGGCAAGGAAAAGGTGAAGGCATATTACAAGAAGGATCATACCCACACCAGTCTGAAGGGTGCCCAGCACAATGCCAAGTGCGTGGCGAAGGGCTTGAAGAAGATGAAGAGCCCATTGGCTAAGTATCTGAAGTAAAATGATAATTTACAATCAATAAAGATATCATCAGATGAAGACAAAATATATTTTAGTAACAGCTCTTTTGGCTCTGGCCTCTATGGTTGGAACCAATGCCCAGAGTTTTGATATTGATATGACCAAGGTGCAGCCTGTTTATTCCGCAGAGAATGGACAGGGATATGATATCGTGGCTGCACCAAAAGCTAAGAGTAATGCCCCTTTCTTCTATTCTGTGAAGGTGGCAGATGGCAACTATAAGGTCACCGTGGTGCTCGGTTCTAAGAAGAAAGCAGGCAAGACTGTGGTTCGTGCCGAGAACCGAAGACTGATGCTCGATGAGGTGAGTACCAGGAAGGGGGAGTTCAAGACTTTCTCCTTCGTCGTGAACAAGCGTTCTCCTTATATTACCGATAAAATGAACGTAAAAATCAAACCTCGCGAGAAGGAGACGTTTACCTGGGATGAGAAGCTGACCTTGGAGTTTACGGGTGCTGCCCCAGCTGTAAAGAGCATCAAGGTGGAACCGGCTCCTGCTGAAACCACCACCGTTTTACTCTGTGGCAACTCTACGGTAGTAGATCAGTTTACAGAGCCATACGCTTCCTGGGGGCAGATGATTACCCGTTGGTTCGGTCCGGAGGTGGCTATCTCAAACCATGCCGAAAGCGGATTGACAGCAGGTTCTTTCCTCGCTTCCAACCGTCTGGACAAGGTATTGGCGATGATGAAGAAGGGCGATTATGTCATCTGTGAGTTCGGACACAATGACCAGAAGGAGAAGTATGCAGGCAGTGGTGCTTGGTATAATTTCTCTTTCAATCTGAAGAAATTCATCGACGAGGTTCGCAAGAAGGGTGGCAACATCATCTTCGTAACTCCTACCCAGCGCCGCCGTTTTGATGATGCTACCCATAGCAAGATTCTGGAAACTCATGGCGATTATCCTGATGCCATGAGAGCTGTGGCTAAGAGAGAGGATGTTCCTGTCATAGAACTCCACGATATGACCCGCACTTTCTTCGAGACTTTGGGTTATGAGAACAGCAAGAAATCGCTGGTTCACTATCCGGCAAATACTTATCCCAAACAGACTAAGGCTCTGGAGGATAACACCCACTTCAATCCATACGGAGCCTACGAGGTGGCAAAGATGGTGGTGATGGGAATGAAGCAGCTCAAACTGCCTATCGTGAAGTATCTACGCAGTGACTGGAAGGACTACAATCCTGCCCAGCCAGATGATTTCAATCAATTCGTGTGGTATCCATCCGTGAATCAGGATGTAACCAAGCCGGACGGAAATTAATAAAATGAATTTGAAATGAATAAAAAAACAATACTTTTCGCCTCGTTGCTATTGGGCGGTTTGCCTTTGATGGGAACCCTTTCGACTGATGCAGCGGTGCGCGATACAATCAGTATCAACCAGGGATGGCAGTTCCATCGCGGAGATGTGAAGAATATAGATGAGTTGAAAACAACTCAGGGGGATGATGACGTGGTAAATCTGCCTCATGATTTCCTGATCGGTCAGGACTGGGTGGCTCCTGATGCCAGCGAACGTCCTGACAATAGTGATGCCGGAAGCAATGTGCGCAGCCGATTGAGTCCGCGTGGCTTTAAGGAGATGGGCATCGGCTGGTATCGCTATCAGTTGACTCCGAAGGATGAATGGAAGGGAAAGCGCATCGTGCTCGATTTCCAGGGCATCATGCTGGTGGGAGATGTCTATCTAAATGGAAAGCGTATCGGAGGTACCGATTATGGGTACCTCGGTTTCGATATCGATCTGAGCAAGCTCCTGAAATGGGGCGAGGCTAACGAGATAACCGTTAAGGCAGATACCCGCAATCCTAATAATTCCCGTTGGTTTACGGGTGCCGGTCTCTATCGTGATGTCAATCTCATCATCACCGACAAGGATCTGTACTTCCCTCGCCATCCTCTCTTTATCCGCACCCAGGATAACAAAGAGGTGAAAATCAAGGCAGAGATTATCAACCAGCAGAAGCTGGCAAAAGGACAGGGAAAGGCTGTTATTCCTGTAGAGGTTCGTATTCTGGATGCCGATGGCAAGGTGGTGGCTCAACAGAAGAATAACATCGATTTCAATGCCAAATGGCGTGACAGAGAATATGAGTTGCCTGCCATCTCTCTGGAGAACGCCCAACTGTGGTCGCCAGATACACCTTATTTATATACTGCCGAGGTGACACTCTATAATCAGGATGGAAAGGTGGCTGATCAGATTAAAGAACAGTTTGGCGTGCGCACCATCGAAATCGTTCCGCAGAAGGGTTTGCTGGTGAATGGCAAGAAGGTCTTGCTGAAGGGCTATGCCAACCATCATACCCTCGGTGCCCTGGGTGCAGCTGCCTATCCTCGTGCCATCGAGAAGCGACTCAAGCTGATCAAGGAGTTCGGCATGAACCATATCCGCTCTTCTCATAATCCATACAGCGAGGATTTCCTGAAGCTCTGCGATAAGTATGGCATCCTGGTGGTGGATGAACTTTACGACAAATGGCTTACTCAGTATGCCGGCGGCAGAGTGGAGTGGGAGAGCCTTTGGCAGAAAGACATTCCGGAATGGGTAAAGCGGGATAGAAACCATCCTTCGGTTATCCTTTGGAGTCTGGGTAACGAGTTGCAGCAATACAGCAATCTGCCTTTCAATGATTGGGGTGTTACCGCCTATAAAATCCAGAAGGAGTTGCTGCACCGTTATGACGATACCCGACTGACGACCGTGGCGATGCATCCGCGCTACCGCAATCTGGAGACAGATTCCATTCCAGCCGATCTGGCGGTGGCTACCGAGGTAAACTCCTACAACTATCGCTATATGTACTTCCCAGGTGATATGAAGCGCTATCCTGAAAAGACCTTCTATCAGAGCGAGGCGAGTGTGGCTGCGATGGGACCAAACTTCTATGAGATGGATCTCGACAAGGTGTTGGGCCTGGCTTATTGGGGAGCCATCGATTACCTGGGCGAGAGTATGGGATGGCCTGTCAAGGGATGGAACCAGGGTGTGTTCGATCTTTCTCTCCAGCCAAAGCCGGATGCTTATTTCGTGAAGAGTATGTTTAAGGATGAGCCAACCGTTCATATCGGTGTTATCGAGAAATCGGGCGGCAATATCCAGTGGAATGGCATCAATGTTTCTGCCGGAAAGCTCTCAGAAAACTGGAACCGTGAGGCAGGCGAGCAGGTTTCGCTCTATACCTATACCAATGGCGACGAGGTGGAACTCTTCCTCAATGGCAAGAGTCTGGGTGTGAAGAAGAACAGCAACGACCCTAAGCTCCGTGCCCGCATCAAGTGGGACAACATCGCCTATGCACCGGGTGTGCTTCTGGCTGTAGCTAGAAAGAACGGCAAGGTGGTGGCTCGCCATCAGATAGAGACTACGGGCGAGGCTGTGGCTCTGAAGCTGGTTTCGGATATAGAGACCTGGCATGCTGATGGTAAGGATCTGATGCATGTTCGCATCTATGTCGTGGATAAAAAGGGCAGAAGAGTGCTGAACGTGAAGGATGCCAAGGCATTCGACAAGTTAACCTTCACCGTGAAGGGCGATGCGAATATCGTGGCGGTGGATAATGGAAACATCGCATCTGATGAGCTTCATATCGGAAAGACCCAGTTGGAGAAGTCCATCCAGCGTCATCTCTTTCAGGGATCCGCCCTCGTGATATTGCGCGCCGGTGATAAGCCGGGAAAGATAGAACTCTCGGTAGCGGGAGAAAAGATGAAAGCCAAGAAACTGGTTCTGAATACGAAATAAATATGATACTAAAAAAGGTCGCCAGCATTTTGGCGACCTTTTTTAGTAGTATTCTTTGTTTTCTCTTTATTTTCTGAACTTCTTCTTAAACCATTGCAGGAATGATTCGTAAGCACTGATCTCTTCCTGATGCTGAGGCTCAGCGAAGGTAAGCTGGTCGCCGTAGGAATCACCATGCTGGTCGGGGAAGATAATCATCAGGTTGGTACCTGAGAAGTATTTCGTTATTTCCTCCGGCAGACGCTCCAGTGCTGTCTTGTAAGATACGGTTCCCTTACGGGCGGTTACTACCACGAACAGGTGATCTGGAGATATCTGCGAAGCCAGCTGTGGCAACTCGTTCCAGTGAATCATCTGGGTATAATCAGCACGCACTTCCGGATGCCGGTTCTTGATATATTCATTGATGAGCGCCAGACTCTCTTCTCTGCCATGAAACTGGATGCGGCAGTCGAGATTGCCGGCAAGTCGGGCAAGGCGTTCCAGCCAGCGATAGAAACCCGGCTCGAACTCTGCTCTCGAAGGTACGGCTACCTGTATTCTTCTCAATGTATTCAACGGCTGTCTGATGCGTGCCATGATAATCTGTCGGCTCAATCCGTTGAAAAGACTCTGGTGGAATTCTCCCCAGAACTTCGGCGAAACCTCAGGATGCATGTGCATTCCGATGATAATCTCAGAACATTGGAACTCGTTGAAGGCATGCTTGATGCCGTTGGCGATGTTGGCGGCAATACGAACCTGGGTCTGCGTCATCACATCGGTGGCAGCAGCCAGCTGACTGCAATGTTCCAGAAGCCGTCTTCCCTGTTCCTGGTTGTATCGCATGTCCTTGTCTTCATATACCACATTCAGGCAGATGAGCCCCCTGTTCAGTTTCTGGTTTCTCAACAGAAACGCCAGACTCATCAGGTTGTCGGCATATTCAGGATATTTCACCGGAACCAGAATCTTCTCGTCGCTCACCTTCTTGTCGTCTTCCGCATCAGGCAGTTCCTTGTCTCTCAGGATTATCTTCTGCGAAGACCGGTCGGTAAGGATGGATGAGATGATGCAGGTAATCAGAATCATCATAACCACACCATTGAGCATATCATCGTTGACGAGGTAAGTGCCCGGTGCTACGAGCAGATGCATACCCACCATCACCATGGCGATACTTCCGGCAGCATGAGCCGAAGTGAGTCCGAACATCATGTGACCCGAAGAAAGTGGCAACCTGAAACCCAGACAGGCGATATAGGCTGCGATGGCTTTGCCCAGGGTTCCGAAGAAGGCGATGCAGAACACGACCCATAGAATATGACTGCCCTGAAACAGCAGATTGATATTGATTAGCATGCCCACACCTATCAGGAAATAAGGAATGAAGAGGGCATTGCCGATAAACTCGAGGCGGTTCATCAGCGGCGAAACATGCGGAATATATCTGTTTAATATCAGACCGGCGAAGAAAGCACCGAAAACGCCCTCGATGCCCACTATCTGCGAAAGTGCCGCACTCATAAAGAGCATCGAAAGTACGAAGATAAACTGCATCACCGCATCGCTGTATCTTCGCAAAAACCATCTTGTAAGTCGGGGAATCAGCATGATCATCACGCCACAATAGACGGCAAACTTGAGGGTGAAGAATACCCAGAACAGTACGCCGTCATGCTTGCTGAACGATGCTACCAGTCCGGCAAGCATAATCAGGGCTATGAGCAGCGAAATCATGCTCGACCCCACACTCAGCGTAACGCTCGGTTTCTGTTGCAATCCGTATCTCGAAACGATAGGATAGGCAATCAGCGTATTGGATGCCATGATGCAGCTCAGCAGGAAGGAAGCCTTGGCAGAGTAGTGGAGCAACCAGATACTCATGCCGTATGTGAGGAAGAACGGTATAAAACAGGTGAGCAGGCCATAGATAAGCAGTCGCGACTTGTTCTTTTTCATGCCTTCCATATCCATCTCCAGTGCAGCGAGGAACATGATGTAATAGAGTCCCACCTTTCCGAAGAGTTCAAACGAAGAGTCTCTCTCCAGGATATTCAGTCCGTATTTGCCTATGAGCACACCTGCCAGCACCATTCCGATGATGTGCGGGATACGGAGTTTACCCATGATGATAGGGGCAAAGAGGATGATGAGGAGCACTACGAAGAATATCAACGTAGGGTCTGTGATAGGGAAGTATTGAGCGATATGGAACATAGGCTTTCTTCTTTTTTGTTATACTTAAAGAGGGATTTCTGCATCAGCATTCATCCCTCCCTTTCTGTTTTTGACTGCAAAAGTACGAATAAATCTTGAAAGCACAAAGTTTTTCTGCCCTTATCCTACAATCATGGTGATATTTTTGCATGCTCACTATTGTTTCTATCTTTTCAAATCCCTATCCACCATGGCACAGACACAGGAATCAGACCATACATTCTCTGCTGTTTCAATCATGTCGATGATGGTATAGATTGGCAGGATGATGCCCATGATGCCGATAGGAGCATTGATACCGGACATCAGAGATAGTGTAAGGAAATAACATCCCATCGGTACTCCTGCATTACCCACTGCTGAGATAACTGAAATGAAGAGCCAGAGAATCATCGTAGTCCAAGGTAAAGGCATTCCTCCATTCTGCATCAGGAATAAGGAGGTTACGAGGATAAACGCAGCGCAACCATTCATGTTGATGGTAGTACAGATAGGTAATACGAAGCGGGAAACCTGATTGGAAACTCCCAGTCTGTCTTCTGCAGTCTGCATCGTCACCGGCAACGTAGCAGCAGAACTCTTTGTAAACAGAGCCATTAATACTGCCGGCATCATCTTGCCCAGTGTACGCACAGGATTCAAGCCTCTTGCCAAGAGGAAGAGCGGAAGGATGATGAAGAATTGAATGACATTACCTCCCAGGATAACAGCTACGTACTTTCCTAGAGAAGCCATCACGATACCCGCAGAGAACTGGGCTGAAAGTTGTGCTGCAAAGGCAACGATACCCAGAGGCAGAGCCCAGATTAATCCATGAATCAGCATGAAGAGCAGATCCTGTAATCCAAACAATCCCTTCATCACGACTTCTTTCTTATCGCTTGATGGCATTTTGGTTAAAGCAATACCTGCTGCTGCCGCCAAAATCAATATAGAGAGTACATTTCCTTCGGCAAACGGCTTGATGATGTTGTTGGGTATTACCCCAAGAATATGGTCATAATAGCTGGTTTCTCCCAGCTTTTGGGGAACATCTGCCATACCGCTCTGTACCAAGGCTGTAGGTAAATTGCCTGGAGATACGATGTTGTAGAGCACCAATCCCACTGCTGCAGCTGCTATCGTCGTGAGCAGGGTGTAGGTGATGGCGTGGCGGAATATCTTACCGGTATCTGCCTGGTTGCCCAAGGATGCCAGGGTTGTGATAACTGCCAAGGCTATGGTTGGTACTGCCAGAAGCTGGAATAAGCGGGTATAGACCGTGGCTATGAAGTTCATCAGACCATCCAGCCAGCTAATGCCGAATATCCCCAAGACGGCGCCTATTATCAAAGCGCCAATCCATAGAACCAGCTGCTGGGTTTGCTTATTCTTCACTCCTTTTTGCTTACTGCAGCCAGCATTGCTATCCGGCTGTCTATTTCTAATATTATTCATTGTTTCTACCATGATTTTAAACTATTATTTTCAAAAGGCAAAGGTATTATTTTTTTTCCTTGTCAACAATCCCACAAATATGGTATTTTGCAATCTCGTTATTTTTTTGGAATATTCTTTTGCTTGTATCATTATTTTTTGTAACTTTGCCGAAAGAATTTAAAAAGGCAGCAATATGAAATATCCTATAGGAATACAAGACTTCGAACAAATCATAGAAGGTGATTATGTTTATCTTGATAAGACGGCATTGGTCTATGACTTAGTGACTAATGGTAAAATATACTTTCTGTGTCGTCCTAGACGATTCGGAAAGTCGTTGCTCGTATCTACCTTGAAATACTATTTTGAGGGAAAAAAGGAGTTGTTCAAGGGGCTTGCCATCGACAAGCTGGAGAAGGAATGGAAGCAATATCCTGTGTTCCATTTAGACTTCAATGGCATTAATTTTACTGATGCAGGAATGTTGGATAAAACCCTGTTAGGTTTTGTTGAACGACAGGAAAAAATATATGGGAAGGATGAGTTTGCTGAAGGATTGGGAAGCCGATTTGTATCTGTCCTCAAAGCTGCCCATGAGAAAACTGGTCTTCGTGCTGTTGTCTTGATTGATGAATACGACAAGCCTTTGCTAGATGTCTTGGACCAAGATTTGAATATTACAATCAATGGTCAGAAGAGAAAGTTGGAGGAATGGAATAGAGAAGTTTTAAAAGGTTTTTATTCTGTTTTCAAGGCAGCCGATGCCGATTTGCAGTTCGTTTTGTTGACTGGCGTTACCAAGTTCTCTCAGGTGAGTGTGTTCAGTGGTTTTAACCAACCTGATGACATCAGTATGGATGAGCATTACGAGGCACTTTGCGGTATTACGGAAGAAGAGTTGTATTCCACATTCGAGGAACAGATTAAAGTGATGGCTGTGAGATATAAGACTACAGAGGAGGGGATGAAATACAAGTTGAAACGTAAGTTCGACGGTTATCATTTTAGCTCAGACATGCTCGATATCTATAATCCGTTTAGTATCTTGAATTCTTTGAGCAAGAAGAGACTAAGTGACTTTTGGTTTCGTACTGGTACACCAACTTATTTGGTTCGCTTGCTTTCCCATTTTAAGGAGAATTTGAATGAATTGACAGGCAAGTATTATCCAACAAGTAGTTTCGTGGATTATCGAGCAGATGTAGAAGCGCCATTGCCTATGATTTATCAGAGTGGCTATCTTACGATAAAGGATTGGAACATGAATATGGATTCCTATCTTTTGGATTTTCCGAATGATGAGGTGAAAAATGGATTCCTTACTTTGGTGGCTACTAGCTATTTGCAGCCAAAAGAATCGACAGATGCTTTTGTTTTACAAGTGGTGAGTGCTATGGACGTGGGCGATTGCCATCAGTTGGAGAATCTGATGACTTCCTTCTTTGCCAGCATTCCTTATAACCAGCGTCGCAAGGACGATGAGCGAGAGAAGGAACGTTACTTCCAATACACCTTCTATCTCGTATTGAGAATGATCAGCTGTTTCACGGTGTTCATCGAAAAGCAGCAAAGCGAAGGTAGGGTAGATTGTGTGGTTGAGACTCCGAACTATATCTACATCTTCGAGTTCAAGCGTGATGGTTCGGCAGAAGAAGCCCTGAAGCAGATAGAGGATATGGGCTATGTCAGGGAATATGCAGCAGATGGCAGAAAGATTTATCAGATAGGCTGCAACTTCTCGTCGAAGACGGGAACCATTGATGGGTGGAAAATGAAGTAAGTAATCCGTAAGAATATGCCGAAGATGTAGTGATGTGGCGTTGTTAAGAATGAAACTTTTTTACATTAGCTTGCCTGAGATTCTCGTATTTCCAGACGCTTATTATTTCTTTGAGAATATCGTAAATATGAAGAGAAATAGAAACTTATTGATAACCAGGTGTTTGTGATTTCTTGACAAGATGATGCCGTTGAGGAAGATCTATAGTTGTACAACCATAGCATGTATAGTCGTACAACTGTAACTTTATAGTCGTACAACTATAGGTCTTGTTCTTAATATAGAGCAGAAAACAAGGAATCCCAGCCTCTCAATTCTCTTATTTTTATCACTAGATTCCAAACTTGTAGGTATATGAATTTTGGTTATAAATATTGACGGGAGGTATTTTTGCAATTGTAATTTGAACTAAAAAAAGGAATAAGGCCTTATGGAAAATGGGGAAGATGTTCCCGAATGGCTGAAGAATGGGGATTATGAGTTTGAGTATAATATTATAAGATAAGATCAGTTGTGTGTCTGATTTAGCAAAGAGGGTGTGTCATAAGTAAATGATTCACCCTTTTTTGTTTGTTGAAATGTTACTGATATGTTGTTGGAAAACATAGTATAAGTTGTTAGAAAAGATAGTATATGTTTTTGAGTTAGTTAGTATCTCCGGTCGCACAACAGCTGTTGTGCGCTTGCATATCAGCTGATATGCGCTTGCACAACAGGTGATGTGCATGCGTAGGTCAACTGTTATGCGCCAACTGTAATTTAGACTTATGACGCCTTCTCTTTGTCATTTGGTACATACAGAATGGCATTTCATACAAGGTAGGTTTAGATATTTGGCTGATAGAAATAATATTCTTACTTTTGCGCTCGTAATCGGGAAGCGATAGAAGAGAAAAAATCGTGGAACGGGGAACATGAAGTATAACCCTTTTTATATATAATAAGGTATGAAGAAGATTATGATTTCGTTGATGATGGTAGTAGCTGTCACCACAACCAGTTTTGCAAAGAGTAACAATACCGATGTGGCAAATGCCGTAAAGAGTGTAGCCGAGCAGGTAAAGCAGGCTCCATCCGGTACAGTGTATGGTGTAGTTGAGAACACCAAGCACCACATCATCGTAGTTACTCCTTTTGGAAAGTATACTCTCGAGAAGAAGGATGGCGGCGTCAGCTTTATGGGAATGTCGGCAAAGCTGGTGTCATCGAAGAATGGCGTTTATAAAGTCAAGACATCCCTTGGTAATTTTACTGTGAATGCCAGAAAGGGAACGATAACGAAGAGATAATCGTGACAGGTTGTTTACCTTTTCGTAAGGGATGGTATATAGGTATAGGGCATAGAATTGTTGTCATAGAATAGAAATGTGGAAGTATTTTTCTCTCGGCAATGGCAGCGTTCAATGCCATTTTTTTCCTTCGGGACAAAAAAACATCGCAAAAAGTTTGGCGGTATCAAGAATATTGCTTACTTTTGCGGTCAGAGTTGGAGCAGACGGAAAAGAACGGCTGCGATGAAGACTCAAATGAATGAGCGTATTGAACGTTAGTCTTGAAATAGAAATGTGGAAATTTCAAAATTCAACTATGACGAACAGCAATACGGCTCACGCTATGGGATTATTGTATCCTTTTCTCTATAGGAGGAAGGTGCCGATATACCTTTTGGCGTGGGCTATTGTTAGTTGCTAGTTGAAAGGTCTTTCCACAACCTCTATTTCGGCGACCGAACAATAGTCCCACGCTTTTTCATTGAAAACTTAATGACCGATAGCTACTTCTGGGAACAAGTCGGCGATGTAAATGGTAAATATGGATAGTCAATTTATCGTATTCAATACAAAGACGGAACTCTTAAGATTAGATGTTTCCAAAATTGTTTATTTCGAAGGAGATGGCAATTATACACAGATTGTTACTATTAACAAGCTGAAGGCTGTTGTTTGTCTGAATTTGACTCAGATGGAGAAGTACTTGGCAGAGCATCTTGTAGATTGCAAGAGTATTTTTATGCGAGTGGGTAAGCGTTTTATCATCAACACTGGCTATATTTATCAGGTCAATACGCAAAAGCAACAGTTGATATTATCAGATTATGAGCATTTTGCTTTTGCTTTAGGTATTTCTAAGGAAGCCTTGAAGCAAATGAAGGATTTACTCATAACTAAAAAATAAACTAATCAAGCAAAGAATTTTATGGAATTAATCATTGGACGTGATGCTAGTACATCTCAATTGAGAATAACAATGGGACAACAATCCAAGACTTTTGGGGGTGCTGGAAGTGTTCCTATGACTGTGAGCCGTCAACATTGTAGTTTGACCATTAATCCAGATGGTTCTTATAGAATTACGAATCTAAAAACTCAGAATGTTACTTTTGTCAATGGAGTGGAAATAATTGCAAAGACTATCATGGAAAAGGATAAAATAGAACTTGGTCCAAGCAAATTTTTGGTTAGTTGGGATTGGATAAAGAGTTTTGTTCCTCAAATGGTAGATTTTCGTCCATTGCAGCGTGTTTGGGAAGAATATGATGAACATAAACTTGATCAGCAAATTGCTGACCGCAAGTTTAATTCTCTTCGTGGCATTACTGGTTTGATTACTATGGGAGCCATCGCTTTGAGTATCATTTTCCCCGAATTTAGAGAAACTCCTCTTTATATAGGCTTGTATCTCTTAGGTATTTTGATTTCTGTAGGCTTTACTGTAAAAGCATATAAGGATTCTTTTAAGGGACCGTTAAGGCAGAAACAGTTGACTGAAGAGTTTCAGCAGCATTATGTTTGCCCTCATTGTCATCACTTCCTGGGCTTTCAGTCTTATGAAGTTTTGATGCAGAATGAGGCTTGTCCTTATTGCAAGGCTAAAATTAAAAAGTGATTTTGTACAATAGAAGATAGGTTTTGTGTAATGAGCACAGAATTAACACCTATCTATTTATTATTTCACTATATTTGCACCAGTTATAATTTTAAAAAGTATGATTATGGCACAGAATGAAGAAACATTGTATTTCGATAATACACATCTTGAAGTAAGACAGGAAAGTAAAGATAAAACTCAGAACGCTGCTGATAAGGCAACTTGGAAGAAAGTAGCGGTAGGTGGTGCTGCTGGTATCTTGTTAGGTGCAAGTGCTATGTATGCCACAGATGCCTTTGCAGCAAATACAGAAGAAACTCCCGATACAAAACCGGAAGGGGAGAATCCATCGCAAGATGCTGCTGCAGCTAATGATAATGCCTCTATCAAGGTAGCTGAAAGTCATGATGAGCAGAGCTTTAAGGAGGCATTCGATGCCGCTAGAGCCGAAGTTGGTCCTGGTGGCGCTTTCCATTGGCATGGCAATATCTATAGTACTTATACCGAGGATGAGTGGAACAACATGACAGATGCAGAAAAGAACGACTATGCTGAGGCTGTAAAGCCAGAAGTACGTGCAGAAGAAATGAATGCTGCTCCTCATCAAGCGGAAGATGTTGCTGTGGTATCTCATTCTTCTCATGCAGACCAGGATGTATCTGTTGCTCACAATGATGCAAATTTGCATCAGGCAAGTGATGTGCAGGTGGCTGATGACCAAAATGCAGATGTTCATTTGGTTAATGCGGGTGAAGTTCAGCTTGCTGATGGCTCCATGGCTACAGTGGGCGTTTTCGACGTTGATGGTCAGGAAGTGAGTGTGGTAGATTTTGATCAAGATGGAAATCCTGATGTTGCGATTTGTGATGCCAATGGCAATGGAAGTATTGACGTTGGGGAAGCAGTTGATTTGCATACAGGACAAGTGATTACTCCAAGTGGTAGTGATTTCGCTGATGCCGGAGTTGATGATTCTGCTGATCCAAATCTCCAAACTGCATCCTTGGAGAATCCTGATGTTGCTCCTGATATGCCAGACTATATGTCTGATGCTGATATTCAGATGGCATAAACATTGATTAAAATAGATGGTGGCAATGGAAACTAAAAGAATCAAATGTCCGAGTTGCGGTGTATTGCTTGACGTGAGAAATTCTCAAAACGAAGCGGTTAAGATGATTACTTGTCCTCAATGTAAAACTCAGTTGAGAGTGATGTTCTCACAGCAACATGCTGCAACTCCGCAATCTTTTGGGGAAACAGAATATGTTGGTAACAGCAATGGTGAGACTCTGTATGTGAATCGAGATAATGGAGAAACTCGTTACGTGGGGCATTTCTCTTCTCCTTCTCAATCTGATGAAACAATCCTTGCAGGCAAGAAAGAAGAGGTTACTCCTGGTTATTTGCTCTATGGTGGTCAGAAGTATCCGTTAGGGTTCGGCAATAATGTGATAGGTCGCAAGGCTACTACTTCGCAGGCAACTGTACAGATAGCTACTGATGATAGATATATGAGCCGTCAGCATCTTGCCATCCAGGTAATTAAGGCTTCTACGGACAAGGTTAGGGTGGTGGTGTCTAACTACCATAATAAAAATGCCAGTTATGTGAATGGACAATTATTGAACGAGGGTGACCAGCTCGTCTTGACCGAAGGAAGTATCATCAAGATGGGTAACACAACCGTTGTTTATCATCAAAAATAAAGCTAACAATGAGAATCAAGATATGTCAGCCTTTAGCTATCCATAAGTTGGGTAAGAGGGCGAACCAGGAAGATAGCATCTATCCAATAGAGGGCAAAGCAATGGAGAATGACCGCTTGTTTTTGCTCTGTGATGGTATGGGTGGACATGAGCATGGCGAGGTGGCAAGCCAAAGTATTTGCAAAAGTCTTTCTTCGTTTTTGTTGCAGCATGCAGTTGCTTCTGAAGGCTTGGAAGATAAGTTGCTGTCTGATGCTTTGGCGTATGCCTACGAAGAACTGGATAAATTGGCTATTGTGGGAGATTCCCGTCAGATGGGAACAACTTTAACTTTGCTGTATTTTCACAGTAATGGATGTACGGCAGCCCACATTGGAGATAGTAGAATATACCATCTCCGTCCATCTTCGCATACCATATTATATAAGAGTCGTGACCATTCCCTGGTGTATGATCTTTATCAGGCTGGTGAGTTGACCTATGAGGAGATGAAGACATTTCCACAGAAAAATGTCATCACTCGTGCGATGATAGCTGGAGACAGAAATCATCCAAAACCTGATGTTATCCATATTTCAGATATTCAGCCAGGTGATTACTTCTATATTTGTTCTGACGGCATGTTGGAACATATGGAGGATGAGGAGCTGTTGGATGTCTTCTCCGCGAATGTTCGTGATGAAGAAAAACGACAGATGCTGATTTCAGAAACCTCAGATAATAAAGATAATCATTCAGCTTATATAGTACACATCAAAGAGGTGAGTCATGACGAGGCTGATGTGTGCCTTGTAAATGAAGAGCCTACGGCGAAATGCAATGCTTTGAATATCAAGCCAGATGTGGAAGAGGTGACAGCTTCTCCTGATGTTGAAGTCGTAAAGCCTGCTGGTACACCACCGCCTGTTCCTGATAGTGTGATAGTTGAAATGGTGAATAAGCAGAAAAGAAAGAAATCTCTCTTCATTGCCTTTGTTGCCTTAGTGGTATTGGCTGCTGTTGGCATGTCTGGTTATGGCTACTATAGCAAGCATAAAACAGAGGCAGCTTTGCAGGATTCTATAGTGACCGTGAAAGAGCTTAATAGCCAGCAAAAGATAGAGACTGATACAACAAAGCAAGATTCTATAAAACAAGATACTGCCAAAAATGAACGAAATAAATAATCAAAATATGCTCCAGGTAGGAACCATCCTACACGGAACTTACAAAATTGAAAGCTACTTAGCATCAGGTGGCTTCGGCAACACCTATTTAGCAAAGAACATCGAGTTTGATGAGACTTATGCCATCAAAGAGTTCTTTGTAAAGGGCGTGTGCCAGCGTGATGGTAATAGCACTACCATTAGTGTAAGTAATGCCGAGAATACCAATAGCTTTGAGCTACAGCGAGAGAAGTTCAAGAAAGAAGCTCGCCGTCTCCGTAGTCTCAGTAATCCTCATATTGTCAAGGTCTATGACCTTTTCGAGGAGAATGGTACTGCGTATTATGTAATGGATTATGTGGATGGAGAAAATCTATCTGCTCGTTTGAAGCGTACAAATACACCTTTGGCAGAGTCTGAGGTTCGCAATTACTTGAATCAGATATTGGATGGTCTTGAGGCGATCCATAACGAAGGTATGTTCCATCTTGACATCAAGCCAGCCAATATTATGGTGGATAGTCATAATGTAGTCAAGTTGATAGACTTTGGTGCAAGTAAGCAACAAAGTACGGTAGGCGGTGCCACGATGAGTACTGGAATCAGTTATACGAATGGCTATGCCCCTAGTGAGCAAATGGCGCAGAGCTATGATAAGTTCGGACCATGGACAGACTTTTATGCCCTTGGTGCCACTATGTATAAGTTACTTACCAATCAAGACCCACCATCAGTTTCTGACCTTTCTGAAGACGAGACAGAGGACAAGCATCTTGCCCTCCCAATGCCTAATGTCTCAGAGGAAATGAAGAAGTTGGTTGTTTGGATGATGCAAGTGAATAGGTTAAAGAGACCGAAGAATGTGGGGGAGATAAGACGTATCTTGCAACAGTCTTCTGTTGCTACTTCTAACAATGAAGAGACAAAAGTGTTTAGTCCACATCAATCTTATGTTAATCCAGTTAATGATGATGGAAAAACAGTGTGGACAAGTAAACATGGAGATGCAAAAGTTGAAGAGAATGAACAACCTCAGAGTAAGATAGAAAAACAAACAAGTGACGATACTGCTAATAAAAATACGCATTTTGTAGTGGTGTTTATACTTGTGATAGTTGTAGTATGTGCCATTGCGTTTATGACACGTGGATGTGAGAATGTAACGAAAACTGCAACAAATGCGGTTGCAGCTTCAGCTGATTCGGATTCTATGTGGGTTGATTCAACGGCTGCAGATACAATGCAATATTATGGGGAGGATTATTCTTATGGTTATCATGAAGTAACTTACGAGGATGGTTCAACTTATAAAGGTGAATTTAAAAATGGAAATCCGCATGGTAAGGGAGTGATGGAATGGCCAAATGGTAAAAATGGTTATGTGAGTAAATATGAAGGCCAGTTTGCTAATGGTAATTTTAATGGTATAGGAAATGCTATTTTCTTTGGTGGAAGTACGTATAATGGTAGTTGGGTAAATGGAGTTCAAGAGGGATATGGACAACAAACATTCCCTTATGATGAAAACCATCCAGAATATATAGTTCAGTATGATGGAAATTTCAAAAATGGGCAGAGGTCAGGAAAAGGTACTGCTTATTATGGAAATCATACTTATCAAACAGGAACGTGGAAAAAAGATGAATTAATAGAAGTAACGGAAGAAGGTACATGGAATTAATATTTAAAATTAGTGATTATGAATAAACCTGATTTTTCAAACTATTTAGCCCATTTTACCAAAGATACTGTTTGTGTAAATGAAGGAAATACATTAGAAGATAAATATTGTAAAATGTCTGCTAAAGATAAACTTATATCGATATTGAGAGAAAGAGTTATTTATATGTCAACAATGCCATGGACTTCTAGTGAAGCAGTTTGCTTTACAGAATGTCCTTGGACGAGTTTTATCGAACATTCTAAAAGTTACTCTCCTTATGGTATCGGTTTTTCAAAAAAGTTTATTTTTGGTAAACATGGATCTCCTGCTTTTTATCTACGTAGTGATATATTTTTGCGTTTAAAGAATGAAAAAAAAGGCAATGTGCTGTTGAATGAAAATGTTGATTATTTAATATCTCCTTTTCAACCAAGTTATATGCCGCCAAGAATAAAGAAAAAGTTAAATAAGACGGTAGATTATACCCATGAAAGAGAATGGAGAATGAATGAAAACCTGAAATTTGACTACAAGAATATTGAATTTGTTGTGGTAAAAACAAATGAAGATTTGTTGGATTTCCCTAAAGAATTGAGAGAGAATATTGGGGAAGAAAAATTTTTAGTTTTAGATAGCTACAAGCTAATTGAAAAATTATGGCCAAACCATAAACTTGAATTAAAATGAATAATATAGATAAAGCAAAAGAATACGCTGAGGATAAGGTAACCGAAGCGATGAACAAGGTCGTAGCTGATGCTTATATGGCTGGTTACAATGCAGGCTATCAAGATGGTATCGATAAGGTAGTTAAGGATTCTGTATCGGAAGAGACTGAGTTTGTTGACTTAGGACTTCCGAGTGGAACATTATGGGCTTCGGATTATGTAAAAGATGGGGATGGGGTGCTGTTCTTACCATATCCTGAAGCTCTGAAATATGATATTCCGACAAAAGAGCAAGTTGATGAACTTCGAGAGTATTGTGAAATCAGTATAAAGTACGATGAAGACGATAACTATGTTCATATAGTACTTGGTCCTAATGGAAATTCTATTGTATTTAAAGGGCATGGTTATAAAACTTTTGCTGAGTTAAAAAATGCAGAGACGGCATATTTTTGGCAAGTATATAATAGCGACACACCAAAAACTGTTTTTGTTCCATACCCAAGTGCTCCCTATATAAATGCGGTATATCTGTTTCCTGGTTATAGGATACCAATATGGACTGTTAAAAATAAGAAGTTATGAAACAACTATGCAATAACGCTGTTCTCTGCAAAGGCAAATACAGAATAGAAAAGGTTCTGGGTCAGGGTGGTTTCGGTATTACCTATAAGGCAATAATGAAAGAAACCGTTTCTGGTTCTTTGGGTAATATGGAGGTCGATGTACCTGTGGCAATCAAGGAGTTCTTTATGAAGGACACT
>NZ_QSAV01000047.1:0-431 GCF_003465495.1 Segatella copri | reverse complement strand
AAGGAGTTCTTTATGAAGGACACTTGTGAGCGTGAGGAAGGGACGGGGAAGATAACCGTTCCTTCCCAAGAAAGTCGTGCCTTGGTAGAGTTATATCGCAAGAAGTTTGTTAAGGAAGCAAAGAACCTTGCACAGATGAATCATCCTCATATCGTTAAAGTAGTAGATGTGTTTGAGGAAAATGATACGGTCTATTATGTGATGCAATATTTGAGTGGTGGCTCGTTGTCTGATTATGTGAAGCTGCATGGTGCATTGGACGAGGCTATAGCCATTAAGTATATCCAACAGATAGGTTCGGCATTGGAGTATATGCACCAAAAGCATATTTGTCATTATGATGTAAAGCCAAGCAATATTCTGCTTGATGACAAAGGTGGTGCTATACTAATTGACTTTGGAATCTCAAAAGGCTATACAGAAGAAGGGCA
>NZ_QSAV01000046.1:0-29494 GCF_003465495.1 Segatella copri | reverse complement strand
TTAACCATCCTAAAGGTGACAACTTTTTCACGTATAAGACAGATAGATAAAAAGTTTTAGGACGATTCATCCTAAAACTTCTCTAGTTTCAAAAGTTTTAGGACGATTCATCCTAAAACTTTCTTAAATATTCTACTTTTAGGATGATTTATCCTAAAAAAATAGTATCTTCGCAGCAAATATATAATCAAAGAGCAATGAAATGATATGAAACGAATAGAAAGAACGGAATATCTCAATAAACTGATCGCTTTCAAAGACAAGTCTCTTATCAAAGTGATAACCGGCATTCGCCGTTGCGGTAAATCCACCATTATGGAGATTTATCGTGACTGGCTTAAGAGGCAAGGTGTCAGTGCCGACCAAATCATCTATCTCAATTTCGAGGATTACGACTTCTATGAGCTTCGTAATCCACATAACTTATACGCTTATATCAAGCCATTAATTCATCAAAACAAGATGACTTATATCTTCTTTGATGAGATACAACATGTGGAAGATTTCCCAGACATCATCAACAGCCTCAACCTGAAGCCAACGGTAGATCTCTATATTACGGGGTCGAATGCCTATATGCTGTCAAGCGAAATCGCCACGTTACTATCCGGAAGATATGTGGAAATCGCAATGCTTCCCCTTTCATTCAGAGAGTATGTTGAAGGTATCGGAGGAACCGACAATCTTCCCAAAGCCTATACAGACTACATCACAAGGAGCAGTTTTCCATATACCCTTGAACTGGATACTCCCGCAGAAATCAGCGACTACCTGAATGGCGTATATAACACCATTGTAGTAAAGGATATCATGAGCAGGAAGAAGTTACCCGATGTCATGATGCTGGAAAGCGTTATCCGTTTCACAGCCGACAATATCGGCAACATCCTATCCACCAAGCGCATAGCCGACATCATGACTGCCGATGGAAGAAAAATAGACCAGAAAACCGTAGAACGATATCTGACCGCACTCTGCGAAACCTTCTTCGTATATGAAACCAAAAGATACAACATCAAGGGTAAGCAGCTGCTCAAGACATTGGGTAAATATTATCTAGTAGATATCGGTTTGAGAAGAATGCTCCTAGGTTCCCGCTCATTCGATGCCGGCCGCATCCTGGAGAACATCGTTTATCTGGAACTACTCCATCGCCAGCAGAAAGTATATATAGGAAAGATGGATAATCTGGAAGTAGATTTTGTAGCGATTGATGAAAACAATATCACGTATTATCAGGTAGCTGCTACCGTTAGAGATGAGACTACCTTAAAACGTGAATTGGCATCTCTGCAGCAGATCAATGACCAATATCCTAAGTATATCCTTACACTTGATGAAGACCCTACTGCCGATTACAACGGTATCAAGAGAATCAATGCCCTAAGATGGCTGATAGGAGAAATAGGATAGCCTATATTTCCTCAGAGTAACACCATAATATATAAGGCACAAAAATGATAATTCGATGAAAGATTTTGCAGCGATAGATTTCGAAACGGCCAACCAGCAGCGTACAAGTGTCTGCTCGGTGGGCATTGTGATAGTGAGGGATGGCGAGATTGCAGACAGCTACTACAGCCTCATCAAGCCCGAACCGGAGTATTATTCTTATTGGAACACCCGGGTTCACGGCCTGACCCAGGAAGACACGATGAATGCAGATGTCTTCCCGAAAGTCTGGGCTGAGATTGCGCCCAAGATAGAGGGTCTGCCCCTGGTAGCCCACAATGCCCCCTTCGACGAAGGATGCCTGAAGGCAGTATTCCAGATGTACCAAATGGAATATCCCGACTACGAATTCCACTGCACCTGCCGAGCCTCCCGAAGAAAGCTGGGCTCTCTCCTCCCCAACCATCAGCTCCAGACCGTAGCCACCTATTGCGGTTACGACCTCACCATGCATCACAATGCCCTGGCAGATGCCGAAGCCTGTGCCTGGATAGCAAGAGAGCTGCTATAAATAACCACAAATTTCGTATGCTGCGAAGAAAAAGTGGCAGTATAGCCAAAAAAACTTCACAAGAATTATAATATCCAGATAAAAAGAAACTTCTATTTACAGCAACTCATAGATGGAAGGCTGACAAGGTGCTGAGCGATGCCCAGCGCATCCTCTTCAACATCTATACCTCCAGCAAGCACCCTATCTTCGTTAGGGAAATGCGAGAGATAGATGCCTTCTTCGATGAATTGAATCCTGACATCAAGGTTATTTGGGGTCTTTCAGATGATGACAGTCTGGATGAGGATGCCAAAGTCACCATTCTGGCAACAGGTCTCAACAACGAGCTGGCAGATGAAATTCAGGACAATCCTGTCACAACCACCAAGGATGAAGATGATTACCAGAGAATTATCGACAAGCTTTATCATCCGATACGTGACGACTTCCAATCACAGGGAAAAGAAGATTCCCCAAAAGAGGATATTCCTACAGAGTCCTCAAACACAGAATCTACAGACATCCCTGATGATGAGCAGCCCCCACTCATCCCCGATGCTCCGACAGAAGAATCTCCAGTCGTAGAAGAAGAGCCCCCAAAGCCTGTCATTCAGCAAAAGCCACCAACCTTGGCAAAGAGGATAAGAGACAGACTGAAGAAAATAGCTGAAGATTTAGAAATCATTACAGAAGATGAATAGCCTGGGCTGATACAAAAAAATCCTGCTGGCAATGATGCCGGCAGGATTCTGCGTTATTATACTCTAATGCAGACTGCGCTTACTTAAATTCTTCAATCTACGGGCAAACTCAGGTGCAACCTCTATCCTATAACTCATTAAGCAAATCCTCCGCAGGAATAAAATCCATTTTCCCTTCGCGATGAAGCTTCAGTTCCGTAAAGGTCTGATTGATACTAGCAAGGGCTTCTTCCAAATAGCTCTCGTCATTAGAAAGTACGCCCAAGCTATTATAAATATCAGTATTCAATTGCATCACATTCATTATCGAATCCTTTCTTTTAGCGATACATTGCGTAGAAATTCTGCACCTTATCATGGAGCATAGAAGCATGGAGAAGACCACTTTTCCATTCTTCAGGAATTTGGTTTATTCCAAATTTAGCACCCAGGATAGCTCCTGCTACTGCTGCATTTGTATCCGCATCTCCTCCTGATAAAACAATCTTCAGAATACCCTCTTTATACGAGGTTGCATGCCAATAAGCCCATAGGGCAGCCCCTAAAGTTCTGAGCGTATATCCCATACTCTTTTCATCATCCAGACACAAAGAATCCAGACCTTCATGATATGCCAAGTCAATAAATGGAATGATTCGCTCATCATATTGTTTAGCAATGCCAATCACATTTTCATAATCCAATATCCTGTCTTCAAAGACAAGAGCATGTATAATAGAAGAAACGATAACGCAAGAGCCCACACAGCGTGGATCAAAATGAGTTAGCTTACAGATATTCTCAGCATTATTAGCCACATTTTCCTTCAGAAGTCCTACCACCGAAGTTCTCATGACAGCCCCATTAGCTGCAGCTTTTTTCTTTCCCATCTTCCAGATAATCTCTGCTGCCTTCTGTGGATTCGAAGTATAGTCACCAAGAGCCATTACATTATAGGTATGCCGGCCAATTCCCATGCCTCCATTCATCATCCATTCCTTAAACCTTCTGGCAATATCAAGAATATCTACCTTTTGACAAGCCACAAAGGAATCTAAGATGCATAGCATCATGTCGGTATCATCAGTCCAGTCGCCTCTTTGCCAACGACGTCGATGATCATCCTGCACGATTTGTGAATAATCCTCTATCCCATTAGGATAAAATTGATTCACCTCTTGCTTGGACATAAACTCCGTGCTCAGTCCCAAGGCATCTCCTACAGCTTGCCCGAAGATTGTGCCAAGGAATCGTTCTTTTATAGTTTCATTTTCCATATTTTTCTATTCATACAACCAACAAATCGTAAAGTCATCCATATCTGGCAATAGTGCTGTACCGATTACACAGCTCCACTTTTTTAACGACAACACTTATTCCCTTTCATGCTCCTTCAGATACAAATTAAACTCATTAAGAATCTGACGAAGATTATCATCAAGCACATTATTATATACACAACAAGCCAGTTCTTTTGGCATTTCCATCCCTCCTGTAGCAACAGCTATTCCTCCAGCCATACACGCCATAGTATCTGCATCACCGCCAAGAGAGATGGCATTACGGATAACAGAAGTATAACTATCTGCTTCGAGATATGAGATGATAGATTCAGGAACACTCGACTGACAACTAACCCTAAATCCATAATCGGGACGTATTTCTGCAAGAGTACGGTGAAGATTGTAGCCTTCAAAATGAGCCTCAACATAATCGCATATTTGCTTCTTGTCTTTTCCTTGACGAGCCAGGAAGATACAAGCAGCTATAGCCTGCGCCCCCTTTATCCCTTCAGGATGGTTATGGGTCACCTCTGCCGAAATCTTAGCAAGCAGCAAAGCCTCATCTAATGTCTTGGCATAAAATCCACATGGGCTTACTCGCATGGCAGAACCATTGCCATAGCTGTTATACGGTTCCGTTTTCCTACTAATAATCCACCGTAAAAACTTCTTCCCATAGCCAACAAACATATACTTCCGACCCAATTCTTTCATACACTCCACGAGCTTCTCATGAGTATGTTCAGGATCAATCGTCAGCCATTTTGCAACAGCCAAGGTCATAACCGTATCATCCGTAAAACGAGGATCTTTGTATATATCGAAGTCCCCATGCTTTACCGGATGAAATTCATACGCAGCCCCGAAGCAATCGCCAGCGATTGCTCCAATGATACCAGTTGTAGGAAAGGGCAACTCTGCCCTCCCCTTTGTCTTGAGTTTCCCCATTTTACGTA
This sequence comes from Segatella copri, assembly GCF_003465495.1. GTDB lineage: Bacteria > Bacteroidota > Bacteroidia > Bacteroidales > Bacteroidaceae > Prevotella > Prevotella copri_G. The sequence continues at coordinate 24,630 of NZ_QSAV01000046.1, read as the reverse complement.
AAAATGCACTGCATGAATCCGATAAACTCTTTAGTAACGTCATAATTGCAAATTCCTTTAAGCTTTAACACATGTGGCGATAGTGCTATATCACAAATTCAACAAGCATTGTCAAATGTCAAAAAGCGTCCTAAACACAAAGATTTCCACTCTAAAAATGGATTTTATCAACAACCGACTTTTTGACTCATATATATGAGTATGATAATGATTATTCGAAAGACTTGGCTGACTTCGTGCCACAGAGGCTACGAGAGAAAGGAATTTTGTAATGTCTCTTTAAAATTCTCGAAAGTTCTTCTGAAATTCTTTGAATATCTCCGAAAATCTTGTAGTTTTTTGAAGATTTCTACAAGATTTTCAGAGAATATGCAAGACGAGGTTAGCCGATAGCTTTCATTAAAACCATTAGAAAGAATTATTCAACTACCTTCCACTCGCCTCCATTACGTGAGCCTCCGATGCGAATTAACCGTCCTCTTTGCTTTAATTTCTTGATATGATAGGCTACCCCATCTTCTGTTATGCCACATACGATTGCAATCTCTTTTGCCGTGACCTTTGGATTATTGCTGATTATTTTTATAATAGTTTCCGGAGTATCGGCAGGAGTTTCCGTAGTCACAGAGGGTGTTTTCGTAGTTGTTTCCGTAGTAATCGTAGAAGTTTCCGTAGTGCCATTGATGTTTCTTTCCAGTTTAAGGCAAGTTTCGATTCGGTCAGGATTACTCTTTTCTTCAACTGTTGGGATGCTCCAACCATTATCCTTCCATCCTTTTGTGATAACATCGGCACCTGTACCACCTTTTTCACCAATTCCCAAGAATACAAACATCTTTTGGATAATAGGATTTCTGCACACGCTATGTCCTCCTTCGTAGTATTCTTCCATGCTGATAAGCATAGTGCCAGGATTTGATAAGATAATCCGGTCAAAGTATCTGTCGATAACAATATTACCTCTCACTGTATATGCAGCATGAATCAAGCTGTTGGCTAAAGCCTCACGCAGAGCCACATGGGCGGTAGTGGTATTATTTCTTATTTGATTATTGTCAAGGCTGAATGGCACTGGTAATGCATGTTGTAACAAAGGCAAAACACGAGTGAAGAACTGGTAAAGGTTGGCTTCCCATGTTCCGTCGGGATATATACGATTTGTCCAACGTATCTGAGCGTCATCACTCAAATGTTCACGATAGTCTGGAAAGAACTCTTGACAACATTCTGGATCTGTAATACTGTTACTTTTGCCAAACATCAGCATTCCTGCAACCGTAAATCCTTCGGTTGATGTAGCTCTATCTTTACGATAGGCACCTATATTTTCCAAGAACTGTTTGTCGTCAACCTCTGTCCAAGGGTGGTTTTCGTGTTTGATATCATATGCACGGCGATACTGGTGAAAAGTCAGCATATCAATGTCATTAATGGAATAACCTCGTAAAATTCGAGAATCAGCGGATGCTCTCATATTGTTGGCATCCGAGTACATCTGCTTTATCTCATCATCTGTACATAGATAATCTCCCTCGTCCCTGCGCTTATAAGTATGTCCAAACGGAGTAAGTGTAAGGTGAATGGGGCGCAAGTTATATTGTGCACGAGGAATTCTAAAGGCTAGTAAGTATTGCCCTCCGTCAGTCTTTATTTCTTCTATATCGCTCTCTACTAGCAGTGGAATATTTACGCACGACTTATTGTGTGCATCATCCCAAAACTGCTTTCTGTATTTTATAACAAGCTCTTCTGAAAGGCCATCAGGGGTGAATTTATGATTCTTCTCTTTCACTCCCAACACAATTGTTCCACCATTAGTATTGGCTAATGCTGAGAAAGAACGCCAAAATTCAGCTTTTGGGAATCCGCCTGCGGCTGATTTATATTCTATTTCAGAGCTTTCCTTCAATTGGAGTTTTAAACGTATTTGATCTGCTATGTTCATGTCATTATAATTTAATTCGTCATTTTTATCAATGATTACAATATTGGTTTCTGATTATATTTATTCTTTTAGATTAGTCAAATACCAGTATATAGTCTTCTTGAGTCCATCTTCAAATGTACAAACTGGGGTATAGCCAAGTAGTTCTTTTGCCTTTGATATGCTTGCCTTAGAGTGCTTTATATCTCCGATTCTATTTGGACCAAATATTGGTACAATGCAATCTATACAATTATCATATGCTGATAAGTTTTTTGTTATCAGTTGTTCCAACTCTAAAACTGAAGTATTTTCACCTCCTGCACCATTGTAAATTTGGTTAAAGGCTTTGGGGGATAGCGTCTCCAATGCCAACATATTGATATGAATTATATTGTCTATGTAAGTAAAATCACGGCTGTTACTTCCGTCTCCATTTATTATTGGCTGTTCATGTTTTAATATTTTTTTTATGAACAAAGGTATAACTGCAGCATATGCACTATTAGGGTCCTGACGGCGTCCAAATACATTAAAGTATCTTATGCCTATATACTTTAACCCATAAGTAATTGAGAAAACGTGTGCATACAATTCATCAACATATTTTGTAAGTGCATATGGAGAAAGTGGTTTGCCTATAGTGTCTTCTACTTTCGGAATGGTTTCGTTGTCGCCATATGCAGAACTACTTGCAGCAAATATAAACCTGTCTATTTTTGCGTTTTTTGCTGCTACAAGCATATTCAGGAAACCACTAATGTTTACAGCATTAGTGGTAATAGGGTCATCTATACTTCGTGGAATACTCCCCAAAGCAGCTTCATGAAAAACTACATCTACTCCATTTACTGCTTTTAGACAAGTATCAAGATTCCTAATATCTCCTTCTATTAACTTAAATCTATTATTGTCAAGTAAGCCTTGTATATTCTCAATGCGTCCTGTCGAAAAATTGTCAAGGCAAACTACATAATTTCCCTTCTTGACAAGTTCTTCACAAAGATTGGATCCGATGAACCCAGCTCCTCCTGTTACCAATATTTTTCTCATTTAACTTCTAATAATATATTTTCTATAAAAATATCCTTCTTGTTTAAAGAAATGCAACTAAAGCCTTCTTGCCCTTGTTTGATTTCATATTTTGGCAGTTTTGTAGAGAAAGCAAATCCAATGCCTGATGCTGTACTATAAAGAATATTTTTATCTCTCTTTACAAAGAATGTGTGAACATGTCCCGAAAGGACTAATTTAACGTTCTTATGACAACAAAGCATCTCCCTAAATGTTTCACGGTCTTTGAGTATCTTATTATCTTGCCATCCTCCGATTTCTAACGAAGGATGGTGCAATACGACAATTGATGGTTCAGGATTCTTCGACAGCAGTCCATCCAGTTCGTTTCTTACATTCATCGTCACAATACCTTTGGAACGATTAGAGTTTGGATCATCATTATCCCTTGCAACAGAATTTACAAAGTAAAATCTCCAACCACCTAACAGTGCTTGATCACTCAAATGGCAAAATTTTGGTTTAAACGTAGTAAACATAACACTGAGATTATCATGATTTCCTACACACCAATAGGTTGGTATACTCAACTCTGAGAATACCCGATCTGCAAAATAATATGAATTCAAACTACCATCATTAGATATATCTCCCGATACGATTATAGCATCTACATCTCGCATCATTTTTATTTGTTTTATTGCAGTGAGAAATTTCCTTCTACAGTCCTCTTCCCATACAAGTGCACCATCTGCTGAAAGATGCAAGTCAGACATATGTATAATTTTCATTTTGCTATATTCTTAGGTTGATAAAAATGGTTTAAATCCTGAATTATTAGACGTTTAGCATTTTCAATACCATTTAGATTAAGTCTAAAATTCTTTTTAGGCTGAAAGCAGAACATCTTACTGAAGATTAAATCCTCCATTGATTCAAGAGATGTAATTTCTGTAATTGGATAATATTTCCCGAAATTTCTAATATTATGAACCTGTTCTTCTTCAACAGCAAAGTCCATGACTGAATAGGCAAATACGTTTTTGTCTTTTCCTTGCATAGATTCTACCAAAGAATTATAGCCTCCAGAACATATTACACAGTCTGCAGAAGCATGAAGCAAATATAAATCTTTCAGTTTTCTATGAATAGTTACATTCTTTTTACTGTATATTTCTGTTTGACCATATGGCCATTGAAGTTGTGAATAATTACCTAGGATAATATCAATCTTCCAATCTGCGAATCTTTTGTCTTTAGCCAATTCAATACATTTCCTAGAGAACTCTTGACTTATTCTTCCTCCACCAGCTGAACATACCATCCATTTTTTTGTATGTCCTGCTAGATATGCAAAACGTGTTTCAATTATCTGTTTTGCTGACACCGGATACGTGACACAACCAATATATACAATCTTATTAAGAATTTCTGTAGGAAGCCATGAGTACACTTCTGCAGAAGTGACTACTGGATCGCTAGCTAATAGTATCCTATGGTAGTACCTCTTGAGAATTGCAATGTTTCTTGTAGAGAATACATCCTCATGAGTAAGTCTATCCCCACCTATATCACTTCTAAGTACAAAATATTTAAGGCAGTTATAGCCTGTAATTATTCTTGCGAGTTCGCAACGTTTCCCAAGAGGTAGATAATCCGTAACAAACACATCTGGCATAAAATCCAGAATCAATTTTTCCAATATTTTTATTCTGATTCTGTTAGTTTGCTCATTGGTGTAACAGTTTTCTTCTCGTAACTCGCTGAAATTTGGAAGAAGATAGTATTGAATACCTTCTGGTATAATATCAGGCATAGCCTTATGCCCAGACACTACTATCACTTGGCATTCTTTGGATAGTCCCCATGCGATCTTTATTAACCTCATAAGGTGTCCGAGTCCAGTACCATCATATGCAAATAGCATTACCTTTTTCATATTCATAACTATAAATTCTGGATTTCTTGTATTGCTTGTTGATTTCCTGGAGCAAAAAAAACTCGTTGGCACTTAGTGCTCGCCGTTTCTTTGATTTGTTCAGCCAATTCTTTTGGCTGAATGCTGAGAGAAATCGGTTTGATATTGTGTACTCCTAAAGCGTCAAGATTTTGTTTCTGTTCTGCTTTTCTATATTGACAGCCAGACAGAAATGACAATGCTGGTATACCCAAATATGCCAATTCGCTTAAAGTGTTCCTTCCAGATCTTGTAATAATGAGCCCTGCTTTTGAATAATACTCATGTATATCAAGTATTTTATCATGGAGTATAGTGTTTTTCCCATGCTTGAATTCATTGAGAGCATCATAAATATTCTTCGATGAGCAAACGATATGCATATTGTATTCTTTTAGATACTCAGATGCATCCATGCATAATTTAGCTATTTGAATAGTTGATTCAGAAAAGGAATATCCAACATTAACTGTACCTCCACCTAACAAGCAATATATATTGTTTGTACTATTGATATTGACATCTAGTATTTCCTTTCTCAGAATAGTGTTTACAGATACTAATTTCTTATAGTTTCCGGTATTTGAAACACTTCTTAACCCATGAACTATTGCCAAGTCGGAAAGAGAATACATAGCATTAAAATAGCGCATAGCATCCTGATCATTCTGTTCATTTTCTATGTCTGCAGGGTTTAGCAATGCTACAATCTTTAGTTTCGGATATGAGATTTTTAATGCCTGGATTATCAATGGCTCACCATCTATTATTACAATGTCAGGTTGGAAGCATCGTATTTTTTCATGAATATAAGCTCCAGTAACATTCGTGGGAAGTAACCCAATAGAGCAATAGTCCATTGGTACCACTTCATGCAGGTTTTCATATCCTTTTAGTTCAAGATAGCGATTACCTTGGAGATAGGAAATAATTTCAATGCAACAGCCATACTCGTCCCTCAGCGTTTCAAGAAGTGAAACTCCGGAAACAACACGACCTAATCCTGGAAATCCTCTAAATATTCCCAATATTTTTTTCATTGTTTTTTAAGCATTTTATAAATTTCCGTAATAGAATATCTCTTTAACTGATGTTTGTCAACAACCATTGATGTTCCACCTTGGTCAACTGTGAATGCGTACTTATAATATTTTTCAACACAGCGGCGAATAAATTTGTTATAAGCGCCATAAGGATAGGCATATGTATCACAATATCCGACTATTTCATTCAAAGCTTTCTTTGATTCTAATAGCTCATATTCAATTTCTACATCACTTAGTTTGAGAAGATTTTTGTGGAAAACGCCATGTGATGCCACCTCCCATCCTTCTTTTATAAGAAGGTTAATGGCGTTTATGTCAAGATGCTCTCGTAAGATTGCGTCCTTGTTATTCCAGGAATTATCCTTTCCGATGAGACCAGTGCAAACAAAGACAGTTGCTGTAAATCCCTGCTTCTTTAATATTTCTAGCGCATCATTAGTTAGGCTCTTATAGCCATCATCAAATGTACATACAATCCACTTTTTTCTTTCTTCTTTACTCTTTGACAAATAGTCATGCATGGAACATATTCCATATCCCTTTTCTGCAATATATCCAACGAAATCTCGAAAAACGTTTGTTGGAGTAGTTATACTATCATGAATGTCCCCCATAACATCATGAAGACCTACACACACAATGCTCTCGACTTCTATTTCATTTTTAGGAGTTTTGTTATACGACAACATCCCAAGCCACTTTTGTGCTATATATTCCTTGGCACAGTTACTTCTGATAACACCTATAGCTTCTTGATAACGCTCAGCCAAGTTTGGCATGCAACATAATGCTTTCAAATTGTTTGCCATAACGTCAGGAGTGAAATCCTCAAAAAAGAACTCGGCAAATTGCTTCTGTAGCGTTTCTGCTATAAATCCTGTTTTGCTACTGATAAACCCGGTTCCACACTGAAGGCTTTCACTGATAGCGTTGGGATGACCTTCACACACTGAAGCCTGAATGTAGAAATCCCAATCTTTCATGGTATCTTTTAAAATCTCACGTGGTTGATAACCTAGAAATCTTATATTATTTCCAAGATTATGTGCCTTGACTTCATTCTGGTAATTTTCAAGCAAGTCACTGTCGATTTCTCCAACTAAATCCAAACAGATGTCTGTTTCTGAAATTTCTCTAAACTTTTTAAGCATAAAGATAAGATTACCTATGCCTTTTTTCTCATTCAAATGAGAGGCTGCTGTTCCTATGACAATCTTATCATTTAGGTTGTGAAAATTGATTTTCACATAATCACCTTCATACTCATTTGGAATGATAATTGTTTTTCCATTTGCTTCAGGACAAAGACTTATAACATTACGAATCATTTCCTTTGAAAGGCATACAATCTTACTCGCTCTAGTTGTGGCTTCTCGAAGATACCAAGTGTCATCAATAGACCATTTTACAATATTTATGTCACTACCGCGAAGAGCTAATATAAACCGTTTACCTAACTTCTCCGCAAGCATTGCACCGTAATACCCATTGAATCTTCCACCAAAAGCAATAACAACATCAGCATGTTTATATACTAAACTATCATGCTTGAGTTTGTATTCCTTTCGAATGCCATTCTCTGTATTCGGGTTCATCCCTCCTTTTACGGTATATATAGGATTTTCTGTGGAAGACAAAACTATCACATTATGTTCCTTCCTTAGAATATCCACAACTCGCTTGCAAGCTAATGCCATACCGCCTCCATCGAGTCCTATTTCTGATGTAACAATAAGTATGTTCATTTCTTTTCTATCAAATATAATGTTTTACTTTTCTTATTTTGAGGATATTTATATGTCTGCCATGATTTAATTTGAAAGTTTGGAAACATTTCATCTACATCTTTATGGGACAAGCGAAGGTACTTTGGAAATACTTCATCTTCAATTGTATACGAACTATCTATAACTTCCATTATAAAGTATTGGGGATTACCAGCATGTTTATAAAAATCCTTCAATATTTTTTTATAGCCAACTTTACTATCTACAAGTTCATCGTACACACAATTAACCAATACAAGCACATCACATTCTATATGGCATTTCGCAGGATATTCTCCCAAAGAAACAATATTTTCTCTTCCAAACAAATCATTTAATCGACGTTTGGCATTTACTGCTAGTAATGGGTCTTTTTCATAAGATGAAACTCTTGAAAATCCAAGTTGACAAAATATTGCAGTCACATCACCTTGTCCGCAGCCTATTTCAACTACTCTCTTATTAGAGGGTATTCTACTCATTATTTGATATGTAATTTGCCAATATTTAGGGAATGGTGTAATACAATACTGCTCACTCCATGGAGAAACAATAAGATCATCTAGATGATCAAGATTGTATTTTTTTAGCAGTTCTTCAAGCTCTTCCATGCTTCTCTGAATTGTTGTTTGATACTTTCTTCTCCTTTTGACAAATCCAATATCTTTATTCCAGAAGAACGCAGAATACATGGTTGCAGACTCATGTCTGGTAGTATTCTAATCTCTGAGTAATTTCGGCAGCTATCTATATCTTGAGTAAAACATGGTGAGTCGATGTAGAGTACAGAAGTTTGCTTATCTCCTTTTTTCAGCAGCCATCTAATAGCTCCAGTTCCTTTATCTATACAACTAACGACATATTCTTTAAGTATTGGAAATACAAATGTCTTAAAATCCTTGCTTCCTGTGAGACCTATTTGTGGTAAAAGTTTGAGTGGAAGTTCTTCTTGAAGAGCAAATTCTACCATATCCCTAACATCTGCCTCAATATCATTTTGGATAACACAGTTTAATCCAACTTTCAATCCGGCATTACGAACCATTCGTATATTTGTTATGATTTTATCTATAAAACCATTACCAGTGCTTTGATGAAACTTCTTAGCTTTTGTATAGGGAAACTGGATGTTAAATTTTAAAGGAATATCCGCTAATTGCTGAACTTGTTCTTTAGTTATCAGAGACAGATTGGAGGCACAGCATACTTCCCATTCTGCATTTCTATATGCATATCTAATCATCTCAATGAGGTTTTTATCAAGGAAGGGTTCACCTCCACTAAAGCAAATTTCAGAAATCCCCTCATCCTTTACAGCATCTATGAGGATTTTGAATTTGTCAAAATCCATCGTTTTGATGGTTTTACGAGAAACCTGTCCTTCATTATGACAAAAAGGGCATCGATAGTTGCAGCTATTGGTGACCAATATTCTTAATTTATCCCAATATATTGTATTGCTCATGTCAAATAAATCTTTGCGTTATAGTATTGCTCTAATACTTCCATCTTTTCACCTTTCAGGTCTCTTCCTTCTGAGTTGTACATTTCTTCAGGAAGGAACATAACGTCATTCCTCTTAGGATGGAATTGTTCTATGATGTCGCCATGATTCAGAAGCCCTGCAACTGTAACAGAGCCACCATAGAGATGGTTCTTCACAAGGTTTGTTTGAACATTAGGGTAATCTTTGAATGCTTTAGTAAAATAATCATATCCAGAGACTGGACATATTAGATTAATAAATACATCCTTAGGTAATTGCGAAATAATTTTCTTCTGTCTTGCTATATGCTCTTCTGCCTCTATAAAATACTCATTATTTCCTCCTCTGAAACAGTCTTTCAATTCAGGCACAGTAAACACTACTTTAGGATAATTTACACTTAACCACTCAATGCACTTTTCGTATCCATCAATGCTAGATTGTGACAACCCTTTAAGTCGTTGTTGTGATGTAGAAGTATGCTCTATACGGCGAACCAGAATCTGCTTAGCTTTTTGGTCAATACCTAGGCTATAAAGCAGGTCCAAATCTCTTTTTAATTCATCTATATTACCTGTGAACATTAATGTACATTTGTTAACAGGTCCATATTTTAATAAGAACATAGTTCGCTCACGTGCTGACCTTGGTATAATGGCTTCTCTCTGCTCCTGCATCGTAATTAGAGACAAGTCAATTCCATAATTAGGGATACTGTTCAAAAAATCCACTTTATTTTCATTTATATAGGCACCAGTTGTTACAGTTGTTATTTTCTTTTCTGGAAAATACTCTGATGCCATTTTTATGAATTTATATATTTTGGGATGAAGAAAGGGATCTGTGTGTGGTGCAACTAACACACCTGCTCCAAGACGAACATAATTTACCTTTGGATTAATATACTCAAATCCTTTCAGTAAATCATCTTCATCAATTTGCGGAATCCGCGGATAATGTCCTAAATATGAATCTGTATGAACTTTACAGAAAACACAGCCAATACCGCAATATTGACTACTAATTGGTATATTCCCGAATGTTGCTATCTCCATAGAGAAAGCATCAAACTGTTCTTTATTTAATATCATAATAATCTAATAAATATCATAATCTTGGAAATCATTGCAACGAGCGCATATTGAGATACGTTTCCCATCAAGAAGAGATAATTTTATCTTTTCCATTTCCGAATTATTCCAACAATCTAAAAGATTATCAGTCATGACATTCCCAAAACAAGTATCATACAAAAAGTCATCGCAACATAGTAAAATATTTCCTGAGTACCCTATAGTAATCTTACGGAATGGATAATTGCAAAAACCGAAGTCACCAGGATTAAACTCTTGCGGTATGTTACCGGCATAGTTTGGTAAAACCTCATCCGTTCTTCTTTTTTGAAAAGACACCTTAGGATTGTTCCAATATGCAGAGTAGATAGGTTCAATATACTTTGACCATTTTTCAGGATATTTGTCCCTATCACCTCGATAATCATTGATGTTAATATTATCCAAACCAAGTTTGAAGAATTTGTCGAGTCTATCAACTGTTAATAAAGTACCATTTGTTGTCATGTCAAGAAAGAAACGAGGTGATTTTTGACGTGCATAAACAATCATGTCTTCCATCCTATCTTCTAATAATGGCTCGTTTGAAAGCATGAGTGCTATTCTTCCATTATAATTTATATCTGAGAGTTGATCTATAATTTTTTTGTAGCACTCCCATGACATAATTTCTAAAGTCTTTTTATTGAAAGCATGCGGACAGAACTTACAATGATTATTACAATCTGTACGTGTTTCAATTAATACCTGCCGAAAGATAGGAAAACAACCATGCCTGTCATAGTATTCCTTGATTTTAGCAATATCTGAATCATGACGAATATTTGCTCTTACTGAATTATTGTTTTTCTGTATAATCATAATAATTGTTCAATTTTAAGAGTTAAATTTGAAATAGAATTATCTATATTCAGATTCTGAAAAGCATCATGGGGTACTGCTTCCAAAATATCAATATAATGTTAAGGTACATTCTCTACCGACACCCCACCTCTGTTCTTTGAGATGAAGGGCGTACAAGAGGTAAGTCTTGTACTTGAACACGATGAACCTGTGTCAGTAGGTTGCCCATTATACAATGAAGCGTTAGCCGTTAAAGGCTGTTTGATTTTATCTTCCAATGTTATATCCAGAGGTTAGATGAAAAACCGACTGACTTTTCTTTTCAAGAATTGTCAAATATAGACCACAAAGGTAAGGAAAAAATCCGATATTAAAGATTTTTGTAGTGGAAAATTGTGTGCTTAGGATGGTTTTTAACATTTGACAATGCTTGGTGAGTTTCCCCCTGAGAGGCGATTGTAAGAAGAAATAAATCATAAGAATCATTTTGGTTTATCCGAATCGTTTTGATTGTTTATATACTAACAAAGGTCGCCGGTATTTTGGCGACCTTTATTTGGTATCATGACACACCCTGTTCGTTTCTAAGAGATTCTTTACACCAATCATAAGATGTCCACCCTCCATGTTGGCAATAGCTGACACGTAGGATATGACATCATCCATCTCCTCCCCACAGAACGAGTTCTTCAAATTCTTATATTACTTCCATTCACAGCGAGCATTTTCTTGTGGGTACTTGCGAAGAATATATTGTTGTAATTTGTGTTCGAGCATAAGCTATTCTAATAAATATTTAAACGTCAATTCTTTTCTGCTCTCATTTCTTGCTGGTATATAAATATACCTTTCTGATTTTAATTTTTCAAGATATGTTCTAACCACTGGCTTGATTGTAGGATACTCAAACAAGTTCTTATCTGCTATAATAATCGTATGCTCCTTGGCACGACTGGTTGCAACGTTAAAAAGGTGAGGTTCGAGGGTTCTAATGTATGACGTATTAGGAACCAAAAACAAGGTAACATCAGTAGTTAAGCCTTGTATTCTTGCGACAGTGTCAATGATTACATTGTCATGAGACCCTACATTTTGAGTAATTGCTTTTTGAAGTGCGCGTGTCGTATTTCTCATACATGTTAAGATCGCAATATCCTTATCTTTCGCATCATTAAGAATGCTCCCAACAATGTAAGCTGCTAACATTATTGCAAACTGAGGAGTATATTCTCCAGAGGGCATATCTGTCAAGACTAAGGTTGGACCACCTTCCTCAAAGAGAATTTTTTTCAATGATGGTAACACCATATAAACGCCAGATTTATAGGCCTTCAGTGTTCCATTATAGAAAGTACCAGTATAGTCTGCTGCTCTCTGTCCAAATCTATATGTTGTTGTTAGCTGATAAATTGGAGACGAACTATTGTCTGCCAATAATTGAAGACCATTTATTATATCTCCATAATTGCATATTTTTACCCTATCTCCATTTAAGGCTACAATCGGTGGCAACTGGTGGATGTCACCAACCCACAGATTGTGCTTACCTATTTTCTTGCTTGCTGCAAACATAGCTAAAAGAGCTTGACTTGCTTCATCCATTATGATAAAGTCAAAGGGAGTTTCCAAAGTAAGATCAGCAGCAAATCCACTTGTGATGTAGTAAGTAGAAAGGACGATCGCTGATGGGATAGGCGCAATTTGCTTAATGGGTTCCAATTTGGACATCTCTCGATGTTCATCCGTTGTGATATTGGTCTTGAAGATTTTGCCTTCTTCGAGTAGTGATTCAACTGCAGGTTTCTCGGCAATTTCCATTAGAGCCCGGTTTGTTAAGGCGGTTACCAGCACAGAAAAGCCCTCTTTACAAAGTCTTGCACATAGCTCCGCAATCATGTATGTTTTGCCTGTACCTGGAGGGCCTTGCAAAATCATTGTATCAGTTAGGCTTAACTGGGCGTAGACAAAATCGGCAACATTATCATGATTGATAAGTGTTGGAGTCCAATTCTTTTGAGTATATGCACAATCCAAAACAGAAGAAACCGAAGTGCTTATTTTATCTTCTACCACTCTTTGTAAATTCATTACGTAATCTATCGGTGGACGTTGAGGACCAAATGCAAGAATTATTCCAGGAGTATCTTTTATGTATTCTGCAAAATCAAGGCTTACTTTGCGAAAGCCTACTAATGAAAAGTTCTTGTCATTTGTTGACGAATGCCAAATGCATACAGCTTCAGTTGAGTTATATCTCTGTTTGTACAAATCACGGTAAGTTAAATTTCCCCAGTTCCTATAGTTTTGTAAGTTTGGGGGAAGTACCATACACATCAAAAACTCCCCTTTTCTTGGCAAAGATCTAGTATTGGGGAACTTCATGATCATTTCTCCGTCTTTGAACGTAACGAACTGTGCAACAAACATCTCCTCGCTGATTTGTAGCAAGGAGATGGCTGATGTCATGAATTTTTTATTGAATTCCTCAGTTTCAGCTTTAAGCTCATCCTCAAGGAATTGCCAATGATTAAGTCTGTTGATATACATATTACAATAGAGATTCTTCTTCAGCGCCAATTGAAGCTGGCAACGTTTGGGCTGGTAAGTCATGCATATCTCGCATTGCCAGCTTGAGTTCCTCATTAGGATTATTGAATGGTTCTGGAGTCTTGTTATAACCAATTGTTGTACCAAAGTTGAAATGAAGACCCTTAAAATATTTTAGAGTCTCTGCAAGCGCTATACATCTATTCTTGTACTGCATATTTTCAGGGCTGAAAGTAATTGCAATAGTATTTGTATCTCGAGGCAGTGCATAGAATGGTACACATTGAGGCCCATCATGAGTTACAACCCAAAGCATCGATCCATCCTTTGATAATTGCTCCCAATCAGATGTGTTGAGAGAGAAAGCGCGTCTTCTGGATTTATAACTATGAACAACAATTGGAACCTCTCTTCCCGTTGGGTCAAGTACACCATAGATATTGCACCATGCGTCCTCACATATGCCTTTTGTGAAACGATAACCTTTTTCTTCAAGATACAATTTAACATCAGTTTTTGCTTGAAGAAGATTATCCCTCATTTCTTCTGCAGAAAGACCTGCATATTGAGGTTCAGCAACGGTAATAGTACATGGTTCTCCGGATTCTGAAACAGATTCTATGTCGATTGGTATAATTATATCGCTCAGATTATTGACATTATAATCATCCGAATCCTTATCTTCTGGATTTGGCTCGTTAATCATACCCATAGCAGCCAATTGACTCTTGAGGATTTCGTTTTCATCCTCAAGTTGTTTAACTTTGTCGGTCAGTCCTCCGATTTGAGCACTGTTTTCAATGATGATTTGAATTTGCTCGTCAGTAAGTTTGCTACTTACATTCATCAAGAGTTCGCGCTTCTCCTTCTTCCAAACCACATTGAGGACTATCGAGTCTTCTATTGGCTTGGTTTTAGGGAAGCTTGTTTCATTGAATTGTCCAGATTGTTCTTTCCAAACCTCAATCAATTCATGAACAGCATTGATATAGTTGTCATCCTCCCATTTTGCTGGTAGCTGATAGTATTCATAAACCTTATCATCTATCAGTTTATAAGCATTAATAGCTCCAATTACAGATTGAGGCTGAAGGCAACTACGAGAATCCATCAGAATATTCCTATAGTCTGTTTCAGGATCAACAAGCAAGGATATAATGTTCTTGAGCAAATCTCCTATATTTCCCCCATCCTTATTAAGGTCACAAAATGACTTCAGAACACCATTCTGGTTTGGGAAGATAGAAAGATGCGAGTATGAAATATTAGCATGTGAAAGAAATCTGTAATACTTATTGAGTATTTCCCATATTTTAACTTCACCTACCTTACCAAGTGATGTGTTGATTGCGTCAAGTGTACCCATAGACGATATTGCTTCCTCTATCTGGCTGCAAACATATTCGTTTGCGGATAGCCACAGGTCGGATGAATCAAAAGAAATATCGCCTTCAAAGTTTGTTTGACTTGGCAAAATCTCTTTGGATACGTCGAATATATCTCTTTGATACTTATATAGTTCCGAGTCTTTGTCCTTAGGAAGGAGACTGACAACATAAAGGGCGATCTTGTCAAGAACATCTTGAGGTTTATAATGATATTTTTCTCTGAAATAGTTTCCGTAGACATACGAATTAGTCGTAGCAAACTTAGATTTTAAGTCTGCTGCAAATGAAGTGATTGTTTTGTTCTGATTAACAGAAAAAGCAGATGCATCTATGTCCTTATGAAGTAGAATCTCCTTGTAGTTCAAATCGGCAGATTTGAAGATGTCATTCTTTAATTCTTCAGGAACTCCCGCATCTTTATAAAGGTTTTTATGTGCACAGAAATTTCCTTCCTGGTTTGGAAGAACTTCAAATGCATCTAAATTCGTAATTTGAATGTTCAATGCTAAAAGTGCATCATTCAACCATTTTGCATCAAGACCAGATGGAAGTTTTGATAGTGCTCCTAGTGACTTCAAGCTATTGAGAACTCGTGACACAAACCAAGTATCTACTTCCTTCCATGCAGCGTCAAGAATACTATTGTCTGTTATAGATACCGCATCAGTAATAGAATATAGTGAAGTACATATCTCATAGAAACGTTTTCTTTGGTTTCTGAATTCAGAAGAATACTTTTCTTCGGCATTTGGGATAATAGAAATCAATGGCATAAGACGAGAAACTTTAGTAGTCTGATTGCCATCATCTATAATATTTTTTGCTAAACGATTGAGATCTGCGCTATAGCTTTGAGAATTATACTTGGAATCCAAAGATACAGCTGTTACATCGCTATGCAACAGAATTGGCTTTACATCTTTACCTAGCTTTACGAGTAAGTCAATAATAAATGCAGAAACCTTTTCTCCTTGCTTGAAATTCTCAGCATCTATTTTCTTCAACTCGCCATTCATATTTGGGAGTAATGCATACTTCTTAAGGCAGCGTTCGTCATAAGTCTGAACATGCGTCAAGAATTTATTATACCAATCAGTAACAGCAACTCCTTCTTCAAGAGTTATATTGTTCCAGTTGTTTTTTTCTTCGATATTCTTACATAAATCCTTAGTGTTCCAAATATCCAAACCTTCTTCCCAGACAAATTGAGACCATTCGAGATTATCTTTAATTAATTTGTCTGGATACAAACTAGTCAGGAGGCTAAAGACATCATTTTCATTTTTACTCTCTTTGACAAATATACAATCGGCGAGTTTTTTTAACTCTTTGTTTGCATATGACTCAACAACAGGATATTTTAGAAGAACATCACGATAGTTCTTAATAACATTTTCAGAATACCATTTTTCATCAAGTTTGTCATGCTCCTTTGCCTTCTTTAGTCCGTTTGCGAGCAGATAGAGTTTTCCGTAACTATTGGATGATAAATACGAAACCAAATTGTCATATAAGCTATAAACTTTGCTATATATGATTTGATTGATTCCGACTTCAGAGATATTATTATGTTCCTCATCCCAATTTTGACCTGACAACAAAAGGCTCTGTCGTTCTTCATCTGGTTCAAAATCTGGACTATTTAGGATTATTGGTTCTTCAAGTTGGGTTTCAATACCAACTAATGGCAATACACAGAAATGCGAAGTGTTACCAGCATGACTGACAATACAATTATTCTCATCGACCTCGATGGCTGCGTCAATTCTGATTTCTCTATCTGCTCTATATCTATCCGATAGTTCTTTGTTATATTCATGATAGGATGAATATAGGAACCTTCTGATGGATGTTGTCTCGCCATGTATTTCAAATATAGCGGACATTACATTTGGGGCTACTTCTTCAATTGGGCGTCTGATAATGTTAGTAATTTTACCATTATCATTTAATTCAATTGATGCTAATTCTTTACAGAAAAGCATAGTCTGTGTTATGTGTTTGTAAAAATTCTCAATACCGAGTTGTATTGCTCTGCGACCTGAATCTGTAGAAACATGGTAAGTAAAAGTTGTCCATTCGAACAAATCCCCATAATACTTCTGTGACTCTTCCATTTTATCGAGTCCTTCAAGAAGTTCTTTTTCGATTTGTCCATCACGGTACATCGTAACTCTAAATCCACAAAGTTCAGTTTTTTCATCGTTACTATACATATTACTTTCTATTGTAACGACTTTTGATAGACAATGAGTTGTTAAGAAGCCCGTACCAAACCTACCGGTGCTTTCTGAATTTTCCTTATCTTCACTATACTTATACAACAGACCAAATCGTGCATCAGAAGTAAATGGATTTCCATCATGACGAAATCTTACGATATCACCTTCTATTTCTATACGCACGTTTATTTGGTTTCGTGTTGGGTCACTTACAATTGTATCTTTCGCATTTTGTATAAGCTCCCAAACCCAACGTTTGCGATCCACGTCGCTGGGCTGATTAAGTTGGCGCAAACGTTTTGCAACGTTGCTTATGTACATTTTACGAAGAAGTTTCTCGTAAGAACCTTTAATTACACTCGGTGGTGCGATTTCTGTTTTTATTGTAGACATAATTGTTAACTTTAATAGTTGCCAATTCTTGTGATGCTGCTTCCAAAGAGGCTCCGATTGCTAAAGCATTTTCGGCATAACCATAATCTCTGAATTCAATAATGTTCTCTTGCTTATTTACGATTTTCATTCGTTTTGGGGACATTTGAATATTGTTCTGCCATAATGGATGCACGCCATCCATATTGTACATAGTCACAGTGTATCCTTCGGCACCTTCAATATTCTTTTCAATTGTTATTCTACGATGACAATTGTAGTTATGTCCGGAGACATCTTGCCCATTTTGGAAGCGGACATGGTCTGATGAATCGAAAACAATTTTCCCACTAGGAGGGTTATTATCTCCTTTTATAATGCAGGTTAAAAAATCTTTTTCCATTAGCTGATATTGTTTTATGTATTATTAATCTTTGATTATCTTTATAGCACCTTTAGGTATATAAGCAGTAGCGAACAAATGGCTCTCAAATAACTCTACCACCACTCTCTGTTGCCCAGCAATCCTTGTTACTCTACCACGTATATCCTTAAACTCACCCTCTGTAATCACTACTTCATCCCCTAACTTACATTTGATATTCTCAGAAGTAACAGGGATGATATGAGGATTATGGATGGAAGTTAAACGGATAAAATTATCCATAGCAGTATCGGCAATGATAAGAGGAGGATTCTTGGTTGGCGCATTTTCACAATGTGAAGTATGGTCGTAATAGTAACTCAACAAAGCCCTATTTTCAAAAGCCTTGATGTTCTTATCTTGCAAAAGAGAGTCAACTTGCTCTGCCGATGCATGAACAAACACAAAAGAAGAAATAAGAGGCTCCGTGATGATTCGCTTCTTTCCTTGCTTTCTTACCTCTTTATATCGTAAAGGAACATAACATACCAATCCTTTAGCCTCTACGAATGATTTTGCCTTGATTATACGCCCATACGTAACTCGTAGAACAAACCATTGCTTGTTTAGTGAAGGCACGTTCTCTACCGACACCCCATCCTTGTTGTTTTGGATGGAGGGCGTACAAGAGGAAAGTCTTGCACTTGGACACGATGAACCTGTGTCAGTAGGTTGCCCATTATACAATGAAGCATCAACCATAAGAGGCTGATTGGCAGAATCTTCCATTTTCGTTAAAGAATTAGATAAAACCTGATGGTCTTTACTTTATAGAATTGCCGTTATTTAACTACAAAAATAATAAAATTAAATTAGACCAAAGAAGAATATAAGGAGAAAAGTAGAGGCAACTAAACATTTTAACGTTTGTTTATGGTTCAAATAATAATACCGAATAAAGTCTGCTGGGGCAATGCTGAAACAGAGACAGCAATCACTCCAGTCGTTGTTATATCGTTTTTACCGACTTGTTGTTGGGAACACAACCCTTTAAAACAATGAAACTGGTTTATTTCATTTAACAAGATAACACCAGCAACAACGGCATTTATATCTGCGCCCCCTCTTTGCCTATGTCATCAATAACCTGAGAGTAACATTGCTTGGTTCTGAAAAAGTCATTAAAAATCGCAGCAAGATAGGCTTTCGTGTTTGGGATATTCGGCATTAGCAGACATTGTAACTTAGACAGAACATAATAAGACTTTTCTTTCTCATACAGAATATACAAGACAGTATTATGCACTAAATGATTAGTACGATTAACTGCCTTTTTCATATTCTCTACATCTTGAAGATTCTCCGAATCCACCATATCCCAATGAAGGTCCCAAATTGCAATAAAGGCTGAGTCGTTTGAAGCCTCTATCATAAACTTCTCATTTTGATACGTAAAGTAAATGTCATCATTCTCTATACGAACTTCACAATTAAGCTGCCGGAGCAACTCAAGACACAAATCTCTAGTACCAATATTCTCATTGCTATCATTAGATGGCGAGATTGAATTAACGATCTCATCCATCTCTTTTTCTGCTCTTTTCTGGCGGATGTAATACATCAAACTTATGCCAATCAATACTGAAATAATTGGTAACATCATAATTATAATCTTTTTAAATTAATACTTTATGAGATGGCAAAGTTAGTGTTTTTTTTGCAAACAGATGTACATACTCGGGAAAAACTTACCTCCACAAGCCTTGTGGAGCCTAAACATTTGTAGCATCTACCACCATTTATTATTTTTGCAGCCAAAATAACAATAAAAATAATAGGAATATGGAAAGACTCTTTTTTTTCGTGATTGCCGTTGCGTTAGCATTCGGCGTTGGTTGCCTGGGAAGAAACAGAAAGATTGGTTTCGGATGGGCTTTTGGTATCTCACTCATCAATGTGGTGATTGGTCTCATTGTCGTATTATGCTCTAAGAAGAAAACGCCAAATGAGCTTGAAAAGAAAAACTAAGTTGAAGATTTGGGGATGGGCATGTATTCTGATTGGAGTAATTGGCTTTATCTGTATCATTATGCGTGGCAACCCAAACCTCGGACCGAGCGTTTGGGTTGCCATAGGAGTTTATTTGTTATACAGGAAGAATACCTAAGAAAATTCACTTCCACTCCACAAGCTTTCTATCCAATGGTATCTTTTTGGGTTCGCCACGATTGCCATCAATGAAATAACTCCCGGCTAGACTTTCATCAAACTGGAGAGTGAAGGCTTGGCGGATACGGGCACATTTCTCATTGATAGAATTAGACAATGGATTCGTCAGGGCTTCGATGCTCTGGCGAATCTTCTCTTCCGAAAGATGTGCCCCGTTGTTGTTCGATTTCTTGCGAATATCCACATAGATATCATATAGCTCTTCCCTATAATCCGACAGACATTTGAAAAGGATTCCCTCCTCATGACGCAAAAAGAGAATATACACCGCCTTTACCAATGGCTCCATCTTGATAGTCATATCATGATAGTCGGGCAGTATGATATCGTAATTCTCCGTGATGACCATTCTACTCAGATTCTTGGGTGGAAAGAGATACTGCTTCAGCACCCAATCGCTTACTCCGCCAAGGCGTAAGTCCTGTACCTGTCGGTACACCTCCTTCATCTTCTGCCTGATATCATAGCTGAATGTTTCATCTGCCGGAATCGGTTTAGGATCAAATATACTGTATGGGAAATCATCGACAGAGCTGAACATCACTTTGCAATCCGGCAACTTATCATACGCAGCCTGCATCAATGGCATAAAATCCTCATCTTCCTCTATAGACAAAGAATAGGAATTGACATAATATATGCCATCCTCCTCATGGTCTAGCTGTAAGATGCTAGGATGTAATTTCTCCTTATTCTTTTCTTCTACCAATTGCGACAACAGCAAATCGGAAGGAACAGAGATGTTCAAATCCTCTTTATTCATCGCAGGATAGCTGTAGAGAGCAGTCTTCTTGATATGAGGACCCAGAAATGGGAAATAATTAAAATGAATAGACTTGCTGATAAACAAGTTGTTGATATCCACGAGATGGTTGATGATGGAAAGATTCAACTTTTCATCATACCCATTCTCTACAAAGAACACCTCGCCATGTAGGCGTGTTGGGAAGTCGCGAAACTTCAATACCTTTTTTCTTCCAATCTTTCCGGTCATTGCTTATCTATTATTATATGGTTGATTACAGTATTGTACATGTCAGAGCTATCTTATGTATTTATCGAATAGCTAAACACCGAACATGGCAAAAAGAACAAAAAAGACTCACCCTGAGCGCGCTGTTCTAAAGGGAAGCGGGGGTGAGTATGTTGTTACAAAGGTACAAATGTTATTCGAAACAACAAAACTTTTAGCTAAAAAGTTTCGAAAAAAGTTATGTGAGGGGACACTATCGTAAAAAGGAAGGTATCTGCGGAACATAATTCTTCCAACAAAAGGGATGAGGCTAGAAGGAAGTTTAGAAAGAAGTACGCAAGCGATAAAGGCCCAACAATTACACGCACGTATAAATCTTTTTTCTCAAAAAAAAGTATCAAAGTCTCATTTTTAGGTATAAAATAAGAGTTATATCTTTAATACACAGAACCTTATCGCGAATGAGACTTCTCTAAAAATGAAGGGAGAAGTATCATGGAAGTATCATAAACTAGCGAGAAGTATCATGATTTTTTGCTTGCATCGAAAAAAAAAGCTTTATGAAGTGATAATAATAGCATTTGCAAGGCAATAAACAGGATGTTTTTGCGTTTAGTAAAACAGAATGTTTTATTCTTAATACTTAAGAAACATGGATGAAAAGGAATTACTGAAAAAGGCTTTTGAGTACGGAAACGTACCTAGCAACATCACCTACTGTTTCACCGAACCATGTCCGATGAAAAACAAATGTATCCACTATCTATCCGGTCTCTATAAAAATGAGAAGACTGATAGAGGGGATGCCATTTTCCCAAATGCCCTGAAAAACGGGAATTGCAAGTACTTCGCTCCGCTGCGTGTCGTGAAAATGGCATGGGGATTCGACAAACTCTTTGCCGAAATGAAAGTGAAAGACGCTCCTGCACTGCGCGCCGAAATGAGAGACTACCTCGGCAGCAAAGGACAATACTACCGTTACAAACTGGGACAACTGAAACTCCTGCCGGAACAACAGGCATATATCAAACAGCTCTTCGCCAGATACGGATATAAAGATGTTGAATTCGACTATTTCTCAGAAGAGATTGATTTCACTAAAAGCTAATCTTTTTCTCTGCCCTCCAGATGTTCCAGCCATGCCATTTAAGCGGTCCCACAGAGAACACGTGACGGGCTACCGGTGAACACGTGACGGGCTACCAGAGAACAAGTGATGGGCAGCCATTGCCCGTATAACGGGAAACGAGTGCCCAATTTATCAACCAAACTTTGGGCAACGCTGATAAGATTTTATAGTTTATAGTTGACAGTTTATGGTTAATAGTTAACAAAGAAACATCCTAATCAATATATCCAATGAAGATAACTATAGTTCATACAAACAACAAGAAGCAGCTCCTCGTCAGCACAAAGACGATGGAGAAGTTGCTGCAACGTATCGCAAAAGATGACAGCAGACTTACTGTTACCCATTTCCGCGAATACGTGACCTATATGGAAAGCGGCTACGAATATTACAAGGATATGCCAACATGGATGCACATCTACCCCGCTGCTGAATTCGCCAAAGACGAAAACAACAACCTGAAGATGAAGGCGTGCAACGGTATCCTGATGCTGAAATTCGGAAACATCACGGATGTGGACGGCGTGGAGGGCGTGAAGCGCTCGGTTGCCATGCTGCCTTCTACCTTTGCTGCACTGGAAGGTGCTGATGGTAAGTCGGTTATCGTATTGGTAAAATTCAGCAATAAAGATGATTTGCTGCCTGCTGAGGAGGCGGATGCCGAACGACTGTACCGCATCGCTTACCAGCAGATTTTGCCTGTATATCAGGCGATTGCCAAGGCTTCGGTGCTCACAGACGGACCGAAACCTTCTATAGAAGCGGGCTCAAACCTGTCTTTTGAGCCTTCGATGCACAACAGTTTTATGATGACGCTCGATGCGAAACCTTATTTCAACAGTAAGGCGGTGGCGATGAAGATTGACAGCAACATGCACCCTCAGAACCAGGCTTTCAACACGGAAGATAATCAGCAGATGATTCCTGGTTCCGATACTTCGGAAGAAGAAAAGAAAGTTGACAAGAACAGCGTTCGCGAGAATATCATGAGCATGATGCAGCTGCTGAAAAGTAAATATAACTTCAGATACAACACGGTGATGAAATTCGTGGAATACATGCCGAAGGAGAAGGGGTGGTATGGTTTCCAACCCGTAGATCCGAGAGTGCAGAAGCGCATGACGCTGGAGGTGCAGCTCGCAGATATCCGAGTGAGCATCAAG
Source organism: Segatella copri (assembly GCF_003465495.1). Lineage (GTDB taxonomy): Bacteria > Bacteroidota > Bacteroidia > Bacteroidales > Bacteroidaceae > Prevotella > Prevotella copri_G. The sequence goes on along the minus strand of NZ_QSAV01000046.1, from coordinate 1,134 downwards.
GATGTCAGGAATTTTCTGGAGTCTGATTATATCAAGAATTATAATCCGATAGATGAATATCTCTTCCAATGCTACGACAAATGGGACGGGAAGGACCATATACGTGCCTTGGCTCGTACGGTTCCTACCAACAATCCTTACTGGGCAGACTGGTTCTACACCTGGTTTCTGGGCATGGTTGACCAGTGGCGCGGCTTTACCCATCGCCAGTATGGCAACTCGGTGGCTCCGCTTCTGATTTCCAAGCAGGGTTACAACAAGAGTACTTTCTGTCGCCGGCTGTTACCGCCGGAGCTGCAATGGGGATATAGCGATAATCTGATTCTGTCAGAAAAACGTCAGGTTTATCAGGCGATGGCGCAGTTTATGGTCATCAATCTCGATGAGTTCAACCAGATTTCTCCACAGGTGCAGCAGGGATTTCTGAAGAATCTCATCCAGTTGCCTACGCTGAAATACAAGCCTCCGTATGGCAGTCATGTCATGGAATTTCCTCGTCTCGCCTCGTTCATCGCCACGAGCAACATGAAGGATATTCTCACCGACCCATCCGGCAACAGAAGGTTTATAGGCGTGGAACTGACGGGACCTATCGACGTGAGTGTGCGTCCGAACTATCAGCAGCTTTTCGCCCAGGCGCTGACCGCCCTGCACAATGGCGAGAAGAGTTATTTTGATGCGGAACAGGTGAAGTTGATCATGAAGAACAACTGCCAGTTTGAGGTGGCTGAGCCGATAGACCAATATTTCCAGCTCTATTTTGATTTGGTTGAGAATGAGAAAGAGGGTGAATATCTGACTGCCGCCGAGATTTTCGACTATCTGAAAAAGCAGATAGGTTCATCGCTCAAGGTGAACAGTTTGATGGGATTCGGCAGGAAACTGGCGAATATGAGTGAGTTAAAACATAAGAGATTTGCAGATGGTATGAAGTATCTTGTAAAGAAAAAGTAAAATAATGATACTTCTATGAGACTTTAATGAGACTTCTCGGCACCAAAACCGAGAAGTCTCATTCTTTTTATCTTATTATCTATCAAGTCTTTAAGTCGACATTTTCAATAGAAAATGAGACTTTGAGACTTTTTCTCAAAAAATTACGCTAAAATCTGCCGAATAGCTTAGAATGAGCGA
>NZ_QSAV01000045.1:0-29561 GCF_003465495.1 Segatella copri | reverse complement strand
GTGGCAAGGAACGCATCTTCGATGACATGAACAATGGCTTTGGCTGGAACCGATTGCCAAAATCGTTCATGGCACAGAATACTGTATTCCTGCTTATGACAGCTCTCATCAGAAACTTCTACAAAGCTATTATGCAGAGATTGAAAACCCATGAATTTGGATTGCGTGCCACCAGCAGAATCAAGACCTTTGTTTTCAAGTTCATCTCTGTTCCTGCGAAATGGATTAAGACATCACGTAGGCATGTATTGAACATTTACTCAGACAACAATGCTTATGCCTTATTCCCATTGAAAAGAGTGGTATACAGGTTCATGCGCATCCAGTTCACCAATACACTTCCTACATCGAAGACGATATTCGTGTATCTACTCATTGCTATCTGATTCTTTAAACATTCACATAGAAAAATTCAGGCTGCTTAGGTTCCGAATACGCTTTCTCGAATTTCCAGCTGACAGCCTTATACAGCAGGCCACCGAAAAGTCGGGCATGCTCAGGACAGACCACGACACAGCGTCCGCAAGAGATGCATTTCTTTTCGTTGGTCTTGTAGGGTTCCCCCATAGTGATGGCTCCGACAGGGCACATTTTCACACAGGCATGGCAGGATGTACATTTTCCCCTACTCCCTTCTGGATGCAGAGGAATAGGCTTGGTATCACGATAAGGGCGATTTCCCTTTACTATCAGTCGGCTGACTGCTGACATCTTTGGTATCTGGAGTAGAAGTTCCCTACTCTTTGAAGCAAAATCATGGAGTTTCTCCATATCATCCGCATTAGGTCTTCCTTCTGCTATCTTGGGAAATATGGAATGCTGGGCTATGACGGCAGCCGCAGAAAGTAACTTGAAGCCATGGGATTCCACCAGGTCCTTCAGCTCTATGAGCGTATCATCGTAGGCTCTGTTACCATAGACTGATACGATGATGGCTGGGGTATTGTTTCCAAGAAAACGTCTCAATGAACGAACTGCCATTTCCGGGACTCTACCAGCATAGGAAGGTACGCCCACTATCAGCAGATCGCCATCACTTCCCAGCGAGACATCATCCTTCAGCACGTCTGAGGTAATGTCATACTCAATGACAGGCTTCTGAAACTGGGATGCTATCTCACGAACGATACGTTTGGTGGAGAAAGTGGCACTAAAATAGGCCAAATGGATATTCTTAATGTTCATAATGTCTTTGGTTTCTTTTTGTTGGATGCAAAGTTACTATTTTTAGGCGAAACCAGCGAGTGATTTCTAGAATTTTGTTATCTTTGCAGAAGATTTGCTGCACTCGGCAATTTGAAAACAAGTTTTCATTGCGCTCATTTGCATTATCTTTGCAGAAGATTTGCTGCACTCGGCATCATATTGACGAGGATTTTTGAAATAACAAAGGAACATAAAATGATAGATACAAGACTGAAAGTTTTCAGAAGTGTGGCTACACTCCTGAGTTTCACTAAGGCTGCCAACGAACTGTTCATCAGTCAGCCTGCCATCAGCAAGCACATACAAGAGCTTGAAAAGGAATATGGGGTGCAACTGTTCGACAGAATCGGCAATCGCATCCAGCTCACCCGTGCCGGACAACTTATGCTTGACCATGCCTGCAAGATTATCGATGCCTATCAGAATCTCGATTTCGACATGAAGAAGCTCACAGAGAAATCAGGTGGCGAACTGCGCATCGGAGCCAGTACCACCATCTCACAATATGTTCTCCCCGAACTAATTGCTGAATTCAGGAAACTATACCCCGACATTCGTATTACCCTGCTCAGCGGAAATTCTCATGAGATAGAGGATGCGCTTGCTGCAGGAAGGATAGATCTGGGTATGGTGGAAGGCATCAAGCGGCAGCCCACCTTTAAATACACTCCTTTCATGAAAGATGAGCTGGTGGCGTTCGTACATTGTTCCAATCCCCTAGCCCAGCAAGATGAGATTTCTTTGAATCTTCTCAGGCAGACACCGATTGTACTGCGTGAATTAGGTTCCGGAACCTTGGATGTCATCCAAAAAGCCCTGCAGGAAAACGGCATTGCTCTTTCTGATCTGAACATTGAGATGAATCTGGGAACCACAGAGGGCATCAAGCATTTCGTGGAACATTCCTTAAGCATGGGTATCATCAGCATAAGAGCCATCTACAGGAGTATCTATGAACAAGTATTCAAGGTTCTGGAAATTGAGAATCTGAAGATGGAACGAGAATTTCTATTTGTTGAGAAGAGGGGCGAGGCCGCTAAACTCCAGCAGACATTCAAGAGATTTATAACTAAAGATTATAACGTATAGTTATTATGTATATACAACATCTCATGATTTTTCGTACCTTTGCACCCGCTTTTCAAAAGCGAATAACCGACAAAAAAAGAAAAATATGAGATTATCAGAACAAAGGAGCAGTATGCTGCATGGCGTATTGCTCATCGCGCTCTTCGCATGCGCTGCTTTCTACATCGGTGGCATGGACTGTGTGAAAGCTCTTTCGTTTAGCCCCATGGTGGTGGGCATCATCATTGGTATGCTCTATGCCAATAGTTTACGTAACAACCTGCCTGACACCTGGGTACCGGGCATCAAGTTTTGCAGCAAGCGAATCCTCCGCACAGGCATCATCCTTTATGGTTTCAAGCTCACCTTCCAGGATGTGATGGCTGTGGGCTTCTCTGCCATCGTAATGGATGCCATCATCGTATGCGGCACCATCGGTTTGGGAATCCTGGTGGGAAGACTCCTGAAAATTGACCGCAGCATCGCACTGCTCACCGCTTGCGGAAGTGCCATCTGTGGAGCTGCTGCAGTATTGGGTATAGATGGGGCCATTCGTCCGAAGCCTTACAAGACGGCAGTAGCCGTAGCCACCGTAGTCATCTTTGGAACATTATCCATGTTCCTCTACCCTATTCTCTACAGGGCTGGCATCTTTGACCTATCACCAGATATGATGGGACTCTTTACGGGTTCCACCGTTCATGAAGTAGCCCATGTGGTAGGTGCAGCCAATGCCATGGGAGCCGAGGTGAGCAACAATGCCATCATTGTGAAGATGATAAGGGTGATGATGCTGGTACCGGTATTACTGGTGATTGCATGGACCGTTGCAAGGGATGTTGCCAAAAGAGATAATCTGGAAAATGCTGATACCAACAAGCCTAAAATCAGCATTCCATGGTTTGCCATTCTCTTCCTGGTAGTGATCGGATTCAATTCTCTTGATTTGCTTCCGGAAAGCATAGTGGATTGGATTAACCAACTGGACACCTTCCTCCTGACCATGTCCATGGCAGCATTGGGAGCCGAAACAAGCTTTGACAAATTCAAGAAAGCTGGCATTAAGCCTTTCCTCTTGGCTGCCATTCTTTATTGCTGGCTCATTGGAGGTGGATATTGTCTGGTGAAGTTTGCCATTCCTTACTTGCAATAATAGTATCACATATATGATACTGTCAAAACTGAATATCCATGTGAAATATTGAACGATTCACATGGATATTTTTATTCGTTAACGTCTTTACTTTCTTCTTCTCCAAGGAATTTCAACCGTAGGCTCGTAAGCTTTCAAGCCTTCATCACCTGTAAAGCTTTCAACTTCATATCCTAAATCTGTATAATATTTTACCACCTCAACAATAGAAGCATCGCCTAAAGCTTGCCCTCCTATAACAGTGATCTTCCACTTCTCTGCCAACTTTTTTAAGTTTTCAGGATTCCACAAACTGCTTTGTTCAGTAAATGCAGCCCATGGTGATTTCTCATCAGCCGAATCGATCATGATTTGAGCAAATTCCTCACCTAATGACATTCTGTCTCCTGAAGAATGAGCTATATGATTTTCTGTCTCAATGATCGTTGCCAGTGGCAGGATAAAGGTTGTTCCTTTCTTCTTTTCTTCCTCTATTTTCTCAGAGACCTTCTCGTATGTAACCAAGGCATTGCTTGGACCACAAGTTTCCTTTCCTGATACTTTGAGCCAAACGTAAAGTACACTCGTATCAATCACCAATACCTTTCTCATTATATTTTATCGTTAACCATCATTCTACCAATTGTTCCTGAAGCCATCAATTTGGTTAGATTCTCTTTTTCTTCCAAGAGATTGACATGACTATCACCATTCTCATCACGGGTAACATAGCTGACAAACGGAATCATCTTGTTGCCTAACTCATCTAACAAAACTGGATTATGCGTCGTACAGAGCACATCAACCTGGCGCTGTCGTGACAAGTCCTTCAACATATCAACCAACTCCTTAGCACGAGAAGGATGCAAGCCATTATCCACCTCTTCGATAAGCAATAAACTATGAGGTGCAACCGCCAAAAAGCTACGACAATGCACATAAAACGCCAGCTACATTACTACCATCGGACTTCAACTCTTTTGAAATCTTGCAGTAATCACGCATCTTAGCAGGAACAGGATCAAAAATGATGATGCTACAATATTTGCCCAAATTGCGGTGAGTTAATAGACCGTGACCTGAATGTAGCAAAAAATATACTTGATGAAGGTTTAAGAAATATATCGGCAGGAACTGTCGATTACACCGATGGAAAGGGCGTAAGACTTGCTTGCAAGCATTCCTTGATGAAGTCGGAATCCTACAAGTCTTTAGCTTGTGGGTAGTTCAATTAATGTTAGCGGATAATAGTATCCGTTTTCAGCCTGTAAAAGTACAAAAATAAGATACTACGTCACAAATTACTCAATAATTTGCCACAAAAGTACAAATTCTCAGTGCATCCTATCTGCACAGTACTAAAAAAGCCACCAGTTTTACTGATGGCTCACCGATTTAAGAAACAAACTAATCAATTTACTATCCGTTGTATTCCAAACATTATGATTGTTCTAAATACTACAACTCCATCCTGTACCATATAAATGCCTGTTATGAACCAGGTACTGATGAAGCTATCAGAACTTCCTTGCCAGTTTCTCTGCCTCTACCGGCTTATTGGTAGTAATGAAATCAACATTCATTTCAATGAGCTTCTTGATGATAACATCATCATCAGAAGTCCATCCATTTACCTTCAATCCCAATTCATGAGCTTCTTTAATCCACTCAGGATGCTTGAAAAGTATCTTATAACTATAATCAATACCTTGATAACCAAGTTTCTTCACTTCAGCTGGTGTATAATTGCCATTAACATAATAAATAACAGCATTAGAATCCAACTGACGAACCAATGCACAAGCTGCAGAACTGAAAGAGATATACTCCACCTGTTTGGTCAAGCCCATACGATTCACCATCTCCACCGTTTTGCGAGTAAGACGATCTTCGTCGCACTGTAAAGGTTGTCTTTTGATTTCAAGAATCAGTTTTATTGCAGGATGATTCTTCAACTCATTTAAATATTGCTCTAAGGTTGATACTTCTTCTCCATTTTTTAGAAGTTGTATTTTCAAATCAGCATACTTTGAATCAGCAATGATCAAATCATTGATTTTCGGGTCATGGTTGACAATGATAACACTGTCAGCAGTGATATGCACATCACATTCAGAACCGTAAACCTTGGCATCTGCAGCCTTACGCAAAGAAGCTATCGAGTTTTGGGCCGAACCTTTCGTATCCCAATACCCACGATGTGCTATTATCTGAGTCTTAACTTTTGGATTTGAAATCAGAACAGTTTGCTCATATTTCTCTCCAAAACGATTGGTGAATACCACCGTAATACTCTTGGCATCAGAAGAAGGCAAGGCTCTAAACAGATGCCCGGTAGCAGTAAGACCTTCCTTATGTCCTTTGCTCGCAGCATAGGCTTCATCTACATCAACAAACTTCTCCATCTCACCCATGGCTTGTCCGTCCTGCAGCCATTCAACCTTGCAGCTTGGATCCCAATCCCAAACATTTACCACTACATATTGAGGCTGACTCAACATATTACCTTTACCATAAACACGCATCTGATAATCAATGTTATGACCTGTGGATTTATAATGCCATTTCAGCTGATTCCCATCCACATCCATCACCAGATAACCATTAGGCGCTCCACAGCGATTAACCTGACTCTTCCACCAGGCACCACAGGCGGCACCAATATTGTGTTCCAAAAGTTGAGCATCCATGACATTGTTCTGGAAATAATGAGTATGACCAGTCAAGACATGTACCTGATAATCCTTTAGGGCATCGGCCAACTCCTCTGCATTGCGAACATTGCCCTCACCCTCTGTGCTATTCCAAACAGCCGCATGCATATTGAGGAAGACCAAAGAGCCCTTCGGTACAAAACTCAAATCATGCTTCAGCCAGTCTAAATCAGCATCCGTAATAGCCTCTATATACTTCTTGTGACCCACGTAATTTATATTCTTCAACGTAACTACGTGTACTTTACCTATGTTGTAGGAATAATTGACAGGTCCGAAAAAACGGTGATAATATTGCTCTCCATATACAGGTGTACCAAGTGTCATATTATGCAAATCCTGATAACGCTTGTCGAAATCATGATTGCCTATACATTGGAAGGTGGTCATTTTGATGCCATCAAATGAGGCGGCATATTCACTATACAGGTTCATACTGTCAAATACTAAATCTCCCAAGGTATTGGCCACTACCTCTCTCTCTCGGCTCAGGGTATCCACATAGCCCTTCAAATCGCGGATAGATTCCTGCTTCCAACGCTTCATGTCATGCTCATTCTTTACCTGAGGATCAGAGATGGCAATATAATAAAACTTATCAGATAACTTTTTCCTCTTCTCCAAAATGAAATCATGTCGGCTGTGATCTTTTACAAGTTCATCCACGCGAACGTAAAAGCCTTTAGCAAGGCTCTTCTGGCAGGGAAGCACATAGGATGAAGGAGTGGATATACTGACGAACTTGCAGACATTGGTATCAGTAGGCAATGTCCATTCTCCAAGAGAATTGGTTTGCACAAAACTTCGGCCATTGTTTACAACCACCCCGGCAATCCCCTTACCCTTGATGTCTTTTACCTTACCGGAAAAAACAAAAGAAGAAGCTTGTTGGGCAGCCATACCCAATGGCATGGCCCCAATAGACGCTAACAACAGAATTTTACTCAGATTTTTATTCATCACGCTAAAAACTAAACATTTATCAATTTAATATGGTCAAAGAAAGCCAAAGCCTCTTCTGCAGTATTGGCATCACCGGCAGCCTCCTCCAAGGCTGCAGTATCACTCTCCAGGCAGATGATGTTGGCACAATCCAGTACATGACTCATGATTCGAATTGCCTCCTCTTTGGTCATATGCTGCGACTTATAGCTCTTCTTTACATATTTGTTCACACGCTCCACGGCCTTGAAGACAGCCGGCTTTCTAAATTCTGTTCCTGAAGAACTCAACCCCACCTCTACCTCATAGGTGTGGGTATAGTTACAGAGGAAAGTATTCCATTTCTTGGTAATCTCACCACCTAAGAAATGCTCTTCATCAAAAGCTGGCTTGACATTGGGAATCTCCCCACCATATACTTCGAGCGTAAACTCTTTCTTGTCCTGTGCAGCCATGTGGGCAACAGTACCCATCAGAAGCGCTGCAATCAAAAATAGTCTTACTTTCATTTTTTCAATCCTTTCATTAAACATCTAATCAATTATAATTCTGGTCTCTTCTGCCAGATCAGTCGGGTATTGAAATCATCACCACCCATCGATTTCACTGCCTCCAAATAATGTTCACGATTCATACGTTGCAAGATAGCTGGGTATTTGAAACGATATGGCATATGCAATGAAGCATCTACACCTGGACCTTTCGGTACATCAGGATAACCGGTACGATTATACTCAAACCATTGCTGGAAATCAATAAAGAAGAGTGCATAGAACTTCTGTTCCATGATGCGGCGAAGCGTTCCATCATACGCTGCCTTCCCGTTATCAAAATACCCGTCAGGAACCTCAACTCCCCATTGCGTAATAGCTGCAGCAACAGCTTTTTCATAGAGCAGCCTGGCATCATCAGAGATAAGACCGCGTTGTGCCAACTCTGCCTTGATGAAGAGTACCTCTGCATAGGTGAGACACTGTATATCCTGTGGCGCTGTGGCCAGATTTGCCGCATTTGGAGAAGAAGCAGTAAATGTAGGCTCCACATCATAACCACTAGGCAAACCGATAAAGGAAGTAACCTCTTGGCCGGTTTGAGGATCCTTATTGGTAGCCTGAGTTGCAAACACTTCCAGACGAGGATCCTTCCAATCCTGAAGACGATCGATGAAAAATGCAGAAAGTGACTTGTAGGCAGAAAGGTCTGATGGACGTGTCATTGGAGCTTCATCAGGAGCAATTCCTGAGATATGTACCTTAGCATTGTCATCATTCGATTCAAAAACCGGATAAGTAATAGGATCTGCCAACATCTTCTTCAACTCTGCCTTGGCCAAATCACCCAATTCCTTGGAATCTATGACACGCAGCAAAGCGCGCAAACGCAAGGAGTTGGTAAACTTCTTCCATTTCAGGATGCCCTGCAAGTCAGAACCGCTGCTGCAATACATCTTGTCACCATTGGTATTGAACTGCAAACCTTTTTTGAGATTATATATGCTGTTCGCCACATCCAAGCTGTCGATGATAAACCTGTAGACATCAGTCTGAAACTCAAACTTTGGATAGTAGAGCTGTTCCTCACCACGGCATGATTCCTGTACAGGAATATCACCGAAGGCATCTGTCGTGTTCTCAAATATCCAGCATCTGAGGGTCAATGCAATTGCCTGATAGTTCGGATCTCCCACTTTCACGGCTTCGTCATAGATGGCCTTGGCATTGGTATTCCATTTGTAATAATTGGTCCAGACGCCATCACCTGCCGTATCACTGATGTTGAACCAGCCCACACCGCTGGTGGAGTTTGTTGTTACAAGGCACTGCATCAACTGGAAGGTCCAGCTATTGTATCGGGTCCAGGTGTAAGTGCCCATACCATAAATGAGAGGATCCAAAAAACTTCCAGCATTAGCAGTATTCATTCGGGTTGGATCCACATTGGTATCGTCCATTGATTCGCATGCCGAGGTCATCAGCATGAAAGGAACGGTCATCAGCGTCATTATATTTCTAAAAATCTTTTTCATCGATTCTTTCTTTTTTTGTTCATTACATCTTATTCTTAACTAGAAATCAACTTTGAGATTAACACCCCAGGAACGACTGGTAGGAAGAGTACCCACCTCTACACCTGGTACAAATGTATTGCCATCAAGTGAGGTTGTCTCCGGGTCATACATTGGATAACTGGTAATGCAAAGCAGATTGCGCCCATATATACCCACTGAAGCATTGTTGATGAAAGTATTCTTCAACCAAGATTTTGGCAACTGATAATCCAGACGAACCTCGCGAAGCTTGAGATAAGTGGTACTGAAAGTATTGGTTTCCACATTACCAATGCGGTAATACTCCTTATAATATGACTCCAGGGTGACAAGTTTCTGATTCGGACTATAAGTACCATCTCCGTTATCAACCACACCCGGTGCTATGCAATACACACCAGCTACAGGAGTAATCTTCTGCTTTTCAAAGAGCTTCAGAACATCAGGGTCCGCAATATCCAGGTAGAGACTGGTTCCAGGTTTTCTACCATTCAAGGTCTCAGCCAGGTGACCCTGTTCGCACATCTTGTGATGTGACTGAGAATAGGTCTTACCTCCAACCTTTCCATCCCATTGCATGGAGAATGACCAGTTCTTGAAGCGCAAAGAGGTATTGAACGCACCCTCCCAGTCTGGTAAGGCACATGCCACATATTCAATCTCAGAAGGACGAGCAGGCAAACCGGCAGAAGTGATAATCACCTCACCCTTAGCATTACGCTTGAGCTTGTAGCCCCAGATATCTCCCGTGGTTCCACCTTTGGTACCGATGATACTTACATTGCCACTCACATAAGAACCGAGAATCTGACGCTCATCAGCAAATTCAGAAAGTGATTCTATCTTGTTCTTATTGGTTGACCAGGTAGCGGTCATATCCCACTGCCAATCTCTATTCCTGATAGGAGTACCACGGAGTACGATCTCCACACCTCTGTTGCTGACACATCCCGAATTGATGGTACCCTTGGTGTATCCAGTAGTAGGATCAAAGGGAGCATTGAGAATCTGATTCTTGGTGCGATTATAATAATAGGTCACATCCAATCCCAAACGGCTGCCAAATGCTTTGAAATCTAATCCTCCTTCCCAGTTGGTAGACATCTCGGGCTTGAAGTCGGCATTATAAAGTGTACCTGGCTTAACCAAAGAACCCGAGAAATCACTAGTTGTATAGTAAGGTGATGTCTTGTAAGGCTGAGTATCATTACCCACCTGTGCCCAAGAAGCGCGCACTTTCAGCAGATTCACCCACTTTGGCATTTTCATCATGCTATTCAACACACCACTCAGACTCACAGAAGGATAGAAGAAAGAACGATTCTTGCGCGGCAAGGTAGATGACCAGTCATTGCGCCCTGTTATATCCAGGAACAACATCTCCTGATAAGCCAGATTAGCCATGAAATAAAGCGAGTTCACACGCTTCTTGCGAATAGTGGTACCAACCAATGGATTTGAAACTCCATTGGCCAAACTATATACACCAGGCGTATTCAACCCGGTAACAGAAGCTGACAACAAATCATAATACGACTGCATCATGTTACCACCCGCTGAAGCATTCACGTTGAGTCCATTCTCGAAACTGTTATGGTAAGATAAAAGTACATCAGAGTTAACCTCATAGTCAAAGATGTTCTGCTTCTTGAAGAAACCGGTAGGGAAAGCCTTGTCATCCCATGGTCTGTGCTGCTCCTGCTGCTGAGCCGTAGCCTGTAAACCAGAACGCAACTGCAAATCAAGGAAACGATTGATGGTAAAATTGGCAGAAATATTACCATTGAAACTATGCTTCTTTGCAGGGTTGGTTGCCTCGTAAAGCAAAACATACGGATTAGGCAGATAACTGGAGAATGGACGTATCTGCTTGATATTCTCCTTACCCTTGTACCACATTGGCTTAAACCAATCGAGGTTGAAGTTAGGATTCATGAATATCAGGAAATAGCTTAAGGAGTTAGAGTTATAGGTAAGCTGAGGAGTATTCTCCACATCTCTGTAAGTATAACTCATACGTGCATTGATCTTCACACGCTTGGAAATCTGTTGTGATCCGGCGAAAGCTGCAGTCAAGCGCTGATAGCCAGAGTTAGGCAAAATCCATTCACTCTTACTATGAGTCAAAGAGATACGCATATTGCCTGTACCGTTATTACCAGTCAAGGCCAGGGAGTTGGTCATCGTATGCCCCGTTTGGAACAATCCGGAGTGATTGTCTTTATAGGCTCTCCAAGGAGTGGCCACATCAGCACGACCTTCTTTCTCCGGGTCATATTGATAGAACATCTGTCCATCAAACTTCGCACCAAAAGCTGAGCTTGTACCACTGGTGCTAGCCAAACCATCATCACCTGCACCATAGGAGTAATAAGGTTGTCCAGCCCACTCTGTCCCCTTAGAACCGATGTTCTTGGCTACACCCTGTCCGAATTCATACTGATAATCAGGAAAGTGAGCAGCCTGTTCCCAGGAATTATTGAAATTATAACTGATACCTAATCCCTTCTTGGCTTTCTTACCAGACTTGGTGGTAACCATAATGACACCATTAGCAGCTCTTGAACCATAGAGAGCAGAGGCAGAAGCTCCCTTCAATACCTGAATGCTCTCAATGTCATCCGGATTTAAATCAGAGAATCCATTACCAAAGTCAATCGAACCTTCGGAGTTGCCACCGGCACCATAAGAGCCACCAGGATTATTCATAGGGCTGGAAAGTGGCACACCATCCACAACGATAAGTGCGCCATTTCCGTCCATATTCATGGAAACGTTGCCACGAAGATTAATCTGGGTTGATGACAGGGGACCACCGGCTGAAATGACATTCAAACCTGCCACCTGTCCCTGCAAAGCTTGAGACCAGTTGGCAGGCATCGTTGCCGTAATTTCAGAACCAGATACGGTTTGGGTAGCATATCCGAGACTTTTTTCCTCACGCTTGATACCCAAAGCGGTAACCACTACATTATTCAGTTCTATAGGATCGTCGCTGAACTTCGACTTCTGTATTTTTTTACCATTTACAGAACTTTTCTTTTCAATAGTCTTGCTGCTATCCTGTGCAACTTGACCATACATGCTTCCTGCAGTACAGCATAATGTGAGCGCGAAGAAACAATGCTTCATACGTTGCTTTTTCATTTACTACCTTTTTATAGAGAATTCATAACTAACAATTTCTGGTGCAAAGGTAGGACTATGATATTACGTATTGAGGTCAATGAGGATACATTCTATTTACTTTCTTGTTATCAAAGAATTACAAACAAAGCTAACTTCCACATATACAACTGATTGCAAAAATTTGGAGCAAACTAAAAACAACAGTTTGCAAAACTCAGCCAAAGGAAGAATGCTTTGATGCCTTTACTCCATTACCTGTTGCTGTCTTCCTCTAACCTGTGATCCCGTTCATATACATCAAGAGCATACTCCTGCCTGAGCAGTTCACCCCGATGAAGCCCTTCAACCACCTCTGCCGTAAGTCCACAATCACTGAAATCAACAAGATAAGTACAAAGCAACTTGTTGATGATAGGAATGAGATCCTTTGCTCCTAAGCTGCAAGCTAAATCAATGGCCGCAGCCACCACGTAACCATCACAACAGTCAGCGGTTTCCAATCTGTCATCATAGAAGACGAGCATGTCCTTCACCCATGCTGTCGCCTGTTCCTTCAAGGCAGGATTCTTTTCAACATAAAACCCCACATATTCATAAACGTTCATGCGGCAGTAATGGTCAAGCTTTGGCGTTTTCAGGAATTTCGTGAATTCAGAGAAAGGATCCGGATTCAACTTGTAGAGGGTTGGGGCAAAGAGATAATTGGTCGCCAGCCAGCTCAACTGATCTAAGAAATAGGGTGTCCAGTTCTGTGTTCCAGTTTTTAGTATCAAAAACAATGTAATAACCATCTAAATCATTGATAATCATTCGCTAAATAAACTATAATCTTGTGCGAATCTACATCAGACTTTTTGACAGTTAAATTTGTCTTATATTTTGTGCTTAATTTACAGATTTACAGTGTGCTAAGTTGCTAAAACATAATCAAAAACGAGAACATGGAACTGGACACCCTAGTTATTTGATTACCAAGAGGATATGAAGGAACGGATTGAGAAGGCGATGCGCCTTCATCGGTCCGTGATGGCACAAATGCCAACGGGTACGGGAAAAACGGTTCTACTCGCTTCGGTCGTAGAATCGTTTTGGAGGGAACATTCCAATTGCAATGTTTGGATTGTTGTCCATAGAAGGAAGTTGGTGTCGCAGATAAAAGACACTTTGAATAAGTTCCTTTTGAATTTCAGTTTTTCGAATCACCCCGTGAGGGTGTGTCATAAGTCTATGGCGCACCCTTTTTTCTTATCATCTGACAGGAATCCCTGTCTTGTTACACACATATCAATGCGAGAAAAATGATATATATAAATTATTGCCACAAAAACAACATATCCGATAGCAAAATGTCATTTTTAAGGCTAAAAACAAGTGGTTGACCCATATCAAGAAAAACATATTGCAATGATATTTCTCGGCAAAAGATGCCGTTATTCGATAAAAAAGTGTTAACTTTGCACTCGCATTTAAGGAATAACAAATAATAAATTTTAAAAAGGTTAATAATTATGATGACTATTTTTACAATGGCTTTCGCCGCAGTTATGTTTTCAGGTATGGTTCTTTGCATGGGCATGTTCTTGAAACACGTAGTAGACTCAATTCCAGAAATGGCTAACATGAGCCATTCTGTTAGCTTGAGCAAGTAAGAATAGAACACTACAATATACATATATGAATCACTTTAGAAATAGAGAGATTTATATAACGATGGAGGGTGTGTCATAAGTCTGAATAATAGTTGGCGCATAACAGTTGACCACCGCATGCACAACAGCTGTTGTGCATGCGCATATCAGCTGTTATGCAAGCGCACAACAGCTGTTGTGCGGCCGAAGATACTGACTGTCTCAACAACATATCCTATCTCTTCCAACAACATATCCTATCTCATCCAACAATAAGAAGAGGGTGAACCATAAACTTATGACACACCCTCTTAGCCTTCTTAAGCGTAAGCTTGAAGAATATGGTCTAGCTCGTCGAGTTCTTCCTCCTTTGTTGCCCAGCTTGTCACGAATCGACAGATGAT
This sequence comes from Segatella copri, assembly GCF_003465495.1. Taxonomy (GTDB): domain Bacteria; phylum Bacteroidota; class Bacteroidia; order Bacteroidales; family Bacteroidaceae; genus Prevotella; species Prevotella copri_G. The sequence continues at coordinate 15,291 of NZ_QSAV01000045.1, read as the reverse complement.
TTCATGTTCGCTCTTTCTTTCCCATATCTCGAATGCTACTTTTGGGGAAAGGGCTTCGTAGAGGGCAGGTGAGAGTACAACAAACTGCTGATTGGTTGGAGAATCGTAGGCAATGGCGATACCATGCTTTTCGAAGATGCTGCGGATGCGGGTAGCCATAGCGATGGCATGGCGCGATATCTTGAAATAGAGCTCATCCGTAAACAGCGTGTCAAACTGGATGCCGAGCATTCTGCCCTTGGCAAGCAAGGCTCCATGACGCTTTACGTTGGTGAAGAAGTATTTCGGTGCCTTCATGCCCGAGAATACCACAGCTTCTCCCATCATGGCACCCACCTTGGTTCCGCCGATATAGAATACATCACAATGTTTTGCAAGGAATGGCAAGTCATAGTCGCATGCCGCTGAAACCAGACCGTATCCCAGTCGTGCACCATCAATGAAGAGACGGAGGTCATATTTCTGGCAGGTTGCATACAGCGCAGCCAGTTCTTCTCTGGTGTAGACCATTCCGAACTCAGTCGGCATTGAGATATAAACCATGCCTGGCTGTACCATGTGAGGATGCGATTCGTCGGCTAGGAAGGTATCCATATAAGCTGACAGGGTGCCGGTTGTCAGCTTGCTGTTTTTTCCTGGCAGGGTAATGACCTTATGCCCGAAAGCTTCTACTGCTCCTGATTCATGTACCTCGATATGACCGGTTTCCACACAGATTACTCCTTCGCATCCCATGAGGACGGAATCAATGACCGTGGTGTTGGTCTGCGTACCGCCTATCAGGAAGAACACTTCTGCATTCTCATTGTCCACAGCCTTGCGGATTTTCTCTTTTGCAGATTCTGAGTATGGATCAAAACCATAACCAGATGTTTTATCACCGTTTGTCTTGCCAAGAGCTTCTAGAATCTCTGGCAGCATACCATTGTTGTAATCACTTTCAAATGAAATCATATTCTTAATATTACGTGTTTTAATTTGAACTAATTTCTTTATTCTTTTTCTATTTTTACTTCTGTCAGTTTACCCGTCTGTGAGTCGATGATATAACCATACAGATTGCAAAGGTAATGATATCACCCTTAGAAAATGGGAAGCATGCAAAGTTAAGAAAAAAAATGGTTAACAATGGCAAATAACCAAGAAAAATTCCATGAAATAATAATTTTTTATAAAAAGAATATTATATTGGACCTTTTCTTGCGTAAACAGGAAATTTTAGTTACCTTTGCACGAAAAGCACTACTAGGCATGAAAATTCAAGAAGTAATGAAATGATTTGTGTTCTTCAGCGACCAGATGTCATCGAAGAAACGGATGAAAACGCAAAGTAAATGAAAGACTAAAATGATAAGAGAATATTAACAAATGGAACAAGAAGAAAAGAAACAGAAATCTCAAACTGCAGAGAATCAGGCATCCTGCTCGTCTCTGCAGCCAGTTGCACCACATCCTTTTATTTCTGTCATACCGCTGGCAGTACTTATCACCCTCATCGTCCTGGTTGTCAAAATCTTCCCTGATGATGCCCTGGCTGGTGCCTCTCAGGTGGCCCTCATGATAGCCACAGCCGTTTGTGTAGCACTCGGTATGGGCATCTATAGGATGAAATGGAATATCTTTGAAGAGATGATCAAAAAGACCGTGGGCGATGCCGGAGTATCTATCCTGATCCTGCTGCTCATCGGAATGATGTCAGCTACCTGGATGATCAGTGGTGTGGTACCCACATTAATATATTATGGTGTACAGATCATGTCGCCAACCTTTTTCCTTCCCTGCGCATGCATCATCTCCAGCATCATTTCTGTGATGACGGGAACCTCATGGACCACTATTGCCACCATCGGTATTGCTCTGATGGGAATCGGTGATGCCCTGGGTATACCAGCCCCCTACACCGCTGGAGCTATTATCTCCGGTGCCTATTTCGGGGATAAACTCTCGCCAATGAGCGATACCACCGTCCTTGCTTCGAGTATAGCCGGAGCGGATCTCTTCTCACATATCCGCTATATGCTTTATACTACCATACCAAGCATCCTGCTCTCGCTGGTACTCTATCTCATCATCGGACTCTGTTATGATTCCAAGCCTGTGGATATCAGCCAGTATCTCACCGGTCTGAGCCATGGTTTCAATATCTCCTTGTTTACGATGCTGGTTCCGGCTTTTACAGGATGGCTCATCTACCGCAAGACTCCATCTCTCATCACCCTTTTGCTTTCAGCCCTTTCAGCATGCATCTGTGCCCTCATTCTCCAGCCGGAAGTACTTGTAGGGATAGCAGGTGAAGACAGCATCTCTGCCAAAAGCCTCTTTGAAGGAATCATGACCACCTGCTATACCCATACCCAGGTAGATTGCGGTATGGCTAACATCAATGATCTCGTAGCCACCCGAGGTATGGCTGGCATGCTCAATACCATCTGGCTCATCCTCTGTGCCATGTGTTTCGGTTCATGTATGGTAGCCAGCGGCATGCTCCACGCCATTACCCACATGCTCCTGAAAAGCATCCACAGCACCGTATCACTTGTCTGCAGCACCGTGACATCAGGCGTCTTGCTCAATCTCGTTATGGGTGACCAGTTCCTGAGCATTATTATGAATGCATCTATCTATAAGGATGAATATGCCGAACGAGGCTATCGGCCGGAACTCTTGAGCCGAAGTACAGAGGATAGTGCTACCGTAACGAGCGTATTGGTTCCATGGACAGCCTGCGGTATGACGCAGAGTACGGTTCTTGGTATCCCGACACTTGTCTATCTCCCTTTCTGCTTCTTCAACATCATCAGTCCTTTGATGAGTTGTCTGGTTGCCATCCTTGGCTTCGTACCCAACCCACAACCCAGGGAAAACAAAGCATCTGCAGCGGAAGAGTCTGATATCCATTAATATGAATAGGAGATTCATAGATATAGGAGGCAAATTTTCATTTGATATCTTGCCAATCTATACCATCATCGACATGATAAAGACTGTAGAATAACCCATAATATAATGAAAGAGAGTCCTTTAAAAAACCGGACTCTCTTTTAATACTGAGCTCCTTTAAACCAGTCCGCTTAAATCAATGGAATATTTGGTAGGAAGTTTCTGCTCCTTCTTGATAAACATCAGCATGTAAATAGGGAGATAAGTGATTTTTCCCACCTTCTTCACATTATCATTACACAGCACATAGGCTTTAGAAATCTGATAAGTTGTTGAGTTCACCACATTCGTAAGCGCTTTGTGACGCTCATAATCCTTGCCCGATTTAACCTCTATCGGCAACACCTCACCATTTTGCTCTATCACAAAATCCAGTTCACCCTGGCGCTTGTTGTTATAATAATACAACTGGAAACCGTGCGCCCAGAGCTCTTGTGCTACGGCATTCTCATATACCGAACCAAAGTTGATGGACGGTTCGTTATCCAAAATCTTCAGTTGAATGCCATCCGCATAAAGACTTGCCAAAAGACCAATATCTGCCATAAACAGCTTGAATAAGTTTCTGCTGCTCGACAAAATCAACGGCACAGTAGGCTCCTCAACATTATATACCGGCAAAGCTACACCGGCATCCTTCAACCACAAGAAACTGTTCTGATAACGTGCAAACTTGATGTTTTCATTCAGGTTCTTCAATATGAAACGCTTGTTCTTGGCATCAAGCTCAGCAGGGATCCTGTCAAAGATTTCCTGAATATACAATTTATGGTCAGGGTCATATTTCGCTATATCCTGCTTATAGAGACGTATGATAGCCTGCTGCTCTGCCATTACATCTTGCAGATTATTGGTAGCCAGATATTTATCAACAGCTGCAGGCATTCCACCTACTATAAGATAAAGGCGGAATACCTCCATCATCTTTTCATGGATGAATTCATCTACAGCAGTCCCTTCCGTAAAATGCTTCCTCAAAGCATCTATAATTCTATCGTTGATACCAACTGCTGTAGCAAACTCCTCCAAATCAAGAGGATACATATCTTTCATATCCATATATCCCACTGGTGCAGAACGGAGATTCTTGATCTCCACACCCAATAGGCTACCGCTTAAAACATAGCGATAGCTCCCCTCTTCCACCAGAAATTTGATGGCAGTTACGATTTCCGGGCATTCCTGCACTTCATCAAAGAACACAAGGGTACTGCCCTTGATCAAATCCTGGCTGGTCACAGTGGAGAGACGCAACAAGATGTCCTGACTATTCTTCGCCTTGCTGAAGACCTTTACCAAGCCTGGATTTTCGATGAAGTTGATTTCTATGAATCTTTCAAAATGTTCATGACCGAAACGACGGATAGAATATGTTTTTCCTATCTGTCTTGCTCCTGTCAACATCAAAGCTTTCTTATTCGTTTCGAAGAAATCAACTAAATATCTGTCTATCTTACGTTTAATCATATCCTTGTCCCCTTTTCTATTATTAAACGGACGTATTTTGTCCGCTTTTCCATGGCAAATATACGATAATTTGTCCGTTTTTCCAAGGTATTTACGCATCTTTTTGTCCGTTTTTCCAAATTTTAACAGTTCCCCTTGTAAACTATAAACTGCTATTCCCTACCTCAGCAAGCTATAATAAGGCGGTCCCATCCCGCAAAATATGGCGAGGGCTTTGATGCCCCGCCAACCTTAGAGCGTAGCGGTTCCGAGCGACGAGGAGGAGCGGTTTCCTCCCTCTTCCCTGAGGGTGAGAGGGTCGGGGTGAGAGGTGGAGCCTTCCTTAACGGTAAGGAAGGACGGGTAGGTTTTCGAAAAAAACTATTGCCCTTACGCATATTTGTGCAAATTACACTTATAATCATGTGCTTTATGATGTGTTTACGCAAACAGGTTGCATAAAACGTGCAAACGTTTGCACATAGAAATGTAACCTTTTTGAAACTTTTTCTTGCTTCATATTGGATTTCTTCTTAAATTTGCAGCCGAAAATAGATACCAACTAACAAACGAAGGCTAAGTTTAATATAAACGAAACCAAATATAAAAGTAAAGATATGATGAAGCAAACATTCATTAAATCAGCAATGTTGCTGCTGCTGATCCTTTCAACGGCAACGACGCGAGCGCAGGAGGTCGCTCTGAAGACCAACTTATTGGGATGGGCTTCCACATCTGCCAACGCCGGCATCGAAATCGGCACGGGCAAGAAAACAACCTTCCAACTCTTCGGCACCCTGAACCCCTGGAAGTTCTCGGGCGACAAGAAGATGAGATTCTGGAATGTTATGCCAGAATACAGATGGTACACCTGCCAGAAGTTTGGAGGCCATTTCTTCGGAATCCATGCCCTAGGCGGTGAATACAACATCAAAAACATTGACATGCCCTTCGGCATCCTGCCGAAAACTCTGGAGGGCAGGCACTATGAAGGCTGGTATGTTGGTGGAGGTCTCACCTACGGTTATCAGTGGTTACTCAATAAGCACCTCAATTTCGAAGGCTCTATCGGTTTGGGATATGCCTACAGTCCTTACAAGCTTTACGGACGATGCGAAAAATGTCTCGACAAAGACCACCGCAACTATGTGGGCCCTACAAAAGCCGCACTATCTCTCATATACGTGTTCTAAGAATATAACTTAACTGTAGTTTTAAACAGACAATATAAACACGTAATAACTAGACAGAATACAAAAAATTTAGGGAAATCATAATATGGATAAAATGAAGCTTTATGCGGTCATTTCGCCCCTCTGCATACTCTTTTCTCAGGGCATCATGCCTGCTCAGGCTCAACAGCTGGCAGGGGGGAAGATTCAGGTAGACAGTGTCTTGGCACGCAAGAACGGCAACCGGATGGACGTTGCCTTCCGTATGAACCTGAACGATTTGAAGATGAAATCAGAGCAGCAGATAGTTTTCACACCGGTAATGGTAGGAACTGATTCTATCGCTCTCAACCCTATCATCATCCAGGGTAGAAACCAGGCTGTAAGATACCGCCGACTTGCCGACAGCAAGAAGAATCCGCAGGCACAGGTTCTTACCCGCAAGAACAAGACCAGTCAGCAGGTTTACTTCGCCCAGTCTGTTCCTTATCAGAAATGGATGAAGAAGTTCAAACTCTCGGTGAAAGAAGATCTCTGCGGATGCGGCAACCTGATAGAACAGGACAATACGCCGATTGCGGATATCGACCGTACACCTAAGATTACGAAGGATTTCTTTGTGCAGCCGAAGGCGGAAGCCAAGAAGGTGAGAGCCGAAAAGGGTGAAGCCTATCTCAGCTTTGTGGTTAACAAGAGTAATATTCTTGCCAACTTCCGTGAGAATGCTACTGAGCTGAAGAAGATTACTTCCACCATCGACCTGGTGAAGAACGATAAGAACGTTGAAATCACAGATATTGATATCCACGGTTTTGCTTCGCCTGATGGTTCGTATGCCAACAACAAGCGCCTTGCCAACGAGCGTGCAGCTGCTCTCCGCAACTATGTGAGCAGCCTCTACACCTTAAACAGCAAGCTCTTTACCTATCAGGCTACACCGGAAGACTGGGAAGGATTCAAGAAGAAGATTCAGGCTAGTCATCTGGCTGATAAGGAAGCAATTCTCGAGATAGCTAACTCCTCGCTGGCTCCCGACGATAAGGACCTGAAGATCAGAAAGCTCCATCCGGCTAGTTACCGCTACATCCTGGATCATATCTATCCTCGTCTCCGTCATAGCGACTATACGGTAACCTACACGGTTCGTCCGTTCAGCATCGAAGAGGCCAAGGAGATATTGAAGACCAAACCACAGCAGCTTTCTCTGCAGGAGATGTTCCTGGTGGCACAGACTTACGAGCCGGGTTCGCCAGAGTTTAACGAGGTATTCGACATTGCTGTCCGCCTCTTCCCAGATGATGAGACAGCGAATCTCAATGCCGCCTGCACCGATTTGCAGAAAGGCGATCTTACTTCTGCCGAAAAGCATCTTGCCAAGGCAGGCAACTCGAAAGAGGCAGAACGTGTAAGAGATGTCTTCAAGCAGATAAAGAAATTGGAATAACAGAAAATTAGAGAATAACGATTATATACAAGCTTAACTTTCAAAAATTATGAAGATTAAACATTTATTTGGCTTGGCTGTCATCGCAGCTATGACAGCAAGCTGTTCAAGCAATGAGGATCTGGGAACCGCAGGTCCAGGTACTGGTACTAATGAAACTGGTGTTGGTTATGCATCTTTCTCTATCAACTTGCCTACAACAAGCGGAACACGTGCAGATGACGACCTTACATTCGAGAATGGTGATGCCAATGAGTACAAGGTAAATGATGCAACCTTACTCATCTTTAAGAAGGGGGGGGGAGGCAACTAAAGAAGGTGATTACACTTTCGTTGAGTGTGCAGAGTTGGGTTCAATGGCACCATGGAAAGATAAAAATGAGCCAGGTGTAACCACTCATGCTAAAATTACAGCCAAGCTGGACAAGGTGAATAGAACTGATAAATTCTTCGCATTGGTGCTCTTGAACAATGGTACTGTTGCTAATGCCAAGGTTACTTTGCCTACAGATGGTGAAAAGTTCTCTAAGTGGAACACAGAAAAAGTTACGAATAAATTTGCAACTCCCGAGAATGGCTTCTATATGGCAAATGCTCCTCTGTTCGAGAATAATAATGTTACTACTTTAGTTCCTATTGTGAGTGATAAGATTTACCCTACAGAGGAAGAGGCTGCCAAGAATCCAGCAACAGATATCTATGTAGAGCGTTGTCTTGCAAAGGTTACCTTAGGTACAGGTACAACAACAGAAAAGACGGTTACTAGTGACACATATCAGGGTGATAAGGTTACTATCTCTAAATGGGCTTTGGATGTTACCAACAAGAAGGCCTACCCTATCCACAATGTTGATGGATTGAACGAAGACTACACTGAAATTTGGAATAACAATGCCACTACTTCATCTTCAATCAACGGCGCTAACACTCAGCGTTTCGTAGATAACAATACAGCAACCCTTGCAAAGCGTGTATATTGGGGTATAGACCCTAACTACAACAACAATAGTTTATGCACCCTCGGAGAGGCTGGCAAGACTGCTCGTGAAAAAGAGTTCAACTATGTTACAGCAAATACAGACGTAAAAGCAGAGCCTACTACCTCATTGTACTGTCTTGAGAATACATTCAATCTTGACAATATGATGCAGGGGCAGACTACTCGCGTTATTTTCAAAGCTACATATAAGCCAGCAAGTTTACATGAAGGAGAAAAAACATTCTACAAGATTGGTAAGAACACTGCTATTTGGAGAGAAGCCGATCTTAAGCAAGAAATCGAAGCTGCAGTTGCTAGTGTTGTCTTAGGCGCAGCAGGAAAAACCACTGTCACTTTGAATGCTGAAGGAAATGATATCACTGCAGCAGGTACTCATTATATAGAAGCAGCTAATATCAGCGTAACTGGTGCAACCATTACACCTGAAAATATCACCGCCATTAATACCCAGTTGGGTCTCAACAGGGATAAAAAGGTTGGTATTAGCACATACGCAGATGGTGAGTCTTACTACGTTGCCCGTATCAAGCACTTCGGTGATGCCTTGACTAGGTGGGATTCTAGTATGTCTTACGGCACTGATAATCTGTCATTCTTGGGTCGTTATGGTGTGCTCCGCAACAACTGGTATGAGTTGACTGTAAATAGCGTTAGCGGTCCTGGTTATCCTAGCGTTCCTGAGGTTAAGCCTGAAACTCCAGATGATGAGAATGACAACTACATCAAGGTTAGCGTGAAGATCCTCAAGTGGGCTAAGCGTTCTCAGAAGGTCGATCTGTAATCCATTTCACATTATTATATATAGCTCAGCCGCTCTAGCGCTAAGGAGCGGCTGGCTATATCGGAAGAATAAGAATCAATTTATACACTTTACTTTTTCATAAAACAGATAAGCATCATGGCAAACAAGAAGTTTAACAGTTGGATCAAGAATATATGCATGGGATGGGGATTCATCATGGCGGGCAGTATGCTCAGCAGCTGCAACGACTTGATGCACGACGACCTGCCTCCTTGTGACATGGGTGTTGACTTGCAGTTCAAGTACGACTACAACGTGCAGCGTGCCGACATGTTCAATGATCATGTGGGCGGACTCAGCGTATTCGTATACGACGAGCAGGGCAACTTCATTGCTCGCCATGATGCCTATAACGATGCGGTATCACAGCCACTCAAGGACCCTAACTATGCCATGCGAATCAATCTGGAACCGGGCAAATACAGATTCGCAACCTTCGCCTTCCAAAAGAAATACGAAGATGCACTTGCGCAGCCAGGTGCCAAATTCCAGATAGCTCTGCCACAGCAGGGTGACAACATCACCGCCCTCCATGCACGACTCGACCGCGAACAGGGCAAGGTGAACAACCAGAGCCAACCGCTCGATACTCTCTGGCAAGGACTCAGCAACGAACTGGTTGAAGTAAAAGACCAGCAGGTTACACGCCATACCATCGGTCTGGTTCGTGATACCAAGCAGCTCACCATCAGCCTGCATCAGACCGACGAGCCTGCCAACATCAATGCCGATGACTTCAGTTATCAGATAACCAATGCCAACGGCGATATCAGTTACGACAACTCTCTCCTCCCCGACGAGGAGTTGACATATACCCCATACTATACCTGGACCACTGAGTTTAAGGATTCCGAGGGCAATGTAAAGGAGCGCACCGCTCATGCCGCCCTCATGTTCTCCCGACTCATCTGGCATCCGGCAGCAGAAAACGACAAGAACGCCATCCTCACCATCACGAACAAGACTACAGGCGAAGAGGTGGCACGCATCAATCTTGCTGACTGTCTGGCTCAAGGCCGTGGCGCCTTCGAAGCCCGCCATTATTCAGAGCAGGAATTCCTGGACCGTGAGTACGACTACAAGCTCGACTTCTTCCTCCAGGGCAACCAGTGGAAGTATGCGACGCTCAGAATCTCCATTCTGGATTGGGTCAAGCGCATCCAGCGTGTCGATTTCTAACCGTTTCAGGTGTCAGAGCCCCTTCCGGGCATTTAGCTCATAAGAGTATTTGACTTTAAAAATTGGAAACAATGAAAATACGAGATTTCATTTTAAGTTTAGTTAGTTGGTTTATATTGTTGGTTACAGTAAGTTGCTCTGACGAACTTGGAGGCGAGCGCGCTCCCATTTCGTCAGAAAGCAACTTGCATGTACTCGTGCCAACCGTGCTCAGCAGCCGCGGTACCCGTACCGACGATGCTTCCGGCCTTCCTACCTATAATGCCACGGTAGATGAATGCCAGATCAACGACCTGACCCTCTATGCTTTCCCTGTCCCTACAGGAAATGGAAATGATGGCAAGCTCCTGGTAGAGACGCTCCCTGCCCCACTGGCTACAATGATGGTAGAGCAGCATGTTGCTAACTATCAGCTCACCATCGAGCCGGGCACTTACCATATCTATGTGGTTGCCAATATGAACAAGGTGTTGAGTGGTCAAACTATCAAAACAGAAAATGATCTCAAAAAAATAGTACTGAGTTATGGCTTTGGAACAGTACCGGGAATGCCTGTTTCTACAAACATCCCGATGATTTATGAGCCAAAGGATGTAAACGGTACTATCATCGATACAAAAATAGAAAAAAGTGGTGATAAATATACCGAGGTGGCAGCTAACCTGAAGTTTACTTGCGTAAAGGTTAAGCTGAATCTTATCTTCGATCCTACTGCTGAAGGTTCTGCATTCAATGGTAATAGCTATATCATCAAGGATATTCTGGCTCAAAAGCTTTCTCCTAGCACCACGCTGAGTTGGGATGGAGCATTTAGCAAGCCAGCCTCTAGTGTTAGTCAAGATTATGCCAATGGTTTTGAAAATAAAGTTTATGCAACTTCTTCTGAGGCAAGCAATAAGGGTGGTTATTATAAGGCGGGAGACTGGACAGAGGATGCTGCTAATGCCAATGTGAATAATAAGGACATCATCACCCTTGTTCAGGGTGCTACTCCTAAACCTGCTCCACAGAATGTCGCCGATAAGTGGCTTTTCCAAGGCACTTACTATCTGCCTGAGCGTTATATCGCCGAAGCCTCTCAGCAGTCTACCCTCAAAGTTAATGGCTCTGTGAATGGTAACATTGAGAACTACTATAAGATTAAGCTGGGACATCGTCAGGACGAGAGTTCAACTTCCAAAGAAGTCCCAACTTTCCCTCGTGGCACCTATTATGAGATTATCGGCAAGATCAAGAGTCTGGGAAACATGACTCTCAACTGTAATGTGAGCGTAGAGGACTGGACTCCTGTAACGATAGATGCAGACTTCAGCCATACCACACTGTGGGTAAACAAGACAAGCGCTCAAATAACCTCCATAGAGGAAGACTCTATTTCCTACAAGTCAAATTGGGTGAATGTGGAGTTTGGTTGCGATGCGATTGTTGATGGTAAGCCCCTCGTCGTTGTAGATAAAAGAGATGAGGTCAATCATATTATCACCTTTAGGATTAATCCCGAGATTCCCATGAGTGCTTATGGGGATGGGGAAGGTAAATTTCCTCCGAAAGGAAAGACCAAGATATGGCTGAAGGCTAACAACCTGAAGAAATATCTGGATGTAGACTACAATGTAGAACCTCTGTTTGAGGTTGATCCATTGGAGGTAATCATCTATTATGAGGCAAGTGCAAAAACCAACACAAAGGTATTCACTTGGGTTACAAACTTGGGAGGTATCGTGCTTCCTAACGAGCAGACTTCCACCATTGGTAAATCAACTATCAGTATATCGAAGCCATCCGATGAAAACGCTCCCAAGGGAACATTCCAGGTGGAGGCTACAACCGACCCTGGAACAACTACAGTGCATACATTCCGAGTACACTCGAAAGACTCGTATAATAGCAACTATAAGTACAGAGATATTAAAGTAACAGTAAGACCTCCGGTTGACAATTACCGTATCTATTTCCGTGCCATTAATGACAGGTCGTCAAATAATGGCAAGTATAATACTAACCAATTCCAAGGTATTTTGGATGAATACTATGGAACTGGTGATAACAATAACAACTGGAACGATTCTTGGAGTTGGGACAATAAGATGCAAACAAGTAGACATAATGTATATATTTATTCTCAAAAGGGTGAAACGACAGGAACAGCAATACCTAAAGAAAATGTGTGGTACTTTAATGGTAGATATAATAATCCAAGCGGTATGACTGGGGACACGAATAATCCAGGATGGTACTACCAGGACATGGATTTTAATGCTAAAGGATATAGATTGGATAAAGGCGACGGTCAAGAAACTACACCGATCAAGCCTGGCGAGACATTGATGATATTCTACAGCTTCATCAACGATGGTGCGGACCTTCACCGCTGCCCTCAGCACATGGCGCCTGGTATCCCCCTTTTTAACTATGAGGATAGAGAAGGTTGGATACTTTACGACCCGACAACAGACCCCTATTATCGTATTTTCGATGAGAAGCCGATAGTTAAGGATATCAATTATGTTGTCTATACCAAGAATAAAGTATTAGGCTGGGCGTTTAAGTTCGGTGTCGCAACAGACAGTCCGACATCCTCAGGAGATAATAACCAATATATACATTGGGACAACACTTGGGATGGTCACAGTGCCAAGAGTTTTAAAAGCGAACAAGTAGGAGACTGGTGGAAGACAACGATAAGGTTAAAAGCGGTTGACGGCTATCATGAGAAGGGTATAGTCCTTCAGTTTGAAAAGGATGTCTATGATGAGAAATATACCCTTTTCGAAGGTAGAAGTTATGAGAAGTATAACGATACAGGATATTATGACAATAATAGCTGGCATCCAGGTATACCATCAGGTGTATAAACAAGTAAAGTAAGTAAGGAAATGAAAAAGATAATATCTCTTTTAGTGGCACTGCTGACATTGGCAGCATGTAGCGACACTTTGAACGAAGGTTCCAACCCAAGCAACAAGAATGGGGTGGAAGATGGGGGCATCACGCTCACCATCACACTTCCCGACTTTTCAAAAGAGGAGCTGACAAGGGCTGGCGATACGGGATTGAAGAGTCTGAACGTAGTGGCTTACGATGATAAAGGAGTGTTCCTGTCGAACCAAAGCGTTTCCGCTTACGAACTTGTGTCGGGCACCGACAACACTTACGAAGTGAAAGTGCCAGTCACGGACAAGGCTACAATGATTCATCTGGTTGCCAATGCCGGCGATTTGTCAGATACTCAATGTCAGAGTGGTTTGGACAAGGCTGCCATTTCGGAAACAATCAACACAGAGAATCCTGTCTGCTGGGGAATGATCAGCGTGTCAGGCTTGATGAAGGCAAATCCGGAAATCAGTCTGCTGCGCCAGTTTGCCAAGGTAAACGTCAAGTATGAGAAGACTACATCCAGTGATTTCAATGACGACAAGACGTTTGAGCTGGAGAGTTTCCAGTTGTATGATGCGGCTGACAAGGGAACCATTGCGCCGACAGAATGTAAATACGAGTCGGCAACGCCCAACGTGCCAGCCGATGCAGGTATAGCCAATAGCGGATGGCAGACAGGCGAAACACCTTTCTATGAGACTGCCGCCGGTCAAGCCTATCTCATCGTGAAGGGTAAATATAATCGTGTGGAGTCTTTCTATAAGGTGGCTTTCCTCGACAACAAAACAAAGGATGCCATGCCGTTGCTCCGCAACCATGCCTATACAGTAAAAATCACTCACGTGAACACCTATGGCTGGCCCACAGAAGCAGAGGCTATTAAAGACCCATATCCCGAGAACCGAATGATGGTAGACGTGAAAGATGATAATCCTTTGGTTAACGATATGATAGCCTGCAAGGACTACCATCTGGGAGTAAGCGACCAAGTAAGCGGCGCATGGGATGATGAGAATATTATCGCCACTGTCGTTACAACTATCAAGAACAATGAGAAGCCGACTTTCTCTAAGTCCGGTGACTGGATAAAAGGTGTCACGGTCAGTGAGACTATCACCGTGCCGGATACTGACGGTCCAAACTCTACTACAGGTAAGAAATATAAGATTTCGATTGCGGTAGATAAAAATGAATACTCTGAGGTACCACGCACAGGAAAGGTAATCGTGAAGTCGGGCGACTTGACCCGCACCATAACCGTGACCCAGAAAGGTAAGGACTTCAAGCGTTTTGACAGAATCGTAAAGCTTGTGACATCAAGCAATGTGGGCACATCGGAAGAATATAATGACTATTTCAACAAATTCCTGCCAGGTACTCAAGGTTTCAGCCCGAAGGATATGCAGAACGATATTGTCAGAAACGATGGTCTGCACTTCGGGGTGGGAACCAACAATTTCAGCTATCTGATTCCAATGAAAAAAGGTGATGTTGTGACTAATGGCGCAAACAGCGACATGTTTAAGGTAGAGAAAGATGGAACTAACTGGAAAGTGACGCTGAACAGCGGTGCTGACAACTATGACATCTGGATCGGCGACTTCACCATCACCTATCAGGAGAATGGACACAACATTGATATCACGTATCCCGTTTATCATTGTGGACTCTTCCACAAGATAGATGCCACCGACAACCAGCAACCGCCTGTTGATCAATCTCGTGTCAGTGGCCGTTTCTACTACGGTGTAGTGAAGGTGAAAGGAAAGAGTAAAACATACGTCATGCTCGACCGCAACCTCGGAGCCTCCAGCGACAGATGCTATGCTCCGGGCACCAAGGCGTTGGAAGCTAACAAGGGTGCTATTGGCGGATACTTCCATATTGCTAAAGCGAAACAGGATCAGGCAAATGCAGGTAATCTTATCGGCAATCTGCCTCAAGGTTTCACTATTCCCGAGAATAGTGTGTTCCAAGACATCATAGACGGCGGTAATCTGAAAGAGGAGACCCGCTACACCTTGTCGGGCGAGGCGTACAACAGTGTTGAGATAACAACAGACAATTCGGAGCTGCCCGTAATCTATTTGCCAGCCACAGGATATGTGGAGGGTGAGGCTTTCAGAAATGTCACCCATGTCAGCCTATGGACCCGCACGCTACTCTCAGGAAATCAGGGTTTCGACACCACCAGTCCTGAGTATGGCTTCTGGTATCGCTATTTAGATGTGTATGGTAAGATTTGCACCATGTCGAATCTCCGCTTCGTCAGCGGTAATGCAGGTAAAAACACCGGGACTTACAGGGCCATGCCAATCCGCCTGGTACATGTCCTGTAATAAACATAAGATAAGTGATAAATATTATAACATCTTTTACTTATATATAATTAAAGTATAAAAAACAGCTGTTTTACAAAGAAGGGTTGGAT
>NZ_QSAV01000044.1:292-30631 GCF_003465495.1 Segatella copri | reverse complement strand
TCTCATCTTCACTTTCCGTTGCTTTTGCTTAAATTGTGCATCGTATAAGTCACAACATTGTTACCATCCATCTCACCCTTGGCAATTCGCAGGGGGAGGTATGTGATGAGGCTGAGACTATCTATTTTTGCTTAGAATTACTCATTCTGAATGAGTAAAAATAATAGAAATTACTCATTCAGAATGAACAAAAATGAAGATTTATTTGGTTGTTTACTTAAAAAATCGTATTTTTGCAAGCAAATAAATGATTGAACATGAAAGAGTTATTAAAGCAAATTATATTTGAACAGCAGGAATACTGCAAGAATATAGCACAAGATACTGTGCCGAGAGACATAGAGGAAGAGTGGCTTACCACAACGGAGATACTAATTATTACTGGTATAAGACGTTGTGGAAAGTCTGTTTTGCTCCAGCAAATGCGCAACAAATTGCCGGAGCAAGACTTCTTTTTCAATTTTGATGATGAGCGACTGGTCAACTTTACTGTGGCAGATTTCCAAACATTGCAAGAATGTTTCTTCGAACTCTTTGGTGAGCAGCATACCTATTATTTTGATGAGATACAGAATGTGAAGGGCTGGGAGACCTTTGTGCGCCGTCTCTACAACGAAGGCAATAAGGTGATTGTAACTGGATCAAATGCCCGGATGCTGAGTAGAGAGCTTGGCACTCATCTCACGGGGCGTTATATCGCAGTGGAGATTTTCCCTTTTTCCTTTCAAGAATACTTGCAGTTGGCAAAGGTGCAGCTGGAAGCCAAGGACTTTTATCTAACCAGCAAGCGTGCCATTCTCTTGGGGCAATTCAAGGAGTATTTGGAGAAAGGTGGATTTCCTAAGTATCTCCAGTCGTCATCCACTCGTTACCTCTCGTCACTCTACGATAGCATCATCTTCCGTGATGTGATGGCTCGTAATGGGTTGACCAATGATAAGGAGATGCAGGAACTCATCTTTTATCTCGCCAGCAATGCCACGAAGCGCATTACCTATACCTCACTGGGTAAGATAGTGGGAATCCGTCATTCCGAAACCGTCAAAAACTATTTGGAGTACATCGAGCAAACCTATATGATATTCCAGCTCATGAAGTATTCGCCATCGGTAAAGGTGCAGATGCTGAACCCGAAGAAGATTTACTTCATCGACAATGCCATCGTGAGTCGCATTGGATTCAATGCCACCGACAATATGGGAGTGAAGTTGGAAAACATCGTATTCATCGAGTTGAAACGCCGCGGATATGATGTTTTTTATCATGCAGATAAGAAGGAGTGCGACTTTGTTGTTAGAGAGGGCATGAGAATCATGAATGCTTATCAAGTAACGATAGTGATGAATGACGAGAAAACTCGCAAGCGGGAAATCGAGGGGCTGATGGAAGCCATGAATGCTTATGGCTTGGCTGAGGGATATATTCTTACGATGGAGGAGAAGGAAGAGCTTGAGATAGATGGCAAGCAGGTTCATGTTCTTCCTACGTGGGAATGGATGTTGAGAGAGAAGTGAAATAAAAAAAGTGATCCTAATGTCGGGACTGTTGTTGCTTATCAGAAGGGTGACATCCTGCTTTCAAAGAAAGGAAATGGAAAAATAATAATGTCTAAGCATAAGTCATACAAGAATATCATTTTTTGACTTAGATAATAACAAAGACGAAACAATGATGAATAATAATATAAAATGTCCAAAGTGCAATTCAGACAATGTGCAGACAGAGGGTGTACTGCATCTTTGCTTGGATTGTTGCTATAAATGGGAGGACGCACCCCAAACTGATTTGGGAGAAATGATCATCTACCAATCTGATGATGGCGTGAAGCTTGATGTGAGATTGGAGAATAAGACGGTTTGGCTAAACCAAGATCAAATCGCCTCCTTGTTTAATAAGAGTAAGTCTACGATAGTAGAACATATATCAAATATTTTTAAAGAGGGAGAACTTGATGAAAAAGTGGTTGTTCGGAAATTCCGAATAACCACTCAGCATGGTGCTATGGCAGGAAAAACCCAAAGCAAAGAAGTGAAGTTCTACAACCTTGATGTTATCATATCTGTGGGCTATCGTGTAAAATCTATTCAAGGCACACGTTTCCGTCAATGGGCTACAGAGCGACTGAATGAGTATATCGTAAAAGGGTTTACGATGGACGATGAACGACTCAAAAATCTTGGTGGTGGCAACTATTGGAAAGAGTTGCTTGACCGTATCCGTGATATTCGTTCGTCAGAAAAGGTGCTCTATCGACAAGTTCTGGATATCTATGCCACAAGTGTTGACTATGACCCTCGAACTGATGCCTCAAAGCTTTTCTTTAAAATCGTGCAAAATAAGTTGCACTATGCTGCTCATGGGCATACAGCGGCAGAAGTTATCTATGAGCGTGCGGATGCCGACCAACCATTTATGGGCTTGACGACATTTGAGGGCGAACTGCCAGCTATCAAAGACATCAAAATAGCCAAGAACTATCTGAAAGAAAATGAGCTGAAGATACTCAATAATCTTGTTTCCGGTTATTTTGATTTTGCCGAGATTATGGCAATGGAGCATCGCCCAGTCTATATGATGGATTATGTGAAACAACTTGATACTATCCTGCAATCCACAGGGCGACCTTTGTTGAAGGGATCGGGAAGTATCAGCCATGAAGAGGCAATGGACAAAGCTATAGCTGAGTATCGAAAATATCAGGTAAAGGTATTAACTCCAGTAGAGGAGGCTTATCTTGAATCCATCAATGCTTTGGGAAAAATTGCAAAGCGCAAGGGAAGACAATCGGGGGAAAATCATTAATGTAACGTTCTGAATAGTTCCTGCGGAGGGCACGAAAGTGCCCTCCGCAGGAACTATTATTGTTTACTGGAAGCTGCTTTCCATTCATCATAGATATGGCTAAAGATAGCTACACCATCATTCAGTTGCTTCCTAGCTAAAGACTTATCTTTGTTCCACCATTCAAGAATGTAATCCTTCAGTCCCTCATATTCCTTTTGATCCTTGAATTGTCTATCCAGACTTCCCATTTTGCCAAGCGTTGCATTGTAAAGAATAAATGCCCTTTCCTGTCCATTAGGCTTCAGTGCATACCAAGTAGCCCAAGAGTTTCCTGTGTTTATGCCATTGCCAGGCAGAAATACGTGAACTTGATAGACAGATGCATTCTTGCCGCGGTAAAGGAGTTCCATAAGGCGATCCTCTTTTACAGCCCTAATCGAATTACGTGCTATCGTTTGGCAATGTTCCCACACTTCGCCTTCAGGGTGTTCCTCGGTGAGTGCAAGCCATTCCATCTTGCTTACTTTCTCAGCATCGTACTTCTTGGCTTTTTTGCCATCTGGATTCTCGGCAAGTCTTACTTGATATTCTAGCGCCCACCCCATGTACTTCTTAGGAATGTAGCCCTCTATCTGTTTGCCATCCATCATAGTGAGGCGAACATGACGCATTTCTGGGTCGTCATTCTTGCGAGCGTGTGCAGCTATCGCTACCACCATTACTGCCATGAGCAGCCAAAACTTCATTGCTTTCATATTGTTTCCTTTTAGTTGTTATTTATTGTTTGTCATCTAATACTTCTATCACTCGTTGTATCATAGAACTTCGGTTGTGTTCACCTAGTCCAATGAGTTTCTTTTCCCATTCCTGCGAAAGTCCTACACAGTGGCAAAGTTCTCGGATAAAGGATTTGTCGCATTTCTTATAGGTATCTCCCAGACATATAAGCTTGCCATCAGTCTGTCTGACATAGAAGTCGCAAGCCGTCTTGCTTGGGATGAAAAACATTGCTGCTGCTGTGTTACATTGCCTAGCTTTCATTCCTCCCATGTCCGTCACGGAATAACCTTGGGAGGCATAAATATAGACTTGCAATCGTGGGTGGTTGATATATAGCCAACTCCATCCCACATTTTCCAAAGGAACAAGTGTGCGTACGTTTTGCTTGGAGGTGGCATTCCACACCACTACAGAATCAATGTTGGCGAAAGGAATCACATCGCTAGTGCATTGGCGAGAAAAGAAGTTTCTATAAACTTGAACATCCTTTTTCTTGCGTGGCAAGTCTATTCGGTCATTACTTTCATAGAGTTGCTGGATACCATTCTTTAGGTACACTCGACCCTCGCATGATTGAGCTTGCATGCTAATAGTTCCCATATAAGCAAGCAAAATGCTAATGATGAGATATATTCGCCCCAAATTTATCTTCTCATGTACGGCATTTTTGATCTCTCGGATGGTCTTGCCATTGGAAAGACGCCAACCTTCTATTTCTTCAAATTTACACATAAGCGATTTCTCTTGATAATTTTTGCAAATATACGAGGAAACTTTCTAATTACCAAATGAATTAACCATTTTTTTTATAAAAATAGGCACGCATCCTTTCGGGGGCGTGCCTATAACCTTATTATTATATTATACCTTTATATTACCTTGACTCTCCCTTTCCCTCCTCTTCCGTCTATCACGATCTTCTCGAAGATGATGGCTGGGTCGTTAGGCGTCAGGGTGAGCGTATGGATACCGTCGCCGGTGGCTGGTAGCTCTACTTCTATCACCTTGTCGATGATGCGGGTGGCTACCGTAGGGTAGTAGATGTCGTAGATATTCTCCGGCTTCTCGTTCAGATCATGATTGAAGTTGACGATGACCGGCTCGGCTCCATCTACGCTTACTCCATAGGTCATGCCGCCCTTGTTCTGATAATCCAGGGTTGACTTGATGATGACGTGGATGCGCACCTTCTTGCTGTCTGCGGTGTTGGATGAAGCGGCATTTCGTGCCAGGGCATTCATCTTGAACTGATAGGTGATGCTGGCGCCCTTCACGCCCTTGGTGTATGGCATAAGCGTCATTCCGGCAAGGCTCTTGCCCATGAACGGAATCTGGACCCACTTGGCGCCCTCCTTCTCCTTGCCTTGAGGAGTAGCATCGGTTTTCGATGCGAAGAAAGGTGCTTCGATTTCCACCACACCGTTGTGTTCGGCGATAACGGGAGCCTCGGAAGCTGATATCCGGAAGAGCTCCGGACAGGTATCCTTCTCGAAATCATCATTCCAACTCTTATAGCCGATATGCTTCTGGGTCATCATGCCGTTCCACTTGCCGCCAGCCATCTTATGGTTGTAATAGTCGCAGATGAGGGAATCGCGCTTGAAGAGGCGCTCGCATTCATCAGCCCATACATTCGCCTTCGGATTGCCCTGCTTGTAGAGGGCGTGGTTCTGTGCCTGGGCAAAGTACATCTGGTGCAGATTGCTCATCAGCTCGATAGGGAAGAGGATGATCTGGCGATAGGCATCGTGATAGGATGCCGGCAGACTGTTGTACTGGCGCAGCGCATCGGCTTCGAGCTGGAGATACTGATTTACCACCTCCTGCCATTCGCCGTTCTCCAGACTGTAGGTGTTCTTGTCGAGCATCTCAGGGGTGCAGCGGCCGTTGTACTTGCAGATGAGGTTAAGAATGCGGGCTGCTTCATCAGCCTGCGATTCACCAAACTGCTGTGCGCACCAGTCGCGGGTATGGCGGGTGATGTTGTTTACATCGTATTTACGTGGATTCCAAGCCATGTCCATAAACTGGCTGATAGGATATTCCATCGGCTTGAGGTCGCCAACATTGAGAATCCAGAGACGGTCAATTCCGTTCTCGTAGGCTAGGGTGAGTTGCTCCCAAGGGTTCTGTACAGGAGTTACATTGAGCATCTTTGAGTTTCTTGGAGCACCTACGTAATCTACGTGATAATATAAGCCCCAACCGCCTTTGTGCTTGCGTTCCTTGGCATTCGGCACACGGCGCACGTTACCCCAGTTGTCATCGCAGAGCAGGAGGGTTACGTCATCAGGCACCTTCATGCCCTTGTCGTAGTAATCCAATACCTCTTTATATAGTGCCCAGACCTGCGGGGTTTCGCTTGCCTTCTTTCCGGTTACGTCAGCGATAATCTTACGCTGGTCGTTGATGATGTTGGTCATCAGCTTTGTATCAGCCTCTGCGCTCATCGCCTCATCGCCGTCGCCACGCATTCCGATGGTTACAATCTGTTCAGTTCCCTTCATGCGCTCTATTCCCTCACGGAAGAACTTCTGCAGGTTTGCCTTGTTTTTCTGGTAGTTCCAAGGTCCCCATCCTTTTCGGTTGCGGGCGTATTCCTGGTGGTTGCGTGCCATCGGCTCATGATGGGAGGTGCTCATTACTACGCCCATCTCATCTGCCGTCTTCTCGTTTTCAGGGTCATCGGCATAGAAAGCCCAGCCCCACATGGCCGGCCACATCATGTTGCCTCTGAGTCGCAATACCAGTTCGAAAACGCGCTGATAGAAACGGTGGTCGCCATAGTCGGTGCCATAAGTGTTTTTTACCCATGACGTGAGGCAAGGTGCCTCGTCGTTGAGGAAGATGCCACGATAACGTACGGCTGGTTCACCATCTGTATAGATTCCCTTGTTTACGAAGATGGAATCGTGATGCTCTACAGGTACGTCTGCCCAGTCATACCAAGGCGATACGCCCATCTGCTGCGAGAGTTCGTAGATGCCGTAGATGGTGCCTCGTCGGTCGCTGCCTGCGATGACGAGCTGACCATCTATGAGCGTGATGATAAACTTTTCACGTTTGCCCTTCAGTAGATTTCCGTTGATGCGCTTCTGTTTCACCAGTTGGTCGATGGCTGCAGAATGGCCGATGGTGCCTACGATGATAGCTGGTCGGACAGTGTCGGCTTTTTTCAGAAAACCGGCATCCGAGGTGAGGGTGGCTGTGGCTCCACTCACACTTTTGATGTCTTTCAGCAGGGCATGAGCAGCATAGCTCACTCCCTTGCAGTCGTTGGTATCCATGTAGATTTCTACTCGGTTGTTGGCATTCAGTAGCAAGTCTCCTTGCTTGAAATTCACAAATCTGTCGGCTGCGCTCATGCTGATAGTTGAGAGCAGGGCAGCGCTTGCCAGGAATGTTCGCTTGATGTTGTTTAGTTTCATGTTTATTTATCTTGTTGTTATTTTCCGATTGTCAGCAATGTATTTTTGCCGGTTGCAAAGGTAGTCAAAACTATCCGAATGTACTTTATTTTATGTAACCTTTAGATTTTAATATGTTTCATTTTTACTTTTCTGTCCGTTTCTCTTTGTGTTTTCAAAGAAAAATAGTAATTTTGCATAGTAAAAACAGAAAAAAGAATATATATAATGATAGACAGACCGACGATAGCAAAAATTATGGATGCCACCAAGATAGAAGAGGTGGTATCTGAATTTGTTACGCTCAAGAAGCGTGGCATCAATTATGTCGGCTTGTGTCCTTTTCATAACGATTCCAATCCATCTTTCTCAGTATCTCCTACAAGAGGTATCTGTCATTGTTTTACCTGCGGAAAGGGAGGCAATGCAATCAACTTTCTGATGGAACTGGAACAGATGACCTATCCCGATGCCCTTCGCTGGCTCGCCAAGAAATATAAAATAGAGATTCAGGAGCGGGAACTGACCAATGAAGAAAAACAGCGCGAGAGCGAAAGGGAATCCATGTTTATCGTCAACGATTGGGCGGCGAAATATTTTCAGGATATTCTCTTGCATGATGTGGATGGCATCGCTATCGGTATGGCCTATTTCCGAGGAAGAGGTTTCAGGGATGATATCATCAGAAAATTCCAGTTGGGTTTTGCGCTCCCTAAGCGTACTGCTCTTGCTGAGGCGGCTAAGGCGGCTGGCTATAATCCGAAATATCTGGTTGATACGGGACTCTGCTTCAAGGTGGATAAGGACGAAGCCGGCAATAAGTCGGGTGAGGATAAGATTCTTGACCGTTTCTCGGGCAGAGCCATCTTCCCCTGGTTCAGCGTGAGCGGCAAGGTGGTGGCTTTTGGCGGACGAGTTCTCGACAGCAGAACCAAGGGCATCAGCCAGAAATATGTCAACTCGCCTGATAGCGTTATCTATCATAAGGAGCGCGAACTCTATGGACTCTATCAGGCCAAGAAGGCGATAGCCAAGGAGGATTGTGTCTTTATGGTGGAAGGATATACCGATGTTATCTCGATGCATCAGTGTGGCATCGAAAATGTAGTGGCTAACTCGGGTACAGCGCTGAGCGTGCATCAGATCAGACTGCTGCACCGCTTTACCAGTAATATCGTTCTTCTCTATGACGGCGATAATGCGGGTATTCATGCTGCGCTGAGAGGTACCGATATGTTGCTCGAAGAAGAGATGAACGTAAAGGTGCTCTTTCTCCCTGATGGTAATGACCCAGACAGTTTCGCCCGCAGTCATTCGGCAGAGGAATTCAGAAGATATATTCAGGAAAATCAGACCGATTTCATACAGTTTAAGACCGATATTCTGCTGCGCGGTGTGACTGACCCTGTAAAGCGAAGCCAGGCTATCAACTCGATTGTAGAGAGCATCTCGAAAATCAAGAATCAGATAACACGCGCTTCTTATATCACCGACTGTTCTCACCGTTTGGGCGTGAATGAGGCAATTATCGTGAATGCTTTGAATAATTTTGTGCGCAATGGTATGAGTGAGCAGGTAAAAGCTGAGCGACGTGCTGCGGGATTGAAAGATTCGCCTGTAGCGGCAGCGCAGCAGGCGCAATCAGCGATGAGAGCGGTTACCCCACTGGATAAACTCCTGGAGGTAGAAGAACTTCTGATACAGCTGATTATTCATCATGGCGACCAGCTCATCACAGTACAGGATGTAGACGGCAATGATGTGGAGGTAGCTGTGGCCCAGTATATCAGTCTTGATTTGGGTGGAGATGGCTTTAAGTTTCATAATGATTTATATAATCAGATTATGCAGGAGGCTGTGGAGCATCTCGAAAAAGAAGATGATTTTGTCGCCGAAACTTATTTTGCCAATCATCCGAATCCGGAAATCAGCAGGTTGGCTGGTTTGCCTACAGGTGCCCAGGAGGTATCTACGGCTAGTCTGCAGATGAAGATGAGCGCCGATAAACTCCGTCAGTTTGTCTTTAAAGACATCTTGAGCTTCCGCACTCATTATATTGCTCAGCGTATTATTGAGGTTCAGCAGGAGTTTGCCAAGAATCCGACCAATCGTGAACTGCTGCAGGAGTTTATGAAACTCAAGCAGATGAACACGCTTCTGGCGAGTCAGGCAAACAATATCTTCAATTAACCGGAACTCCTGTCCTGTGGGGAGGAACTCTGTAATGAAGTATTAGAGATTTAAAAGGAGAAATGCTATATGATTTATTTTCACTGGATATATCTGTTGCTTTATGTCGTGATAACCGTTCCGGCTATCATTACCGTCTTGATGGACAATCGTCAACCCGCCAAGACGATGGCATGGATATTGGTCTTCTTCTTCATCCCCTTTGTGGGTATCATCTTCTATTTCTTCTTCGGACAGAATACCCGCAAGGAACGGCTTATCAGCGACCGCAGCATGGACCAGCTCACCAAGCGCTCCATGCTCGAGTTCGTAGAGCAGGAGAATCTTCACCTGCCAGACAGCAATAAACCGCTGATGAATCTCTTTGCCAACCAGAGTTGGGCGTTGCCTTTTAAAGATAATCAGGTGGATATTTATACTGATGGCTACGATTTCTTCCTTACCTTATTATATAATATAGGACAGGCAAAGCATCATATTCATCTCGATACCTATATCTTCGAAGCCGATGCCTTGGGATATCTGATAGCTGATGCCTTGATCGATAAGGCGGAGCAGGGAGTGGAGGTGCGACTGATTTATGATGATGTAGGCTGCTGGAAGGTGAAGAATGAATTCTTTGAACGTATGCGTGATGCAGGCATTGATATACATTCGTTCATGCCAGTCCGCTTTCCGGCTTTTACGAGTAAGGTAAACTATCGTAACCACCGCAAACTCTGTGTCATAGATGGTAAGGTGGGCTTTATTGGCGGCATGAATATAGCTCTGCGCTATGTGAAGGGTGATAAGAAACAGGCTTGGCGCGATACGCATCTCCGTATTGAGGGCGGTGGCGTTTACGCCATTCAGAGAGCCTTTCTGGTAGACTGGTATTTCGTAGACCGTACATTAGTTACCAATCGCCAGTATTATCCGCCGGTCAGTGTGCATATCCGCAACAATTGTCTCGTACAGATAGTTACGAGCAGTCCTATCAGTCCTTGGCCTGATATCATGCAGGGCTATGTCCGCATCCTGCTTCAGGCCCAGAAGTATGTGTATATGGAAACGCCTTATTTCCTGCCGACCGAACCTGTATTGTTTGCCATGAGAACAGCAGCTCTGGCGGGTGTGGATATCCGTCTGATGTTGCCCCGTCATGCTGATGCCAAACTGGTTGAGTGGGCATCACGTTCGTATGTGATGGAGGCGATAGAGGCTGGCGTAAAGGTTTATCTCTATACGGCAGGCTTTAATCATAGTAAATTGCTGGTAAGTGATGATAATCTCTGTACGATAGGCAGTACGAATATTGACTTCCGGAGTTTTGAGAATAATTTCGAAGCGAATGCGTTCTTCTTTGATGAGGAGATGGCACAGCGCGTGAAGGCTGTCTATCTGCGGGATGAGGCGAAGAGTATCCTGGTAGATGATGTATCTTATTTCGTAAAACGTCCGTTCCTGCAGCGTCTTTTCGAGAGTACGGTAAGATTACTCTCGCCGCTGCTGTAACGAATAAATCCCCGTTTGCATCTTGTCTGGTGCAAACGGGGATTTTTTTTCTATCTGAATATTGAGAAGTTTACGCTTCCGTAACTTCTGTGTTCCAGGAATCGTGGATGCTCGGAGAAATCATAGTCTTTGCCATGCTCAAAGACGAAGATGCCTCCTTCGTTGAGATAGTCGCCATTCAGAACGAGGTCTGGAATCTGCGGCAACTCCTTCAGAGCATATGGAGGATCAGCAAAGATAAAGTCAAACTTCTGCTTGCAGGTCTTCAGAAAACGGAATACATCACCACGAATCAGAATATCCTTGTCTTCGCCCAACTTCTGAAAACATTGGCGTATGAAGTTGGCATGATCGCGGTCGGCCTCTACGCTGATTACCCGGCTGCAGCCTCGTGATACCAGTTCGAGCGAAATGCTGCCCGTACCGGCAAAAAGGTCGAGGGCAGAGGTATCTTCGAAATCAATATATCCCTGCAGCACATTAAAGATGTTCTCCTTTGCAAAATCTGTTGTCGGACGTGCCTTAAACGAACGTGGAATGTCGAAATGGCGTCCCTTATATTGTCCTGTTATGATTCTCATATTTACTTTGAACTTTGAATGTTGAACATTGAACTTTATGATAAGCTATTCTGTTGAATTCTTAACTATCAACTTTTAACTATCAACTCTTGTCTTACTTACTTAAGTACAGTGCCATTAAATCGAATGGCAGACCTTTAATCTCTGTGATGGGCGCACGGTTGAATTCGGCGGCAGGATTCAGAATGAAGGTCTTCTTGATGTAGAGTTTCGTGTTGTAGAGGAACCAGTCCTTGTCCGGAACATTGCCTGATACATGCAACTCATCCTGCATCTGGTTGAATCCTAACTGCTTCCATACATAGAGAATGAAATAGAGGGCATCCTTGGCATGCTCAGCATTGAACGAGTTGAAAAATTTGAAACGGTTCTTCTCGAAACTGAAAACGTCCAGTTTCTTGTCGTGGAAATAAACATAGAGCTTGCGGTGAATGCCGGTGAAACTGCGATGATGCAGATAGTGCCACATCGGTTGCATGATAGGTGTGAAGCGAACATCCTTAAAGTTGTCTTCTACCACCATCTTCAAATCCTTGTTGATAGGGAATACCGCTACCGCATTCAGTTCCGGCTGCACTCTGTAGAGAATGGCATCGCTGTTATGACTGTTGAAGGCATGCAGATAGAGTACATCGATATCCTCTTCATGAAATTCTTCGATAGGAACCAGCAGGATAGGCGAATCGAGATATACGCGTACCTTCTGGTATCCCCGCTGCAGGAGAGTACTCTCCTTGAAAGCCTGACGCAAGTTGGCTGCCATCGAAACACCACTCTTTACAGTATAAGGTTCATAGATGAGCTGATGCTCTGCTTCACGGTCAACTACCGAAAAACTGAGGGTGTTTCTGCTCACGCGGATGGTGAGGCGTGCTTGCTGAATGTTGTTACCTTTTATTTGCATATCTGTTACCAATTACCTGCGTTGTTATTATCTGTCGTTAAATCGCCTATCTTGAGTCCGGGATAGTTGCCGGCATAGTTGGCCTCCTCTATCTTCTGCTGGATGGAACCTTCATCGAGTCCGTCGAGGAAGGTTTCATAACCGGCCCCACATTCCATCACCGGAATCTGCTTACCGCTTTTTCCTACGATAACCGTGGCAGCAAGTGTAAATTTCTTACCGTCGGCATAGGGAATGTATTGAGCATCTTCCTGTAAGTACTTGCCTTTTACCAGTGTCGGAAAATCTCCTGTATATACGCCGTGTTTCGCCTTGTATTTCTCTTCAGCCTGACGTATCTGCATCAGTTTCTCCTTCACCTCTGCTTCTCTGCTAGCCATGGCCTTCTGGAAGCGGATGGGCTGGCTTACACTCAGAATACAGAGTAGCATCATGATGATGACGCATGCTCCCAAAATATAATTATTCTTTATTCTTTTTCTCATTTCAAAAAGTATTATTACTTTTGCACTGCAAATAGGTGCAGTAAATTTTCTGCAAAGATACTAAAAGTTTTCGAAATATGAACATTGAAGAGTTAAAATATCAGATATTACAGCAATTTGCCTTTCCGCCAACCCCAGAACAGGCTCAAGCGCTCGATGTTTTCGTGCAGTTTATGACGGATAGTAATCCTCATGCTGTGATGATTCTCCGGGGTAGTGCGGGTACCGGTAAGACGTCGCTCTCGGGTGCTATCGTCCGTACGCTCCGTGCTGTTCGCCAGAAGGTGATGCTCCTTGCTCCTACGGGTAGGGCGGCTAAGGTTTTCTCTCAGAACAGCGGGATGCCTGCCTATACCATTCATCGCCGCATCTATCGCGAAAAGGCGTTTGCCGGAGTGGATGGACAGTTCAATCTCAATGATAATCTCTATACTGATACGCTTTTTATGGTGGATGAGGCTTCGATGATTGCCAATCTGGGATTAGGCGGAACCACCTTTGGCAGCGGTTGTCTGCTAGATGATCTGATTCATTTTGTGTATCAGGGACGTAACGACCGCCTCTTGCTGATTGGCGATAAGGCACAGTTGCCTCCTGTTGGTGAGGAAGAATCACCAGCCCTTTCTGCTGCGATGCTCCAGGGATATGGACTGTCGGTTTATGAGTGCGATTTGAACGAGGTAGTCCGCCAGAGTCAGCAGTCGGGTATTCTCTTTAATGCTACCCGCATCCGTCAGATGATTACCCACGATGACATTACCCAACTGCCTAAAATCCGTTTCTCCGGTTTCTCGGATATCAGGGAGATGCCGGGTGCAGAACTCATCGAGGCTCTTGGCGACAGTTATCATCATGTAGGACTGGACGATACCATTGTTGTGACTCGTAGCAACAAGCGCGCCAACATCTTCAACCAGGGCATCCGCAACATGGTGCTTGATAGGGAAGAGGAACTGGAGAGTGGCGACATGCTGATGATTGTGAAGAACAATTATTATTGGATGGAGGAAGAAAGAAAGAAGATAAAGGAAAGGCAATTAAGTGAAGAACGAAAAGTGAAGAGTGAAAAATTTAATACTTTAGCTAATCATACAGTTCAAAGTAACGAAGTTCCAAGTCATGAGATTCCTGCTTTCCTGGCTAATGGCGATAGGGCGAAGGTGATGAAGGTGAGCCGTCGCATCGACCTCTACGGCTTTCATTTTGCCACCCTTCTGTTGAAATTTCCCGATTATGATAATTATGAACTGGAGGCTACGGTATTGCTGGATACCTTGACGAGTGAGGCTTCTGCTTTGACCCATGATCAGCAGGAACAGCTTTTCCATAAGATAGAGGAAGATTATCAGGACATACCACTGAAGGCAGACCGTATGAAGGCAATCCGGCAGGATCCGTATTTCAATGCTCTGCAAGTGAAGTTTGCCTATGCCGTTACCTGTCATAAAGCGCAGGGCGGACAGTGGTCGCATGTTTATGTAGACCAGGGCTATATGACGGATGATATGCTTACTCCCGATTATATCCACTGGCTCTATACTGCATTTACCCGAGCCACCGAAATGCTATATCTGGTGAATTGGCCAAAGACGCAGGTAGAAGGAGAGTAAATTACTCTTCTTCTTTTGTTCAGGATTTATATGAAAAGAAAAAAAGTCCGGCTCTCTTTCGAAAGTCGGACTCTTAAATTTTTGAGTTATTTTTTGGGAAAAGTGGGTAGTGATGGATTCGAACCACCGAAGGCATAGCCAGCAGATTTACAGTCTGCCCCATTTGGCCACTCTGGTAACTACCCAAAAGCTTTATATCTCAAAAGCGAGTGCAAAGGTAATGCTTTTATTTGATATTACCAAATTTTTTCGGCACTTTTTTCTCTTTTCCTTCAAAAAATGTTCATTTTCCCCTATAAAATAGGTTTTTCCCCTCTCTTCCCCCTTTTACTTTTTTACCCTTTTACTTTTTTACCTTTTTACCCTTTTACCTTTACCACATGTCTTCTGCGGTGTTTCCTCGACAGCCTTCTGTGCTTGTAATGTTCATACTTCTTGATGGCAACGAATACCGTGAGGGCAAGGACTACGGCTAGCAGGAAGATAACGATGCCGCCGCCCAGATTGTCGCCCTTCACCTTCGACCACATATCCAATACCTCGGGAGTATGATCGCCGGCATCATGAATCATGGCGCATCGGGCTACTATGCTGCTGTCTGGATACATGATAGGGTTGAGATGGGCACTCCTGCCTTCCTCGCCAAAGAAGTAGGCCAGATTTACAGGTTTGGGATACGCCTCAGCATCGCTCATAGCTTCTAATACCTTCTTGCCTGCCACGCTACTCACATATCCTGTAGTCTCCATATTAGCGAGTGCCACGTCTTCCTGACAGAGATAGTTGATGAAATAGGCGGCAGCCTTCGGATTGCGGGAATATTTAGGGATTACCCAACCGTCGAACCATACATTGCTTCCTTCTTTCGGTACCTCATATCCCAGTTCTACACCCACTTTCCCGGCTTCTTCAATAGCCCAGACGGCATCACCGCTCCAGGTCATGTTGAGATAGGCTTTGCCTTTGGTCATGGTCTCCTTGCCGAAGTCGGCTTCCCATCCTTCAATGTTTGGCTTCAGAGCTTTCAGCTCTTTCTCTACTGTGGCTACGGCAGCTGGTGAATAGTCGTTCATCAGCTGTGGTACGGTCACCTTGCCTGTTTCCAGGTCTTTACGGTGTGCCCAGATGAGGGCGGTGCCATAGGAGTCGCGGTAGGAATCCTTCATCAGGAGTTTGCCCTGATATTTTCTGTTCCATAAAGTTCCCCAGGTCTGTGTATCACTTATAGGTACGTGTACCTTATTATATAGAATGCCACAGGTTCCCCACATGTAAGGCACGGCATAATGGTGGGCGATGCGGCCATTGTTGGAGGTGGCATCTATCTGCTCAACAATGTATGGTGATACGTTGCTGATATAGTTGGGCGTCTTGCTGAAGGCGGTGTCGATAGGTAGGAGAAGGTCTTTGCGGAGCATGCGCTCGATGATATATTCTGACGGGCATACCACGTCGTAGTCTTCATGACCTCGCTCTATCTTGGTAAGCATCACCTCATTGATGTCGAAGGTCTGGTAGATAACTCGGATCTTCTTGCCGGTCTGCTGTTCATACCATTTCGGGAAGTTGGCAAGAACGTCTTCATCTATATAATCAGCCCAGTTGTAAACCTTCAGAATCTCCTCGCGGTTCTCTTTGTTGTAACAGGAAGAGAGCGGCAGAATCATCAGCAGGCTAAGAAAGAGAAAGACGATGGTCTTAACTCCTTTTACTCCACTGACTCCTAATAATATCTTGTTCTTCATTCTCATTTCTTCTTATTTTTCTCAGAACGTTTGTTGATGATAATCAGCATCACCAGTACCAGTACGAAGATGATGGTACTCAGCGGACGAAGTTCTGGAGTTAGTCCTCCCTTTCTTGCATCGGCATAGATGAATGTGGAGAGGGTTTCCAGACCTTCGTTACCTATCGTGAAGATGGTGACGGCGAAGTCATCGATACTCATCGTGATGGCAAGCATAAAACCGGAAATCATACCCGGCAATATCTCTGGGATGATGACCTTGCGAAGTGCCTGCATCGGAGAGGCGCCCAGATCGAGTGCCGCCTCATAGAGGTTCGGATTCATCTGCTTCAGTCTTGGCATCACACTCAGAATAACGTATGGCAGACAGAAGGTAATATGCGAGAGTACCACGGTAGTATACCCCTGCGGAATGCCCAGCGTGATGAAGAGCAGGAAGAGCGAGATACCGATGATGATGTCGCCGTTGAGTATCGGAATGTTGTTGACAAACTGTATGGCATTACGTGCATAGCGGTTGCGCAGGTTGTAGATGCTGATGGCTGTCAGGGTTCCGAAGAGCGTGGATACGGTTGCGGTAATCAGGGCGATGGTTACGGTATTGACCAGTGCCGCTGTGAGCGAATGGTGTGTACCTTCGGCAAAGAGATTCTTGTAGAGCTGTAGCGAGAAACCCGTCCAGTTGCCCATCACCTTCGCTTCGGTAAACGAGAAGATAATGATGATGAAGATAGGGGAGTAGAGTAGCAGCAGGAGCAACCAGAGATAGCCCTGACAGAATACTTTCTTCATCATATCCTTACTGAATAATGACTGCATCATCTGATACCTCCTTCCTGTTTACTGCCATCACCTGCGATGAGGGTGGAGGCGCCGATGAGGAAAAGCATGATGAGCGAGAGGGCTGCACCGTAGTTCCACATCGAATTGTTGATGTTCTCCTGGATGGTGGTACCGAAGAGCTTGATGTTGTTCATCGTCAGCAGTTCGGAGATAGCGAAGGTAGAGATGGTTGGCATGAATACCATTAGGATGCCACTTGCTACGCCCGGCATGGAGAGGGGCAGGATGACCTTGAAGAACTGCTGCCAAGGCGATGCTCCCAGGTCTTCGGCTGCTTCGATATAGCTGCGGTCCATCTTCTGCAGGGTGTTGTAGATGGGGTAAATCATGAATGGGATGAAGTTGTAGACCATACCGAACAGGAGGGCGCCCTCACCCAGCGGAAGGTCGGCAAAATCGAAGAGGGCCACGGTGGCAAGTGTGCGCACCAGGATGTTTACCCACATCGGCAGAATGAAGAGCATGACGATGGTGTTGGCATACTTCATTCTGGTTTGTGTCAGAATATAGGCGGCCGGATAGCCCAGCAGAATGCAGAGCAGGGTGTTGAGAATGGCGATGCCTATCGAATACACAAAGGTGTTGATGGCTTCGGGGTGTGCCAGGAACTTCTGGAAGTTGTAGAGCGTCAGGGCTCCGTTCTCATCGGTAAATGCGAACACTACGATGAGAAGCAATGGCAGTACCACAAATATCGCTGCAAAGATGGCGTAAGGTATCGACCAGCTTTGTCGCGAAGAGATAAACTTGATAATGTTCAATTTATAATTGATAATTAGGAATTAATAATTTTTATTCAAACGAAATATTCTCCTGAGGAATGGTGATAGCCACATGATCGCCTAAATCCCATACATCCTGTGTATCTACATAGAGCTTCTCGCCCCAGTCGGTATCTATGGTGAGATGATAGTGGTCGCCCTTGTAGAGAATGAAGCTGATGTTGCCTGTAAAGGTGCCTTCGCTCTCGTTGTCGAAGAGTTCTATCTTGTTGAAAGGTACGTTCACCCGGATGGTTTCGTTTCCGTTTTCATCGGTCTGAATCTTGTCCTTTATTTCTTCCGGAATCTCCATCTGGTATTCGCATCCCAGGAATTCTATTGTTCCGTCGCCGTTTACCTTTGCATCGAAGGTATTGGTGATGCGCTCCTTCTTCATGATGTGAATATTGTCGGGTATCACGCTCATTCCTATCGTCTGGCCTACTTCGAAATGCTTGTAGTTCTGGATGAGAAATTCATTGCCCTTCTCGGTTTCTGCCAGCATCTCGTAGTGTACTCCCTTGAAGATAGAAGAGGTTATCTTGCCCACAAACTGGGCGTGGGTGGTATCGGTGGAAACTTCTATATCCTCAGGACGTATCACGACATCCACTTCCTGGTTGCAGCCGAAGCCCTTGTCTACACAAGGCAGTTCAGTACCTGCCACATTCACCAGACAGTCGTGGACCATCGTTCCGCAGAGAATATTGCTCTCGCCGATAAAGTCGGCTACGAAAGCATTGGCTGGTTCGTTGTAGATATCGGTAGGTGTACCTATCTGCTGTATCTCTCCCTCGCTCATCACCACGATGGTATTGCTCAGGGTGAGGGCTTCTTCCTGGTCGTGAGTTACGTATACGAAGGTAATGCCCAGGCGTTCGTGCATCTGCTTCAATTCCAGCTGCATGTCTTTACGCATCTTGAGGTCGAGTGCTGCAAGCGGTTCATCCAGGAGAAGAACTTCAGGTTCGTTGACAATGGCACGGGCGATGGCGATACGCTGCTGCTGACCGCCCGAAAGCGAGTTGACATCACGATATTCATAATCACTCATGTTTACCATCTTCAGGGCACGTTTTACCTTCGGCAAAATCTCTTCCTTCGGTGTGTGCTTGAGCTTCAAACCGAAGGCGATATTGTCGTAAACGTTGAGATGAGGGAACAGAGCGTATTTCTGGAATACCGTGTTCACATTTCGCTTGTAAGGAGGAAGGTTAGTAATATCGTTGCCGGCGATGGTGATGATGCCTTCGCTGGCGGTTTCAAACCCTGCCAAAAGTCTCAATAATGTCGTTTTTCCGCATCCCGAAGGACCCAGAATGGTCATAAATTCGCCCTTTCTCACATAGAGATTGATGTTGTTGAGGGCTGTTTTCTCGCCAAATCTTTTCGACACATTCTTAATATCTATGATATGCTGTGCTGTCTTGTTCATTTTTGTTGTAAATTTGCGTGCAAAGTTACTCATTTTTCGATAAATATTGAAAGAAACAAAGAAAAAGTTGTATCTTTGCAAACGTTTTGTAGTATCTGATATACAGAACTGAATAATTATTGAATAAATATACATACATGATTGTTACAATAGAATGGATGGAGGAGTGGTTCAGGCGTTTCGACCAGGAATATTTCGGGGGAAAACTGCCTGTTCCTGAACTCGGACTTACTCATGCCAAGACTCGGTTGGGGCAACTTGCCTATAAGCGGGCCTCCAGATGGGGACGCACCAAGCTCTACGATTTCAAGCTCTCCATGTCTACTTATTATGATATGACCGACAAGCAGGCAAAGAGTGTCTTGCTCCACGAGATGATACATTACATCATCGGTTATACGGGACTGAAAGATACCTCGGCTCACGGGATTGTGTTCAAGGGACTGATGGATAAGCTCAACAGCCAGTATGGCTGGGATATCAGAGTATCGACATCCACCAAGGGCTGGAAAGTAAGTGAAACTGTAAAAAGCAGGAAAGAGAAGAAGGGACCGCAAATTTATCTGATGCTTGCCATCGAGATGAATGATGGAAGATATTATCTCTCGAGAGTGAATCCGAGTTTTGCCCGTCGCATCGAAAATCAACTGAAGACGGTCAGGGAAGTGGTTTCTCATCAGTGGTATACTACGATGGAGAACTATTTCGAAGACTATCCGCAGGTGCGCAGCTTGAGAGGAAGGCGCATCTCGAAGGCCGATTTCGGAAAGTTGCTCAATGTGCTCACTCCCTTTCAGCTGTAATGTCGGGCGAATGTATAAGAAAAAGAATAACTAAAACTCATTAAAGATACAAAATGAAAGAAACCTGGAAAATGATAGCCCTGCTGGCTGTAGCCATTGGAGGACTGCTGGCTTATGCCTTTATTCCAGAGCAAGTGGCTGAAAACATTCCGCTGAAACAGATTGGAATGGATGCGCTCATCGGTAAAAGCGAGGCAGAACTTGCTGAAGAGGAAAAGGCTGACAGCATGATAAAGGAACCCGTGGATACGGCGGCGCAGCGAGTACTGATCTTCGGCGACTCGATGTCGGAATATCTAGGTCTGCGACTGGCTGATTATGCCAACAAGAACGGTCATAAGCTCACCTGTATTACCTGGGTGAGTTCGGACACCAGAAACTGGGCTACTACCGATACCCTGCAGCATTATATCCAACGTATCAAACCTACCTATGTCTTTGTATGTCTGGGCAGTAACGAACTATATACGTCTGATATGAAGGGATGTGAAAAACGCATCCGTGCCATCCTGAGCAAGATTGGTAATATTCCGACGATATGGATCGGTCCGCCAAACTGGTGTGAGGATAATGGATATAACAAACTCCTCCGTGAGGTGATGGGACCACGAGGCTATTATCCTAGTTACAAACTTACCTTCGAACGCCAGAAAGACGGCCGGCATCCGACTATGACTTCATCTGCCATGTGGATGGATAAGATTGTAGAGTGGATGAATAGCGGTCATTGTGTGCATCCGTTCCGATTGGAAATGCCGGATAAGCGTGACCGCAGATACAGACAGATTACCATCTTGCCTCCTGGAACAAAACACAGGGCTGACAGTACGGCTGTGAAGAAGGATTCTCTTTCTATGCCTGTTGAGGAAACTGTGCCTGAACCCCCAGAAAGTTCTGCTGCAACCAAGGAACCTGCAACTGCTGGAAAAACGGCTCCGGCTGCTGACAAGATGGTTCCAGCGGTAAAACATGTAAACCATAAAGACTCCATATAAGAAAGAGTTCAATAAATAATATCTTCAGAACAGACAAATGAATTATTCAACATTCGAAATATGTGCCTTGTGGCATTGGATAGAGCGGCTGTTTGTTTATCAGGCAGATTCTCCGCTGATGATGGGCAGCATTCCGTTTGCGCTGCTCTTCATCTTCTTCCTTGCCATTTATACCCTGCTCAAGAGCTATTCGCGCACAGCCATGATGATGTATGTCATCTGCTTCAGCCTTTTTTTTGCCTATAAGGTGAACGGAATGGTGATGTGGATGCTGCCGCTTACGGCTTGCATCAATTATGCCGTAACCCAGGAAATGAGACTGCATGAGGGGAAGGCGCGCAAGGCGCTGCTCACCTTCGTGGTGCTTGTAGACCTGACTCTGCTGTGCTATTTCAAATATACCAATTTCATCATTGGCGATGTAGTCAACGAGATGTTCAGCACCAACTTCTCCCTGCAGTCTATCGCTCTGCCTGTAGGTATCTCGTTCTATACCTTCCAAGCTATCAGCTATGCGGTAGATACCTATAAGCGTAAGTTCGACATGGAGGTAACGCTCCTGGAATATTGCTTCTATCTCACTTTCTTTCCGCTGCTGATGGCGGGTCCTATCACCCGTGCCGCCAATCTGATACCCAGACTGAAACGAAACGAACAGGCTTCCAGTAGAATGCTGTGGACGGGACTCTTTCTCATCATGCTGGGACTGGTCAAGAAGAATATGCTGAGCGATTATATCGCACAGTTCAACAACTGGGTGTTTGATGCGCCGCAAACCTTCTCGGGTTTCGAGAATCTGGCAGCACTCTTCGGCTACCCTGTCCAGATCTTCCTCGATTTCTCGGGATACAGCGATATGAGTATCGGCGTGGCAGCCATCCTGGGTTTCTATCTACCCGACAACTTCTATTTCCCTTACCGCTCACTCTCGGTTACCGAGTTTTGGCATCGCTGGCACATCTCGCTTTCCTTCTGGTTCCGCGATTATGTGTATATTCCGCTGGGTGGAAACCGGAAGGGAAAGGTGCGCATGTATTTCAACAACTTCCTCACCATGCTGGTGGCAGGCTTATGGCATGGCTCTTCCTGGATGTTCGTTATCTGGGGTGCTCTTCATGGTTTCGGACTTGTGGTGCATAAGTTCTTCAGCCGTCAGTTGGGCATAAGCTTTCCTCGTACGCTGGCTGGCAATTCCCTCAGCTGGCTCATCACCTATTTATATATATGCTTTGCTTGGTCGTTCTTCCGTGCTAAGGATTTGGGGGTGTTGGGGAAGATGTGTGATAAGGTGGCAAATGATTTCAGTATCGATTATCTGGTGCCTTTCTTCCATGCCCGTCCTGCCTGGACGCTTTGCATCATAGGTGTCATGCTGAGCTATCTCTTTACCGAGCGCCAGTATCACCGTCTTCAGGCGCGGTTCATACTTCTGCCTTGGGTGACCAAACTGCTGCTCTTCATCATCTGTCTGCAGATGGTAGTTGAGGTTTCTCAGGAGAGTGTACAGCCGTTCATTTATTATCAGTTCTAGTCTTTTATGGTTAATTTTCTGTAATAAAATCTTGCTTTATGGACTTGATACTGGAAAATGATGTAATTTTGTAGGTTGAAGTATATATATTTGAAGTAACAGACATTAACAGAAAAATTGTATGAAGAAACTATTATTCTTTTTGCTCCTGACGACGGCTGTCGTCGGTAGAGCACAGACTTCGCTTGACTTGCTGCCTGTAGGCACCGAGGCTCCCGATTTCACGATTACTGACAGTAAGACGGGTAAGAAAATCTTCCAGCTCTCAGATAAGAAGACTCAGAAGGATAAAGACGGAAAGACGGTTCCGGGTGTCTGGACCATGCTCGATTTCTGGGCTTCCTGGTGTCCTGACTGCAGAAGAGACATGCCGATGGTGAAGGCTATCTATGACAAATACAATACCAAGATCCAGGTAGTGGGTGTTTCTTTTGATACCGATGAGGCGAAGATGAAGAAATATCTGGGCGATAATCAGTATACCTGGTTGCAATACTGTGAGTTTAAGAAATGGAAGGAAACAAAGATTTCCAAGGATTATCACATCTCATGGATTCCTACCTCTTATCTTATCAATCCGGAAGGTAAGGTTGCATTCTCTACCGTGAAGGCGGAGGAGATGATGAAGAAACTGGATTCGCTCGACCAGGCTGGAGCATTGAAACCTGCTCAGGTGCAGACTGCTCTCAAGAAGGTGTATAATGAAAGCATCGATCCGATGGCTCAGATTGATGAGGCTTTGGCTAAAGCTAGAAAGAATGGCAAGTTTGTTATCTGTCAGGTAGGTGGTAACTGGTGCCCATGGTGCTTGAAGTTTGCCGATTTTGTAGAGAAGAATGCTGCGGTCAACAAGATGGTGAATGATCATTTCGAATATATTCATGTGAACTACAATCGCAGAAAAACTGCCGGTGATGCGGCGGTGAAGAAGGCTGAGCAGCTGATGAAACGACTGAACAATCCTCAGCGTTTCGGATTCCCGGTCTTTGTGGTGCTCGATGAAACCGGAAAGGTTCTCCATATCCAGGATTCCAGTTTCCTGGAAGAAGGTAAGGGATATAACGAAGAAAAGGTGCTCAGATTCCTGAAAAGCTGGACACCTCAGGCAGTAAAAGGATAAAGAAAGAGGGTGTGTCATTAACTTATGACACACCCTCTACCTGTTTCATATTGTAATTTTATGCGTTACAAACCTCTTGCTTTCAGAAATCCGGAAGCATCTGGCTTCTCCATACCAGTAAAGTCGGTAAACATTTCCATCTGGTCCTTGGTGTTGCCACGGCTCAGAATCTTGTCGCGGAATGCCTGACCAACGGCTGGATCTAAGGCACCATGCTTTGCAAAGTAGTCGGCGATGTTCACAGCCAACACCTCTGTCCAGAGATAGCTGTAATAGCCTGCAGCATAACCGCCGCCCCATACGTGGTTGAAGTATGATGTGCTGTAGCGAGGAGGAATCTGGGTATTGAGCAAACCGATGTTGTGGAGCTCTTCCTTCTCGAAGGCGCCTGCCATATAAGGTGAAGGCACCTCATCCTCGCTAATCTTGTGCCATGCAAGGTCAAGACAGGTTGCAGCCAGATTCTCGCCCAGTGAATAAGCGGTCTGGAAGCTGATGCTCTTCAGCATGCGCTCTTTCAGATCGGCTGGCATCGCAGCACCGGTCTCGGTATGACGGGCGTAATGGTCGAATATCTCCGGAATAGATGCAAACGATTCGTTAAACTGGGATGGCATCTCTACGAAATCGCGGGCAACGGCTGTTCCTGAAAGGGTATTGTATTTGCAGTCGGAAAGGATTCCGTGAAGCGCATGACCGAACTCATGGAACAGGGTAGTAACCTCATCCCATGTGATGAGAGATGGCTGACCCTCCGGTGCCTTGGCGTTGTTGCATACATTATATATGATAGGCAACTGGCCGCGCTGCTTGCTCTGCTTGGCAAAGGCGCTCATCCATGCACCGCCACGCTTGGTAGGACGGCGGAAGTAATCGCTGTAGAAGAGGGCGATTGGTTTGCCGTTCTTGTCGCTTACCTCGAATACCTTCATGTCAGGGTGATAAGTAGGAATATCCTTGCGCTGCTTGAAGTTCAGTCCGTAAACACGATGGGCGGCATAGAATACACCGTTCACCTGTACGCTGTCGATGTTGAAGTATGGCTTGATCTCAT
Organism: Segatella copri; assembly: GCF_003465495.1. GTDB lineage: Bacteria > Bacteroidota > Bacteroidia > Bacteroidales > Bacteroidaceae > Prevotella > Prevotella copri_G. The sequence goes on along the minus strand of NZ_QSAV01000044.1, from coordinate 6,107 downwards.
CATCGGTAATGTTGAGCATCTCCTTCTTCATCTTCGCAGAATAATAGAAGCGGTCGTATGGCTGCAGCTTGAAGTCCTTGCCTTCAGTCTTCTGTGCATACGCTTCTATCGCCTTGGTTTCAGCATCAGCCTTAGGAGCATATTCCTTGATGAGCTGCTTCAGGAAATCATCCACATTCTTGCTGTTCTTAGCCATCGTCTTTTCGAGCGAATAGTCGGCATAGTTGTCATATCCCATCAGCTTGCCCTTCTCGGCACGCAACTTGGCAATCTCGGTTACGATAGGGAAGGTGTTGAATTTTGGGTTAGTACCATCGGCACGGTGGATGCTTGCCATATACACCTTCTTGCGCAGTTCGCGGTTCTGGAGATTGGTGAGGATAGGCTGCTGGGTGGTGTTGATGATGACGATGCAGTAAGGTGCCTTGCCTCCGCGGCTCTCTGCATCTTTCTTGCATTGTGCAATGTCTGCATCGCTCAATCCGGCGAGCTCTTCCTTGCTGTTTACCCAAACCACGGCGTTGTTGGTAGCGGCAGGAAGAAGGTTGCCCCATTCCTGCTGTAATTCTGAGATGCGGGAGTTGATCTGCTTCATGCGCTCCATCTTCTCGGCAGAAAGGAGGGCACCTGAGCGTACAAAACTCTTATAGATAACCTCAGTAAGGCGCTTGTCTTCGCCCTTGAGTTTCTTATATTCATTATCGTAAACATACTTGATGCGCTCGAAGAGTTTCTTGTTGAACGAAATCTCATTGTCGAGTTCGGTCAGCAATGGGGTAGCCTTCTTTTCGGTTTCGGCGATGCCCGGAGTTTTGTGGGCGCTGGTGAGACCGAAGAAGATGTTAGTCACCTTTTCGAGCAGCGCACCGCTCTCCTCATAGGCGAGGATGGTGTTCTGGAAGCTAGGCTTCTTCTTGTTGTTTACAATCTTCTGGATGTTGGCACGCTGCTCCCTGATAGCCGCTTCGATGGCAGGCAGGTAGTCGCTCTCCTGAATCTTGCTGAAGTCAGGAGCACCGAATGGAAGACTGCTCTTTGTTAAAAGAGGATTCTGACGGTTACCGCCCGCAGTCTGTGCGAACGATGAGGCTGGCATCTGCAGGAGTGCTGCGGCCAAGCCCAGGGTAAGGAAAGTCTTGTTAAGTTTCATCATGTTTCTTTGTTTATTTGAAATTCCTCTGCAAAGATAATCATTTATTTCGGATTATCGCATTTTTATTCATATTTCTTATGGAAAATCAGCAGACAGATGGCTCCTGCCAATGCCATCGGCACACCGATAAGGGCAGGGAAGTTGTATCCTAATCCCATAGCAACAGGAATACCACCGAGGAAAGCTCCCATGGCGTTACCCAGATTGAAGGCACCCTGAATGCAGCAGCCGCCCAGCATTTCGCCACCCTTGGCATGCTTCACGATGAGGAATTGCTCAGGCGATCCGATGCCGAAAAGACAGGCGCAGCAGATGAACATCAGTACCACAGATACCCAGCCGAAAGGGGCGAGGAAGAAGGTGAGCAGAAGTGCAGCTGCTGCCAGAAACTGGAGATAACAGGTAAAGCGACCCGGCTTGAAGCGGTCGGCAAGCAAGGCACTCACCTGATTACCTACTACCATTCCGCCGCCTGCAAGAATCATCAGCAGAGAGATGCTGGCTGCGCTGAATCCGCCCTCCATCTGAAGCAGCGGCGAGATATAACTGAACCAGCAGAGGATGCCGCCATTGCCCAGGAAGGTGGCGGCGATGATGAGCCACGGAGCCTTGTTGCGGAGGAAATGGAACTGTGCCTTCATACCGTTGTTTGGCAGTGCTTCTACATTTGGAACCCATCTGTGAATCATGTATAAGGTGATGAGTCCGAGCACGATACAGCTGACAAAAGGTACTCGCCAGCTGAACATGTGACTCAGGAAGGTTCCCACCGGCACACCCAGTAGGTTGGCCACCGGCATACCTGCACACATCATCGCCACGGCATTGGTTCCCTTACCCTCTTTGGCAATCTTCACCGCCACGATGGTACCCGTTCCGAAGTAGGCGCCATGAGGCAGACCTTCTATAAAGCGGGCGCAGAGCAAGAGCCAGTAGTTAGGTGCTACTGAGGCGATGACAGCTCCGAAGGTGATGAGCGAAGCCAGGAACATCAGGATATTCTTGGGTCTGTATTTATGCATGAGAATCAATGAGAAAGCTCCGGCGCAGACGCCGAGTGCATAGATGGAGATGAGATGTCCTGCTTCTGGGATAGAAACGTTCATGTTGTGGGCGATGTCTGTGATGATGCCCTCGATGATGAATTCAGCGATGCCCAAGGTAAAGGTACCCAGCGCGAGTGCAAATAGTCCTTTTTTCATTTGTTCTTATGAGTCAATATTATCCTTAAAAAATAGTTTCTCTCTTATTTTATGTCTTTGTAAGACAATAGTTTCAGAAATTCGTGTGCAAAGTTACTCAAATTCCCTTTATCCTGCAAGTTTTCTCGCAGGAATATAGTAAAGATTAACAGAAAGAGTGGGGGCATTCATGCTCATTCAAGAGCTGTTAAAGGTTATTAATTTATGGGGGTATTAGCTTCATATTCTGATGGAAATGCTTAATTTTGCAACTTGAGAAAAGAAAGGTGCAAAAAATAGGTATGAAACGTTCGCTCAACATATTGATGGCTTTGATGCTCTCGCTCATGGTGGTTTACTTGAGCGTGGGTACTACCGTCATGCACTGCCTTCATTATGACAAGGTGATGGTGGGTATGGTGACTGACTGTTGCGTGAAACGTAGCATGCACCATGACTGTTGCCGAGGTAAGCTGGGCGCACAGGTGAACAAACATTGCATGGAAGTGGAGCTGGTGAAACTATCGCCTACGGTCTCTATCCAACACTTGGATTTCGATGCAGCACCAGTGTTTGCAGGCATCGCGCCAGCCCTTTGGCAGACGTTGCCTCGTCCTGTTATCTGTAGCATTCAAAAGGCAAGATATTGGAATCAGAATGTTCCGCATTCGCCTCCAAGGGCTTATCTTGCCCTCCTTAACATCCTGATTATTTGATTTTTCCATATTTGCAAATAGGTTGCAAAAGTTTTTCTGTACTTTTGCAGCCAAGATTGTCGTATGCCTATCCCTATCAGTAAAAACTTAGGGTTGCATACATATATTAAAATGGTAAAATCATCCGGAGCGAAGATTTAAGATTCGGATAAAAGAAAATATATTTATGTATTCAAGATATATATTGCTCAGTGCCTTGCTGGTTATTGGTGCTGAGACTTATGCAAAAAACAATAAGACAGAGGTTGTGTCTCTGTCATCATCATATAATAATTCTGTAGAAAATAACTCTGTAGATTCCTCCTCTCAGGATTCCATTTTCAAGGACGAGACCTTGCATGAGGTGAAGGTGGTGGCTCGTAAGTCGGGCACTTCCCGATTGGCTGGTGCCGTGAATGGCATCGCCGTGAACAAGGATGAGCTCTTCAAGGCGGCTTGTTGCAACCTGGGCGAGAGTTTTACGACCAATCCATCGGTGGATGTGGCTTATAATGATGCCATGACGGGCGCAAGACAAATCAAACTCCTCGGTCTTTCGGGCACTTACGTACAGATGCTCACCGAGAATCTGCCGAATTTCCGTGGTGCAGCCATCCCATACGCCCTGGGCTATGTGCCGGGACCTTGGATGAAAGGCATTCAAGTATCCAAGGGTAGTGCTTCGGTGAAGAATGGCTATGAGTCGATTACAGGTCAAATCAATGTGGATTACTTGAAGCCAGAGGATGAGCAACAGGTGGAGGTAAACCTCTTTGGCGATACCAAGAGCCGAATCGAGGCAAACGCCGATGCCAACGTTCATCTGTCGGATAAGTGGGCAACGGAGATATTGTTGCATCATGAGAATATCCTCAAAAACCATGATGACAATGGCGATGGTTTCTATGATATGCCAGGCAGAGAACAATATAATGTACAGAACCGTTGGCTGTATAAAGGCAAGCACTACATCTTTCATGGTGGACTTGGGGCTTTGAAGGAGATCCGTACCAGTGGGCAGGATGAGGAACATGTTCATAGTGATGATATTTATCGAATCAAGCTCCATACCAACCGTTATGAGGGTTATATGAAACATGCCTTCATCCTCAATCACGAGCATGGTACCAATATTGCCTTCATGTCCTCAGCTTCGATGCACCAGCTCGATGCCCAGTATGGCAACAGGTTCTACGACCTCAATGAGAAGAATCTCTATGGCTCACTGATTTTTGAGACCAATTTTACTCATCAGCACAATTTGTCGGTAGGTTTGAGCGTCAACCATGATTACCTGGGACAGCGCGCCAATGTGAATGTTTCTCCAAGACCGGCAGTAGGGCAAGAAGACTCTCCTTACCTTTTGTCGGAGATGCAGAGAATGAACGAGAAGGAGACGACTCCAGGAGCATACGCCCAATACACCTATACGTTAGGCACGAAGTTGACAGCGATGGCAGGTGTCCGTTTCGACCATAGTTCGCTTTATGGCAGCTTCTTCACCCCTCGTTTCCACGTGAAGTATTCGCCTGTCGATGCCATCAGCATCCGCCTGTCAGCAGGTAAGGGCTATCGCACGGTATTTGGCTTGGCAGAGTACAACTATCTCTTGGCGAGCGGCAGGGAGTTTCAGATTGCGGGTGATGGACTTAAGCAAGAGGAGGCTTGGAACTATGGTATGAGTACCGCTTTCTACATCCCGATGTTTGGCAAGACACTGAAATTGAACGCTGAGTATTACTATACCGACTTCAAGAATCAAGCGGTGGTGGATTATGATGCCAACAAGGGGTTTATCTCCATCTATAATTTGATAGGCAAGTCTTATTCGCACACCTTCCAGATAGATGCCTCTTATCCATTGCTGAAGGGCTTGGAGATAACAGCGGCTTATCGTCTGAACGATGTGAAGTGTACCTACGATTATGGCAAAACCTTGAAAGAAAAGCCATTGACCAGCAAGTATAAGGCGCTCTTCACGGCATCCTATAAGACTCCACTTGGCCTATGGCAATTTGATGCCACCGTGCAGTTGAATGGTGGAGGCAGAAATCCTGAGCCTTACCAGTTGGCAGATGGAAGCCAGTCATGGTCTCCTCGTTTCCATAGCTTCGGGCAAGTGAGTGCGCAGGTTACGAGATGGTTCCGCCATTGGAGTATCTATGTGGGAGGCGAGAACCTGACTGGTTTCAAGCAGAAAACTCCTATCTATGGTGCCAGCAATCCATGGGGAAGCGATTTCGAGCCAACCTTGGTTTGGGGACCTGTAGAGGGCAGGATGTTCTACGCAGGAGTGAGAGTACACTTTTAATTGAAAATGTTTAAAGTTGAATGATTAAAGCAAATAGAAAAGTTATGAAGAAGATTTTAGTAATGTTCACAATGATGATGGTGGCAATGGTAACCTTTGCCAAGGACATCAAGACCGTAGTGTTCACCACAACCCCACAGATGCACTGTGCGGCTTGTGAGAATAAGATCAAGAGCAACCTTCGCTTTGAGAAGGGAATCAAGAGCATTGAGACTTCTGTGCCAGACCAGACAGTCACAGTACAGTATAATGCCGACAAGACAACCCCAGAGAAACTCCAGAAAGGTTTTGAGAAGTTTGGCTATAAGGCTCGCATCCTGAAAGATGGCGAGAAGGTTGAGAAGAACACTGGGGAGAAGTGTGACTTGATGTAATTCTTGCTGCTTCTAATTTGATAGAAGCTTAACCATTGGCACGCAGGAATCCCTGCGTGCTATATGGTGCTTATCATAAAACACATTCGTTCATTTCATTA
>NZ_QSAV01000044.1:0-282 GCF_003465495.1 Segatella copri | reverse complement strand
CATAAAACACATTCGTTCATTTCATTAGTCCGTCAATGAAATGCTTAGAATCTGCAAAACTTCATATGTCGAGCGTTTCAATTGCATATCATGATGAACAATAGCCACGAGACAATAAGTGATAAAATCGTGAGGGATAACCCCAAATCGTGATGGATAGCGTGATGGATATTTCCGTTTTTGAAGTATCTATCACGCTATTCAAGTATCTGAATATTAGCATATAAAGATATAGAATGGATACAAATCGTGATGGATGATAGATGATTACATAAAACTTAT
>NZ_QSAV01000043.1:0-32879 GCF_003465495.1 Segatella copri | reverse complement strand
TTTTTTGAATTATGCAAGGTATAAACGCGGAGCCGCTTACTATTTTATGATACTTCTATGATACTTTTTTGTAAAGATATCAGGAAGTCTCATTTTCGCATATCGTTATATACCAACGTCTTACAAAGATATTTCCACCAAATAATGAGACTTTGAGACTTTTTTCTCAAAAAAACTTATTGCGCAAGAAAAAAAATCTGCGCCATCTGCGTCATCTGCGTGAGATTCTTAAGTCACGCAGATTTCGCAAATGGCGCAGATTTCCTTTTATTGCACTTCCAGATAATCAAACGAAACGTTCGGAAGACCGGAGAGGATTATCTGATAGGTACCGGCATTGATCTGAGAATCGGTAGTGGTACCGATGGTCTTGAACTTGTTCGGCGTTTTAGGGAAGGTCATGTCTCTATCCAGCAGGACGATGCCCTTGCTGTCCACTATCTTCAACCTGCCTACCTGCTGCTCACCGGTGGTGTTCTTATAGCGGAAACGCAACATGTATTCGCGGGCCACACCGGGATTGATGGTCCAGGTTGAGGTCTTGCTCTTATAGCGCACAGCCGGGAACACTTCGTTGTCCTGAGGCAACAGTTCCTTCGGATATTTCTCTACCACATCCTTATCCAGGTCAGCCCAGTAAGTCTTGCTCATTCCGCTCGCAGGCTTGCTGCCCTTGAAGGCGGTATTCCACTTCTCAGCATCTCCTATCTCTCCCTTGGCAGCAATGGCGATGGCAGAGATGATAGCCTCTCCCACCTTAACTTCCGGGAAAGAAATGGTCAGCAGACCGCCCTTTACCTTGACATCTACCACCTTCTTGCAGGCTCCCGCAAAGCCAGCCTCAGCCCAAAGATCGAGGTCATCTACTACCACGGAATCGTTGATAGCTACATCAAAGATGCGCTCGCCTTCACAATCGATACCGGTGCCCTCATGCTTGCCCAGCCAAGGCTCGGCAAAATAGAGTTCTACGCGATATTCTCCATCCGGAACAGCAAACTGATAATTCAGCGCATGACGGCCCCAACGGAAATACTGGAAGAGCTTTGCATCAGGAGCCGCAGCATGCTGAGAGGCTGCAGACGATGATTTCAAACCATGAATGCGGGAAGTGATATGTCCCTGACTCGCCGTAAACGGATTCATGCCGAAACGCTCTGCCCAGGAATGAGAATAGACGCTGTCGTCCTGCTCCCACTCGCTGCCATAACTGTCTGTAACGGCATCACCGCCGCAGTTCACTCTATACAGATAGGTATAACCCTCGGCTGGTTTCAGAAGATCTCTGTTGCGGTCGGCAGCTGTAGGCGTAAGCGTATCAGGCTGCACCTTCGTATAATGATTGCGATACCAGTAGAAGCCTTCGGTAGGCTGTTCCCAAGGCGTGAGAAGTCCCTTGTAATTGAACGGTCCCACCTTGTCGATGCGTCGGTAAGCCTCATCTGGCTGCACTCTGCCTGGGTTCTCATGCGATACGAAGAGCCACTGGAAATGGCCGCAGACGCTGTCCTTGGCGCTTTCTGCCAGCATCGCCTTCTTGCTGAGAAGAGATACAAAGGCATCTACGGTATAGGCTTTTGACAGGGCCTTCGCATCACCGGCATGCAGTTTCTCTGCATCGGAACTGCGGAAACCGAGCGTGCGCCAGGCACCATATTCACCATTCAGCAACTGGTTAGGCTGTTTCAATTCCTGATCATATTTATCGGCTGTTCCGCCGTAGGTTCCGCTCCAGTTCTGAATCACATTCCAGTCGCTTCCCTCTCCTCCATTACAGGTGGTGATGGCGCGCATGGTCTGGGCGGTAGGGTCCATCTCCCGGATAATGGCAGCACACTCCTCGGTGAAATCCTTCGGCATCACACTCTCGTTCTGAATGCCCCAGAGAATGACGCTAGGCGAATTGCGGCGCTCCTTAATCCAGCGGCGCAGCAGACGCTTGAAGTTCTTGCGGAAGGCGGATGTATCATACCAGACATGTGCCGAGAACTGACTCCAGAACAGCATGCCCTGCTCATCCAGCAACTGCTGGTAATAGAGATTATGTGGCTGATGAGCCTCACGGAAGGCATTGAAACCTGCCTGGCGCATCATCTTGACACGGGAAGCTATCTGCTCGTGAGAGAAGGCATGACTCTGACCGAAGAGATGCTCGTAATCGCAGGTTCCGTTGATGAAAACCGGACTGCCGTTGAGATAGAATCTGCCGTCTTTCTTATCCATCTGGGCTGAATCGCCACGGAGCGCAGCCTGTTTCTGTCGGAGTACCGGCCAGGAGATGGAGCGGATGCCGAAAGGGGTAGCCACATCATCGATGGTCTTGCCCTCTCGTTTGATGATGCTGGAAAGGGTATAGAGATAAGGATCCGTGATGCCCCACAGATGGGCATCGCTGACCTTTGCCTGATGACGGACCACCTGGGTCTCGCCTGCCTTCAGGGTAATCTTTCCGGTCTGGCGGAAAGCGGTCTTTCCGCTGCTCAGCGCCAGTTTGCTGATTACCTCGATGGTCTGCTCATGGTCGGAATAGTTCTTCACCTCGGTATCCACGAAGACGCTGTCGCATGCCTCGTTGTTCCAAACGTGTACTCCGAAAGGTTCCACCCTCACCGCATCAGTTTCGATGAGCGATACCGGACGGAAGATGCCGAAAGGCTGACTGCCCTCCGAGAATCCCCATTCTGATGAACAGCCGCCACAAGGCCAAGGATTATTGGTCTGCATGGCAGGATGTTCTACCTTGATATTCAATGTATTATCGCCCTCACGGAGCGCATCCGAGATATCGAGCATAAAGCTGGTTCTGCCTACCAATTCCTTCGGATAACTCTTGCGGTTCACCTTGACCGTAGCAAAGGTTCCCACACCTTCCAACTGCAGGAAATAGCGTTTTCCGGTCTGTTTATGAACGGAGAAATGCTTCTCGTAGGTGGCGGTACCATGCAGGTTGCCGTGCTTCAGCTGGCGGTAACCGTAATAATCGTCCAGATTGTTGGGCACATTCACCCGGAAGGTTCCCATCTTCTTCGTGATACTATCTTCCGAAGTCTTGCCGAAGCTTACCTGCCAGTCCTGATTCAGACTCATAATCTGTCGCTTTCCCTTCTTTTCTAGTGTCGGGAAAGAAACCTGCGAACGCCCCATCGGCACGCTGGTAGCCACGGCAATGCCTCGCTGTCCGGCATGGTTCACGGCACAATAGAAATGGTAAACCACACCCTGATGCTTCAGCACATAACTCTTATGGGCGAACATATCATCATAAGGTTTGGAAGGATAAATCAGGTCGGCTCCCTCCCAGTCCTGCCAGTTCACCAGGTCCCGGCTCACGGCAAAGGTATTGTAGGCATTGTATTTTCTCTTCGGATTAAAGGCAGAGAAATAGAACATGACATAATAATGCGGGAACTTCACGATCTGTGCATCTCCCGTAATGATGCCCGGAGCCTCATGAAAGAAGACCGGATTGCCTGTCTTCCGCTTGGCTGTGCGGAGAGGCAGACGGCGCCAGGAAGTCATGTTGCTGGAGAGGGCGATACCGATGCGTTCTGCCTTCAACTGGTTGGCAGGGTTGATGCCAGCGGCATTATAGAACATGACGAAAGGTTTGCCCAGCGTCTTGTTCCTATCCCAGTAGACGGTACTTTTATAATGGGTGAGTTTCTCCCACCACTGTGCACTCTTGTCGTTGATAGAGAGAACAGGCGCAGGGGATGTTTCCCAAGGATGAGCCTGGGTGATATCGCCTTTGGTAGAAGCCATACCCATATTGAGAGGCTTGCGGACGGACTCATAGCCCGTACCTTCTCCACCGAAATAGCTCATCCAGTGGCGACCTTTGTATTTTGCCATCTCATAGGATCCGTTCCAGGTCCAGTCTATCAGCGCCGGATATCCTGCACGCTGGTTCATATCCCATCCCTTGTCGGCATAGCAGAGCAGGCGGCCCAGTGTTTTCCATTGCAGCAGGTCATCGCTGGTAGCGAGCCATGTTTCATACCCTCTTCCATCCGTTCCGTCCTTGCCGTTGTATACCACATAGGTCATAAACCACCTGTTTCCTTCGCGATACACCATCGGACAGTCTATCTTGTGGTAGTTGTCCTCAGGTGCAACCACCATACCATATTTATAAGGTGTCTTTACCTCGTCGTATATCTTCTGCATCACGTTCTGGCTGATTTTCTGTGCAAAAGCGGTGATGCTGCCAAAGACAAGAAGAGATAAGAGTACCAGTCTTTTTCTTTCGATCTTCATATTTTTATTTTAGTACATATTAATTTTAAATCTTACAAATACAAAGACGTTTGGAGATAGTTTTTGTAACTAATTACATAAAGTTTATGCTATTTAGAATTATTAACCATAAAAAGTAGGAGATAAACACCTATTATTAGCATTCACCTCCTACTCGAGTATATATTAGTTAAATCTAAAAAAAATTAATAACCAGGATTCTGGTATTCAGCGCCATTATTAATACCATTTGTAAAGGTTGTTGAAATTGGACGAAGAGCATACTCTGGTTTGAAATACCTAGCCAAGTCTGGATGTGTAGCCTGTAGATATGAATTGTCCTTGAACATTCCTGTGCGCTTCAAATCATAGAAGCGGCAGTATTCACCACATAACTCACGACCACGTTCATCCAATACTGTACGAACAGAAGCTGAACCAGTGAGAGGGGTAGCCCCTGCACGTTGGCGAACCTTATTAATATAGCCCATAGCGTTAGCCCCGCCATTTAGATAGATATCAGCCTCTGCTGCAATGAGGTAAATCTCAGCCATGCGTATAATGAATGTAGCATTCAAATTTCCATTACGTTTTTTGCTGGCATTAGCAACATAATAGTTGCTGCTATTATGCTTGTTAAGAGATGGATAGAAGTAGCGGAACATGTTTTCACCTGCGCCACGCTCGGTTATCACATTCTTATTTGCATCATCATATACATCCTTATAATCTACTATTAAGTAGTTGGCTGTAACTTTCTTACTTACTTCCGCTGCATAATCTGCATCCTGAGGCATCACGATTTTGATGGCCAAGTCGCCTGTATTGAGCTTCTTGCCAACAATGGCATCTTCCTTACCAAAGTTGTTCTTTGAACTTTCGTCCCACTCATAATTCCTATTTGCGTTCCACTGAGTAGTGAAAGACTTGTGGAAACGTGGGTCTAGTGTTCCATCCTGCTGTACATATAGATTGAGCAAATACTGAGTTGGCATGAAGATACCTGCCTGACTGCCTTCCCATGTTAGACGGCTAGTCTGATTGTCTTCACGAGCACCAAACTTATTGATATTACAGAGGAACTTCTCATCGTTACGATTCAATTTGAAGTTACCATTACTAGAACCATGTCCATCGCTGCCAGCATACCAGCGATGCTTCCATAGAGCCTCCTTATTTTCTTTATTATTTTTCTCAGCAAAAACCTCCTCATACGTAGGATACATGTAAGCACCATATGTAGAGCCACCCGACTCACAGTCAGTTATCAGCTTTTTAGCTGCATCAAGCGCCTCAGGTATATACTCATCCGTAGCATACTCTTTGGTCTGCAGACAAACTTTTGCCAACATTCCAAGTGCAGCTTTTTTGGTAGGCTGTGTAGTAGTTGCGTCATTGCCTTTATCCAGCCATTCCACAGCAAACTCCAAGTCAGGAATGATAATTTCCTTATAAATCGTTAGAGGTTCTGTACGGGTAGGAGCAAAATTCATAGAGCTAGCCGGTTCTGTAATCATGGTAACCCCACCAAACTGCTCTACAGCATTGAAATAATAGATAGCACGCAAGAATCTAGCTTCTGCAACTTTGACATTTCTTTCAGCCTCAGTTTTAAAAGGGGCTTTATTTGCCAAACTGATAGCCATATTGCAACTGCCAATACCATCATAGAGAGAGTTCCAGATACCATTTGTATAGGTGGTGTTAGGTGCTGCACCTGCGAAGAACCAAAAATACTGAGTATAGGAAGTATTCTGATTTCCTTGGTAAGTCCAGAGGTCTGTATCACCTTCTGTCAATTCCATGAAACCATCCGTACCATACAAGAAACGTTCCATACCAAAATAGCACTGATTAAGCAAAGTCTGGTATGACTCAACCGAGTTCGCTGCCATGTTCTCCATGGTAAAACCACCAGGGTTTTCTTCTTCCAAAGAGCACGAAGCTAAAGACATCGCACCAGCAGCGAGGGCTGCAGAGAACAATATATTCTTAAAATTCATCTTTTTCATTTTTCTTAATTGTTTAGAATGTGATATTTATACCAAAAACAAACTGCTTGTAAGTTGGGAAAGTATCCGAGCCACCCATTTCAGGATCTGTACCTTTCAACTTACTGTCCATAGCAAAAATCCAAGGATTATAGGCAGTAAAATAGAAACGGCACTTCTCCATAAGTGCATGCTTAGAGATGCTCTTGGGAAGTGTATAACCCAATGTGATGTTCTTTATCTTGATGAAAGAACCATCATATACATTGATGGCTGTATTGCCAATCGTTTGGTCATCACCACTACCAGGGCGTGGATAATAAGCACCTTGGTTTTCTTCTGTCCAATAGTCTATACCTGAAATTTGATTTGTACCAATTCCAGACTTTGCTGTATATGAACCGAGCATTTTGCTATAGATAGTCTGACCGAAGCGTCCCATTGCATAGATAGTCAAGTCGAAGTCCTTATAGACGAAAGTATTGTTAAGACCAATAATCCAGTTAGGATTCTCATGTCCCAATACCTGACGGTCATCCTGGCTGTACTTATGCACACCTCCGTCACCATTGCCATTTTCGTCAAATTTCTCAATCGTCTCAACCTTTACCCATCCAGGTTTCACGCCATACTTATCAAGTTCTTCCTGTGAAGCATCAGTACCCCAGATACCAGCATACTTGTAATCGTATATAGCATGAATAGGTTTACCCACGAAAAGATTCTCTGAAATCAAGTCACCATTAGGTAAGCTCTCGATCTTTTCCTTGCTCCAAGTTCCTGTCAATGTGGTATTCCATTTAAAGTCCTTGGTAACGATATTACGGCTGTTGATGGTGAACTCCACACCCTTGTTGCTAGTCTTGGCAATATTTTCCCAGCTAGCCAAAGGAGAGCCCCAACCTGTGCTGCCACTTGTTATAGGCATAGTACGCTTGAAGAGCAAACCACGTGTTTTAGTGGTGAAGAAATCCAAACTGCCATCAAGACGTCCTTTGAGTACAGCCATATCTATACCGAAGTTCCAATTATAAGATTTTTCCCATCCCAAAGAAGGACTACCATAGGTACCGGTATATTGAGTGAACGGCACTATGTTGCCATTTATAGTGATGCCGGCAGAAGTGTATTTATAGGCATTTGTTTGTGTTGAATAAGCACCTACGCCACCTGAATTACCTGTAATACCTGCACCCACTCTGAGTTTCAAGTTGTCAAGCCACTTTTCTGAGCTTTTCATGAAACTTTCATCTGACACGCGCCAAGCTAATGCTCCTGCAGGGAATGAATCCCATTTCTTGCCTGGAGAGAAGAATGACACACCGTCCCAGCGATTTGAGAAAGTGAAGAGGTACTTACCTTTATAGGAATAATTAAATCGCAAGGCGTATGACATTTTTTGGGTGGTTGTCAGTCCTGACTCTACACGTTGGCTATTAGCTGCCAACAAACGCCAATACTTCCATATGTCCAAATCCTGGCCACTACCATCTGCATTGGTATATTCATTAGAATTCTTCTGCCAAGAAGTAACGCCTGTAACACCAATGTTATGGTCATTAGCAATGCTGAAGTTGTATGAAAGAATATTCTCCCATGTATAACTATAACTGTCTGAGTTCTGTATCTGTGCGTGTGGCGAACCTGCATATGTAGGTCTGTTGGCATGACACAAATTGCCCCAATAAGTACCTTGGCGGCCATGACCTAACGAACCGTTAAGTTGAGTACGGTAAGACAAACCCTTGAAAGGAGTAATCTCTGCATAACCAATTGCATTGATATAAGTATAACGGTTATTATTGTCATACTGATTCTTGATATAATCGCCCATAGGAGAGTATTGGTTATTGATATACTCAGAGTTATACTCACCAAATTCATCAAAGACATCACCAAGAGGAAAAGCCCTCAATGCTCCTGTGAATGTCTTGTTGTCGCCGCGGTTACGGATGCTATAGTTGAGATTGGTCGACACACCAGCCTTAAACCAGTCAAATACCTTTTGATCGATGTTCAAACGTACAGAATATTTGTTGAGTTTCTCATTAGACAGTAATCCCTGGTCACGGTTATACACCAATGAAGCGTAAACATTTGTCTTGTCAGTTCCACCCTGGATGGAAAGTGAATATTTTTGAGTAGTAGCTTTATTATCCATAGCCTGATCTACCCAGTCTATCCATTTTCCTGCATTATAAGCATCTACATAATCCTGGTTACCACCGAAGAGGTCTGAAACGCTCGCTGGAGCTACGCCATTTTTATATTTATACGCCTCTGTATAATAATTAACCCATTCATCACCAGTCATGCCACTCTTGTACTCAGGAGAACCACTCCAACCATAGTAAGCGTCAAAATTAACCCTTGTCTTAGAACTCTTCGCTCCACGCTTGGTTGTTATAATGATGACACCATTGGCACCTGCTGAACCATAGATAGCGGTAGATGAAGCATCCTTCAATACATCGATGCTCTCTATATCGTTAGGGCTTATGTCATCATAGCTTCCAGGCAGTCCGTCGATAATAAACAAAGGACTGTTATCGCCATAGATAGAACGAGAACCGCGAAGCAAAATATTTACTCCGCCACCAACCTGACCACTGGATTTTGTAATATCAAGACCTGCGATTTTACCTTGCAAAGCCTCCATTACGTTGGAAGTAGGAGCCGCTACAACTTCTTCATTCTTTACGGATACTACAGAACCTGTCAAGTCACGTTTTTTCTGTGTACCGTAACCTACAACAACCAACTCCTCAAGACCTATAGCATCAGGCTCCATCTTGATTCCCATATTTTGCTTGGCAGAAATAGTAAAAGTTTTATAACCTGTGTAACTGATTTCCAAGACTGTACCAACAGGTACATTTACAGAAAACTTGCCATCCAGGTCAGTAATGGCACCGACACCACTACCTTTCTTTTTGATGGTTACACCAATCATCGGCTCGCCAAGCTCATCAACAATAGTACCATTGATGGAGTTTGACTGCTGCACTACAGAAAGAGGTGTTTGAATTCCTCCTTGAATTTTACTTGCCATCATAGTTGTTGGAGTCAACAGGATAGTCGAAACCAACATTACCTTAGAGGTAATTCCTGAGATAGCGTTAGGATTTTTCAATTTCTTCATAATTGAGTCTTTTAGGTTTGTTTTTATATTTTAATCTAACTTCATAAATAGTCTGTTCCCAATCATCTGTGCCGTGATGTTTGTATACTACAAACAAATAAGATTATCATAAAGACGAAAAGAATCCAAATATTGTAATCACCTTCATTGAGATTTCTATACGTTATATACACATGTTTCTTGCTCTATTGCCCAGTGTTTCAAGATGATCGCATAGCGTGCTAAAGTTGTTTGATCAACTAATGAACACTAACTATTCGCCAGAGTTAATTAACGCCAAGGGCAGAATATAACTGCCCAAGGTTATCGTTTGATTTAAATAGAACCCACTTTTTCGAGTGGACTCACCTAATAAAAAAAAGGATAGAGCATAACACATGATTTGTGCTATACTCTATCCTTCCAATTATATCATTCTATTTAGTAGAACAGCCAATCAATCGCCTTATCGGCACCAGAGAAACCGGCATCACGAGTGGTAATCTTATCGCCCGTAGCACCGAGCACAAGCAGGAAGCCCTTTGGCAAAAGCAGGGTATGCTTGCCGGCAGCAAACTCATACTTGTGGATGTTCACCTGTGGCATGCCGTCGATGCGGATGGCACTGGTGAGCTGAGGCTCAGCCTGACCGTAATCGTTGGCAGTGGCATCGGTCTCCAACTTCGGAGCCCTGGCATATTTCATCTGGTCATCACGGAAATAACCTATCAGGAGTTGCACAGGCTTCTTGGTGGTGAAGGTGAGCGAGGTAGACTCGCCACGCTGCTTGCTGCTGTTCATCACGTAAGCATTCATACCTGCCAACTCAGGAGCGAAATCGGTCACTACACTATCCAAATCGCTGAAGAGCTTGGCACCCTTGGCTATCTTCACTGTCTTGAAGTTAGTCTCGCCATTGATATTCTCCATCAGGAAAGCACCCTTCTGCTGGGTTGCATCCTTCAAAGGTTTGATATCCTCAGCCTTCATCTTGTAAGTACCCGCAGCCTGAGCCTTGAGCATGGTGATGTTCTTCTTCAGATTCGCCAGTTCCTGCTCATATTTCGGCAAGAGTTCACTCCAATGCTTCATATTGCCACCATCACCTCCGATTGGGATACGGCGCTGGGCGGTCTGCATCGAATTGGCATAGAGATAGGTATCCTTGGTAAGATCTACCAGCTGACGATAAAACTCCAGACTCTTTTCGAGCAGCGGAACGGCAGCATCCAATTCCTTGATATCCTTACCCCACTTATAGTTGAGCACATGCTGAGCCGCCTTCACCTTCCAGCCGAAAGCATAGGCAAAGGCACGGTAGCAATGCATATCGTTCTGAAGACGACGGAACTCATCCTGATTGCCGGTTACACGACTCGCTACGGCATCGATGGCAGCTACAGCCTTGTCGCCGTGAGCCTCGGTCTGAGCTACAATATCGAGTGGCAACTCACCCACATGAGGCTGATGCTTCCACTCCTTCTCTACATATTCGATGAGTTTCTCGCCCTCAGGACCGCAACTCTCATAGAAACCAGGATAGATGGTGTACTTATATGGATTCACCAGCTGACTCATGAACATGCCCAGGAGCAGCGTCTGACGGTTGCCCTCTGTAATACCGAAACGGCGGAGGAGCTTAGGCGCAATCTCGCCACTCTCATCGTATGCCTTGCGGATGCTGTCAGCAACAGCGGCATCAGAAGCATAGTAATCGGCAAGCACCTTATCCCAGTAATTACCCTCGGCAGCTACATCGCGACGGCAGTTCCAGGCATATCTTCCCCATGTCTTGTACCACATCCAGTCGCGGTCCAACTGCTTCTCCCGCTGTCCGCCAGGCAATTTATCTGCCGTATAAGGCCAATCCCAGTAACTAGCCTGCGGATAGAGATGCAGGGCATTGGCATGATGAACATCGTGCATCGCCGTTACCGCCTTTTGGACGAAAGAAGGAGATGACCAGCGGAATGGTTCGAGATTGGCAAGGATATGCACGTTGCTGATATGGGTAGAACCCAGGGCTGCCAAATCGGTATGAATCTTGGTCCAAGGACCGCGAGGCTGATAGGTGGTCAACGACTCTCCATTATACTTATGCATCGTATAGAGGTTCTTGTAGAGAGGCAGCGCTGCCTCCATCACCATCTTGCAGTCGGTATCGTGGGCACGGAGCAGGACTGGCGGTTCGTCGGTTCTGCCCAAAGCCTTCAAGCCGTCCTTGACACCCGGAATAATGGTCTTGGTCATCCATTCCACATCATCCTCGTAGGTATTCATCGCCTCACCGAGACAGACGAGCAAGCCTACATTCGGATATTTCTCGATGAAGGCAGCTACCGACTTGCGAGTATAATCGCTGATGAGCGGAGTGATAGGACGGTGACGGTCCTGCGTCTTCAAGCCATAATGATCGGCAAAAGGCTTGGAGAGGATGATGTTGTAGAACATCTGAATGACGAAGATGCCACGTCGGTCAGCCTCCCTGGTCAGGAACGAGAACATCTCTTCGTTCTTCCTGAAGGTAGCCTCATCCACTTCGAGGGCGAAAGGATAATCCTTCAGTTTAACGAGCGAAGCAAAAGGATGACCATTCCAGAGATAGAGAGAATTCATCTTGTTGTCTACGAGCATATCGAGATACTGGATCCACTGTTCCTTGTCATAGAACCAAGGGAAGTTCTCCGGTGTATAAGGGTATTCGTAAACCTGATGACCCGGCAGATAAACGGTCTTCTGCAAACCTACACAAGCACCACGGAGCACCATTTCCGGTGCATCTACCTGTTTCAGCGGCACATTGAGAGAGCCATGCTGAGCCACGTATTCTGCTATTTCGTTACAGCCGTAGATGACACCAGAGCCATCATTTCCCTGCAACTGGATTTTCTTTCCCTTGCGGGTCCATGAGAAACCTTCCTTCTTCAGTCCGGCAGTATCCTTGGCTTGCGAGAGCGAAATGCGATATTCGCCCTTCTTGCCGTTCACCACAGTAGGGAAGCCCAGGCTGTTGAGCTTCTTCTGTAGATATTCCGCAGCATACTGTTCCCTATTAGAAGCCTTCTTCTCGGTCAGGATATTCACTTTTTGGGCAAAGGATACAGATGGAATCAGCACGAGGGCTGCCATCACAAAAATCTTTTGTACTTTTATCATTGTCTTAGTCTTTGTTTTATAAATAAAGACGCAGTTTCCTTCTTTTTGTAATCAATGAAGGAACATTCGTTTGTGGGGTCTAAAACAATAAAAGGATAGAGTATGATACGTATATCGTACATATTCTATCCTTTTAATTTACTATTTTCTTATTTTATCTTTTTCAAATCCACTTCCTTATACGCCACTCTCTGGCGGCGCCAGGTGTAGATGCAATGCAGTTTGCCATCCTTTCCCTCGATGATACCTGGATAGGAATACTGGTTGATAGGACTGTCCTCCAGGGTGAGGAGATGACGCCAATGGGTGCCGTCATCGCTGATGGCAAGACTCAATGGTGTGCGAGGTCCCTTCTTGGTTCCCGGCAAGGTCTCGAAATTGTTATAGATGAGCACGTGTCTGCCATCCTTCAGGGTGACAGCATCCGTACCGCTCTGGTTGTTCTCGATGTCGAGCAGGGTAACCGGAGTCCAGGTATCACCACCGTCGCTGCTGAAACTGGTGGCAAGTTTGGCATTATGGGTACGCATCAGAACCTGCAATCTGCCATCCTTCAACTTCAGGATAGATGGCTGGATACTGTAGATATATCTTGCCTTCTCACCCTCCTTGTAGATAGGATGCTCCATATCCACCGTAGCCGAATCCACATCATCGGTACGAGGCTTCAGTTCGGCATCTACCGGACCCACATACTTCCACTTTTTGGTCTTCAAGTCGAGAATCTCCACATGGAATCGCCAACCCTTGTTCTCGGTACTGGAACCGCAGATGAGTCTGCCGTTCACCATTTCCGGCTTGTTCTTGATAGGACCGAGGAAACCGTCTGGCAAAGCCTCCGGATCACTCCAGGTCTTACCGCCATCCTTCGATTTCACAAGACAGCCCGTCCAGTCGCCAACCGTAGAACCCACCTTATAGAACAGCCATATCTCGCCATCCGGCATAGTATAGAGCACAGGGTTCCAGCAAGACTTGCGCTTCAGATTGGCAGGCAACTTGATATTGGCTGACTTAGAGCGGAAATCATATTTGTAGCCGGCTGGCACACCGAAACGGCGCAATCCATCCTTGATAGGTCCCTTATCAGCCGGAGTTGTCTTCTCATCGATGCCCGAAAGACCCGCCTTCTTAGCCTCAGGAGTACCCAGGCGATAAACACCATCGGCAGCCAGGATAGGTTTCTCCCAAGCCTTGGCACCCTTCGGCTTACGACTTACCCAGATGCAGACATCCGGATTGCGCTCGAAGGTACCGCCGAAGTAAGCAGCCACCAGGTCACCATTCTTCAACTGGGTGATGGTAGAGGCATGAGCCGATGGGAAGCCGCTGTAATCATAAAGGAATTCATCCTTCAGGATGGCAGCATCGCGGGTAGGGATTTCTACCGAATAATGATAATCGCCACTACCCACCGTCTCAACCTTGCCATCAGGCAGATAGACATCGGCTGTGGTGTTGCAAGGCACGGTGATATCCCAATCCACATGCTGCAAGGTCTTTTTCCACTGGCTCTTCACTACTCCGTATGGAGTCTCGTAATCAGCTTTTACCGATTCGCAGTTCTGAATACTGAAGGCTGGCTTCAGCACGATGTGCTTGTAAGCCACGCTGGCATCAGCCTCAGCCACCTGCTGCACGTTGACACCCTTCTGCTGGATACCTCCCAGATACTGATAGCACCAGGTAAGCAAGTCACCCAGAAGCATCACATGATTGCCCGAATTCATCTTCGGATCAGCCTTGTCGCCATTCCAGAGTTCCCAGATGGTAGTGGCTCCGTTCTCTGCCATATACCCCCACGACGGATAGGTACGCTGGGTAGCCAGGAGATAAGCCACATCAGGGAAACCGTTGTCGCTCAAACCGCGAAGGAGCCAGGAGATGCCGATGACACCGCAGTTGACATGTTCCTTGGCATCGATGCAGATGCCCTTCACTACCTGCTTGATGAGTTCGCTGCGCAACTCCTGGGGAGCGATGCCGAAGGAGAGTGCCAGGAGATTGGCAGTAGAGGTATTGTTGCCATAATAGATGCTGTCTGGATAAAGCACATGACCCGGACGACGGGAAGTTCCTGCCTTGTTGGTGAGGAACTGCTTGTTGAAGACTTCTATCATCCCGCTTCTGCGGTCTGCCCAAACCTTAGCTTCTTCCTTCAAGCCCTGCAGGTTTGCAAACTGCTCTGCCAGCTGCAAACAGCGGATTGTATAGGCGGTGGCTATCAGCTTGCCATCGGTCTTTCGCTTCGGATCCTGACTGTGAATCAGTTCCAGTTTCTCCGGTGGCACGCACCAGTCGCCGTATTTATCCTTGGTGATGATGCCGTTCTCATCCGTATATTCAGCCAGGATATGATTGATCCATTTTCTGATGGATGGATAAGAATCGATGATAGGCTGCCTGTTGCCAAACTGATGGTAGAGCATATCACAGGTGAAAGGCAGAGCTGCCGGCCAGGTGACATCATCGGTATAATAATTCCAGAAAGCAGGAGCCACATCCGGGATGTTGCCATCCGAACGCTGGGCATCACAGATATCGTGCATCCACTTGCTGTAGAGTCGCTCGTTGTAAAAAACGAAACTCTCTCCCAGCGAACCCACCGTGCGGTCGCCCAACCAAGGCTGGCGCTCGTTGCGCTGCGGACAGTCTACCGGCATACCCTTGTAATTGCCGTAGATGCCCCACCATGCATTCTTCAACACCTTATTTAATATCGTATCAGAAGTCTCGATATGTCCGATGGTAGCCATCTCATCGCTCACGGTATAAGCGGTGAAATCCTCCTTGCGGGCATTCTTCATACCGGTGATGGCAGCATAGCGGAAACCATGATAGGAGAAGACCGGGCGCCAAGGCTTGCCGTTCTCCTTACCATTGCAGACATAGATATCCTCAGAGAGGGCATTGCGGAAGTTGTCGAGATACAGACTGCCGTCAGCCTGCAGTTTCTCGGCATATTTCACACGGATGGTATCACCCTGCCTGCCACGGACCTGGAAACCGATCCAGCCCGCCATGTTCTGTCCGAAATCTACGATGAGTGTATCGTGGCGATGCTTCAGACTTACCGGATGACCGAATTCCTTCTCAACCATTCCCGTCATCGGCTGCGCCATCAGCGTACCGTCAGGAATGGCACAGCGCTCGGCTTTCTGCCACTGGCTATCGTCGAAACCAACCTGGGTCCAGCCTTTCAGCGCCTGTTCCCTGCGGGCATCATACTCCTCGCCATCATACTCGTTGTTGCTGCGGATAGGACCATCGAAGCTCAACTTCCATGTATTGTTGGTAGCCCAGGTTTCAGTCTTTCCGTTCTCATACTCCACCTTCACGTTGATGCGGCATTTCGGATAACCGAAAAAAGGCGTCTTGTATGCCTTCTCCTGTCGCATCGGAAACATTCTTCCGTTGCCCAGTTTGATGGCGATGGCATTCTTCTCAGTCAGGAGCGAAGTGACATCGAACGTATTGTAGTAAATAGTCTTGCGGTAATCGGTTGGTGCAGGCTGCAATGCCTGGCTGCCGCCCATACGCTGTCCGTTGACGTAGAACTCATAGACACCGAGTCCGGCAACATAAGCCACCGCCCGCTTCACCTTACCTTTTGCCGCAAAGTCCTTGCGGATATAGCGTGCTGCCAGTCGGGTATGCATGCCTTTCTGTTCTCCAGGCTGCAGGTCTTCCAAGCCAATCCAGGTACCGCTCCATTTGGTTTCACCGAGCAGTCCGATGGTGAAGAGCTGCGGTTCGGTCCATTCCGATTTTCCTTTATTGGTAGTGATACGCACCTTCCAGTAAGCTTGAGCGCCACTCAGCAGCGCCTTGCCCTGATAAGGAATCCACAGCTGTTCATCGCTGTTGCGTTCACCGCTATCCCATAAATCCGCCTCGTTTCTATCCAGTTTTTCTCTGGAAGAAGCTACAAGAATCTGATAACTCGTCTGCACCACACCCTTCCTGTCAGAAGTAATCTGCCAGGAGAAGCGAGGGGTTGAAGTTCCGATTCCCAAAGGATTCACCCGGTTCTCCGTCCGCATCTTCACCACGTCAACATGACTGGCAGCGGAAAGCGGAAGTGCTGCCGACAGCGATGCCGTCAGCAACACACTCATCAATATATTATTCTTCATTTGAATTCTTTACTCTTCGTTCTTCACTCTTCACTTTATTTACTCATTCAAATCTCTTTTCTTACCAGCCAGACTCTGGTCTTCTATCATCTTCTGGTCTTTCTTCAGATAGTCCTTGCTGGCATCAATGGCGATGAAAACACCATCGCTGATGCCGCGGGTAGCCTTCTGAGGAGCGAAGGTGATGACCTTGTTGTCAAACTCTCCGATGTATTCCAGCTGTCCGTTGGCAGCATCCATCCACCATACGTTCTTTCTGCTGCCCGAAACCTTGCGGAGGTCGAGTTTCATCGGAACACAGTTGTAATTGTAAACCAGCAGATAATCGTTGCCTCGGGTAGCCAGCAGACGGTTATATCTTTCGCCATTCTCACCGGCAATAATGCTCTGGTCAGGCACACGCTCAAAGTATGGCAGAGAGAGCATCAGATTCTTGAGATGCTTCATCTGGTTGAATCCAGGATCGTTGAGCGCCACATACCAAGGCTTCTCGGCTCCATCACTTCCATAACTGGTAGGATAGCCCGGCTTCAACATCTGCATGATGGCATTATGACCATAGGTATGGCCGCAGGAACCGGCAAAGACACTCCAGTAGGCATAGCGGCGAACGTCATAATCCTGCCAGCGCTCCTCATTAGGATCGTGCAAGCCCTTCGGAATATCCTCGTAGCTCGGTTCGGCATCGAGCACAGGTTTGATAGGCTTGTATGCCCAGGTAGAATCCACATACATCCAGTTGTCCTCCTCGGTATTGTCAGGGATAGGATAATCCTTATTGCCCATACGCTGACCATACTTGCGATGACCACTCTGGAAGGTATGGAAATCGAGCCATTTCGCCTTGCTCCACCATTTGGCAGAAGTATATCTGCCACGAGGATGATAGGTCATGAGATGATTGTGATCGATGCTCTTGATGCTGGTAGCGAGCGACTCCCACACCTCTGGGTGGATATCACCCTGGATATCGCCACCCATCACCCAGATGATATTAGGCGAATTCTTATAGCGGTTGGCAAGGAACTTTCCGTATGCCTTAGCCTGCTGTGCATTGATATTCTCTGCCTTTACCTGAGAACCCCAGATGGTTACCATGCCGATGTAGATGCCGTTCATCTCGGCAAGTTTGATGATGTAGTCGAGATGATCCCAATAGCTGTAGACACCTGCAGGGTCTGCCTTTGACAAATCCCATCCGGCAGGGAGCGACTGCTGACCGTAGATATTAAAGGAAGGTGTGCCGTCCATCACCTGGATGAGAACGGTATTGAATCCCGCTACACGGCATTTCTGAAGATAATACTGTGCCTCGGCTCTATCCAGACGTTCCGGCAGAAGCCAGCCGGTATCACCCAACATGAAGAACGGCTGTCCGTTTTCAAACTGCAGGAATCGCTGGTTGGCAGAAACCTGTAATTTACCATTAGCCCAAGGCTTTTCGTTTTTAGCGGCAGAGGCAGCGGTAAAGATTCCGCAAGCCAGCGCCAATGTTATCATTATTTTTTTCATTTTCTAAAGGAGTTTAGATGTTAAGGAGTGAAGACCCATGTTTTTAAAACAATCGGATGGTCTCTCCCTTTCGTGTAGTGATGTCATAGGTATTTGCCTTTGGCAACACCACCTTGTTGAGTTTCACTTCTGAATGATTCTGCATCTGTGGCTGTTCGAAGGCAGAAAAGAGCGGATTCGGATTCTTGCCCTTGGCAGATTTCATACCCTTAATGCCCTTTAACCGGTTGCCTGCCGGCAGACGGAGACGGAGATTGCCACCGAGAGTAGAACGGATCTTGAGCGAGGTAATTCTGCCATTCTTCCATGCCAGTTCCTCGATGAGGAAACCACCTCTGGTGCGGAGCCCCTGTACCTTTCCTTCAGCCTTCCAGACATCAGGAAGAGCCGGCAGAATATTGACACATCCGTCATGACTCTGCATCAGCATTTCTGCGATACCGGCTGTACAGCCGAAGTTGCCATCTATCTGGAACGGTGGATGCGCATCGAAGAGATTGCGATAGGTTCCACCTTTCTTCTTGTTCAATCCGTAGGCGAGGAAGTGGTCATCCGTCAGGGTCAACTGGTTGTGAATCAGCTTGTAGGCATGATTACCATCCAGAAGGCGAGCCCAGAGACAAACCTTCCATCCCATCGACCAACCTGTACTCGGGTCGCCACGATGTATCAGCGAAGTACGGGCAGCATCGAAGAGTTCCGGTGTCTTCTCCGGTGTAATCTGATTACCTGGATAGAGGGCGTAGAGATGACTCACATGGCGATGATTATCCTGAGGATCATCCCAGTCCTTGATCCATTCCTGCAGCTGTCCCCACTTGCCAATCTGCATCGGAGCCATTTTTCCTAACACTTCCTTCAGATGAGCTGCATATCCGGCATCTTCTCCCAGAATCTCGCTCGCTCTGATGACAGAAGAGAAGAGTTCGTGGAGCAATTCATTATCCATCGTGGTGCCATAGCTCATGGCTATCTTTCCATCCTTCGAAGGATGCACATTCTCTGGACTCACAGCTGGCGAAATCACGAGCCAGCCATGCTCTGGCTCCGGTATCAGCATCTCATCGAGGAAAGTGGCTGCACCTTTCATAATCGGATAAGCCTTGCGCAGAAATTCCTTGTCGCCACTATAGAGATAATGTTGCCAGAGATGGGAGGAAACCCAGGCACCACCGGTCATCCACATGCCTGATGCTGCCTTGTCAATACCACCGGTTACTCGCCAAATATCGGTATTGTGATGCAAGATCCATCCGTTCTTGCCATACATGGTCTGAGCCGATTCCTTTCCGGTTTCGCTCACTTCACGAATCAACCGGAAGAGCGGTTCGTTGAGATCGGAGAGATTGGTCATCTCTGATGGCCAGTAGTTCATCTCCATGTTGATGTTGGTGGTATACTTGCTGTCCCATGACGGGAACATCTTATCGTTCCAGATGCCCTGCAGGTTGGCTGGCTGTGTGCCTGGCTGCGAACTGCATATCAGAAGGTATCTGCCGAAAGCATAATAGGTGGCTACGAGATAGTTGTCGTCCTGCTGGGCAAAACGGATAAGGCGTTCATCGGTAGGCAGATTCTGATACTTATCAGCGCCCAACCAGAGCGAGTTACGATGCATCATACTCTGGAATTTAGCCACATGCTGCGCCATCTGTTCCCTGGCATCCTTTGCCATGGCTGTATGGAGAGCCTGCTTGCTGCGCTCCACCTCATTGCCGGTGATATCCTTGTAGTTCACGAAGTTGGTGGCGATGGAGATATAGAGTACGGCTTCATCGGCATTCTTCACGCTGACCACACCATCGCGACAGGTCTTCGTACCCTCGCTTCCCTTGATCTGAGCCGCCATTCTGCCCATGAATCTCACCTTTCCCTTCAGACCTTCGTGCTTGGCAGCCACTCCTTCGAGGGTAGCTTCTTCGCCATCGGTACGGATGATGACATCATCGTGAGGAGAAGTGAAGTTGGCATTGAAAGTAATACTATGAGGCTTGTTGGCGGTAAATCTTACCATCACTACGTTATCGGCAAAAGAGGTAATGATCTCGCGCTGATAGTTGACGCCATGGGCTGTCCAACGGGTAAGACAGCGGGCTGAATCCAGACTCAGTTCACGATAATACTGAGAATAGCCATCCATGCCGGGAGCCGAGATATAGACATCACCAAAGGGTTGGTAAGGCATTCCGAAGTTGGTATTCGACATGATTTTCTCGGTACACATATCCTGTGCCTTACGGTATTCGCCCTGCCAGATGAGGTTCTGCACGACTGGAAGAGCTGCCTTGGCATGAGGATTGGCATTCTTGTTAGGCTGTCCTGCCCAGATGGTTTCCTCATTCAGCTGCAGGCGTTCGGTGGCTGGAATGCCATATACCATGGCACCCAACCGTCCATTGCCCAGAGGCAAGGCATCGGTCCAGACCAGCGCTGGTTTGTCGTACCAGAGCTTATACGATTGTGCAGTAGTCTGCAAAGAGAGACAAGCCAGGCAGCAAAGTGTGATGGTTTTTAAGATTTTCATTTGTTTTTGTTTTAATCGATTAAACATTTATATATATAGACGCAAAAGAGCCGCCTTTGTCGTCAGAAAAGACGAAAAAGACCTCACGTCATTTATAAAACGGCGTGAGGTCTGATTTATTATCTTCTATCTTATTATCTGATGACAGATTGCAAAACTTCCGGTTTTTCAACCTTCACTTTGCTTTCATCCAACTTGCTGCGGTCCAACCCGAAGACACGGATAAAGAAATCGTAGTTTGCCTGGCGCTTGTTGATGCCATAATCATGACGCTCCTTCGGCAGATGCACATTGGTAACCTGCTCCTTGGCACTATACATATTATATATATACTGCAGATACGGATATTCGAGGGTTGGAACAGAGGCTGTCCAATCGCCACCATCGCTCACAACCAACAACGGTTTAGGGGCAAAGAAAGCCATCAGCTCGGCATTACACGTACCATGCCCCGCCAACTGGATAGGTTTGCCACTCTCGCAAGGACAACCGCCATCAAAATGAGAGGCGAGATTCACTGTTGGGGCTGCTGCCGTGATTCGGTCGTCGAGTACCGTCAGCAGAACTGTATGCGTACCGCCACCACTGCCACCATTCGCTCCGATGCGCGTCTTATCCACATCCTTGCGATGGTTCCACATATAATCGAGCAAGACCTCGGCATTCAGAGCCTGAATCACATGGGCACGGTCGGTCTGATGCGAATTCTTGCCATATTCAGCCTCACTCTGTCCCCAGCCATACAGATCGAAATCTACACAGATAGCACCCATTCTTGCCAAGGTTCCGAGGCGCTGCTGCTCATCGGCACGATATCTGCCGCCACCGAAATGACCGTCGGGACAGATAATCAAAGGATGCTTGCCCTTCTTGGCGGGCGTATAGATGGAACCGAAGACATGCTCGCCAGGCAAGGTCTCGATGCAGATATTCTGAACCGTATAACCATCATACCTGCGTACCTTTCCCAAAATCGGTTTCTTATGAACCAGGGAATCCATATAACGGTCGATACCCAGGATGTGGCGCACCTCTTTGCGTACAGAATCCTTGCGTGCTTCAAACTGTTCCCGGTTCTGGTAGAGTGTCTTGAGATAAGCAAGCATCTGCTCACCCTCTTCGGTATGGCGACGGGGATATTCATAAGGCTTGATCTTATATACATTACCATTCTGCTTCCACCAATTGAAGTCGAAATACTTGCAGATATTCGTCAGGGTTTCCTCCAGCGAATAGGATTTGATGCGGAAGTCGGCATAAGGCAACTGCCTACCAACGGTATCCACATTATATTTAAAGCGGACACCCCAGCGCTGAGATACGTCCTGCATCACATCGTGAAGACTACGGGTGAAATGCCCCTGATAACAGTTCTGAGCAACAGCCTCTGGCTGGTTTCCGTTATTTTGCGCACTTGCCGACAAAGACATGCTTGCCGCGATAAGTGCCATCATTATGTTCTGTTTCATCATAATCTATCTTGATTTCGTATTCTATATCATTATCAGTATCTACCGTTACCTCTATTTTACCATCAGCCAATTTCTTCCAAGCCACGGCAATCTGTTTGCCATCGCTGAGTCGGGTACTTCCCTTAGCCCAGGTCAAGTCGCCCATCGGCTGAGGAGCGATGATGAGTCTGCCCTGCTCTATGCGGATACCCACAATATCCGGCAGGAAATGGTTGTTGATATGCGCCATCATGAAATGGTTCATCGAAGCACCCATCTCCGGATTCCATTGTTCGGTGAGCGTGGTCATTCCCTTCTTGATCTGGAAGCCGTAGCCCGGCACATCATCATGCGCCAGCATCTTGTACCAGAGATCGGCATATCCGTTTCTGAGCAATGCCTGGAAGAGGTAGCGGTTGCCCACATCACCGGTTGTCAGCCGGTCGTGATGCGCATGAATATCATCTACCAGATGCTGGAGAACCTGCTTGCGATACTGGGATGGAACCATGTCCAGCGCCAAAGGAATGGCATTGGAAGCCTGACTTCCCGAACCGTAATATACCTTTTCTACAGCATCCTTTACTACAGCATCCGAAGAAGATTTCCCAGAAGATGTAGCCTTCTCAACATGCAGGAATTCCTTTTGGAAAGCCTGCAGGATTTCAGAAGCCAGGATGGCATAGCGGTTGGCTTCAGCTGTCTTTCCGCTCATTGCCGCAGCCTTCTGTGTCAGTTTTACCCACTGATAATAATGGGCTGTAGCTACCAGCGGCATCGGGGTATTCTGAGAGAAACCCGAACGGCCTTTTCCGTAATCATACCAGTCACCCAAACCCTGTTTCAGTATACGGCAACTGTCCTTACTCTGGAGATAATCCACATAGCGGAACATCTGCGGTGCATATTTCTTCACCATCCGGTCGTCGCCGTAATGCTGCTGATAAAGGAATGGAAGCGCTACCAGGGCACCGCCCCACTCTGGAGATTCAGCAAACGGGTCGAGCCACTTGCCCTTGAAGTAGATATACTCAGGAGCGGTTGTAGGAACGGCACCATTGGCATGCTGGGCATCGGCGATATTTTGCATCGTCTGCTCTATCATCGAGCGACAGTCGTAGTTGTATACCAATCCCTCGCCATTGAGCCAATCCTGCTCCAACCAACCGAGTTTCTCACGATGAGGACAGTCGGTCCAGACAGCCTGCCAGTTACTTCGGATGGCACGGTCGATAATCTGATAAGCACGGTTAAACATCGGATTAGAACATTCGAAGTTGCCAATCTTCGCAGCTGAATTATAGACGAAGCACGACTGGATATCCTCTATCACTGGCTTGCCATCAGGATTCTCATCACCCTTCATCACGGCACCTTCTACCTGGATATAGCGATAACCATAATAGGTGAAATGCGGATGCCAAGTCTCGATGCGCTTGCCGTCAGCCGACTTCTCGCCCTTTCCGCTGAGTGTATAAGTAAGATAGTAAGGACTGCCCGATTGTTTCTGGTTACAGGTTCCCTGTGCGGTCAGGGTCTCGGAGGGATAGAGCCGTACCTGCTGTCCTACCTTTCCACTGACCTTGATCTGTGGGAAACCTGCGAGATTCTGTCCCATATCCAGCACAAAGGTTCCTGCCGGAATAGGATGTTTGGCATTGGAAGCCTTGGCAATTTGCTGAAGAGTGAGCTGATGACGGCTCTTCACACCGAAGTATTCCATCATCTTCACGGGCTGGGCTATCTGCTGGCGCAGAACGCCACGAGGTCCTTTCTGTATCACTACCGGTTTCCAGGAAGACGTGATGCGGGCATCCTCGTCTTCGCCACCATAGATACTGTTGAAGGTGATGCTGCTAGGCGAATATTTCCACGAGTTATCGCTGACGATGCAGACGGTTCTGCCATTCTTCAGTTCGATTTCGAGCGAACAGTAGAGCGTAGGAGGACCATAGGAAACCTTCATCTTGGTGTATCTTCCACCCTGCTCATTATAGAATCCGTTGCCCAGCAATACCGAAAGTTGGTTCTTGCCTTTCTTCAACAACGCAGTCACATCGTAAGTATTGTAAAAGACGGTCTTGTCGTAATCGCTCCACAGAGGGGCGAAAACGGCATCCGTCACCTTCTGCCGGTTGATGCTGAGTTCATAGAAACCCAGTCCCACAATCTTCATCGTTGCCTTGCGGACATCAGCCGGAAGTTTCATTTCTTTCTTCAGCCAGATGCTTTGTCTTGACAATGGAGCCGTAGCCTTCCAGTCTGGTTTTCCCTTGGCATTCACCGTTCCTGTTCCTACATAATCGCGGTTACTCGGAATGTGCGCATCCTCATCGGTTATCGCACCAATCCATTGTGGCAGAGGCGATTCATCGTCCGTCTTAAAAGCAACAGACTTTTGAGCATGAATCTGTATCATGCCCAAAAGTCCTATCAATATCAATAAATATTTTCTCTGTTTCATATCGTATTTTATTCTACATTATTTGAATGCATCCTTCACTACGAGTTTGCCGAGCGTATCACGCTGCCCCGCCAACTTGCCATCTACCCATACCTGCAGACCCTTGCCCACATGATAGCGGGAGCCGTCCTGGTCGTAGAGGATGGTGAGGTCGTGACCATGATAACGCACCTTGTCAAGACAGAAGTACTGCCATTTGCCGGCTGGGATGATAGGACGCACCTCGATGGTCTGATCGGCACGAGGACGAAGACCCACGATGCCGGTGATGATGAGATCGCAGAAGGTAGAATGATTGTAATATCTGCTGCGCTCCTGATCGCCCTTCAACCAGTAACCAGTGGTTTCATCAAGATACTCACCGATGTAAGGTTTGCCACGCATGCTCTGACTCTGTACATACTTCTCCATCTCATTGAAATAAAGGCTGTCCATATCGAGACTACCCTTAGCAGAAGCTGCGAGGGCAGACGGCTTCACCTGATAATTGTTGATGAAATTCGCCATCGCTGTCAGGGTCTGGGCGGTAGCGAAAGGCCAGATGGCACCATCCCACTCACACTTTCCTACGCCATGAGAGCGGAACTGCGGATGGCGGCGCTCTGCGGTGGTCTGTCCGTAAGGAGCAGAAAAGCCCTTGCTGTCGGCAGCCTGCTTCCATGCCTCAGCAAACTTAGCTTCATCGGCAGGAAGATTGAAATACCAAGGCAGGAAACCGATTGCCTCACGCACCTTTGCCGATACCGCAGCATCGCCACTAGGCTGGTAACTTCTCTTCTTGGCTACCTCCTTTGCCTCACCGGCATTCGGCTTATACACCTCGAAGAACTGCTGGTCGGCATCCCAGAGCTGGGTTTCTACCAGATGCTTCAGGGTATCAGCCTTAGCCTCATACTTCCTTGCCAGATCCTGATAGCCGATGATTTTTGCCATCTGCGCGATGCCCATCGCATTTCCATACATATAACTGTTAATGCTAGGACGGGCATTCTTTTCTCTTCTGCCGCCACTGATGGTCTCTTCCATCGCATCACGCACATCATACTGCCAGTAGAGTCCGTTACCCCAACGGTGATTATCCCACAGCTGATACTCCTTGTCCAGATCGTTCACCAACGACTTAAACTCCTTCTGGTTGCCGTCTACGAGATAGCGCTCCCAGATTGAAGCAGGCATCCAACTGCTATAGAAATTAATCTTAGCCATCGGCTTGCCACCATTGCCATGATACCAGGTATTCAGGATGCCGTCGAGATACTTGCCATCGCGGATCCAACGACTCTCGTGGATATGATGACCCACTCCAGAGGCGATGAGATTGTACTTGTCGGCATAGCTGCGAGGCACGAGAAACTCGGTCATCGCATAGCCTACAGGTGTATTTTCGATATGCTTGCGGAGCGTCCACCAGCGGAAATAATACATCTCCTCGAAGTTACGCTGCGAACAGTCGAAGAGGGGCACATTCTGCTTCATCCAGTCCCATGCCTGCGCATTCGGAATGGCTGAAGTATGGAGAACCTCCGGCTCCATCGCATTGAAATCGTCTACATAATGCTTGTAATCTGCGGTCTTAAGTACTGCAGAACCGGCATCAGCACCCAGACTCTCGGTCTTGACATGGGCGATGCGGTAGAGGGCGGTGGTATCGGTATCACCGGCATGTTCCAAGGTTCCAAACCAGTCGGCAGGAGTGTCGATGGTCGGGAAGGTACGGAGGTCGCCGGTACGGAAACGGATGCGCTCTATCTGATGCACCGGTGCAAAGAAGATGCGCCTGGTGCTCTTGCTCTGCAAAGTCTTGCCCTCTGCATCGAGGATACTCACGGTGAGGTTGAGCTGGCGGTGCTGGGTATCCAATGTTGCCTCAAAACGATAGGTCTGGTCTGCCTGATAAGGCATCACATTGCCATATCTCGCTCCGTTCTTCACACGGATCATTCCTTCTTTGTTCAGTTCGATGCGGGTGCAAGCGATGCCCTTCTCATCGAGGAATTCAATCTGCAGGGAACCGTTACGGGTCTGAGCTGCCTGCACATCGAAGGATGCCTTCAGATAGGAAGAAGAAGGAATCTTGCGCTCTACACAGGCATAGTCAAACGGATCTTCATCTTTCAGTTCGAGCCACTCCTGACGGAGCGAAACCGGTGCCATCAGCGGAGAATAGATATTCCAAGTCTTGAGATCGCCGAGTTTCTGATATTGGGCGAAATCATCATCGGCATGGGCAGTAGCCACGGTCTTGACCGGAACGGGTACATGCGCCACCCAGATATCTTCCTTGTTCATGGAATAGCTCACCCACATATCGGAATCCTTAGGAATGCCATTGCCTTCCTGAATGCCACGGACATACTGCGGACCGCGACTCTTATAGTTGCCACCGTATCTCATCGGTGGTACTTCGCCACAAATCAGATTCAGTGTCTTGTATTCCAGACCGTCACCACTCAGCGAGATGCCCAGCGGCCAGCGGTATTCTGAAGGGTTGTAGACGGTGGCATAGCTGCCGTCGGTCAACCGCTGTCCCCAAATCTTGGCATTGCTGTTGACGAATCCCAGGGCACGGTTGGTCGTGGTATAGGTATTACCGCCATCCAGACTCAATGAGGTGAGGGCGTGCTTCCACAGACTGGCTATTCTGCCATCCGGCAGGGTATAGTCGCAATAAGCCTTATAGCCGTTGTTGAGCGGTATCAATTTGTCGCCCCTATCAGCCTCTTCCACCCATTGCATGCGGTAACGTGGGTTGGCAAGGATTTCCTCGCAAGCCGCTCTTACCGCCTTGGATGCTTTCTTATAATTAGGATAAGCAGTATTCTTCTCATTGAATCCATGATTGTAATAGATGAAATAGATAGGTCCGAGCGAACCGTCTTTCTTCACCTCTCTCACCACACGGCCGATGCCGTTGCCATCGTTCGGGTCGTCCTTTCTGTCCAAAGCCACACCATAGTTTCCGGTAGCCAGGAGGATGCCACCCTTAGATACATACCAGCCCACACGCTGGTGCATGATAGCCTTCAATAGTTTCTGCTTGTAGACATCAGGATATTGCAGTTCCGGTTTCAGCTGGTATTTCGCCTTCTTGAAACCGGCTGGCACATCATATTCAGGGAAGAGAATCTGTGGCTGGCTCCAATTGTATCCGTTCTCAGAAACCTGCATCAGGGTTCTCGATGGGGGTACATGCTCCTCGGCAGGATCGCTCAGGAAATGCATGTAGAACTTGCCGTTCCAATACGCCATCATCGGCTGATGGTTATAGGTCCAGCCTCCACCATTTGCCTGGGAAGGATGCTCGCGGTTGGCACGGAGCGTCTGGATATTGTGAACTCCTACCACTGGCGACAAAGCTCCATCATGACGCGACGGATCTGCCATCGTGGTTCCGGTATAGTGGATGCGGTCCTGTTCCAGCATGGCCTTCACGATGCGTTCCGGAGCACGGAAAATGGTGCCGTGCTTGTGGTTCTTCGGCACACTCACCTGCTGGCTCACATCGGTGAAATGAACGAAATCCTTGGTAAAATGAGCACCGAAATCGAAGAGGCGGTAACGGTCGTAATAAATGAGATAACCATTGCCCAGCGGACTGTTCTTAGGCAGTTTGACGGTGGTTGGTCCTTCCATGAAATTGCCGGTGAATGGTTCTGAAGCCTTGCTCCACGGTCCCATCGGGTTCTTGGCAAAAGCCACCTTGATATTGCGGGCATTGCGGGTATTATCCTTCAATACCATCACATAATCGTTCTTACCACGCTTCAGCAGAGTGGCATCTATACAACTGAATCCCGGATCTATCAGGAGCTTACCCTTGGTCCATGTCTTGAAATCCTTGGTTACGGAATAGTAGAGACGGTGATTGTTCTTCTCGTCTTCGATGCCCAGGGCGAAGTGCTGGCTAGGCACACACGATGCCCATACCACCATTGCCTGCTGGCGGTCTTCATCCCAGAAGAACTCCGGTGCCCATACATTCACGGTAGTAGGATCGTCCATCACCTCGATGAATTTCGGTTCGCTCCAATGCATCAGGTCGCGACTTTCTGCATAACCGAAGCCACGGTCGCCCCGCCAGCTGCTGGTCCATACCAGATGGAACACACCGTCAGGGGTACGGATGATGGAAGGGTCGCGCATTACTTTCTGCTTGCCTACCTTAGGAGCCAGGAAGGTGCCCGGAATACTGTCCCAATGGACGGCATCCCTACTATAGATGAACCGCAAGCCGTCGGTTGCAGGCTCGTGGAAAGAGGTTGATACATAAAAATCCTGTGCCTGGACTGCAAAGCCCAAGGACAGCAACCATAAGATGATGAACAGTTTATTCTTTATCTTTATCATTGTTCTAGAGTTTGTTTCTAATGATTATATAGAATAAAGACGCAAGACGCTCCGTTTTGTAACGTCACTATTTAAAAATAAGTTAAACATTTTGGCAGTTTTGTCTGAATGTTGTACTTTTGCATAATATGAATAGTATTCTAGACCAAGACATCATGTTCCTGCCAGGGGTAGGACCCAAGAAGAAAGAGATACTGAGCAAGGAGCTCGGCATCAACTCTTATAGTGACCTGCTGGAATACTATCCATATAAATATGTAGACCGCTCCAAGGTTTTCCACATCAGCGAACTCAATGCCGACATGCCCTTTGTACAACTCAAAGGCAAGATACTCAGCTACGATGAGATTGATACCGGTAAGCGCAACAAGCTGCTGGTAGCCCATTTCTCAGACGGCTACGGTGTGGCAGACCTCATCTGGTATCGCGGTGCCCAATACATCATGAAGACTTATCGTGTGGGAACCGAATATCTCGTTTTCGGAAAGCCAACCATCTTCAACGGCAGATTCCAGTTTACCCATCCCGACATGGACGATGCCACCAATCTCCAGATTTCAGAGATGGGCATGCAGCCCTACTACTCGCTTACCGAGAACCTGAGAAAACGCGGCTACACCTCACGTTCCATAGAGAAGATAACCAAGCAGTTGGTCACCATCCTTCCTCCTCTTCCCGAAACGCTGCCAAACCATATCGTAGACCGTCTGCATCTGGTTTCGCGCGATGCAGCCATCCGCATGATTCATTATCCGCATTCCCATCAGGAGATGCAGAAAGCACAGGTACGCCTTAAATTTGAGGAACTCTTCTATGTGCAGCTTAATATAATAAGGTATGCCACCGACCAGCGCCGCAAGTTCAGGGGCTATGTCTTCAACCGCATCGCTGATATCTTCAACGGGTTCTATGCCCATCATCTGCCTTTTGAACTGACAGGAGCACAGAAACGGGTGATGCATGAAATCAGAGCCGATATGTGCAGCGGCAGACAGATGAACCGTCTTCTGCAGGGTGATGTAGGTTCGGGCAAGACGCTCGTGGCCCTCATGACCATGCTCATTGCGCTGGATAACGGTTATCAGGCATGTATGATGGCACCTACCGAAATTCTTGCCGAGCAGCATCTGCAAACTATCTGCGACTTTCTGCAGGGAATGGACATCCGGGTGGAACTGCTCACAGGCATCGTAAAGGGAAAGAAGAGAGAAAAGATTCTTGCCGACCTGGCTACGGGCGACATCCAGATTCTGGTAGGCACCCATGCCATCCTCGAAGACCCGGTAGTTTTCAGAAGATTAGGCGTAGCCGTTATCGATGAGCAGCATCGCTTCGGTGTAGCACAGAGAGCCAAGCTGTGGAACAAGAGCGAGAATCCGCCTCATATCCTCGTGATGACCGCCACTCCTATCCCCCGCACCCTCGCCATGACCATTTATGGTGACCTGGACGTGAGCGTGATTGATGAACTGCCACCGGGCAGAAAACCGATACAGACGCTACATAAGTTTGATACCCAACTCACCAGTCTCTATCAGAGCATCCGCCGCCAGATTAATCTCGGCAGACAGGTATATATCGTCTTTCCGCTGATCAAAGAAAGCGAGAAGAGCGACCTGAAGAACCTGGAAGAAGGTTACGAAACGCTGAAACAGGCATTCCCGGAATTCAAATTGAGTAAGATACACGGAAAGATGAAATCTGCCGAGAAGGAGGTAGAGATGGAGCAGTTTGTAAAGGGCGAAACACAGATTCTCGTTGCCACCACCGTGATAGAAGTTGGTGTAAATGTGCCCAATGCTTCTGTCATGGTTATCCTGGATGCACAGCGCTTCGGTCTCTCCCAGTTGCACCAGCTGCGAGGCCGTGTAGGAAGAGGCTGCGACCAGAGCTACTGCATTCTGGTAACCAACTATAAACTTTCAGAAGAAACCCGCAAACGTATTGATATCATGTGCGATACGAACGACGGTTTCCGTATCGCCGAGGCCGACTTGAAACTCCGTGGTCCCGGCGACCTGGAGGGAACGCAGCAGAGCGGCATGGCTTTCGACCTGAAGATAGCGAATATTGCCAGAGATGGTCAGCTGGTACAAC
Source organism: Segatella copri (assembly GCF_003465495.1). Lineage (GTDB taxonomy): Bacteria > Bacteroidota > Bacteroidia > Bacteroidales > Bacteroidaceae > Prevotella > Prevotella copri_G. The sequence continues at coordinate 1,844 of NZ_QSAV01000043.1, read as the reverse complement.
TGGCACGCACAGAAGCACAGGAAATCATCGACAACGATCCCGAATGCAATGCTCCTCACAACGCCCTGCTCTGGAACCGCCTCAGGGAATTGAAGAAAACCCATATCAACTGGGCAGCCATCAGCTAAAGCAGCAAGCAAGAGCAGTTCCTGCTATCAGAAAGCAAGCAAAAGCAGTTCCTGTTATCAGAAAGCAAGGCTAAAAGGTGGCTTCAGCTATCAAGCAGCCTCATCCCCGTTCCAGGCGATTCCATCGCCTGTCCCAAAAGTAAAAAGTATAATTATGGATAAAAGAAGAAAGCCGGCTATCAGGGAGCCGCGACCAGAAATAACCCTGGAAGAAATGAGAGCCATTCTCGAAAACATTACGGAAATAGAAAGTGCAACAGGCATCAGATATGTCAAACTGCATGTCACGGCAAAGATGATTATCGGTATCAGAGAGTCATCGGGTAAGGAATTTACCATCAATCTCAACGACCTCTACCGCGCTTATCAGGAATGCCTCCGATTCACCAGTCCGGAGGTAAAAAAGTATATTTTCATGGGGCATTCTCCTGCCGTGGCTCTGTTGAGAATGCTACAAAAGCATGAAACGTACTAAAAGTCAACTCCTTGCATCTCATTTTCCTAATGTAAGTTAAAAAAAAGGCTAGGGCGTTAAATATCGCCCTTTTGGCTTTAACAACTTTGTTTTTTTGAAGTTTTTTTGTTATATTTGCAACGTCTATATAACAAAACCGCTACATGAAGGCATTTGCCTTAGTGGTTTTTACAGAATTTCTTGTATGATTCTGCGCTGTTGACACGAACCTAAAAAAGAAAATAGAAAAAGTAGTATGAGTTTTAAAAAGAGTATAAAGAAAATTTCGGTCGTTGCATTGTTGGCGCTAACAGCTTCTCCCGTTTGCGGACAAGACCTGTTGGCAAGACAGGCACCTGTAGACCACAGAATGAAATCGCTCGACACACTCGCTGTGTCGCATTATCGAATGATTGAAGACAGAGAGAACCCTGCAGCCGAGCTGTATGAGGATTTCTCTAACAAGTACGCTCACAGGGCTACAACCTTGCCTGAGCACTTCCGTATCGATCTCCGTCATTTCTGCATGCCAACTCCTAGTCGCGTTGTCACAAGTAACTTCGGTTACCGTGCTAGCTTTGGCCGCCAACATAAAGGTATGGACATCAAGGTTTATATTGGCGACTCAATCCGCTCAGCCTTTTCAGGCAGAGTTCGCATCGTAAGATATGAAGGTGGTGGTTACGGTAAGTACATCGTGATTCGTCACAACAATGGTTTGGAGACCATCTATGGTCACCTCTCTAAGCAGCTCGTTACTGAGGGCGAAGAGGTAAGAGCCGGCGATGTGATTGGCTTGGGTGGTAACACGGGTAGAAGTACCGGTTCGCATCTCCACTTTGAGACCCGTCTCTGTGGTGTGGCTCTGAACCCGGCACTCTTCTTCGATTTCCGCAACCAGGACGTTACAGGCGACTTCTACAGCTTTAACCGTAATACCTACGAAAGCGAATCAGCTGATGCCAATGCTGCCCGCGGCAAGGTTGGCAACGGTGGTTACACCAGAGAGCAGGTTAACGGCGGCGAAGTGGGAAGATACTACGAACTGCCTGCTGGCCACGAGAAGCTCTACCACAAGGTGAAGCCAGGCGAAACGCTTAGTTCTATCGCAGAAAAGCGCGGCGTAACTGTAGAGCAGATCTGCAGACTCAACGGCTACCGCAAAGACAAGAAGGTTAGTGTAGGACAGATTATCAGATACGTATAAAAGAATAAACTCAAAAAAAGAGGGTGTGTCATAAGTCTATGGCGCACCCTCTTTT